>NZ_HG995459.1:0-962500 GCF_905336995.1 Pseudomonas sp. PP3 | reverse complement strand
AATAAGTACTGCACCGGGCCAGAGGCTGCATAGGCGAGGAACACCAGCAGCAGAATGCGCGGAGGATCACTGAACACGACGGCGAACACCAGCACGACTGCGAGGATGGCCACAAAAGGTACGCGCCCTTTCAGGTCCAGCTCCTTGAAGCTGTTGTACTTGATGTTGCTGACCATCAGCATGCCTGCTGCCGCGACCATCAACGCCACCAGGAAAGACATCTTGGAGCCCTGAATCCCGTAGTCGCTGAACGCCCAGACAATCCCTGCTACAACCCCAGCGGCAGCCGGGCTGGCCAGACCGATGAAGTAGCGTTTATCGGCGGTACCGACCTGGGTGTTGAAACGCGCCAGACGCAACGCAGCGCCTGCTACATAAATGAAGGCGACCATCCAGCCAACCTTGCCCATGTCGCCCAGTGCCCAGCCAAATGCCAGCAGTGCCGGCGCCACGCCGAAAGCGACCATGTCCGACAGCGAGTCGTACTCGGCACCGAAAGCGCTCTGGGTGTTGGTCATGCGAGCCACACGGCCATCGAGGCCGTCGAGCACCATGGCGACAAAGATCGCGATGGCAGCAAAAGCAAAGTACTTGCTTGCGCTGATTGAGTCGCCGGCGCTCAAGGCGGCCTGCGCACTCATCGAGTTGATGATGGAGTAGAAACCTGCGAACAGGTTCGCAGTAGTGAACAGATTCGGCAGAAGATAGATACCACGATGCCGGACTTTACGGCCTTCAGCGTCGTGCCCTTCTTCGACATGTTCATCGATGGGCAGCAGGCTTTCGGCGTCAGAGGCCTGGTTTGGCTCTTCGGGACGTTCGCTCATGGACAATACCTTGCAACAGGGTGGAAAGTTTCGACAGGTGTCTGCGACGACGGTTCGCATCGCAAACGATGCAGCTTTATACCAGAACCGGCGATCCAAACGAAAAAACGCGGCCTAAGCCGCGTTTTTCGTACAAGCGTCAGACTTAGTTTTTGGCTTTGTCGACGATCTTGTTGGCACCGATCCACGGCATCATGGAGCGCAGTTGCTCGCCGATGATTTCGATACCGTGAGCGGCGTTGTTACGACGCTTGGCGGTCATCGAAGGATAGCCGGTAGCGCCTTCGCTGATGAACATCTTGGCGTATTCGCCGTCCTGAATACGTTTCAGGGCGTTGCGCATGGCCTGACGGGATTCGGCGTTGATAACTTCCGGGCCGGTCACGTACTCGCCGTATTCGGCGTTGTTGGAGATCGAGTAGTTCATGTTGGCGATACCGCCTTCGTACATGAGGTCAACGATCAGTTTCAGTTCGTGCAGGCATTCGAAGTAGGCCATCTCCGGCGCGTAGCCAGCTTCAACCAGAGTTTCGAAACCGGCTTTAACCAGTTCAACGGTACCGCCGCACAGAACGGCTTGTTCGCCGAACAGGTCGGTTTCGGTCTCGTCCTTGAAGGTGGTTTCGATGATGCCGGTACGACCGCCACCAACGCCCGCCGCGTAGGACAGAGCAACGTTTTTGGCGTTGCCCGAAGCGTCCTGGTAAATCGCGATCAGGTCAGGGATACCGCCGCCTTTCACGAACTCGGAACGTACGGTGTGGCCTGGAGCCTTCGGCGCGATCATGATCACGTCGAGGTCAGCGCGTGGCACTACCTGGTTGTAGTGGATCGCAAAACCGTGGGAGAAGGCCAGGGTAGCGCCCTTCTTGATGTTCGGCTCGATTTCGTTCTTGTACAGCGAAGACTGGAATTCGTCCGGGGTCAGGATCATGACCAGGTCGGCAGCTGCAACGGCGGAAGCAACGTCAGTCACTTTCAGGCCATGGGCCTCAGCCTTGGCAACGGTAGCCGAACCTTTACGCAGGCCAACGGTAACGTCAACGCCGGAGTCTTTCAGGTTGCACGCTTGAGCGTGGCCTTGGGAACCGTAACCGATGATGGCTACTTTCTTGCCCTGGATGATCGACAGATCGCAGTCTTTATCGTAGAAAACTTTCATGAATTTCCCCTATATCAGGCCGTTCAGGCCATTCGCTAATTTGGTTTAGATGCTGAGTACTTTGTCGCCGCGGGCAATACCGGTCACGCCACTGCGGACGGTCTCCAGAATCGAAGCGGTGCCAATGGACTGAATGAAGCTGTCGAGTTTGTCGCTGGTACCGGTCAATTGAACGGTATACACGCTGGCACTGACATCGACGATCTGTCCACGATAAATATCGGTGGTGCGCTTGATCTCGGCGCGCTGGGCACCGGTAGCCTTGACCTTGACCAGCATCAGTTCGCGCTCGATGTGAGCACTTTCCGACAGGTCGACCAGTTTGACTACTTCGATCAGTTTGTTGAGGTTCTTGGTGATCTGCTCAATGACCTCATCGTGACCGACAGTGGTCAACGTCAGACGCGACAGGGTCGGGTCTTCGGTTGGCGCCACGGTCAGGCTTTCGATGTTGTAGTTGCGCTGCGAGAACAGGCCAACCACACGAGACAGAGCGCCCGGTTCGTTTTCCAGAAGCAAGGAAATAATGTGCCGCATGATTAAGTACGCTCCGTCTTGCTCAGCCACATATCGCGCATGGAGCCGTCTTTGATCTGCATCGGGTAGACGTGCTCGCTGGTGTCGACCGAAATATCGATGACCACCAGGCGATCCTTCATGGCAAACGCTTCTTCCATCTTCGACTTCAAATCTTTCGAATCGGTGATGCGCACGCCAACGTGACCATAAGCCTCTGCCAGCTTGACGAAATCAGGCAGCGATTCCATGTAGGAATGAGAGTGGCGGCTGCCGTAGCTCATGTCCTGCCACTGACGAACCATGCCCAGTACACCGTTGTTCAGGATGACGATTTTTACCGGCAAACCGTATTGCAGGCAGGTCGACAGTTCCTGAATGTTCATCTGGATGCTGCCCTCGCCCGTTACGCAGGCGACGTCATCGTCCGGAAAGTTCAACTTGATGCCCATGGCCGCCGGGAAACCGAAGCCCATGGTGCCCAGGCCACCGGAGTTGATCCAGCGGTTCGGCTTGTTGAACTTGTAGTACTGCGCCGCGAACATCTGATGCTGACCCACGTCGGAAGCGACGAAGGCATCGCCCTTGGTCACTTCGCACAGGGTTTCGATCACGGCCTGTGGCTTGATCACGCTGCCGTCGCCCTTGTCATAAGGGAACAGGCCGCGATCACCGCGCCACTCGTCGATCTGCTTCCACCAGCTGGCAACGGACTCCTTGTTCGGGGTCTCGCCGATTTCCTTGAGGATCGCGACCATTTCGGTCAGGACGCTCTCGACCGGACCTACGATTGGCACGTCGGCCTTGATGGTCTTGGAAATCGAAGCCGGGTCGATGTCGATGTGAATGATCTTGGCGTTCGGGCAGAACTTCGAGGCGCCGTTGATCACGCGATCGTCGAAACGAGCGCCGACTGCCAGGATCACGTCAGCATGGTGCATCGCCAGGTTGGCGGTGTAGCTGCCGTGCATGCCGAGCATGCCGATGAACTGACGGTCGGTGCCAGGGAAACCACCCAGGCCCATCAGGGTATTGGTCACTGGCAGGTTAAGCATTTTCGCCAGTTCGGTCAGCGGCGCGGAGCCACCACCGAGAATCACACCGCCGCCCGAGTACATCACAGGACGCTTGGCCGCCAGGAGCATTTCAGCCGCCTTGCGGATTTGCCCGGAGTGACCGCGAACGGCCGGGCTGTAGGAGCGCAACTTGGCTTTTTTCGGGAAGACGTATTCGAACTTCTCGGCCGGGTTGGTCATGTCTTTCGGGATATCGACAACGACTGGCCCCGGACGACCGGATTGTGCCAGGTAGAAAGCCTTCTTCATGACTTCAGGGATTTCCGACGCGTGTTTGATCATGAAGCTGTGCTTCACGATCGGCCGGGAGATACCGATCATGTCGGTTTCCTGGAAGGCGTCGGTACCGACCATGGTGCTCGGCACCTGGCCGGAAATCACGACCATCGGAATGGAGTCCATGTAGGCCGTGGCAATACCGGTGATGGCGTTTGTGGCGCCAGGACCGGAAGTCACCAGTACCACACCGGCTTTACCGGTGGCACGGGCGTAGCCGTCAGCCATATGGGTAGCCGCTTGTTCGTGACGAACCAGGATGTGGGTCACTTCCGGTTCTTTGAACAGGGCATCGTAGACATGAAGAAGAGCACCACCCGGGTACCCGTAGATATATTTGACGCCTTCGTCACGCAAAAAGCGGACGAGCATCTCACCGCCAGATAAAAGCTCCACGTTGCTCACCTCTAAAACGCCAGAATACCGCCCACGAAAAATGGGACGGGTCTTAATAGGTTTACTTCTCTGCAGAGCATGAGCGACGGTGGTCGCCGACTACGTCAGCACTGACTGAGCAAGTATTGGGATCGTCCCAAGTGTTGCGGGCTTCTCCCACCCAGCGCGAGGTAACGCGTTGCGGGTGTAACAGGTCGGCGCGGATGTGCGCCTCATGATCTGCTGAGAGGGTCTGCTTCTGGCAGTCCCTGTACAGCGGACTTTGGATTCTTCTGTTTCGCCCTTCGCAAGTCAAGCCGTCTATGTGCTTTATTCTAGTAACCGCATGAGAACGCAAGAAAAAACCTATAAATCCCATGTGTGTTAGCTTCAATTGCGCAACTTTTGACTAGGAATTGGCATGCGTACGCACTTCTACATCGCTGGCCTGTTGGTGGCCATCAGCCCGCTGTCCATGGCCGCGCAGGTTTACAAATGGGTCGACGCCCAGGGCGTTACCCATTTCGATGCGCAACCGCCCCAAGGCCAGCCAGCCACGACCATCGTTACGCCGGCGTCATCCGTGAGCAAACCGCCCGCTCCCACTGCCAGTGGCGCCATTGGCGATCAACAGGCCATCGACAAGAGCGTCAAAAAGCAGGTCGCCCGGCAGCAGGCCGAATTGAAAGTGTTTTGTGAACAGGCGCGAACGAACCTGGCGCAGTTGCAGAACAACCCGCGTATCAGGGAGGAAGTGGAAGGAGAGCTGCGCCGCCTGGACGACGCACAGCGGCAGGAGCGCATTGGCGAAACGCAGAAGCAGATCGCGCAGAACTGCGAATAACCCCTGCAAACTCCTACAAAGAACTGAAGTTAGCGGGAAGCGGTAATGAGCAGGTCGAATTCTTTGAGCAATACCTGCAACTGCCGATCCTTGCCCTGGACATTGCGGCCAGCGAAAACCATTTCGGCCATTTCCTGAATTCCGGATGCATTGGGCAACGGCAGATCCTGCTCCAGGATCGCTTTCATGCGGGGCAGGAAAATCCATTGCAGCCACTGCTCAAAATCCAGCGTATCAACCGAAAAGGGTTCAACGCTGGAGAGCGCCTCAGCGGATGGCGGGACGTCGTCCCACCAGCCTTGCACGCGCAACTCACGCTCGATCAGCAGCAACTGATCGGCGATTTTAAGAAAGCGTGCATCCATTACGAAGTAACCTTGGCTTTCTGACGGGCCAGTGCGGCACCAGCGGAATCACCCTGCTTCTCACGTGCCTGGGCGATCAATTCCCACAGGCTGGCCTGAAGCGCCGGGCGACCATTGGCGAACGTCAGGCCCCGACGTGCAAATTGCTCGGCCTGTGGCGCATCACCTTGAGCCATACGCACTTGCGCCAACCGATAAAGCACTTGTGGCTCACGCGGCGCAACTCGCTGGGCGCGCTCCAGGCTTGACGACGCACCGTTCAGGTCACCGCCGGCCTGTTGCTGCTGAGCCGTGGTCAACAGCGCAAGGACCGGACCGTCCAGTTGCTCGTCAGCGGACAGGCCGCCAGAGCTGGCCGAAGGAATACCGCTCGGCGTTGAAGGCATGCTGTAGCTGCCCTGGTTGATCGGCGCGGACTGAACCGGCGAGGTATCAATCGGCCCCGGTGTAATCGGGCCTGGCGTAATCGGCGTGGTGCTGATCGGTGTCGACGTTGTCGCACCGCCACCCGGCACCATCACAACGACGCCGGTATCGCCCTGTGGAATTGCCTGAGGCTGAGATTGCACAGGACGTTTGACCGTTGTCTGACGGTATCCACCGTTCGCTGAAACGCGCTCACTGTTGGAAACCGCGGTACCGGAATCCACAACCGGAATCGAACCACGCTGTACAGAGGAACAACCGCTGAGCACAGCTACGGCGGCAACCGCTGGAATCAACCACTTGTTCACTTGAAACCCTCTTTGCTTAATTCATCCAGCCTTTGACCCAATCCATCACCGACTCTGCAGGGTTTTCACCACCACATGCGGCGCCTGGAGGCGGTTCGCTGCCGCGAATATACGGCATCTGCACGGCACCCGGGCAACCGGCATCGGAACCTTGCCCGGTTCGCGAATCGACCCAGGCCTGAACGATATTGTCCGGCTGCGGCATGTCCAGGGGAAGTGGGTCTGCCTTGCGCATGAAGCTGGTCCAGACCTGCAATGCGCCGGTTGCACCGGTGAATGGCGTCTTGCCGTTGTCATCGCGCCCCAACCAGACCACCGCCAGCAAGTCCTGACTGAAACCGGCGAACCAACTGTCCCGGGAGTCGTTACTGGTCCCCGTCTTGCCCGCCAGGGTCAAGGTTTTTGGTAACACGTTGTAAACCGAACTGCCGGTACCTTCACGCATGACCCGCTGCATGGCGCTCTGGACCAGGTAAATCGATGCCGGGTCGAACCGCTGCTGAATCTGGAACGGGTAACGCTTGAGCGGTTCGCCCTCCGCCGTCAGCACGCTGCGAATCCCGCGCATTGGCGTGTTGAAGCCGCCGTTGGCGAGCGTCTGGTACATGGTCGCGACTTCAATCGGAGTCATGCCGCCGGCGCCCAACAACATCGACGGGAAGGCCGGAAATTCGCGACTCACACCCAGGCGCCCCAGGGTCTTGAGTACATTCGGCACACCCACCGCCAGACCGAGACGCGCCGTCGACAGGTTGTAGGAGTGCGCGAGGCCCTGATAAAGGAAGACCGTACCGTGGGAACGGCGATCGTAGTTTTGCGGCTTCCAGACCTGGCCGTCCGCACCTTTAACCGAGAACGACTCGTCCGACAGCCAACTGGTCAATGTGTACTGGCTCGGCTTCTCCAGCGCCGTCAGATAGACCGCCGGCTTGATCAGCGAGCCGATTGGCCGCACAGCATCCAGTGCGCGGTTGAACCCGGCAAAACTGGCCTGGCGACTGCCTATCATGGCCTGAACCTCACCGGTTTCCGGATTGGTCACGACCATGGCCGCTTCCACGTCGTCGGAGCCTTTGCGCCCGGAAAGGCGCTTGAAGGTGTCATTGACCGACGCTTCGGCCTTCATCTGCAGGATCGGGTCAAAACTGGTGAAGATTCGCAGGCCTTCTTCGGTCAAGTCTTCATCGCGATAGTCTTCACGCAATTGACGCTTGACCAGGTCCAGGAAGCCTGGGAAAGAGCTGTCCGCCAATTTGCCTCGCGTTGTCACGCCCAACGGCATTTTCTTCGCGGCAGCAACCTGCTCGGCGCTGGCAACACCTTGTTGCTCAAGCACATCGAGCACCAGATTGCGCCGCTCCAGCGCCCGCTCGGGATTGCGACGCGGGTTGTAGTAAGACGGACCCTTGACCATGCCCACCAACATCGCGACTTGATGCAGCTTCAGTTCGGACAATGGCTGCCCGAAGAAGAACTGGCTGGCCAGACCGAAACCATGCACCGCCCGCTGACCATCCTGACCAACGAACACTTCATTGAGGTAAGCCTCTAGAATTTCTCGCTTGTCGTAATGCAACTCAAGCAACATCGCCATCATGGCTTCAGTGAGTTTACGGCTCAGGCTGCGTTCGCTGGTCAGGTAGAAATTCTTGACCAATTGTTGCGTGAGCGTACTGCCGCCCTGGGTCATCTTGCCGCCAGAGGTGTTGACGTAGACCGCTCGCGCAATCGATTTGGGCGACACACCCCAGTGGCTGTAGAAGTCCCGATCTTCAACGGCGACCAGCGTTTCCAGCAAATACGGCGGGACCTGGTCGATTTTGATCAGAATGCGGTCTTCGAGGTTCTTCGGGTAAATCCCGCCGATCAGCAGCGGTTCCAGGCGCACCACGGACAACTTCGAACCGTTCGTCGCCGAGAGTTCGGCGACATAGTCGCCGGAGAAACGCACGCGCACCGGCTGTGCCTGTTCCATACCTTCGTAGAACTGGAAGCCACGGGTATTCAAGTCGACAGTATTACCATTGACCGCCGCCGCGCCGGGGCCATTGCTCACACTTTCACGGCGATAGCCCAAGGCATCGAGCTCGGTGAGAAAGTCGTCCCGGCTCAGCTTTTGTCCGACGAACAGTTCAAGCGGACGCGCGTAAACCTTGGCCGGAATCGTCCAGCGCTTGCCGGAGAACTTCTCCTGCACCACGGCATCGAGATAAACGGCGAATCCGGCCAGCACCACAAGGCCGACCAGACTGAGTTTAAGGGCCCAGCCCAGCCAAGGCCGCAAGCCTCGGGAAGGTGGTTTTTTTGGGGTACGGGGGGTTCGGGTACGAGTCATGGCGGCGGATTATACGCACTTTATTCATACTCAACAGGAGCCCTCCGAGTTTGCGTTAGGCTGGCTAGACGCCATAATGACGGCCTGAATTTTTCCAGACTCTGAAGGATCGCCCGTGAGCCAGTCCCTGATCGCCGCCCTGCAAAACCCGGCCCTCTACCCGCATGCCGTAAACGGGTTCCAGCTCATCGAGACCCACATTTCCTGGGTACTGCTGACTGGCGACTTTGCTTATAAAGTGAAGAAGCCGATGAATTTTGGCTTCCTCGACTTCACGACCCTGGAAGCGCGCAAGCATTTCTGTGGCGAAGAACTGCGCCTGAATCAGCGCCTGACCGATGATCTTTATCTCGAAGTGTTGCCGGTGACTGGCACTGCCGAAGCGCCTCAACTGGGCGGTGACGGCCCGGCCATCGAATACGTACTGAAAATGCGCCAGTTCCCACAGACCGGGTTGCTCAGCACCCTGCAAGCCAACGGCGAACTGACTACCGCGCACGTCGATGAGCTGGCGGCGCAAATCGCCCGCTTCCACCTCAACGCACCGAAGGTCCCGGCCGAGCATGAAGCCGGCACCCCCGACAGCGTGATGGCCCCCGTTCGCCAGAACTTTGAACAGATCTTGCCGTTCCTCAGCGACAAGGCTGACCTGCAGCAACTCGACGCTTTGCAAGCTTGGGCCGAGAGCAGCTTCGAACGCCTCAAGCCACTGCTGGCACAACGCAAGGTCGACGGTTTCATCCGCGAATGCCATGGCGATATTCATTTGGGTAACGCCACGGTGATCGACGGCAACGTGGTGATCTTCGACTGCATCGAGTTCAACGAACCGTTCCGCTTTACCGACGTCTACGCCGACAGCGCGTTCCTGGCGATGGACCTGGAAGACCGCGGCCTGAAATGCCTGGCACGACGCTTCATCAGCCAATACCTGGAGCTGACCGGCGACTATCAGGGCCTGGAACTGCTGAACTTCTATAAAGCCTACCGCGCACTGGTGCGTGCCAAGGTCGCACTGTTCAGCATGCCGGCCGATGCCACGCCGGTGCAGCGCGCTACCAGCCTGCGCCAATACCGCAACTACGCAAACCTGGCGGAAAGCTACAGCACCATCCCTTCACGCTTCATGGCCATCACCCACGGCGTTTCCGCGGTAGGCAAAAGCCATGTGGCCATGCGCCTGGTGGAAGCATTGGGCGCCATTCGCCTGCGCTCCGACGTAGAACGCAAACGCCTGTTCGGTGAGCAGACTGTGTCGAACGACGTTCAGGCCGGCATCTACAGTAGCGAAGCCAGTACCGCCACTTACCAGCGCCTGCATGAAATTGCCGAGGCGATTTTGCACGCCGGTTTCCCGGTGGTGATCGACGCGACTTACCTCAAGCGCGATCAACGCGACAGCGCTGCGAAAGTTGCCGAAGCGACTGGCGCACCGTTCCTGATTCTGGATTGCAACGCCCCGCAAGCGGTTATCGAGAGCTGGCTGCAGCAGCGTCAGGCTGACAAATCCGATCCGTCCGACGCGACACTGGCCGTTATTGAAGCCCAGCAAGCCAGTCGTGAAGCCCTGACGCCAGCAGAAATTCTCTGCAGCAAACGCGTCCAGACCAATGAAAGCGGGACCCTCGACACCGTGGTGGAGCAAATCCGCCAACGTCTGCCAGGGCTGTAAAAAGTATTTCAGCCGTGAAGCCTTCTCCGGCTTCACGGCTGTCAGATAGTGGCACTATACTGGCGTCATAAAACCAACAGGTGATGCGACATGAGCCAGCCGAAACTTCTCGACACCCCGCTTTATGCCTTGCTGCACAAAGACGACATAACAGGCTTCAACAACGAACGCCCGAAGGAAGGGTTGATCGACATGGTCGGAGGCGATTTCCGTGGCCTGGATCTGCGCGAGTTGAATGCGGACGGTATCGACTTCACCGATGCCTATTTTCGGTCCGCCGATTTGCGTGGCATCGATTTCCGCAACGCTTCGCTTGAGGGCGCGAGCCTGGCCCACGCGCAAATCTCCGGTGCCTACTTTCCTGCGGAGCTCAGCGCCGACGAAATCCTGATGTCGATGAACTTCGGAACCCGACTGCGTTACCGCACACGCTAACCCCGTGCGTAAATTGACAAGTCCGGCGCCCCCGCTTTGCGCTGGACTTCGGGCAGGTTCACTTTGAATCCAGACTATTTCGCCGCCACTCCCTACCCTTTTCGCAGATTTTAACGACACGCCTGCCTGACACCTCTTAGAAGCTTTTGCGTCGAAAACGACCAAACAATCACGCTTTTCCTACTGATGGCTACACTCCTCAGAAGCTTGCCCACGCACCATTCGGCCATCGCAAGGAGGCTTGATGAATGATGAACTGCAACACCTGAAAAATCTTGGCAAGACGTCGGCGCAGTGGCTGCATGCCGTGGGCATCCACAGCGCTTCGGACTTGCGTCGCCTCGGGGCGGTGGATGCTTATCGGGCCGTGCGCACGCGCGGGTTTCGGGCTTCCAAGGTGTTGTTGTATGCGATAGAAGGCGCCCTGATGGATGTGCACTGGAATGACATTCCAGCCGAGCGCAAAGAGGCCCTCAACAAGCAACTGGAAGCCATTTCATCACGCCACAAGAACTGAATAGCTACGGCTGCAATCCGGGGAACGTACTTGTTGCAAAATCAGCACACTAAAAACGACAGATCAATACCCAAGGATTTCAATGGCTTGCATGTAAAGCACGACACCAAGTCGATGAACGAGCAATCAGCTGTTGACTTGGTAATGAGAATCGCTATGATTATCACAACTGGTCGCGAGACTGGTCGATATTCTGAAAAGCCCTTGGTTCGGACTCTCAGATTATCTCCTCATCAGGCTAATCACGGTTATTTGACCCGGCTCTTGCCGGGTCTTTTTTTGCCTGTGGAAACGTCAGCCTGAATTTACTGACTCTCTGCATCCGGATAGAAACCATCGGACAGTGTTTTCACGCTGTCGGGTAGCCGTGGCCCCAATCCACCGACGAGCAAGGTTGGATCAAGCTCGATTACCCGCCCATCCCTGGCTGCACGAGTGGAGGCCAGAATCGGGTTTTCCTTGAACAGCGCTGCCCGCGCCGCATCGCCGCTCATAGCCCTGTCGGCAAAGACCAGTACATCGGGATCCAGACTCACCAGCGACTCGTTGGAAAATGGCTTGTAGCCGGTATGGGTCGCCAAATTGTGGCCGCCCGCCCGTTGCAGCAGCCAGTCGGCGGCGGTGTCCTTGCCGGCAATCAACGGTTTGCCGCCAGCATGACCAAGCACCAACAGCACACCAGGGGATTGTTTCGTCAGTTGTTCACGGGTCACCCGGATCTTCTGCTGCTCAAGCGCCTGTTGATAAGTGGCCAGCAACTGCGTTGCGCGGTCTTCGGCGCCGAGCAACTTGCCCAAACGCTGAAGGTTACCCTGCAAAGTGGAGAGATCCGGTTGCGCCGAGAACAATTCGACCCGAACGCCCGCGCTGCGTATTTGCGAAAGCACCGGCGGCGGACCCGTTTCTTCGGTACCGACCAGGATCTGCGGACGCAAACTCAACACGCCTTCGGCCGAAAGCTGCCGCTGATAACCGATGCTGGGCAGCGCCTTGAGGGATTCAGGATGCTGACTGGTGGTGTCGACGCCCACCAGTTTCGACTCGCCACCCAACGCGCTGACCCACTCCGACAATGCTCCCCCCGCGCTGACCCAGCGCTGCGGTAATTCGTCGGCACTGGCGTGATAGCTGACGAAGAGTCCGGTACAGAGTGCAGCGACACGGGTACTCAGGCGCATAAACAGCTTCCTTTAGGGGTTTCCCGGGCATCGAGTCGACAAGCCAAGTATCCTGCACATCTGGCTATTGCTCTCGATCGGGCTAGTTCGCCATTTGATAATTACTCGCATTTTCACGTCAAGCACAAACACATCCGGTCACCATTGCGGGACCTGAGGACCATCATGAAATTTCTGTGTACCGGCATCGAGCTGGCCGATGCCAGTAGCCGCGGCTTCGAGATCGATGGCCAGAAACTCTTCGCCGTGCGCCGGGGTGGCCAGGCTTACGTATACATCAATCGGTGTCCGCACCGGGGTGTCGGGCTGGAGTGGACCCCAAATCAGTTTCTCGACCCCAGCAACAGCCTGATCCAGTGCGCCACCCACGGCGCGCTGTTTCTGATTGAGGATGGCGAATGTGTGTCCGGGCCCTGCGCTGGCCAGTCGCTGTCCCGTGTGGCCTGCCGCGAGGACGCCCAAGGACTCTGGGTCAGTCTTTAATCGCCCAACAGCACTTCCAGCCGGCGATCCACGATCATTTCTTCATGGGTCAGGCTCACGCCGTAGGCCAGTACTTCCACGCCGCTGGCAACTGCCTCACGCAAGGCTGCGGCGTACGCCGAGTCAATTTCCTCGGCCGGACGCACCGCTTCGATGCCGGTCAGGTTCACGCAATACAACTGCACCGCACGAATCCCGTCCCGCGCCAGATGCGCCAGCTCACGCAGGTGCTTGGCGCCGCGCTGGGTTACCGCATCGGGAAACGCCGCCACCGCGACACCGTCAAACCCCAGCGTGACACTTTTCACCTCGACGTAGGCAGGGCCATCGGGGTAGTCGAGGCGAAAATCGATCCGGCTCTTTTCCTGACCGTAGGCCACTTCTCGTCTGAGCTCGGTGAAGCCGTTCAACTCAGTGATCACGCCAGCCCGCAGCGCTTCTTCGATCAAGCCGTTAGCCCGACCGGTATTCACGCAAAAATGCCGACCATGCGGGGTTTCGCCAATTTCCCAGGTACCCGGCAACTTGCGCTTGGGGTCATTTGAGCGGCTGAACCAGACCTGCCCGCCTTCGACCTGACAATTGAGCATCGAGCCGGTGTTTGGACAGTGAATGGTCAGCAACTCGCCGCTAACGGTTTCGATATCGGCGAGAAAACGCTTGTAACGGCGGATCAGCCGACCTTCTTCGAGAGGAGGATGAAAACGCATCAGCCTTGCCAGCTCCGCAGACCACGAGCGATCCGCTCAACCGCCTCTTCCAGGCGATCCAGACTTTGGGTGTAGGCAAACCGCACATGGTGCCCCGCCTGATAGCGACCAAAATCCAGTCCCGGGGTAAACGCCACGTGTTCGGTTTCGAGGAAATGCCTGCAGAACGCGAAGGCATCACCGCCGAACTTGCTGATATCGGCGTACAAATAGAACGCGCCTTCCGGTTCGACGGCGATTCCGAAGCCCAACTCACGCAGAGCCGGCAACAGGTAATCCCGACGACGACCGAATTCGGCGCGGCGCTCTTCGAGAATGCTGATGGTGGCCGGTTCGAAACAGGCCAATGCCGCATGTTGAGCCATGCTTGGCGCGCTGATGTACAGGTTTTGCGCAAGCTTCTCCAGTTCGCCGACCGCGGCTTCTGGTGCAACCAGCCAACCGAGGCGCCAACCGGTCATGCCGAAATACTTGGAAAAACTATTTAGCACGAAGGCACTGTCATCGACTTCCAGCACACTGGCCGCATCGGTGCCGTAGGTCAGGCCATGGTAGATCTCGTCCACCACCAGATGCCCGTTGCGTTCCTTGATCGCCCTGGACAACCCGGCCAGTTCATCCCGGGTCAAGATGGTCCCCGTCGGATTGGCCGGCGATGCAACCAGCGCTCCGACACTGTCGTGGTCCCAATGCCGCTCGATCAAGCCCGGCGTCAATTGATACCGCACGTCCGGGCCGACCGGTACCAACTGGGCAGCGCCTTCGACCAAACGCAAAAAGTGCCGGTTGCAGGGGTAGCCCGGGTCCGCCAGCAGCCAATGCTTGCCCGGATCGACCAACAAGGCACTGGCCAACAACAGGGCGCCGGAGCCGCCCGGCGTGATGAGGATGCGGCGCGGGTCGATGTTCAGCCCGTAACGCTGCTGATAAAACCCCGAAATGGCTTCACGCAGTTCAGGAATGCCGCGGGCTGCAGTGTAACGGGTGCGGCCCGCCTCCAGCGCGGCCTGCCCCGCCCGGATGATCGGCTCGGCGGTAGTGAAGTCCGGCTCGCCGATTTCCAGGTGGATGACATCGTGGCCCGCGGCCTGCAATTCATTGGCCCGCGCGAGCAATGCCATGACATGGAAAGGTTCGATCGCGCGACTGCGGGCACTGTAGGACTGAGCCATTGGCCTTCCTTCAACGAATAAAAAAATCGATTCTACCCAAGCGCAGGAACGAGCGAGAACCTAATGCGGTCAGAGGCCATATGGCCCAGACCACAAACGACTCAAGCGAGCGCCCGAGGTTTGACTAAAATCAATATTTGAGCAGCGCTCCAGAGCCACCAGACAGCGCTTTGCCAGCATTTGCAAGCGCCACGGGCCGCGGGCTCGACATCCGGGAGTAGCGCGGTCTGATTTGATCTGGTAAGTTCGCCCGCTTGCAGCCGCAGGGCCGGCAGGTGTCGGTGATGGAGCAATCCTGCGCAGATGGATTACAAGAGTAGAGGCGGTCTATTTCATGTCCACCCAAGCAAAGCAGCAACAACCGACGATTAGCGGCTTCGAACCCTATAAAGAAGTTCCGGGCGAGGAGTACATGGGCAAGCCCATGCGTCTTCACTTCACCAAGGTCCTGAACAAGTGGAAACAGGACTTGATGCAGGAAGTCGACCGTACGGTTGATCACATGAAGGACGAAGCAGCCAACTTCCCGGACCCGGCAGACCGTGCCAGTCAGGAAGAAGAGTTCGCCCTTGAACTGCGAGCCCGCGATCGCGAGCGCAAGTTGATCAAAAAGATCGACAAGACGCTGCAACTGATCGAAGACGAAGAGTACGGCTGGTGCGAGTCGTGCGGCGTCGAGATCGGCGTCAAGCGCCTGGAAGCCCGTCCTACTGCCGACATGTGTGTCGACTGCAAGACCCTGGCCGAAATCAAGGAAAAGCAAGTCGGCAAATAATTGCGACTTAAACGAACAACGGAGCGTGCGAACGCTCCGTTTTTGTTTCTGACATTCATGATATTTGTAGGAGCCGGCTTGCTGGCGATGGCGATTTCAAAGACGCCATCACCAGCAAGCCGGCTCCTGCGAAATGCTGATCGCGTAAACTCTTGCCCATGACCGCCACCACCTCTCCCGCCTACATCGGACGCTTCGCCCCCACCCCCAGTGGCCATTTGCACTTTGGTTCGCTGGTCGCAGCGCTGGCCTCGTACCTCGACGCACGCGCAGTGGGCGGCCGTTGGCTGATGCGCATGGAAGACCTGGATCCGCCCCGTGAAGAACCCGGCGCCCAGGCAGCCATACTCAAGGCACTGGAAAGCTACGGCTTCGAATGGGATGGCGAGATGGTTCGCCAGAGCGACCGTCACGACGCCTACGCCGAAGTGCTCAATCGCCTGTTCAATCACGGCCTGGCTTACGCCTGCACCTGCTCGCGTAAACAACTGGAGCCGTATCACGGCATTTATCCGGGTTTGTGCCGCAATGCCGGGCATGGCATCGAAGACGCCGCGATCCGCATACGCGTCCCTGAACTGGATTACCACTTCATCGATCGCGCTCAAGGTGAGTTTCACCAGCACCTGGGCCGGGATGTCGGTGATTTCGTGATACGCCGCCGCGACGGGCTCTACGCCTATCAATTGGCGGTCGTCCTGGACGATGCCTGGCAAGGCGTTACCGACATCGTGCGGGGTGCCGATCTGCTCGACTCCACGCCGCGTCAGCTCTACCTGCAGGAATTGCTTGGCCTGCGTCAACCGCGTTACTTGCACATCCCGCTGATTACTCAACCTGATGGCAACAAACTCGGCAAGTCCTACCGTTCACCGCCATTAAGCGAAGACCAGGCCACGCCGCTGTTGCTGCGCGCCCTGCGTGCACTGGGTCAAAACCCCGGCGCTGAACTGGCTCATGGCACACCCCGGGAAGTGCTGGACTGGGGCATCGCCCACTGGGACGCCACGCTGATCCCGCGCACACTCTGCCTTCCAGAGGCGCAGCTGCAGTGATCGTGCTTGCAGTGGCGCGCCCATCCGTTACCATCGCCGCACGTTTTCGGGCACGCGCATAAAAAAGAGAGGCCGGGATGTACATCTATCGCTTGGTCCTGCTCCTGGTAGTGGGGATTTATCTGTTTTCCCCCGCCATCATGGATTGGTGGATCGACGCCACTGGCGCCTGGTATCGCCCTTATCTGCTCTGGCTGATCCTGATCGTCGTGACCTTCATCCTGCAGAGCCAAAAAGATGCCGATGAGCTTTAGCCTGACCCAGATGATCCTGATCAGCGCCGCGTACCTGGCGGTGCTGTTCGGCGTAGCCTGGATCAGTGAACGGGGCATGATCCCGCGGGCGATCATTCGCCACCCGCTCACCTACACCTTGTCGCTGGGCGTCTACGCCAGTGCCTGGGCGTTTTACGGCACCGTCGGCCTGGCCTACCAGTACGGCTACGGCTTCCTGTCCAGCTATCTCGGCGTCTCCGGGGCTTTCCTGCTGGCGCCAGTGTTGCTGTATCCGATCCTGAAGATCACCCGCACTTATCAGCTGTCGTCTCTGGCGGACCTGTTTGCGTTCCGTTTCCGCAGTACCTGGGCCGGTGCGCTCACGACGATTTTCATGCTGGTCGGGGTGCTGCCGCTGCTGGCGTTGCAGATTCAGGCGGTGGCCGATTCCATCGGCATTCTGACCCGTGAGCCGGTGCAGCACCGCGTGGCCTTGAGTTTCTGTGCGCTGATTACGCTGTTCACGATTTTCTTCGGTTCCCGCCACATCGCCACCCGCGAGAAGCATGAGGGGCTGGTGTTTGCGATTGCCTTCGAATCGGTGATCAAGCTGATTGCCCTTGGCGGCGTCGGCCTCTATGCACTTTACGGCGTGTTCGATGGCCCGCAACAGCTGGAGCTATGGCTGCTGCAAAACCAGACCGCCCTCGCCGCACTGCACACGCCGCTGCAGGAAGGGCCGTGGCGGACGCTGCTGCTGGTGTTCTTCGCCTCGGCGATCGTGATGCCGCACATGTACCACATGACCTTTACCGAAAACCTCAACCCGCGCTCGCTGGTCAGCGCGAGTTGGGGTCTGCCGCTGTTTTTGCTGTTGATGAGCCTGGCGGTGCCGTTGATTCTCTGGGCAGGCCTCAAACTCGGCGCCACCACCGATCCGGAGTATTTCACCCTGGGTATTGGCATTGCGGCCAACAGCAAGGCGTTAGCGTTGCTGGCGTATGTCGGCGGGTTGTCTGCTGCCAGCGGCCTGATCATCGTCACCACCCTGGCGTTGTCGGGGATGGCACTCAACCATTTGGTGCTGCCGCTTTATCAGCCTCCGGCCGAAGGCAACATCTACCGCTGGTTGAAATGGACACGCCGGGCGCTGATCGTCGCGATCATCATGGCCGGTTACGGTTTTTACCTGTTGCTCGGCGCGGAGCAGGACCTGGCCAACCTCGGCATCGTCGCGTTTGTCGCCACGCTGCAGTTCCTGCCCGGCGTGCTCTCGGTCCTGTATTGGCCGACCGCCAATCGCCGCGGCTTCATCGCCGGTTTGCTGGCAGGGATTCTGGTGTGGCTGGTGACCATGCTGCTGCCGTTGGTCGGCAACCTGCAGGGTTTCTACATTCCGCTGCTGAACATGATTTACGTGCTCGATGACACCAGTTGGCACATGGCCGCGATCGCCTCGCTGGCCGCCAACGTGCTGATGTTCACCCTGATCTCGCTGTTCACCAATGCCAGCACCGAAGAGGCCAGCGCCGCCGAGGCGTGCGCGGTAGATAACGTGCGCCGGCCGCAGCGCCGCGAACTGCATGCCGCCTCGCCGCAGGAGTTCGCCACGCAACTGGCCAAGCCGTTGGGTGCCAAGGCTGCACAGAAGGAAGTCGAACAGGCCCTGCGCGACCTCTATCTGCCTTTCGACGAACGCCGCCCGTATGCCTTGCGTCGTTTGCGAGACCGCATCGAAGCCAACCTTTCCGGCCTGATGGGCCCGAGTGTGGCGCAGGACATGGTCGAGACCTTCCTGCCTTATAAGGCCGGTGGCGAAAACTACGTGACCGAAGACATCCACTTCATCGAAAGCCGTCTCGAGGATTACCACTCGCGCCTGACCGGCCTGGCCGCCGAACTCGACGCCCTGCGCCGCTACCACCGTCAGACGCTGCAAGAGTTGCCGATGGGCGTCTGCTCCCTGGCCAAGGATCAGGAAATCCTCATGTGGAACAAAGCCATGGAGGAGCTGACCGGGATCGCCGCGCAACGCGTGGTCGGTTCGCGCCTGAGCACCATTGCCGATCCGTGGAAGGAGTTGCTGCAAGGCTTCATCAACGTTCCGGACGAGCACTTGCACAAGCAGCACCTGGCCCTCGATGGCCAGACCCGCTGGCTGAACTTGCACAAAGCGGCGATCGACGAACCGCTCGCGCCGGGCAACAGCGGCCTGGTGCTGCTGGTGGAAGACCTGACCGAAACCCAGATGCTCGAAGACAAACTGGTGCATTCCGAGCGCCTGGCCAGCATCGGTCGACTGGCCGCCGGCGTGGCCCATGAAATCGGTAACCCGATCACCGGTATCGCCTGCCTGGCGCAGAATCTGCGCGAAGAGCGCGAAGACGATGGCGAGTTGAAGGAGATCAGCGGTCAGATCCTTGAGCAGACCAAACGCGTATCACGCATCGTGCAGTCGCTGATGAGTTTCGCCCATGCCGGCAGTCACCAGCACAGCGACGAGCCCGTCTGTCTGGCAGAGGTCGCTCAGGACGCCATCGGGTTGCTGGCCCTGAACCGGCGCAATTTCGAAGTGCAGTTCTACAACCTGTGCGACCCCGATCACTGGGTCGAAGGCGATCCGCAGCGACTCGCTCAGGTGTTGATCAACCTGCTCTCAAACGCCCGCGATGCCTCGCCTCCAGGCAGTGCGGTGCGGGTCAAGAGCGAAGCCGGCGAACACACGGTCGACCTGATCGTGGAAGACGAAGGCAGCGGTATTCCGAAGAACATCATGGACCGATTGTTCGAACCCTTCTTCACCACCAAGGATCCTGGCGAAGGCACCGGTCTGGGCCTTGCACTGGTCTATTCCATCGTTGAAGAGCATTATGGACAAATCACCATCGACAGCCCGGCTGATGTTCAGAGCCAGCGCGGCACCCGTATCCGGGTGACATTGCCGCGTCATGTCGAAGCGACGTCCGCTGTGAACTGAGACCGTCGAGAGTATCGAATCAATGCCGCACATTTTGATCGTCGAAGACGAAACCATTATCCGCTCCGCCTTGCGCCGCCTGCTGGAACGCAACCAGTACCAGGTCAGCGAAGCCGGTTCAGTGCAGGAAGCACAAGAACGTTTCACCATTCCCACGTTCGACCTGATCGTCAGTGACCTGCGCCTGCCGGGCGCTCCGGGCACCGAGCTGATCAAACTCGGCCAGGGCACTCCGGTGCTGATCATGACCAGTTACGCCAGCCTGCGCTCGGCAGTGGACTCGATGAAGATGGGCGCGGTGGATTACATCGCCAAGCCTTTTGATCACGATGAAATGCTCCAGGCCGTCGCGCGCATCCTGCGCGACCGCCAAGCGGTGCAGGCCAGCGGTGAGCCGGTTGCCGGCAAAGCCAGTAACGGCGCGGCCAAATCAGGCCCGGACAACAGCAACGGCGAAATCGGCATCATCGGCTCTTGCCCACCGATGCAGGATTTGTACGGCAAGATCCGCAAAGTCGCACCGACCGATTCCAATGTCCTGATCCAGGGCGAGTCCGGCACCGGTAAAGAACTGGTGGCGCGCGCCCTGCACAACCTCTCCAAGCGAGCCAAGGCTCCGATGATTTCGGTGAACTGTGCGGCGATTCCGGAAAGCCTGATCGAATCCGAATTGTTCGGCCACGAAAAAGGCGCGTTCACGGGCGCCAGCGCCGGGCGGGCGGGCCTGGTAGAAGCTGCCGATGGCGGCACGCTGTTCCTCGATGAAATCGGCGAATTGCCGCTGGAGGCCCAGGCCCGACTGCTGCGCGTATTGCAGGAAGGTGAAATTCGCCGGGTCGGCTCGGTTCAGTCGCAGAAAGTCGATGTACGCCTGATTGCCGCGACGCACCGTGACCTCAAGAGCCTGGCCAAGATCGGCCAGTTCCGTGAAGACTTGTACTACCGCCTGCACGTGATTGCCCTGAAATTGCCGGCCCTGCGCGAGCGCGGTGCCGACGTCAACGAAATTGCCAATGCCTTCCTGGCGCGGCAGAGCGCACGGATAAACCGTACCGACCTCAAATTCGCCCCGGATGCCGAACAGGCCATTCGTCATTACTCATGGCCAGGCAACGTGCGTGAGCTGGAGAACGCCGTCGAGCGCGCAGTCATCCTTTCCGAGAGCCCGGAGATTTCTGCCGAGCTGCTGGGCATCGACATCGAACTGAGTGATCTGGACGATGACGAGTTCATCGGCCTGCCCCCGCAACAGGGCAACGGCAATTCCGGTAACAACAATCATGAGCCGACCGAAGACCTGTCCCTGGAGGACTACTTCCAGCATTTCGTGCTTGAGCATCAGGACCACATGACCGAAACCGAACTGGCTCGCAAACTCGGGGTCAGCCGCAAGTGCCTGTGGGAACGTCGTCAGCGCCTGGGCATTCCACGGCGCAAGACCGGGGTGGCCAGCGAGAGCTGAACCAGACCTGTCTCATGTGCGGGTAACACATGACTTTGTGAAAAAACTGTTACCTCAGTTTTTCCACGTAACAGAAGCCGGGGCTTACGGTAACGAAGCCCCGGCTTTTTTTGGCCTGCACAAACCCCATCAGCACGCCTAACCCCTTGTTTTACTGGGCTTCGCAAAAGTTGGCACGCACCCTGCTATATGTTTGGTACAAGAACAATAACAAGCAATGCACAAGACAATAAAAATAAGACGAATCGACTCACGCACAATAAAAACAAGACGGCGAGAGGCGCAGCTAACTGATTCTTTTGGAGAGGCGTTGTATTTGGGGCTTGCCCCACGACCAGGCCGAGAACAACAAAAACTGTCTTAAGACAGAGCCTGTACTGGTTGGATCGGAAGATCACTGCAATTCAGCGACCAAAGCAATCCGTTTGCTCTTGGCTCCCGATTGGGAGGGTCATGAAGGAAAACTTCATGGCGAGGGCACTTAACAAAAACAAAAAGCCCGAAACCAATAACAAAAATAGAGCATGCAACTACTTCTTGGGGAGCTTCGGCTCCCCTTGTAGTTTCTGCGATTCAGAAAACCCCTCCCCCACAGCATTGCGCCTTACAGCTCATATCTGCTGCGTCCTACACCATCCCCCGACTAAATGCTAGAATCCCCGCCCATCATGCGGTCATTCTTTGTTTTGGCCGAACATTCCTTCAAACAGTGCATCCCATGCTGAAGAAGCTGTTCCAGTCATTCCGTACTCCCCAGCGTCGTACGCAACACATCCGCAGCACGCCTGAAGTGCTCAACAGCGGTCAACACTCGCTGCAAAAGGGCCAATTCAGCCGTTACGCGGTGAACATCGTCGAACGCCTGCAGGGCGCCGGTTACCAGGCGTATCTGGTTGGCGGTTGTGTGCGTGACATGCTGCTCGGCATCACGCCGAAAGACTTTGACGTCGCCACCAGTGCCACCCCTGAACAGGTACGGGCCGAATTTCGCAATGCGCGGATCATCGGTCGCCGATTCAAACTGGTGCACATCCACTTTGGTCGCGAGATCATCGAAGTCGCCACCTTCCGCGCCAATCACCCGCAAAACGACGAAGAGGAAGACAACAATCAATCCTCGCGTAACGAAAGCGGACGCATCCTGCGCGACAACGTCTATGGCACCCTGGAAGAAGACGCGCAACGCCGCGACTTCACCATCAACGCCTTGTATTACGACCCGGTCAGCGAGCGGATTCTCGATTACGCCAACGGCGTACACGACATACGCAATCAACTGATCCGCCTGATCGGCGACCCGAAACAGCGCTACCAGGAAGACCCGGTACGGATGTTGCGAGCCGTGCGTTTCGCCGCCAAGCTGAATTTCGGCATCGAAAAACACAGCGCTGCGCCAATCCGCGACCTGGCACCGATGCTGCGCGAGATTCCGTCGGCCCGTCTGTTCGAAGAAGTACTCAAGCTGTTCCTCTCCGGCCATGCCGCGGACACCTTTGAGATGCTGGTCGACCTGCAACTGTTCGACCCACTGTTCCCGGCCAGTGCCGAGGCGCTGGAGTACAACCCGACTTACACTCACACCCTGATCAGCGAGGCGCTGATCAACACCGACCTGCGCATCAAGCAGAACAAACCGGTGACCCCGGCGTTCCTGTTTGCAGCCCTGCTCTGGCCAGCCCTGCCGGCCCGCGTCCTGCGCTTGCAGGAACGTGGCATGCCGCCAATTCCGGCGATGCAGGAAGCAGCGCACGAGCTGATTGCCGAGCAATGCCAGCGCATCGCGATCCCGAAACGTTTCACCATGCCGATCCGCGAGATCTGGGACATGCAGGAACGCCTGCCCCGCCGCAGCGGCAAACGCGCCGATCTGCTGCTGGACAATCCACGCTTCCGCGCCGGTTACGACTTCCTGCTACTGCGTGAAAGCGCGGGCGAGCAGACCGATGGTCTGGGCGAATGGTGGACGGATTATCAGGACGCCAATGAAAGCGAACGTCGCGACATGATCCGCGACCTCAGCGGCAAGGACGAAGGTAGCGGCGCGCCACGCAAGCGTCGTCGTAGCGGCGGTTCCAAGCGTAAACGCGCAGCGGGCGCTTCGAGCACCACGGGCGAGTAATCCATGGAACGCATCTACATCGGCATGGGCAGTAATCTGGCTGACCCCGCCGAACAATTGCGCAGCGCTGTTGAAGCGCTGGCGCAATTGCCGCAATCGTCGCTGGTCGGGGTTTCCGCCTTTTATCAAAGCGACTCGCTGCTCCCGGGCCAACCGCGCTACACCAATGCGGTGGCTGCCCTCGACAGTAACCTCGCCCCGCTCGCCTTGCTTGATGCCTTACAAGCCATCGAAAACGGCCAGGGCCGCGAGCGACTGGAGCGCTGGGGGCCACGCACGCTGGACCTCGACATCCTGCTGTTCGGCGATCGGTTGATCGATGAGCCGCGCCTCAAAGTCCCTCATTACCACATACAGGAACGGGCTTTTGTCCTGTATCCGCTGGCTGAACTAGCGCCTGCAGCTCTGCGTCTGGCCGATGGCCGCAGCCTTAAAGATCTACTGGCTGCCTGCCCGTTCGTCGGACTGGAACGCTTGTCCGAAGATTGACGCAAATCCACATAGGAGCGGGCCTGCTCCAGATAGCGGAGTCTCGTTCAGCAAAATTGTTGACTGATGCACCGCCATCGCGAGCAGACACACTCCCGCATTGGTTTGCATTGCTCCTACAGAATCTGCTGAATCGCATCAGTCCCCTTCGGTAACACCCCACCCGTAACAATGCGGTAACACACCGGATTGACTTCCCGAGTTCTCATCACGACTATAGGCGTCCCGCTGCCGCCAACACGGCACACACGGGCGCAATCCAGGCCTTATAAGCACGACAGAAGACCGTGCGCCTGAGTAGATGACGAATCACGCGCGTTACTCGCAGTAGTTTCCATAGCGCCTGAACGAGGATTTTTTGACATGCCAGCCATCACCCTGACCACGCTCCAGAGCCTCAAGCAGAAAGGTGAAAAAATCACCATGCTGACCTGCTATGACGCGACCTTCGCCCACGCCTGCAATCAGGCTGGCGTCGAAGTGCTGCTGGTGGGCGACTCCCTCGGCATGGTTTTGCAAGGTCACGACAGCACCCTGCCGGTCACCACTGCCGAAATGGCTTACCACGTTGCCTGCGTCAAACGCGGTAACAGCGACGCGTTGATTCTCGCCGACCTGCCCTTCATGGCCTACGCGACCACCGAACAAGCCATGACCAACAGTGCCCTGTTGATGCAGGCTGGCGCGCACATGGTCAAAGTCGAAGGTGCATTGTGGCTGGCGGACTCGATCCGCCTGCTCGCCGAGCGCGGCATCCCGGTATGCGCGCACATGGGCCTGACCCCGCAATCGGTGAACATCCTCGGTGGCTACAAAGTCCAGGGCCGTAACGAAAACCAGGCGCGACAGATGCGCGCCGATGCGATTTCGCTGGAACAGGCCGGCGCGGCCATGCTGCTGCTCGAATGTGTACCGAGCGAGTTGGCCGAAGAAATCACCCAGGCGGTTAAAATTCCCGTGATCGGCATTGGTGCCGGCAATCGCACCGACGGCCAGGTTCTGGTCCTGCACGACATGCTGGGCCTGTCCATCACTGGCCGCGTACCGAAATTCGTGAAGAACTTCATGGCCGGTCAGGAAAACATTCACGCGGCATTGAATGCTTACGTCAGCGAAGTCAAAGCGGCGACTTTCCCAGGCATCGAACACGGATTCTCTGCATGAACACCGTAAAAACCGTACGCGAACTGCGGGCCGCCGTGGCCCGTGCCCGCAGCGAAGGCAAGCGCATTGGCTTCGTGCCGACGATGGGCAACCTGCACAGCGGTCACGTCGCGCTGATTACCAAGGCCACCCAGCGGGTGGATTTCGTGGTCGCGAGCATTTTCGTCAACCCGCTGCAATTCGGCGCCGGCGAAGACCTCGACAAGTACCCGCGCACGCTGCTGGCCGATCAGGAAAAACTGCTCGAAGCCGGTTGCGACCTGTTGTTCGCGCCCACCGTTGAAGAGATGTACCCCGACGGCATGGCCGGCCAGACCCGCGTCAGCGTCCCGCAACTGTCCGAAGGCCTGTGCGGCGCCAGCCGCCCGGGTCATTTCGAAGGCGTGGCAACGGTGGTCAGCAAGCTGTTCAACATGGTCCAGCCGGACCTGGCGATTTTCGGTCAGAAAGACTTCCAGCAACTGGCGGTGATCCGCGCGTTGGTCCATGACCTGAACATGCCGATCCAGATCATCGGCGAGCCGACCGTGCGCGCGGCCGATGGCCTGGCGCTGTCGTCGCGCAATGGTTTCCTCAGCGAAGAACATCGTGCCGTGGCGCCGGTGGTTTATCGCACGTTGAGCGAGATTGCCGACTCGATCAAGCAAGGTGAGCGGGATTTCCCGGCGCTGATCAACGCGAAAATCCAGCAGCTTGAAGCCGCAGGCTTGCGTCCGGACTACCTGGAAATTCGCCATGCACTGACCTTGCGCCCGGCGACAGTCGAGGATCGGGACCTGGTGATCCTGGTGGCGGCATTCCTCGGAACCACACGATTGATCGACAACCTGCACCTGAACCTCGACTCCCCCCTCTAAACAGCGCATTGCCTATTGCAGGAGCCTGCTGCTGGTTCCTGCAATAGGCATCCGTGCCAGTCCAAGTCGCCTGCCCTAAACCCTGTCTCGTCCCGTTTGTCGGACCGTTCCTAACTTCGATGTTAAAAAAGTACCGGAATCAGGTCAGACAAAGTCAAGACAGATCTCTGCGCGGGGTTTACTGTATTCGCCCTGCGCCATGAATTCGTGTCGACGCAGTTAACCGGGACGCCCACCCATAGCGTTCCGGGATTTTTAGTGTTCAAAAGGCCGTTCAAGTAAAAAGGAAACCCGCAGCGATGGCGTATTACCGCACTCCTCACGACGTGACCGCTCTGCCCGCCTGGCAAGCGTTGAATGACCACCGCCAAGCCATGCAGGATTTCAGCATGCGCGAGGCTTTCAATGCCGACCCGCAGCGCTTTACCCAATTCACCCTTAGCAGTTGCGGCCTGTTTCTCGACTATTCGAAGAACCTGATCAACGCCGAGACCCGCAACCTGCTGGTGGGTCTGGCCAATGAGGTCGACCTCCAGGGCGCGATCAAGTCACTGTTCGACGGCGAAATCGTCAACGCTTCCGAAGGTCGCCCGGCCCTGCACACGGCGCTGCGCCGTCCGGTTGGCGACAAGCTGTCGGTCAACGGCGTCAACGTGATGCCGGAAGTACACAAGGTGCTGAACCAGATCACCGACCTCGTGGGCCGAATCCACGACGGTCTGTGGCGCGGTTACACCGAGAAGCCGATCACCGACGTGGTGAACATCGGTATCGGTGGCTCGTTCCTCGGCCCGGAACTGGTGTCCGAAGCCTTGCTGTCCTACGCGCAAAAAGGCGTGCGTTGCCACTACCTGGCGAACATCGACGGCAGCGAGTTCCACGAGCTGACCATGAAACTGCGCGCCGAGACCACGCTGTTCATCGTCTCGTCAAAATCCTTCAATACCCTCGAAACCCTGAAGAACGCCCAGGCCGCCCGCGCCTGGTACCTGGCTCAGGGTGGTTCGGAAGCCGAGCTGTATCGTCACTTCATCGCGGTGTCGAGCAACAACGCTGCCGCCGTGGCCTTCGGTATCCGCGAGGAAAACATTTTCCCGATGTGGGACTGGGTTGGCGGTCGTTACTCGCTGTGGTCGGCCATCGGTTTGCCGATTGCCCTGGCCATCGGCATGTCGAACTTCAAGGAGTTGCTGTCCGGTGCCTACACCATGGACCAGCACTTCCAGAGCGCCCCGTTCGAGCAAAACATGCCAGTGCTGCTGGCGTTGCTTGGCGTGTGGTACGGCAACTTCTGGGGCGCGCAGAGCCATGCGATCCTGCCGTACGACCACTACCTGCGTAACATCACCAAGCACTTGCAACAGCTGGACATGGAATCCAACGGCAAGAGCGTGCGCCAGGACGGCACAGCAGTCAGCACTGACACAGGGCCAGTGATCTGGGGCGGCGTCGGTTGCAATGGCCAGCACGCTTATCACCAGTTGCTGCACCAGGGCACCCAGCTGATCCCGGCTGATTTCATCGTGCCGATCGTCAGCTTCAACCCCGTGTCCGACCATCACCAGTGGCTGTACGCCAACTGCCTGTCGCAAAGCCAGGCGCTGATGCTTGGCAAGACCCTGGCCGAGGCCCAAGCCGAGCTGCGTGAAAAAGGCATGGGTGAAGACGAGGTGCAGAAACTCGCGCCGCACAAGGTGATCCCGGGCAACCGTCCGAGCAACACCCTGGTGGTCGAGCGCATCAGCCCGCGTCGTCTCGGCGCATTGGTGGCGATGTACGAACACAAAGTCTTCGTGCAAAGCGTGGTCTGGGGCATCAACGCCTTCGACCAGTGGGGCGTGGAACTGGGCAAGGAACTGGGCAAAGGCGTCTACAACCGTCTGGTCGGCAGCGAGGAAACGCCGGCTGATGACCCGTCCACCCAAGGCTTGATCAACTATTTCCGTGGTCGTCACCGCGGCTGACCTGCAGCAATTGCGCAACACCCTGTGGGAGCGAGCCTGCTTGCGAAAGCGGTCTGACAATCAACATCACTGTTGAATGTTATACCGCCATCGCGAGCAGGCTCGCTCCCACAGTTGTTTTGTGTACGACTTGAACCCGTTGTTTACTCGGCGCATCTTTAGATCTTGTCGCAAAACAAGAAGAAGGAACCGTCATGTTCGATATCAGCACGTTCCCCAAAGCCGATGCCGTCCGCCGGGCTGCACAATTGAGTCAAGACGACTACCAGCGCCTGTACCGCGAATCCATCGACCACCCCAGTACGTTCTGGGCTGAACAGGCCACCCGCTTCCTCGACTGGAGCACGCCTTGGGACACTGTCCAGCGCTACGATCTCAAAACCGGTGAGGCCAGCTGGTTTGCCGGCGCAAAACTCAATGTCAGCTACAACTGCATTGACCGGCACCTGGAAAAACGCGGTGATCAGATCGCAATCATCTGGGAAGGCGACGACCCCGCCGAATCCACCCAGATCACCTACAAAAAACTCCATCACCACGTCTGCCGCCTGGCCAATGTGCTGAAAAGCCGTGGCGTGAAAAAAGGCGACCGGGTGTGCATCTACATGCCGATGATTCCTGAGGCGGCCTACGCCATGCTCGCCTGCACCCGCATCGGTGCGGTGCATTCGGTGGTGTTCGGCGGTTTCTCCCCGGACTCACTGCGCGACAGGATTCTCGACGCCGACTGCCGTACCGTGATCACCGCCGATGAAGGCGTGCGCGGTGGCAAGTTCGTCCCGTTGAAACAGAATGTCGACAAGGCACTGCAAAGCTGCCCTGACGTGAGCACCGTGGTCGTGGTCGAGCGCACACAGAATCAGGTGAACTGGGTTGAAGGCCGGGACATCTGGTATCACCAGGCGTTGCGCGATGTCGGCGACGACTGTCCGCCGGAACCCATGGATGCCGAAGACCCGCTGTTCATCCTCTACACCTCCGGCAGCACCGGCAAACCCAAAGGCGTGCTGCACACCACCGGCGGTTACTTGCTGCAGGCGGCGATGACCTTCAAGTACGTGCTGGACTACCGCGACGGCGAAGTGTTCTGGTGCACCGCCGATGTCGGCTGGGTAACGGGGCACAGCTACATCGTCTACGGGCCGCTGGCCAATGGCGCGACCACGCTGATCTTCGAAGGGGTGCCGAGCTACCCGAGCACCTCGCGCTTCTGGCAAGTGATCGACAAGCACAAGGTGAACATTTTCTACACCGCGCCCACCGCTTTGCGCGCACTGATGCGTGAAGGTCCGGAACCGTTGAAGGAAAGTTCCCGCGCCAGCGTCAGATTGCTCGGCACCGTCGGTGAGCCGATTAACCCGGAAGCGTGGGAGTGGTACTTCCATGAAGTCGGTGAAGAGCGCTGCCCGATTGTCGATACCTGGTGGCAGACCGAGACCGGCGGCATCATGCTCAGCCCGCTGGTGAGCGCGCAACGGATTAAACCCGGCTGCGCCACGCAACCGATGTTCGGCGTGCAACCGGTATTGCTCGACGAACAGGGCAAGGAAATCAAAGGCGCCGGCAGTGGCGTGCTGGCGATCAAATCCAGCTGGCCGGCGCAGATCCGCAGCGTCTATGGCGATCCGCAACGGATGATCGACACCTACTTCAAGCCCTACCCCGGCTATTACTTCACCGGTGACGGCGCCCGCCGCGACGAAGATGGCGATTACTGGATCACCGGACGTATCGACGACGTGATCAACGTGTCCGGGCACCGCATCGGCACCGCCGAAGTGGAAAGTGCCCTGGTGTTGCATGACTGCATCGCAGAGGCGGCCGTGGTTGGTTACCCTCATGACGTCAAGGGCCAGGGTATCTACGCCTTCGTCACGCCCATGAACGGCGTCGACGCCGGCGACGATCTGAAGAAGGAATTGCTGGCGATGGTCAGCAAGGAAATCGGCAGTTTCGCCAAACCGGATTTGATCCAGTGGGCGCCAGCGTTGCCAAAAACCCGTTCGGGCAAGATCATGCGGCGTATTCTGCGCAAGATCGCCTGCAACGAGCTCGACAGTCTGGGCGACACCTCGACCCTGGCCGACCCGAGCGTGGTACAAGGCTTGATCGATAAACGCCTGAATCAGTAGAAACCCGGGCGCGACCAACGGCCGCGCCCTCCTTCCCGCGAGTCTTCATGGAATTCATCCGCACCCGCATTGAGACCCAAATCATGAGCCTGACCGGTCTGTCGCTGGGCAAGCTCGATCTGGAGAACCCCAAGGGCGATCCGGGGCTGTTCGGCCCTGATTCCGTGAGCTGGCAAGTTCACGGCGACTTCAGCAGCATGCTCATCGGTGGCATCAGCGCTTTGATGCTGCAAGCCTTGCATCCGTTGGCCCTGGCCGGCGTCTGGGACCACTCGAATTTCCGCGAGGACATGCTCGGCCGGTTACGCCGCACCGGGCAGTTCATTTCCGGCACCACGTTCGGCTCGCGACAGGACGCCGACTGGCTGATCGAAAAAGTCCGCACCATTCATTTGCAGATCACCGGCACCGCTCCCGATGGCCGGCCCTACGCCGCCAGCGATCCGGAGCTGTTGACCTGGGTGCACGTGGCCGAGGTCAGCAATTTCCTCGCCGCACATTTGCGCTATCGAAATCCGCATTTGTCGCTGCTGGACCAGGATCGCTATTACGCGGAAATTTCCCTGGTCGCAGAACGCTTGGGGGCCAGGAATGTGCCGCGCTCGCGGCGGGAAATTTCCGAATACCTTGAACGCATCCGCCCACAGCTGCTGTGCGATGAGCGCAGTCGGGAAGTGTTGCGACTGTTGTTGAATGCGCCGTCGCCTAGCCGCCTGGCCAGGCCTTTCGGCGGACTGATGATGCAGGCTGGCATCGATCTGTTGCCAGACTGGGCCAGTGACATGCTCGACGTCCGCCAGAGCCCGCTGCAACGCAAACTGATCCGCGCCAGCGTCAATCGCAGTGCGCCAATGTTGCGCTGGGCGGTGCGCAATGGCTCGGTGCAACGGGCCAGGCGTCGGATGGGGTTGCTGACCTGACCCCGGACTCTGTGGCAAGCCCCTCATCCAAACTCCACAGTGTTAAACTCCCGCGCCAAATTACCTCCTGCAAGGCGCTCAGCATGTCTTCCTTGAATCAGGCGCTGCGCGCCGCCCTCGATCATCGCCAGGACCTGCTCGCCGAGCTGCACAGCCAGGGCACCGACTGCTATCGCCTGTTTCACGGCAGCCAGGAAGGCGCTGGCGGCCTGACGATCGACCGGTACGGTCCGCAACTGATGGCGCAGAGTTTCCATCAGTCGCTGGAACGCGAAGACCTGCTGCGCCTGCACGAAATGGTCAACAACCATTTGGGCCTGGAAACCCTGCTGGTCTACAACGACCGCTCCCGTGGCAACTCGCGCATCGACCGCGATGACACCGTCTACCGCGCCGACGAAGCGGCGCTGCAGGATCTGGTCGGCCACGAGTGGGGTCTCAATTACCGCGTTCGCGGCCGTCACGCCGGGCAGGATCCGCTGCTGTTCCTCGATCTGCGCAACACCCGTGGCTGGGTCAAGGATCACAGCAAGAACAAAAGTGTGTTGAACCTGTTTGCCTACACCTGTGGTGTCGGCCTCAGTGCGGCGGCTGGTGGCGCTCGCGAGGTGTGCAACCTGGACTTCGCCGAAGGCAACCTGGCGGTCGGTCGTGAAAACGGCCTGCTCAACCCGCAGCTGCCGACCATGGAGTTCATCCAGTCCGACTATTTCCCGGCCATTCGCCAACTCGCCGGCCTGCCCATCAGCCAGCGTCGCGGGCAGAAGCTGCCGAGCTATCAGCGCCTGGAACAGCGCCAGTATGATCTGGTGCTGCTCGATCCACCGGCCTGGGCCAAGAGCGCGTTCGGCACCGTCGACCTGCTGCGCGACTATCAGAGCCTGCTCAAACCCGCGCTGCTGACCACCGCTGACAACGGCGTACTGATCTGCTGCAACAACCTGGCAAAAGTCAGCATGGACGACTGGCGTGAACAGGTTTTGCGTTGCGCCGAGAAAGCCGGCCGGCCAGTGCGTGAGTGGACAGTGATGAAACCGGGTGCAGATTTCCCGTCAATGGATCAGCAGCCGCCACTGAAAACCCTGATCCTGCAGCTTTGATCTCTGTCAGACAAATCTGAAAAAACCTGAACAGGCTGGTTGCTTCGGAACCGGAATCGCGTGCCATACTCCAAGGCACTCCGATTCAGACAGATGAAGCCACGCATGTACAAAGGATTGATTCGCGCCATCGGCGCCTTGTTGACTGCTCTGGCCCTCTACAGCTTGCTGGGCTTTCTGATTTTGCCGGGCATCGCCTTGCGCATCGCCAACCAGCAGTTGGCCAATTACTCCACGATGCCCGCCGCGCTTCAGCGCATAGAACTCAACCCGTTCAGCCTCGAAGTGACCCTGTGGGGCCTGAGCATTGGTGAGCCCGGCAAGGAACAGATTGGCTTCGAACGTCTGTACGCCAACCTGCAACTCGACAGCTTGTGGACCAAGGCGCTGCATCTGTCAGACGTTGAACTGGACAAGTCCAAGACCGAAATCCTCTTCAGCAAGGACGGCAAACTCAACCTGCTCGGACTGTTCAAGATTCCGGCCAGCGAGCCCACCCCAGCCGACCCGGATGCCAAGCCGTTTCCGTTGCGCATCGAGCGCATCAAACTGGCCGGCGGTGCCGTGCACTTTGAGGATGCCCGGCCCAGCGAACCCATCGAGTTTCTCTACGACTCACTCGATTTCGAGCTGAAAAACCTCAGCACCCTGCCCGAAGACAGCGCCGACATGACCCTGGTTGCCATCGGCCCCAACGGCGGGCAGATCGACTGGACCGGTAACTTCAGCCTGATCCCGATTGCCTCCGAAGGTAAGTTGAAAATTACCGACGGCAAGATGAAAGCTTTCTGGCCGTATGTGCGCGACGCCGTCCCCCTGGACCTCGAAAGCGGTGTCATGAGCATCAGCACCGACTACAAACTCAATCTGTCCAAAGAAACCGAACTGCTGCTGAGCAATCTTTCGGCCACCATCGCGCCCTTCGCCATCAAGGCAACGGACGGACGACCGCTGGTGAAGCTTGAGCGTCTGGACGTCAGCGAAACCACCGTCGATCTGGCCAAGCAACAAGTGGTGGTCGGCAAGATCCGCAGCCACAAGCTGGAAACCTGGGCCGCGCTGGAAGCCGATGGTCAGCTCGACTGGCAGAAACTGTTCGCCAGCCAGCCCTCCAAGCCTGCCGCCAAAGCCAACGCCGAACCGGCCAGTACGCCGGCTGCCGCCGACTCGCCGAAAACCGAGCCCGCCCCAAGCAAGCCCTGGCAGGTACTGCTCAACGACGTCCAGCTACGCGATTACCAAGTGCACCTGGCAGACCGCAAGGCTCAGCCCGCCGTGGCCCTGGAACTGGGGCCGCTGAATCTCGACCTGCAGAAATTCGACAGCCTCAATGGCTCGCCCTTCTTGCTCAAACTCGACACAGGTGTGGGCAAGCAAGGCAAGCTCACGGCCGATGGCGAGGTCAATCTGGCGCCGGTCAGCGCCAAACTGAATGTGCAGACCAAGGACATTGACCTGCGCGTCGCCCAGTCCTACATCAGCCCGTTCATTCGCCTGGAACTGCGCAGCGGCATGCTCGGCAGTGATCTGGCCGTCAACCTGAAAAGCACCGAGCCGCTGGCTTTCAACGTCACCGGTCGTGCCCAGGTCGATCAGTTGCACACCCTCGACACCCTGAAAACCCGCGACTTCCTCAAGTGGCAGCAGGTGGTGGTCGAAGGCCTGAACTATCAGCATGGAGACAGCCTGTCGATCGACAAAGTCAACCTGCTGCAACCCTACGTACGCTTCATGATCAACGATGACCGCACCACCAACGTCGATGACTTGTTGATCCCGCAACCAGCCGACACCGGCGCCAAACCTGCCGCCGCCAAACCCGCCGCCAGCAAAGAAAAACCGTTGGGCATTCACATCGGCGGCATAGCCATCAATGACGGCTCGGCCAACTTCGCCGACTTCAGCCTGACGCCGAACTTCGCCACCGCGATCCAGCAGCTCAACGGGCAAATCGGCACCATCGACAGTCGCCAGGCCAAGCCGGCCAGTGTCGACGTCAAAGGCAAGGTCGACCGCTATGCACCGGTGACCATCAAAGGTGCGGTCAACCCGTTTGATCCGATGGCCAGCCTCGACATCGCCACCAGTTTCAAACGCGTGGAACTGACCACACTGACGCCGTACTCCGGCAAATTCGCCGGATACCGTATCCGCAAGGGCCGACTGAACCTCGACCTGCATTACCGAATCACCAAAGGCCAGCTCAAGGCCGACAACAAAGTGGTGGTCGAGCAACTGCAACTGGGTGAAAAAGTCGACAGCCCCGACGCCGTGAGCCTGCCGCTGAAACTGGCAATTGCCCTGCTCAAGGACGTCGACGGCAAGATTTCAATCGAACTGCCGGTGACCGGCGACCTCAACAACCCGCAGTTCAGCGTCATGCCGATTGTCTGGCAAACGTTGCGCAACCTGATCGTCAAGGCCGCCGCCGCACCGTTCAAACTCATCGGAGGATTGGTGGCCGGTGGCGGTTCGGAAGATCTGGGCAGCGTGTCGTTCGCGCCAGGTTCCAGCGTTCTGAGCAAGGATGCCGAAGGCGCCCTGGACAAACTGTCGAAAGCGCTCAAGGAACGCCCGGCCCTGCGCCTGGAAATCGAAGGTACGGCCGCGAAGAGCAGCGACGGTCCGCTGATTGCCGAGCAGCGGCTGGAACGGGAATACCAGTACAACTACTACAAAATGCTCCAGCGCCGAGGCGACAAGGTGCCGGCCAGGGCTGGCTTGCTGGATGTGCCCGACGGCGAGAAAGGCCCGTTGCTGGAAGGGATCTATCGCACACGCCTGAAAACCCAGCCGCCTGCTGAGTGGAAAGATCTGGGCAAAGAAGAACGCAGCGCAAAAATGCGTGCCGACGTGATCCAGTTCTGGAGTTCCAGCGAAGTCCTGTTGCGTGAATTGGGTCAGGATCGCGCCAGCACCATCAAGGACTATCTGGTCGACAAGGGCCAACTGGCCGATGATCGCGTTTACTTCATCGATGCGCAGTTGGGTGAAGCGGAAAAAGACGGCAAGGTCGTCACGCCGATGCATCTGGACGCCGAGTGATGGGCAAACGGCTGCTGCTCGCACTGGTGTTGGCAGCAGCGGCGAGCCCGGCTTCGGCGGCGGATACTTTGCGCTGTGGCAGGCAGTTGATCAGTACCGGCGACCGCTCCAGCGAGGTGCTGCAAAAATGTGGGGAGCCGGTCAGCCGCGACGTGCTCGGTTACAAGCGCAGTGCCAATCGACGGGAAGAGTTTCAGGTCGAGGAATGGACTTACGGTCCGAACGGCGGGATGTATCAGTACCTGCGGTTTGAAGCGAATCGCTTGGTGCAGATCACCAGCAAGCGCGGTAATTGAAGATCAAAAGATCGCAGCCTTCGGCCGCGCCTACAGGATGAGTACGTCTGTAGGCGCGGCTGAAGGCTGCGATCTTTTGGTTTCCCGAATAGAACAGGCCCCGACACGAATGCCGGGGCCTGTAATGGCCACATCCTTGTGGCCGTTCGCATGAACACTCAAGAGGCGGCAGGCGTATGGCTCGGCCCGTCTACCGCATCTTCTCCCGGTCCAGGCGAGAAGCCTTGCCTTACTCGGCTTTCAGGCCGTCAGCGGAGACCGCTTTAACGCCTTTGATTTTCTTGGCGATCGCCACGGCGGTGGTTTTCTGAGCGTCGGTTACAGCAACGGTGGACGACAGGGAAACGACGCCTTTGTTGGTTTCAACTTTGATATCGGTACCTGGGATACCTTTTTCGGTGACCAGGTCAGCTTTGACTTTGGTAGTGATCCAGGTATCGGAAGTAGCTTCTTTCGCCTCAGTGACTTCACCGGCGGCCAGCACCATTGGCGACTGGGTAGCCTGGGTGCTTTGGGCGAACGCAACGTTGGCCATGGTCAGGGTCAGCGCGGTAGCAGCAGCGGCAGTGATAGCGAACTTCTTCATACGAGTAACTCCTGTTTTTCTAGAAAATCTGCTGGGTTGATGTCAGCAGGGTTACCAGAGATATTGCGAACGGTGTGCCAAGTTTGAGACAGGAAATTTATTCATATAAATCAATAACTTAACAAAATGATCATTTTTTGGATTCGTGCAAAATGCATGAGTTGAACTTTATCTACATGCAAGTTGCGGGTTTTTACGCAGGCCTAAGGCCATGAATTGTCGAAGCTTTTCATTCGCTTACTTGGGAATAGGGCAAAAACTGTTTTTCATTGAAAGAAAAAAGATACAAGCAGTCCGTGGCGATCCTGATTGATCGCAGCGGCGCCGACCTAACTTGCCCGCACATCCCGAGCGCCAGCGCGGCGGGTGTCTTCCCCACACAAACAGGATGGCTCATGGTCTGGGTGCGCCGCCGTTAGGGGAACCAAACTTGAACGGGTCGGCACCACGGTTCTTGCGGTTTTTCGCTATGCGCGCTGCGTCCGGTGGGCGGATCATTTGTACCGTCAGGCTGCCGTCTTGACCGGCGTAGACCACTGCGCTGGTACCGCCGTCGTGGTAGCTGGCGATGGTCGCCAGGTTGATCTCCACCAGCGCGCTGCTGACTCCGGTATTCCCCAGGCGCCGCCCGATGTTGTAACCCTCGTCGACATTGCCCAACTCGATGCCATGGCCGTCTGTATTCAGGCCGTGCAAGGCAAGGGTCAGGGCGATTTCAGCCTCTTGATTGTCGGTGGTGTCGTAGAACACGCGCACCGGCTTATGCCCTTCGGGCAAGGTATCCAGCGCCTCTAACCAGCCGGCTTGCAGCGCCTTGGCCTGCAACGCCGGCTTGAGCCGTTTGCCGTTTTCGTCCTGCATCGAGACCTTGATCGGGCGGTGCAGGTAACCCAGTACCGGCGCGGCGTCGAACTCTTTGACCTGGTGCTGGGCCCAGCGGATGGGTAGCCACGGCGAGGGTTGGAATTCTCCCGGTCCGCGGTTGCTGATGGTTTGCCAGAGGGTGGGGAGTTGGGAATGCCAGTAGGCGGTGGACATGGTGCTCGGGGGGATTGAGAGTTTGGCTCCCTTGGCGCGCTCTTGAGCTTCATACCATTTCAAAAATGCTTTATCACGATCCCAGTAAAAGGCCCATAGTTTGCCCAGATCGGTGTCTTTGTTCTGGTTATCTTCACGTTCATGAGTGGCATAACGGCGGATGTACCGATCCACTCGATCCGAGCGGGTGACCAGCAGCCCGGTCATGCTTTCGTACACCGTGGGGACTACCTGCACGCTTTGCAACCCAGGCGTACCGGGCTTGCGATAGACATCTCGTGTCACATCACCGTCCTCGCTCGCGATCAAGGCTTGGGGCACTTGAGGATTGTCATCAAAAAACTGGAACAGTCGCTCAATCATGCCTTGCGCATGGCTCGTACTTTCATCGTCCTGCCAGAGAAATTGGGTAACTCCCAGAGTTGCCTTATTACGACCTGAGTTAATCAGGCCGGCAGCTCGATAGCCTTTCTCGTATGGGTCTGGTGGACCCAGCGCAAACACTGGAATCGGCCAATATGCTACTGATTCGCCTGCCGAATGTTTGAAGGCGACACGGATTTTGATATCTCTGCTGATCTGTCTGAAGTCCAGCGAGTCCGTGTAATCCTTGGGGTCACGAGAGTAAATTGAAGCAAAGTTGTCGTTTTTCTTTTTGATGAACTGCCAGATTTCAGATTGATGGTCGTGATAAATCCCCAGCCCAACGCCTCGTATTTCCAACGCATAGGTCCGCGCTTGCGTAGCTTTGCGCTCGGCAATTTGCGCCTTGACGTCGGCTTTGTAAGCGGCAAGCTCCGCCTTTTCACTGGCCACCGCTTTGCCCCACCAGTGAACGCTGAAGATCAGCAGCAAGGGCCCCAAAATAGCGGCGATACCCCAGCGCATCACCGGCTTCATGTCACGCAATTCCATATTGAGTTCCTGTGCCTTGATTTGGACCAACCAGACGAAGCCGAGCCAAACGATCAGCAGTACGCCGGCGATCCAGAGGTAGGGTTTGAGTTTCGGTAAAGTCCGGGTTTGGTGTTGAGCATCCCTCACACGGCACCTCCTTCTTTAGCGGTGTCGGCAAGCAGGGAGGGCGGTACTAGAGAGACCACATCGGTGGGCGGGAAAATGCCTTTGTCGTAGTACATGTAACTGGCGGTTACTAAGGCCTGAGCCTCAGCACTGAGTCGCGACCAGCCTGACAACTCACTGGTCGATCTAAAAGTTTTTTCATCCATCTTCCAATCCGCAATCGCCACCAACACCTCACGCATCCGCGGGTCATCAAGGCAATGCGCCTGGCCAATGGCAATGTCCATCGCCGTCACCTAGCGCTGGTTTTCCGGACTGCGCAGGATCGCCGAGTGATAGGAATTGGCCCCCCATTCACGTTGGTCACGCTCCATGCGCGCCCGGGCTTCTCGAGGGGTTTCCTCGCGCTCGTGAAAAGAACTGGTGCGAGTACGAGCCGCGCCTTTGCGGACGGCGCGGGTGTGATCCTCCGGGTCTTCGGTTAATCCGTTAAACCGCGCCAGCGCCTCCTGCTGCGTGGTGTTGGGCGCGTCATATTCGACGGGCATCCTGATCCACAAAAAGGTCGCGGCGTCTTTGCCCAGGGCGATGCTTTTGGCAACTTCATCGGGTTTGTCCAGGCCGGCAGTGGTCGGGCTGCCCTGGATGGCTTCGCCGCCAAACATCTGCGGCGCATGGGGCGGGGTCAGGGCCTCGGCATTGATCAGGCGTTCCTGCCCCTTGGCGATCGGCGCTTGCGAAGCCACGCCGATGAGCATGGACGCGCCCGGGTAACGGTGCTCGCCCGGCGCGCGGATGAACTCGGGTTGCGGCGACTTGCCCACCAGCACCGGCTCGCCGTCACGCTGGCGTTTGGTCCACAGCCGTTGATAAAAGCCCATCGATTGCAGCGCAATCATCGCCGGTCGCCCGTCGGGCGTGGCATCGGGCACGCCGTAGGTGCCGATGCCTTGCACATCATCCAGCGCCACGGTGGTGTCGTCGGGGCAAAAATACACATACACCTTGCCGCGATTGTCGCGCTCGGGAAACACCGTGTGGTTGCCGATTTTATCGGGCCGCGAGCCTTGTGTAGGTGACCAGCGCGGGCCGCTGCGACCGCCATAGGTCTTGATATCCCGGAGCGCGGATAGTGGAGGCTGCGCATGGGGCGTTTGCGTGACCGCGCTGACAATACCGATCAGTGTGGCGAGGGTGTCATGGTCCTTGGGGGTGACCTTGGGCAGCACGCTGTAAGGCGAGTCCACGAGAATCAGGGTATCGGCGCAACGCTGGTCCTTGTCCATCAACAGGGCCTGCGCCAACAGGGCGATCAAGGTGCCCTGGCTATGCCCCATGATGCTGATGGTTTCATCGGGTGATACCCGGCGAATCTCACGGACCAGCATCGCCAGCCGGTGCGCGGCGAACACAAAGTAATGCCGCAGCGGTGCATTGGCGAACAGCAGGAAATTGTTCGGGCTCAAACGCTCCACGGCGCCGGTTTTCACGTTGGCCTTGAAGCCCTCGCCGTACATCTCTTGCAGGTTATTGGTGGCGTTGACGAAAAATCCGCCAGCCTTGGCAAAGTGGCGATCCAGGCGATTGCCGTGGATATCCTGAAACTGGTTGCGCATCCGGAACGGATCACCGGCGTCATCACGCTTGACGTGTTCCGGCGCGGCCCGATAGCCCCAGTAGAACGGGATCATCAGGCTACGGGTTTTTGGGGCGTTAGTATCTCGGCGATAAAGATAAGTGTCAGGATCATCGAGAACGGCACTCTGATCATTGCTCAACGTTTCAAGCGGCACTTCTTTAGCCGCACTGTAAGCCGCCCCATACCGCCCCGCCTTCAGATCCGGTCGATCCAGCCGTTCGTTCACCCCCTGACACAATCCGGTTTCCACTGATTCGTAGGACGCCCCAGGGTCATTCACGCCGTGCAGGAAAATCACCACCCCCGGCAGGTCAGCGGGTACTTCCATTTTGCGCACGGTGTTGCAATTGGGCATCAACCGGGTCGTGAGTTGCGCCACGCAGTACATGTCTTCGTGGCTCATTGGTTGCCACCTTTCGGGTCTTCGCTTCGCACCGCGGCCATTTGCGTCAGATGCATCCTTTCTCTCTCCATCAGTCCGCTTGAATATTTCTCTCCTTGCACAGTGCTGCCACCCTCCAGATCGATTTGTTATGTCCGAGGTGATGATCGCTGACCGAGCCGTGATGGCTGGACGTTAGCGGGCGCAAATTCACCGGCACAACCGTGGCGATATGGTGGCTCTGTATGGTTTTTTAGCGAAGGAGAGGCGCAAGGATGCGTGGATGCTGGAGAGGCGTCTGAAAACAGATTTAATGTTCAAAATGTAAATCAGAACAGTCCTAGGAACCGTCTTACGTACTCAATGAGTGTTGCTTGAGGTACACCGTATTTTGCCTGGATGTAGCGATGCCCGGCAGGGGTGGATAGAGGCCATGCATGAGCATGGAGAGGGTAAAAAAAACCGCACGAGGCGCAATGCTGTTCAGTTAAGAGATAGAGCGAGCAATCAGTAACCTGTGGCGAGGGAGCTTGCTCCCGCTGGGGCGCGAAGCGGCCCCGAAAATGGGACCGCTACGCAGTCCAGCGGGAGCAAGCTCCCTCGCCACAGATACAATGTTCGTCCTTAACTGAACAGCATCACGCACAAGGCGGGGTTTCAGGCGATCAGCCAAGGTCAGACTTTGGGTGCCACACCGGCACACCCCTTCGGCGCGAACTCCTGATCGACCGTCGTGGAGCAAGTCCAACCGGTCAGGGCGCGTTTCAGAGTGATGGTTTGATTCAGCACCGGCCCTGGTGCATTCAGAATCGTACAGGCGATTTCACCCGTCCCGTCAGCCGCCTTGCCCGAGGCGGTGGTGGTGCAGTTCGACGTCGTTGCCGTACCACCCACTTTTGTCAGGTCCGGGTCGGTTCCCTGGTTCATCAAGTCTTCAAATGGCACCTTCAACGCCGAAATCTCCGCCAGCCCCGCCGTGACCTTGGCCCGCGCCTGGTACTTGGAGTACGCCGGTATCGCAAACGTCGCGAGAATGCCGATGATCGCCACCACGATCAGCAGCTCGATCAGGGTAAAACCTTTTTGAGTCTTCATAGACAGCCTCCGTGCATGAGTCGAAATCTCATGATCTGAACCTGTCGCAGCACAGCCCATGCCAAGCCCGGTACGCCGTGTTGGCGGGGTACTCGCCGGGCCTAAAGAACTTTCCTACTCCCAGGATCCGCACTATCTGACACTTTTTGTCACCTCGGAGCCGCTGGTTTGGTTCAGTCGCTTGACTAGGCTATAACTCATGAACTGTCTGCGTCCGGTATCCCAATGAATGACATCGCCCTCAGCGGTCTGGCCAAGCAGTTGATCCTGGCCGAGCTGCTTACTGACAAAAGCGCGCAACAGGCGTACCAGCAAGCCCAACGCAACCGTATGTCCCTGGTCAGTTACCTGGTGCAGAACAAACTGGTGAAAAGCCGCCAGGTCGCCGAGATCGCCTCGGAGCACTTCGGCATGGCTCTGCTGGACCTGCATGCGTTGGACAAGGACATGCAGCCCAAGGGGCTGGTCAGCGAGAAGCTCGTGCGCCAGCATCACGCCCTGCCCCTCTGGCGCCGTGGCAACAAGTTGTTCGTTGGGGTTTCCGACCCGACCAACCATCAGGCCATCAACGACATCCAGTTCAGCACCGGGCTCACCACCGAAGCGATCCTGGTCGAAGACGACAAGCTCAGCGATGCCATCGAGAAATTCTTCGACAACCCTGGCACTGGCCTGGAAGAAACCGCCGACGTCGACCTCGATGGCCTGGACATCGAGGCCACCCATGACAAAAGCCAGGACGCTATCGGCGGTCAGGAGGCCGATGACGCCCCGGTGGTGCGTTTCGTCCATAAAATGCTGCTCGACGCGATCAGGAGCGGTTCTTCCGACCTGCATTTCGAACCCTACGAAAAGCACTACCGCGTGCGCATGCGTACCGATGGTGTGTTGCATGAAGTCGCCAGGCCGCCGATCCAGCTGGCCAACCGCATCGCCGCACGCCTGAAAGTCATGGCCAGCCTCGACATCTCCGAACGTCGCAGGCCCCAGGACGGCCGGATCAAGATGCGCCTGTCAAAAAGCAAGTCCATCGACTTTCGGGTCAATACCTTGCCCACTTTGTGGGGCGAGAAAGTGGTGATCCGGATTCTCGACCCCGCCAGCGCGCAAATGGGCATCGACGCCCTTGGGTACGAGCCCGACCAGAAAGACCTGTACATGGCGGCCCTGAAACAGCCGCAAGGCATGATTCTGGTGACCGGCCCCACCGGCTCGGGCAAAACCGTGTCGCTCTACACCGGGCTGAACATTCTCAATACCGTGGACATCAACATTTCGACCGCCGAAGACCCGGTCGAAATCAACATGGAAGGCATCAACCAGGTCAACGTCAATCCCAAGCAGGGCATGGATTTCGCCCAGGCGCTGCGCTCGTTCCTGCGTCAGGATCCGGACGTGATCATGGTCGGCGAAATCCGCGATCTCGAAACCGCCGAAATCGCCATCAAGGCTGCCCAGACCGGGCACCTGGTACTGTCGACCCTGCACACCAACAGCGCCGCGCAAACCCTGACCCGCCTGCACAACATGGGCATCCAGGGCTTCAATATCGCCACCTCCGTCAGCCTGATCATCGCCCAGCGCCTGGCGCGCAAACTGTGCAGCCATTGCCGCGTGCCGGTGGAAATTCCCCGCGAAACGTTGCTAAAGGAAGGTTTTCCCGAGGAACGCATCGGCACCTTCACGATCTATGGACCGGTCGGCTGCGATCACTGCAACGGCGGCTACAAAGGACGAGTGGGGATTTATGAAGTGGTGAAGAACACGGCGGACCTGCAACGGCTGATCATGGCTGAAGGCAACGCACTGCAAATCGATGACCAGATGCGTAAGGACGGCTTTAACGACCTGCGCACCTCAGGACTGCTCAAAGCCATGCAGGGCATCACCAGCCTGGAAGAAATCAACCGGGTCACCAAGGACTGAACATGGCGGTCAAGGCAGCGAAAATCAGCGTGTATGCCTGGGAAGGCACAGACCGCAAAGGCACGAAAATCAGCGGCGAGTTGAGTGGGCAGAACCCGGCACTGGTCAAGGCACAACTGCGCAAGCAAGGCATCAACCCCGGCAAGGTGCGCCGGAAAACCACGTCGATTTTCGACATGGGCAAACGCATCAAGGCCCACGATATCGCCCTCTTCACCCGGCAAATGGCGACGATGATGAAAGCGGGTGTGCCGCTCCTGCAATCGTTCGACATCATCGGCGAAGGCTTCGACAACCCGGCGATGCGCAAACTGGTGGACGAGGTGAAACAGGAAGTCGCGGCAGGCAACAGCTTCGCCGCCGCCCTGCGCAAAAAACCGCAATATTTCGATGAGCTCTACTGCAACCTGGTGGACGCCGGAGAGCAGGCCGGTGCGCTGGATACGCTGCTGGAGCGGGTGGCGACCTACAAGGAAAAGAGCGAAAGCCTCAAGGCCAAGATCAAGAAAGCCATGACCTACCCGCTGGTGGTGGTCTTCGTGGCGATGATCGTTACCACCATTCTGCTGGTCAAAGTGGTGCCACAGTTTCAATCGGTGTTCGAAGGGTTCGGTGCCGAATTGCCCGCCTTCACCGTCATGGTCATTGGCCTTTCGCAGTTCATGCAGGATTGGTGGTGGGTCATGCTCGGCGCGCTGATTGTGGCGATTTTCGGGGTGCGCCACACCTTCAGGACCTCACAGGGTTTTCGCGACCGCACGGACGCCTGGCTGCTGAAGCTGCCGCTGGTGGGCACCTTGATGTACAAGTCCGCGGTGGCCCGATTTTCCCGTACCCTGTCGACCACCTTCGCGGCCGGCGTACCGTTGGTGGAAGCCCTGGAGTCAGTGGCCGGCGCCACCGGCAACATCGTGTTCAAACGGGCCGTGCTGCGCATCAAGCAGGACGTCTCGACAGGCATGCAGCTGAATTTTTCCATGCGCACATCCGGCATTTTCCCGAACATGGCGACTCAGATGACCGCCATTGGCGAAGAGTCCGGCGCACTGGATGACATGCTCGACAAGGTCGCCGGATTCTACGAGGACGAGGTCGACAACATGGTCGATAACCTGACCAGCCTGATGGAACCGTTCATCATGGTGGTGCTGGGTGTTATCGTCGGCGGATTGGTGGTTGCCATGTACCTGCCCATCTTCCAACTCGGCTCAGCGATCTGACATGCCCTTGAACGAAATACTGATTCAATACCCGCTGGCGTTCGTTGTGATCGCCGGGGTGATCGGCCTGCTGGTCGGCAGCTTCCTCAACGTGCTGGTCTGGCGCCTGCCGAAAATGCTGGAACGCGAATGGCGCGTGCAGGCCCACGAGATCCTCGGGCAGCCCGGCGAATCAACGCTGCCGACCTTCAATCTGTTTCTACCCCACTCCCAATGCCCCCATTGCAGCCACCGGATACGCCCGTGGGAAAATATTCCGCTGCTCAGTTTTCTGTTCCTGCGCGGCCGCTGTTCAGGCTGCGCAGCACCGATCAGCAAGCGTTATCCGCTGGTCGAACTGGCCTGCGGCCTGGGGTCGGCTTTCATTGCCTGGCATTTCGGCTTCGGCTGGCAAGCGTGCATGACATTGCTCCTGAGCTGGAGCCTGTTGGCCATGAGCCTGATCGACGCCGAGCACCAACTGCTGCCGGACGTGCTGGTGCTGCCCTTGTTGTGGCTGGGGCTGATCGTCAACAGTCTCGGTCTGTTCGTGCCGTTACCGGACGCGGTGTGGGGCGCCGTGGCCGGCTACATGACGCTGTGGTCGGTGTTCTGGCTGTTCAAGCTGCTCACCGGCAAGGACGGCATGGGCCATGGTGACTTCAAGTTGCTGGCGATGTTTGGCGCGTGGGGCGGCTGGCAAATTCTGCCGCTGACGATCCTGTTGTCATCCTTGGTGGGCGCGGTGATTGGCGTGATTTACCTGCGCTTGCGCAATGCCAGAACATCGACGCCGATCCCCTTCGGCCCCTATCTGGCAATTGCCGGCTGGATTGCCTTGCTCTGGGGTGGTCAAATAACCGACTTCTATTGGCAGTTTGTCGGTTTGAAATGAATACCCCTGTGGAAAAACCCTGGATTCTCGGCCTGACCGGCGGCATCGGCAGCGGCAAGAGCGCGGCTGCCCAGCATTTCATCGACCTGGGTGTGCACGCGGTCGATGCCGATCACGCCGCACGCTGGGTGGTGGAACCGGGTCGGCCGGCGCTGGCGAAAATCGCCGAACACTTCGGCCCTGGCGTCTTGCAGGCCGACGGCCAACTGGATCGCGCCGCATTGCGCAAACTGATCTTCGAAGTGCCGGATGAACGTCGCTGGCTGGAAGCCTTGCTGCATCCGCTGATCGGCGAAGAAATCGCCCATCACCTGGCGCTGGCAAAATCACCTTACGCGATCCTGGTTTCACCGCTGCTGATCGAGTCCGGCCAGTACGCCATGACCCAACGGGTGCTGGTCATCGATGCCCCTGAACAGCTACAGATCGAACGCACCTTGCGGCGCGACCAGACCAGCGAACAGCAGGTTCAGGCGATCCTCAAGGCCCAGTCCAGCCGTCAGGATCGCATCAGCCATGCCGACGATGTGGTGGTCAATGACCGCGACCTCGCCTGGCTGCACAGCGAAGTCGAGCGCCTGCATCACTTTTACCTAACTTTGCGTGGAGGCCAGTCATGAGCCAAACCCCAACCGTCGAATGCCCGACCTGCGGCGCCCCTGTCGAATGGAGTGCCGAGAGTAAATTCCGGCCGTTCTGTTCGGACCGTTGCAAACTGATCGACCTCGGCGCCTGGGCGTCGGAAGAACACAAGATCCCCGTCGCCCCCGATGCCGAGGACGAACTGTTCAGCGGCGATTTCGACCCGCGTCACTGATCCTTCTCATCGACGATCCCGGGACTCATCAAGGCTTGGGATCGTCGTCTTTCCACGGCGCCGACAAGTAACGCGTGCGGTTGAACGTCTCCAGCCACTCGGGACAAAACACCACCAGCGCACTGACCACCATGCCGTTGATGAATGCCTCCGGGAAAATGATCAGCCACAGGTAGCCGACGAAATCCTCCAGCCAGTACGGCATGGCAAACACCCCGTCGAACCACAGCAACCAGAGCGCCAGCAGCAGGCACAACAACGCCGACAGCGCCGCCGCGAAGAAGCCGGAAACGAAGATGTACACAAAGGGATTACGCGGCTGCGCGCGCTCCACGAGAATCGCACAGCACTCGGTGACCAGCACCGGTAACGCAATCAGCAAGGCGCCGTTGACCCCGACAGCAGCCAGGTCCTGACGTCCCAGCAGCACCAACCCCATTTGCGCCACCAGCCCGCCGACGAGCGCCAGCGGCCAGTCCAGCAGCAACGTCACCGCCGTCATGCCGATGAAGTGATAGGACACGCCGGTATCGAAATCCCGCCGCACCAGCCACAACAGAAACAATGCGAACACTGTCCCGAACAGCAAATGCTGACGACGGCTGTCGGTAAACAACTCCACCCAGGGCGCCCGCGCAACGGCCCATATCAAAACCGGTACGTAGATCAGCCACCCCACGGTAAGGGTTGCAGATGACAGTAACTCGGCACCGATCATGGCTGGGCGCACTCCCTTGTCTTGCCGTAAGCGAACAGGCCTCCAGTCTACACCGCCTCTTTTGATCTCACGTTCAATGCCGCACATCGTTGATGAGCGAGTCATGCGCGGCGCACAACTTTGGCAATCCGGGAGCGAACAACTCGTGATTGTTACGTTTTCCGCAAGACTGCATCCGGCGTTCGCCCCTTTATCGGAGGGTGGCAAAGACTAAAATTCAAGCATCAACGCCGAACCGGAGCACCACAACATGAAATCGTTAATCAGCCTGTTACTGGCCGTTATCGCCACCTCGGCCATGGCCGCTGAAAACCAAGCTCCTGCGCAGATGTACAACCCCGCGCAGCCACTGGACATCGCCAAAGTGATTTCGATATCCGACACAGCGACCGAGTGCGGGGTTGTGCCGGCGACCATGGAGTATGTCGACCATCAGGGCCAGACCCATCGCGTGACCTACAACGTCATCGGTGATTGCACCAGCAACCTGTGATCAGAGGCTCATAGCAACGTCCACGTGTAACTGAGGATCAAGCGGTTCTCGTCGATATCACTGCGGTAGTTGGAACGCGCCATGGCATTGCGCACGCGAATGCCCAAGCCTTTGAGGCTGCCACTCTGCAGCACATAGCCGATGTCCAGGTCACGTTCACGGTCCTTCCCCTCAAAGCCCTGCCCGGTATCGACATTGTTGCCACTGATGTAGCGCACGGTACTGGTCAATCCCGGCACGCCAAGCGCGGCGAAATCGTAGTCATAGCGCGCCTGCCAGGAACGCTCATCGGTGTAGGCGAACTCGTAGGTCGGCACTTCGTTGCCCAGGGGCGAGATGTTGGCAAACACCCGTGGAAATGCGCTGTCACCGAACATGCCCTGATAGCCGACGTAAAACGTATGGCCGCCACGCTTGGCCGACAGCAACGAGAAGAACGCCTGGTTGTCGATGTTGCCCAGCAGTTTTTTGCCGTCCTCGCGTGAGCCGTAGTAGCCGAGGTTGGCACCGAGAACCCAGTCCCCCACCGGCTCACTGTGCTTCAGACCCAGGAAGCGCTGGTTGTAGATATCTTCCAGTTGCCCGTACCAGGCGCTGACCGAACTGCGCTTGTCGTTGAAAGCATAATCGGCGCCGGCAAAATTGAACCCGTCACTGCTGACCTGGCGCTGCGGCACATGGCCGAGCATTGCTTGCATCTTCTCGTCGCCGGCTTCGTTGCGCAGGCTGGTTGAGCGTAAATGGCCACCCTGCAGTGTCAGGCCATTGATCTCGTTGGAGGTGATACTTGCGCCTTGGTAACTCGGTGGCAGCAGGCGAATATCGCTGAATGCCAACACTGGCAAATTGGGTTGCAGCTCTCCGACTTTCAGCTCGGTTCTGGAGTAGCGCATTTTCAAAGCGCCTTCGAGGCGGCTGTAGTTATCCGCCGCACGACCGTCGTCCTGCACCGGCAACAAACCGGTATTGGTGCGGTCCGGAGCGCTGTCGAGCTTGAGGCCGAGCAGGCCGATGACGTCCAGACCAAAACCGACGGTGCCCTGGGTGTAGCCGGACTTCACGTTGAGAATAAAGCCCTGCGCCCACTCTTCAGCCTTCGACTGCTGGTTGGCACCGACGATGTCGGAAAAGTCGCGACTGAAGTAATAATTGCGCGCCTGCAACGTCGCGCTGGTGTCTTCGATAAAGCCTTTTTCTGCGGCCATCGCGCCTGCGGAAAAACCCGAGACGACAGCCAGGGACAACACCGAACCGGTTGTTGGGAGAGTCTGTTTCATTGTCTTTCTCTTATTGTTATTGATCGACAGGTTGAACAACTTCAGTTGCAGCGGATTTGCGAAGGGGAACGGGACGACGAGCGTTTAACAGCACATGGGTGACCATGCCGAAAATCAGCCCCCAGAAAGCGGCAGACAACCCGAACAGCGACATGCCCGAAGCGGTGACCAGAAAGGTCACCAGCGCGGCTTCGCGATCGCCCGCCACAGCCATGGCGCCCGTCAACGCACCGGCAATGGCGGCGAACAGCGCCAACCCGGCCAGCGCCGCGATCAGTTCTTTGGGGAACGCCGAAAACAGTGAAACCAACGTGGCACCGAAAATCCCGAACAGCAGGTAACACAGGCCGCCGACGACTCCGGCCACGTAGCGTTTACGTGGATCTTCGTGGGATTCGCGCCCGGTGCAGATCGCCGCGGTGATCGCCGCCAGGTTCAGCCCATGGCAACCGAACGGCGCCAGCAGCGCCGTGCCCAGCGCGTTGCTGGCGATGATCGGGCTGGCCGGTATGGAATAACCGCTGGCGCGCAGCACCGCCATGCCGGGCACGAACTGACCGGTCAGCGCCACCATCACCAGCGGCAAGGCGATGTTCAGGATCGCGCCGAGGCTGAATTCGGGCGTGATCCACACCGGCGTGGCCAGGCCGATCACCAACGTTTCACGATGTAAATCGCCAGTGAACGCGGCAATCGAACAGCCCACCAGCAGCACCATCATCACCGCATAGCGCGGCATCAACCGCTTGCAGATCAGGTAGCAGGCAAACATCGCCAGGACCAGCATCGGCTTGTGCTGCATCGACACAAACAACCCGGTGCCAAAGCTGAACAGGATCCCCGCCAGCATCGCCGCGGCAATGGCGCCGGGCAGCTTGCTGATGATCCGGTCGAACGCCCCCGAAATGCCGACCACGAAAATGATCAGGCTGCTCACCAGATACGCCCCCACCGCCTCTGCCATGGAGATTTCCGGCAACAGCGCCACCAGCAACGCCGAGCCCGGCGCCGACCAGGCAATGATCACCGGCACGCGGTAGCGCAGGCTCAAACCGATACCCAGCACTGCGCTGCCAATGGAGATCGCCCAGATCCAGGACGACAGCACTTCCCGCGAAAGATGTGCCGCTTCAGCCGCCTGAAAAATGATCACCAACGGGCCGGCGTAGGAAATCACCGTGGCGATGAATCCAGCCACGGCGGCAGACAGGGAGAAGTCCCGGAAAAAACCTTTCATGACTCAGGCACCGGTCGCTGACAGCGCCGGGCTGACGCTGGAAGCGCTGCGTCGGCTGCTGATGGCGAATACGGTCATGGCCAGGGCTGCCACCGCCCCGGGCAAGGCAAACGCCATGAAGTTCAGTTGCAGGGGCAGGCTGATCCCGAGCAAGGCACCGCCCAGCAGCGGACCGACGATGGCACCGTTGCGCCCGATGCCCGACGCCCAACCCAACCCGGTAGAACGAATCGTCATGGAGTAAAACTGCGCGGCACAGGCGTACAGCAAAATCTGCGAACCAATGGTGGTGGCACCCGCAATGGCGATCAGCAGGTACAACACCGGCATCGGGCTGTTGAAGCCCAGCAGGGTGATCGACACCGCCGCCATGGCAAAAAACACCGCCAGTACTTTCGGCAGATTGAGTTTGTCACCCAACACCCCGCCGCCCACCGCGCCGAAAATCGCCCCGAAGTTCAACACCAGCAGGAACGACAGGCTCGAGCCCAGGCTGTAACCGGCGTTGGCCATCAATTTCGGCAGCCAGGAACTCAGCGCATACACCATCAGCAGGCAGCAGAAAAACGCCAGCCACAGCATCAGCGTGCGCAGCGCACGGCCCTCACGGAACAACTGCAACACCGGGGCGCCCGTGCCTTTCACTTCATCCATGTGCAACTGATCGGACGTTTGTGCGACGTACGCGGGGTCGACGCGTTGAAGAATGTTGCGCGCCTCTTCATTGCGTCCCTGACGCAGCATGAAACCCACCGATTCGGGCAGGAAATACATGATCAGCGGCAACAACAGCAACGGCAGGACCGCCACGTAAAACACCGACTGCCAGCCGAAACTCGGGATCAACACAATGCCCAGCCCGGCGGACAACATGCCGCCCACCGAGTAACCACTGAACATGATCGCCACCAGTGTGCTGCGGATTTTTTTCGGCGCGTATTCGTTCATCAGCGCCACGACGTTAGGCATCACGCCGCCAATGCCGAGCCCGGCAATGAAGCGACAAATGCCGAACTCGGCAGGGTTTCGGGCGAAACCGTTGAGCACGGTGAAACCACTGAAGAGGATCACGCAAAGGGTGATGGCTTTCTTGCGGCCGATCTTGTCCGACAACGGGCCAAAGAACAGCGCGCCGAACATCATGCCGAACAATGCGTAACTCCCCAGTGCACCGGCTTGCAGAGGACTGAGCCCCCACTCTTTCATCAGCATTGGCAAGACCACGCCGTAGATCACCAGATCGTAACCGTCGAAGATGATGATCAGGGCACACCAAAACAGCACCATCCAGTGAAAGCGGTTGAAACGAGCGTTGTCGATAACCTCATGTACGTCGATCTTGCGCATGGCATTCATCTCTTGTTGTTGTTTTTGTAGAGCGTCGGTAACACGGCTTACGTCCGTACAGCCGAGGGTAGAGCCATCCGATACGTGGCAATATCCAGTGCGCGCAGATCACTATCCGTTTTGTGCAGAGCCCTGAATTGGGCATGAGAACCGGAGGAATTGACCCTCTCCGACAAACTGTCTTCTTTGCGATCACATTTGAACGCTAAGCTTGGGCCTATGGATGACTCAGATTACTTACGCCTGCTGACCATCGCGGCCGAGCAAGCCAACGCGTTCCTGTCCAATGCCCGCAAATGGGAGCGTGAGCGTTGGGTCTGCCAACGCCTGCTGCAAGGGCTGAACATTCCCTATCGCGCCGACGAATTCGCCCCGGCCGGGGAACCGCCGGACGTCCTGTTTCGCGACGCCAGTTTCGAAGTGTTCTTCGTGCTCGACGAGGGGCGGCGCCTCAATGATGAGTGGCGCGATGAACTGCAACGCCGGCGCAGCGCGTTCTCCCTGAGCCAGCTGGTGCGACGCGAAGCCAAGCCGCGACGCATCCCCGCCAACGAGTTCCTGCTGCGGCTGGCGCCGACCTTGCGCAAGAAGGCGCATAACTACAAAGAGCGCGGCATGGACTTGGGTGAGTTGGACATCATCGCCTTCGCCAGCCTCAAACGCGAAGTGCTGGACCTCAACAGCCATTTCCCGCCGCCCACCGAATACCTGCGCCAGGGCTGGCGCTCGCTGTCGCTGGTAGGGCCGACGTTCGCCCGCGTCCTGTTCGCCCATCCCGACGCACCGGATTTCCTGCGCAGCAACCTGGGACGCAGCATCGTCTTCGATGTCGGGATCAGCCTGTGAGTCCATTGCAGGCACTGATTGCCGATGTCCCGCAAACCGGCCGCGTGCGCTGGATCGGCGTGCGCCCGGAACGTAACGCGCCGATGATCGAACTGGATGCGGTGGAAGCGCGACTGGAGGCCGGTTTGACCGGTGACCGCGCCCGTCCAGGCGTACGCAATGCGCGGCAAGTGACACTGATTCAGTGGGAACATCTGGCGGTGATCAGTTCGCTGATGGGCCGCCCGAGCGATCAACCGGTCAAACCTGAAGATCTGCGGCGCAATCTCGTTATCAGCGGGATCAACCTGTTCAGCCTCAAGGGCCGGCGTTTCCGGATCGGCCAGGCGATTTTCGAAACCACTGGCTGGTGCCAGCCTTGCGCACGCCTGCAAAACAACCTCGGCCCGGGCACCTTTCAAGCTGTACGCGGGCATGGCGGGATCACTGCCCGAGTGTTACAAAGTGGCATCATTCGCCTGGACGATACGGTGAACGTCGAGCCTGTTCCGGACACCGGCTATGCTCCGTTCATCGTTCGTTAAATCAGCCTGTAGCTTCTACACATTCAGCAACGTCTACCTGACGAGGCCTTTATGACCAGCCGCCTGAACCCCGACGACCAAAAACATGTCGAAGAGTACCTGCAACTGTCCCAGCACCAAGTCGAGCGCCGACCTTTCCGGCCGTGGATGCTCCTTGTACTGGTATTGGCAGTGACCATTGGTTTAGGCCTGTTGAGCCGTTTTATCAGTTACCTGACGCTATGAGCTGCCTTGCGCTCGCGCGGTTGACTGTACCGATTTCTTTTAGCCTTGCGAGTTATCCCCATGTCCCATCGTATTGTTATTGTCGGCGGCGGCGCCGGCGGTCTGGAGTTGGCTACCCGTCTGGGTAAGACTCTGGGCAAGCGCGGCACTGCCAGCGTCATGCTGGTCGACGCGAACCTGACCCACATCTGGAAGCCGCTGTTGCACGAAGTGGCGGCCGGGTCGCTGAACTCTTCCGAAGACGAACTCAACTATGTCGCCCAGGCCAAATGGAACCACTTCGAGTTCCAGCTGGGGCGCATGAGCGGGCTCGATCGCGAGAACAAGAAAATCCAGCTGGCCGCCACCTACGACGAAGCCGGTCTGGAACTGGTGCCCGCCCGTGAAGTGCCGTACGACTCGCTGGTGATCTCCGTCGGCAGCACCACCAACGATTTCGGCACCTTGGGCGCGGCCCAGCACTGCTTGTTTCTCGATACCCGCAAACAGGCTGAGCGCTTCCACCAGCAACTGCTCAACCACTACCTGCGCGCCCATGCCGGGCAGACCGACAAAGTCGAGCAGATCAGCGTGGCCATCGTCGGCGCCGGTGCCACCGGGGTCGAACTGGCTGCCGAACTGCACAACGCCGCCCATGAGCTGGCGGCTTATGGCCTGGACCGGATCAAACCGGAAAACATGCACATCACCTTGATCGAAGCCGGTCCACGGGTATTGCCAGCGCTACCGGAACGCATCGGCGGGCCTGTGCATAAAACCCTGGAGAAACTCGGGGTCAACGTGATGACCAACGCAGCGGTCAGCGAAGTGACGGCTGACAGCCTGATCACCGCGGATGGCAAAGTGATCAACGCCAGCCTGAAAGTCTGGGCGGCGGGGATTCGCGCACCGGGGTTCCTCAAGGACATCGACGGCCTGGAAACCAACCGCATCAATCAGCTGCAAGTGCTGCCGACCCTGCAAACCACCCGCGACGAAAACATTTTTGCCTTCGGTGACTGCGCCGCCTGCCCACAACCAGGCACCGACCGCAACGTCCCGCCGCGCGCCCAGGCTGCGCATCAACAAGCATCGTTGCTGGCCAAATCGCTGAAGCTGCGCATCGAAGGCAAGGCGCTGCCGGAGTACAAGTACACCGACTACGGCTCCTTGATTTCGCTGTCGCGTTTTTCCGCTGTGGGTAACTTGATGGGCAACCTCACCGGCAGCGTGATGCTCGAAGGCTGGCTGGCGCGGATGTTTTATGTCTCGTTGTACCGCATGCACCAGATGGCGTTGTACGGCCCGTTCCGCACGGCGATGCTGATGCTGGGCAGCAAGATCGGACGCGGCACCGAGCCCCGCCTGAAGCTGCATTAATACCGCCCAACCAACGTGGGAGCGAGCCTGCTCGCGATGACGGTTTAACATTCAACTGATGTGCTGAATGTCTTACCGCTTTCGCGAGCAGGCTGGCTCCCACATTTCTATCCGGGAAAAATTACACCCGGAAACGCCGCACCATCCCCTGCAAGGCATTGGCCAACTGCGACAGCTCATGGCTCGATGCATTGGTCTGATCGGCCCCGGCGGCCGAACGCACCGACAGATTTCGAATGTTCACAAGATTGCGATCGACCTCACGTGCCACCTGAGCCTGTTCTTCGGCCGCGCTGGCGATCACCAGGTTTCGCTCATGAATCTGATGCACCGAGGCCGTGATAGTGTGCAGCACCCGCGGTTTTGCTGCCTGGTCGCCAAGGCCTTGAGCAAACGGCTGACTTCGTCATTGCCGTGGGTTTCGATCGGTCGGGTCAGATCGCCCTGTGCCACATGTTCTGCAGCGCTTACGGCTTCGCTCAGAGGACGGACGATGCTGCGGGTCAGCAACATTGCCAGGGCAACGGTCGCCAATGCGGCAAGCGCAATGAACAGGCTGACGATGGTCCGCGATGTGTCGTAGTGCGCTCGGCGGTGTCCACCAGTTGGTCGTGCCCCCCATTCAACCCGTCATCACGCGTTATCGTTGACCACCATCGCCAGCAAGCCGGCTCCTACAGGGGGCGTGTACTCCGACGGGTGGACCCATTGCAGCCGAAGTGCTCACACCAAAAAAAATCCAAAAAAAATCCCCGTATCTTTCGATACGAGGATTTTTAATATGGTCGGGGTAAGGGGATTCGAACTCCTGACATCCTGCTCCCAAAGCAGGCGCGCTACCGGACTGCGCTATACCCCGGTAAAAAAAAGGCACCTTCGAGAGGCGCCTTCTGCGAACAGAGCTTTTGGCGTCTGATCTTAAGATTCGATTCCAGCGTTAACTGGTTTCAAAAATGGTGGGTCGTGTGGGATTCGAACCTACGACCAATTGGTTAAAAGCCAACTGCTCTACCAACTGAGCTAACGACCCAAAAATGGTCGGGGTAAGGGGATTCGAACTCCTGACATCCTGCTCCCAAAGCAGGCGCGCTACCGGACTGCGCTATACCCCGGTTTGAAATTGGCTCCGTGACCAGGACTCGAACCTGGGACCCAATGATTAACAGTCATTTGCTCTACCGACTGAGCTATCACGGAACTACATATTTCAATTTACAACTTTGAAGCTTTACTGCGTTCTCTTCGACTCGTTCGCATCGCTGCGTTCGTGTGTCTGAGGCGCGCTATTCTACAATCTTCAGCACCTCTGTCAACCCCCTAAATTGCTTTCAAGTTAATGATTTGCAACTTATTTTGGATTCCTGCTTGGGGAGCGGAAACCCTGGCGGGTGACTGACTGCGGGGCGCACTTTACAAGCCTTTTCCTTTGAGTTCAACAGCCTAACGAAAAAAAGACCTCGCAATGCGAGGCCTTTTCATTTTTGCTGCCGTCGAGGATCAGGTGAAGACGATTTCGTCGTTTTCCACCACACCATGGGCCGTGTCCCCAGGCATGAATCGTCCCGACAGAATCAACTGCGCCAGCGGGTTCTCGATCCAGCGCTGAATCGCTCGTTTGAGCGGGCGTGCACCGTACACCGGGTCGTAACCCACCGCGATCAGCTTATCCATGGCCTCAGGGCTGAGTTCAAGCTTCAGCTCACGCTCGGTCAGGCGGCTACGCAGACGACCCAACTGAATCTCGGTGATGCCGGCGATCTGATCCCGCGCCAATGGCTCGAAGATCACCACTTCGTCGACCCGGTTGATGAACTCAGGCCGGAAGTGCGTGGAAATGGCATCCATGACCGCCGCACGCTGCGCCTCACGATCACCGACCAGCTCCTGGATCTGCACCGACCCCAGGTTAGAGGTCATGACAATCACGGTGTTCTTGAAGTCCACCGTGCGGCCATGGCTGTCAGTCAGGCGACCATCTTCGAGCACTTGCAGCAAGATGTTGAACACATCCGGGTGCGCCTTCTCGACTTCATCCATGAGGATCACCGAATAAGGCTTGCGACGCACTGCCTCGGTCAGATAACCGCCCTCTTCATAACCGACATACCCTGGTGGCGCGCCGATCAAGCGAGCCACGGAATGCTTCTCCATGAACTCGGACATGTCGATCCGCACCATCGCCTCTTCCGTATCAAAGAGGAACTCGGCCAACGCCTTGCACAGCTCGGTTTTACCGACACCGGTCGGGCCGAGGAACATGAACGAGCCACTTGGCCGGTTCGGGTCGGACAACCCGGCGCGGGAACGCCGTACCGCGTTGGAAACCGCGACCACCGCCTCTTCCTGGCCAATCACACGTTTGTGCAACAGGCTTTCCATCTTCATCAGTTTGTCGCGCTCGCCTTCGAGCATCTTCGACACCGGGATACCGGTCCACTTCGACACGACTTCGGCGATCTCTTCTTCAGTCACCTTGCTGCGCAGCAACTGGTTTTCGGGTTTGCCATGCTGATCGACCATTTGCAGGCTGCGCTCCAGGTCCGGGATCACCCCGTACTGCAATTCGGCCATGCGGTTCAGGTCGCCTTTACGGCGAGCGGTTTCCAGTTCCTGCCGGGACTGTTCGATCTTTTGCTGGATCTGCGCAGAACCCTGAACTTCGGCTTTTTCCGAGTTCCAGATTTCTTCGAGATCAGAGTACTCACGCTCATGCCGAGCGATTTCTTCCTGCAGTTTTTCCAGACGTTTCTTCGCTGCGTCGTCGCTTTCTTTCTTCAGCGCCTGGGATTCCACCTTCAGCTGAATCAGGCGACGCTCCAGGCGATCCAGCACTTCCGGCTTGGAGTCGATCTCCATGCGGATGCGGCTGGCGGCCTCGTCGATCAAGTCGATGGCCTTGTCCGGCAACTGCCGGTCAGTGATGTAGCGATGGCTGAGCTTGGCCGCCGCGATGATCGCACCGTCGGTGATCGCCACCTTGTGGTGAACCTCATAGCGTTCTTTCAAACCACGCAGGATGGCGATGGTGTCTTCTTCGCTCGGTTCGTCCACCAACACTTTCTGGAAGCGTCGCTCAAGCGCGGCGTCCTTCTCTATATATTGGCGATACTCGTTGAGCGTGGTTGCGCCGACGCAATGCAGCTCACCGCGTGCCAGGGCGGGCTTGAGCATGTTGCCCGCATCCATCGAGCCTTCGCCTTTACCGGCGCCGACCATGGTGTGCAGCTCGTCGATGAACAGAATGATCTGCCCTTCCTGCTTCGACAGCTCATTAAGCAGGGATTTCAGGCGCTCTTCGAACTCACCGCGATACTTGGCACCGGCAATCAACGCCCCCATGTCCAGGGACAACAGGCGCTTGCCCTTGAGGCCATCCGGCACTTCGCCATTGATGATGCGCTGGGCCAGGCCTTCGGCGATGGCGGTTTTACCCACGCCAGGTTCACCGATCAGCACCGGGTTGTTCTTGGTGCGGCGTTGCAGTACCTGGATCGTTCGGCGAATTTCGTCGTCACGGCCGATCACCGGATCAAGCTTGCCGTCTTCGGCGCGCTTGGTCAGGTCAACGGTGTATTTGTCGAGCGCTTGGCGCGCCTCCTCGTGGTTCGGGTCGTTGACGGCCTCGCCACCACGCAAGTTGTTGATCGCGTTTTCCAGGGCTTTCTTGCTCACGCCCTGACCGAGCAACAGCTTGCCGAGCTTGCTGTTTTCGTCCATGGCGGCGAGCAGCACCAGCTCACTGGAGATGAACTGGTCGCCCTTCTGCTGGGCCAGACGGTCAGCCTGATTGAGCAGTCGCGCCAGATCCTGCGACATATTGACGTCGCCGGTCGGGTTCTGGATTTTCGGCAGTTGGTCGAGTTCTTTGGTCAGCTCTTTACGCAGGCTGTTGACGTCGAAGCCCACCTGCATCAGCAGGGGCTTGATCGAACCGCCCTGCTGTTCGAGCAAGGCTTGCATCAAGTGGGCCGGCTCGATGGCCGGATGATCGAGGCCGACAGCCAGGGATTGGGCATCGGACAACGCTAACTGCAATTTGCTGGTTAAACGGTCTATACGCATGGGTCACCTTCCTTTTGAGCAGGCCGGACCTATAAAACATCCTGAATGAAGAAACCTGCCAGATATCACAATAGATGTGGTCGATTCTGGGAGTTTCAAGCGTCGAGACGTTGATGCAGATCAGACAAGTCTAGCGTTCGAGCCAGATAAGGGAGGCGAATCGACCGGTGCGGGACGCACGACGGTAGGAAAAGAAGCGTGGATCGGTGACGGTGCAGAAACCGCCGCCATAGACCGCCGTCACACCGCGAGCGGCCAAGCGCAAGCGCGCGAGCATATAGATGTCGGCCATGAACTTGCCGGCGTTTGCGCTGGGCACAAAGGCTTCATCTGCTTGTGGCAGTTGCTGCACAAAGGTTTCGCGTACTTCAGGGCCGACTTCAAAGGCTCGCGGGCCAATGGCTGGGCCGAGCCATACCAAGACTTCGGCAGGTGGCACCTCCAGACTGTCGAGCGTTGCTTCGAGTACACCCGCCGCCAACCCGCGCCATCCAGCATGAGCTGCCGCGACGCGAGTACCGGCACGGTTGCAAAACAGCGCTGGCAGGCAGTCGGCAGTCATTGCCGCACAGGCAATACCTGGGGTGGCCGTCCAACTGGCGTCGGCGGTCACCACTCGGCTCGGGTCCGCGTGCGCCACGACAATGCCGTGAACCTGCTGCAACCAGGCCGGCCGGATGGAAAAATGATCGGTGAGGCGACGGCGATTCTCGGCGACAGCTTCAGGGCTGTCGTCGACGTGATCGCCGAGGTTGAGGCTGTCGAACGGCGCCAGACTGACGCCGCCCGCCCGGGTGGTGACGCAGGCTTTGACCCCGGCCGGCGCGGGCCAGTCAGGAATCAGCCAGTCACTCATCCGATGAACGCCTCGCGGTCTTGCTTGAGCAGGGTCAGCAACCAGACGAAATCTTCCGGCAGCGGCGATTCCCAGCTCATGCGTTGACCGGTCGTCGGATGATCCAGCTCCAGGAACCGCGCATGCAGTGCCTGACGCGGGAAGTTTTTCAGCGACTCGACCATGGTCGGGTTGGCTGCCGGCGGAATCCGGAAACGACCGCCGTAGGCAGGGTCTCCGACCAACGGGTAGTTGATGTGCGCCATGTGCACGCGAATCTGGTGCGTACGACCGGTTTCCAGCTTCACCCGCACGTGGGTGTGGGAACGGAAACGCTCAAGCACGCGGTAATGACTGACGGCTGGCTTGCCGCCTTCCATCACGGCCATGCGCTGGCGTTGCTGGCCATGACGACCGATCGGCGCATTGATCTTGCCACCCGCCGTCACCACACCAATCACGATGCATTCATAGATGCGGCTGACGCTGCGGCTCTGCAACTGTGTAACCAGCTGCGTCTGCGCCTGAATGGTCTTGGCCACCACCATCAGACCGGTGGTGTCCTTGTCCAGACGATGCACGATACCGGCGCGGGGCACATTGATGATGTCCGGCACGTGGTGCAGCAAAGCGTTGAGCAAGGTGCCATCGGCATGACCGGCTGCCGGATGCACCACCAGGCCCGCAGGCTTGTTGATCACCAGGATTTCGTCGTCTTCATAGACGATGTCGAGCTCGATGTCTTGAGCGATCCATTCGCCCTGAGCTTCCTGCTCGGCAGTGAGTTCAAGAATGGCGCCACCGTGAACGATGTCTCGCGGGCGGATAACCGCCCCATCCACAGTCAGGCGGCCGTCTTTGATCCAGGCGGAAAGGCGCGAGCGCGAGTGCTCAGCGAATAATTGTGCGGCGACTTGATCGAGGCGTTGGCCGCCCAATTCGGACGGCACCTCTGCGCGAAGTTCAATTTTATCGGACATGCTCAGACTAGGCGTCGGCACAGCCTTTGGTTTCGGCTGCGCGCTTGTGGTTAAATACGGCGTCTTTTGCCCCGAGGCTATTCAACGGGGCGCTCATCATAACAGGACGGCCACGCCCAAGACAGCGGCCGTCATAGGGACGCAAGCCGCCATGCAAGTGAAACACCTGCTGCTGATCGCCATCCTCGCATTGACCGCTGCTTGCTCATCGAAGGAAGTCGTAGACGAAAACCTGAGTGAAGTCGAGTTGTACCAACAGGCTCAAGCCGACCTGGACAACAACAGCTACACCAGTGCCACCGCCAAGCTGAAGGCTCTGGAATCGCGTTATCCGTTCGGTCGTTATGCCGATCAGGCGCAACTCGAGCTCATCTACGCCAACTACAAGAACGCCGAACCAGAGGCTGCAAAAGCCGCTGCGGAGCGTTTCATTCGTCTGCATCCACAGCACCCGAATGTCGATTACGCGTATTACCTCAAAGGCCTGACGTCTTTCGACCAGGACGTTGGCCTGCTGTCGCGCTTCCTGCCGCTGGACATGACCAAGCGTGACCCGGGGGCCGCGCGCGACTCTTACAACGAGTTCGCCCAGCTGACCAGCCGCTTCCCGAACAGCCGCTACTCGCCTGACGCCAAGCAGCGGATGATCTACCTGCGCAACCTGCTGGCAGCCTACGAGATCCACGTGGCCGACTATTACCTGACCCGTCAGGCCTATGTCGCTGCTGCAAACCGTGGTCGCTACGTAGTGGAAAACTTCCAGGAAACCCCTTCGGTCGGTGACGGCCTGGCGGTGATGACCGAGTCCTACCAGCGTCTGCACCTGGACGATCTGGCCGCCACCAGCCTTGAAACCCTGAAGCTCAACTACCCGAACCACCCATCGCTGGTTGATGGTCAGTTCGTGCCGTCGGTTGCCGAAGCCGACAACCGTTCGTGGCTGAGCAAGGCCACCCTGGGCCTGATCGAATCCCGTCCTCCGCTGCCGCCGGGAGAGACCCGTGCCAACCAGGACGTGCAGAAGCAGTTCCAGGACGCGAAAGAAGCCATTCCGAACGAACTCAAGCCTAAAGATGCTGACGGCGAAGTGATCGAGGAAGAAGAGCACGAAGCGCAAGGCAACAACGAAGACCGTTCGTGGTTCAGCTACATGACCTTCGGCGTGTTCGACTGACACGACCGGCGGTACAAAAAGGGAGACTCTTGAGTCTCCCTTTTTTATTGCCGTTTTTTTGTGAATGCCAATTGCACTGTGCGCCTGTCATGTCCCCGGCTAAACTGCCGGTTCATCAGCCAATAAAGCAGCTCATCATGCTTCGTTTACTCTTCTGGATCGCCGTGATTGCCGCCGCGGTGTGGTTCTGGCGCAAGTACAAGAGCCAGGTGTCCTCCCCCAAGCCCAATGCCGAGCTGGAAGCCGCGCCGATGGTCCGATGCGCCCATTGCGGCGTGCACCTGCCTCGCGACCGCGCGCTGAGCCTTCAACAACAGTGGTATTGCAGCCAGGCTCACCTTGAGCAAGGCCCCGGTTCCAGTGATCGCTGAGGCGTCCAGTCACGGCGGCAAACAGGCTCAGCGACTGCTGCGCCTTTATCATCTCTACCGTTTAAGCGTCGGCATCATTCTGGTGTTGCTGATCTCCAGCAACATGGACAACCAGTTGCTGACGTCAGCCAATGACGACCTGCTGCGCAGTGGCAGCTGGTTGTACCTGGTGCTGAATATTCTGCTGGTGGTCTTCTTCGAGAACACCCGCCGCCCGGCACAACTGTTCAGCCTGGCGCTGCTCGACGTCTTGCTGCTGTGCGGCCTGTTCTATGCCGGCGGCGGTGTGGCCAGCGCCATCGGTAACTTGCTGATCGTCTCGGTGGCCATCAGCAATACCTTGGTGCGAAGGCGCATCGGCCTGTTGATTGCCGCCGTCGCGGCGATCGGCATCGTCGGCTCAAGCTTTCTGCTGGGTTTTACCCACCGCGCCAGTCCCAATGACTACTTGCAGGTCGGCACCCTCGGCGCCCTGTGTTTTGCCGCCGCACTGCTGGTACAAGGCCTGGTCCGACGCCTGGAAGTCAGCGAAACGCTGGTGGAACAGAAGGTCAGCGAAGTCGTCGGCCTTGAAGCGCTCAATGCCCTGATCCTGCAACGCATGCGCACCGGCATCCTGGTGCTCGACGACCAGCGCCGCGTGCAATTGGCCAATCAGAGTGCCTTGGCCCTGCTGGGTTGCGATCGCCTTGAAGGCCAACTGATCGACGACCACTTCCCGTCGCTCGTCGAACGTCTGCACCTGTGGCTCAACAACCCGACACTGCGCCCCCAAAGCCTGAAAATCGCCAGCAGCGGCATGGAGCTGCAACCCAGTTTCATCGCCCTGGACCCGAGCCCCCAACACCAAACCCTGGTTTTTCTGGAAGATCTCGCGCAAATCGCCCAACAAGCCCAACAACTGAAACTCGCCGCCCTCGGCCGCCTGACCGCCGGCATCGCCCATGAAATCCGCAATCCGTTGGGTGCCATCAGTCATGCCGCGCAGCTATTGCGAGAATCTGAGGAACTGAACAGCGCGGATCAACGTCTGACGCAGATTATTCAAGACCACTCTCAGCGCATGAATCGGGTAATCGAAAACGTCCTGCAATTGTCCCGCCGCCAGCAGACCGTGGCGCAACGCCTCGACTTGAAGCCGTGGCTGCAACAGTTCGTCACGCAAACCCGCGAGGCCGCGACCGAGCGCCAGCAGATCCACCTGAACATCGGCCCCGGTGACTTCACGACCCTGATGGACCCGAACCAACTGCACCAGATCATCGACAACCTGATACGCAACGCGTGGCGCCACAGCGCGCAAAACCACGACATGGCGCAGGTCTGGCTTGAGTTGTTCATCGAACCCGGCAGCCAGTTGCCGATCCTCGAAGTGCTGGATGACGGCGCCGGCGTGCCGCTGGATCATCAGGCGCAACTGTTCGAACCTTTCTTCACCACCAGTCACCAGGGCACCGGCCTTGGGCTGTATCTGTCCCGTGAGCTGTGCGAAAGCAACCAGGCCCGCCTAGACTTCAAACCACGCCAAGGCGGCGGCTGCTTTCGCATCACCTTTGCTCACGGACGGAAACAAAGTTGAATATGAGCCCACGGCAAAAAGTCTTGATCGTCGACGACGAACCGGACATCCGCGAACTCCTGGAAATCACCCTGGGACGGATGAAACTCGACACCTACAGCGCGCGTGACGCGAGCGAGGCCCTGGCCCTGCTCAAGCGCGAGACCTTCGATCTGTGCCTGACCGACATGCGCCTGCCGGATGGCACCGGCCTGGAGCTGGTGCAGCACATCCAGCAACGCTACCCCCAGACCCCGGTGGCCATGATCACCGCGTACGGCAACGTCGACACGGCGATTAACGCGCTCAAGGCCGGTGCATTCGACTTCCTCACCAAACCGGTGGACCTTAATCGCTTGCGGGAACTGGTCAGCAGCGCCCTGCTCCTGCCTGCCCCCGGCGGCGTGATTGATCGACGCCTGCTGGGCGACTCATTGCCCATGCGCAATTTACGCAAACAGATCGACAAACTGGCGCGCAGCCAGGCCCCGGTGTACATCAGTGGCGAATCCGGTAGCGGCAAGGAACTGGTGGCCCGATTGATCCATGACCGCGGCCCGCGGGCCAACCAGGCGTTCGTTCCGGTCAACTGCGGAGCGATTCCGTCGGAACTGATGGAAAGCGAGTTTTTCGGTCATCGCAAAGGCAGCTTCAGCGGCGCCATCGAAGACAAGCCGGGACTGTTCCAGGCCGCCCAGGGTGGCACGCTGTTTCTTGACGAGGTGGCAGACCTGCCGCTGCCGATGCAGGTCAAACTGTTGCGGGCGATTCAGGAAAAAGCCGTTCGCAGCGTCGGTGGCCAGCAGGAAATGGTGGTCGATGTGCGCATTCTTTGCGCTACCCACAAGGACCTTGGCGCCGAAGTCGCCGCGGAACGCTTTCGCCAGGATTTGTATTACCGCTTGAACGTGATCGAACTGCGCGTACCGCCCTTGCGCGAACGCCGTGACGACATCGAGCCGTTGGCCAGCCACGTGCTCAAGCGCCTGGCTGCCGACACCGGTCAACCGGTGGCAAAACTGCACCCACAAGCACTCGACGCGCTGAAAAGCTACCGTTTCCCCGGCAATGTGCGGGAACTGGAGAACATGCTCGAGCGGGCTCACACCCTCTGCGAGAACAAACAGATCGAGGCCGGCGACTTGCGACTGGCCGAGGGAAACTGCATGCCTGAGGGTGGGTTGCCGGATTTGACGCAGATCGACAATCTTGAAGCGTATCTGGAAAACGTCGAGCGTCAGCTGATTCTCCAGGCACTGGAAGAAACCCGCTGGAACCGCACGGCGGCGGCTCAGCGGCTGAATCTTTCGTTCAGGTCAATGCGTTACAGGCTGAAGAAGCTGGGTCTGGATTGATCTTTTGGTCCTGCTTCAGATCCGCCCCGTCGGCGCATACGGCGCCGGATCAATGATCGGCTCGCGCCCCAACATCACATCGGCAAACAACTGACACGACGCCGGTGCCAGCACCAAGCCATTGCGGAAATGCCCGCAGTTTAGCCACAACCCGTCAAACCCCGGCACCTGGCCAATGTACGGAATGCCTTCCGGCGAGCCCGGACGCAAGCCGGCCCAATGCCCGACCACTTCGGCATCCGCCAGCGCTGGAATCAGCTCCACCGCCGAGGCCTTGAGGCTCTCCAGGGCCGATTCGGTTGGCGTCTTGTCGTAGCCTTCATGCTCCAGCGTACTGCCAATCAGAATGTGCCCGTCACGGCGAGGAATCGCATAGCGCCCCTTGGCCAGCACCATGCTCGGCAGAAAATCCGCCGCGCACTTGTAGAGAATCATCTGCCCTTTCACGGGTTCGACCGGCAGCGTGAGATCGAGACTCTTGAGCAAGTCGCCGCTCCAGGCGCCGGCCGTCAGGACCACTTGATCACCTTTGATCGCGCCCGTGGAAGTCTGCACACCGACAATCTTCTCGCCTTCGCGAATGAACCCGCTGACCTCACACTGCTCATGAATCGTCACGTTCGGCAGTGCCTGCAGCGCAGCCCTGAGCGACTTCACCAAGCGCGGATTGCGCACGTTAGCGACATCGGCCATGTAGATGGCCCGGGAAAAACCACCACCCAGTACCGGCACCGCGTCGTGCGCCACCGAGATATCCACAGACCGCAACGGACGATTCTCCCGTGCCGCCCAGGCCAGCGCCTCGGCTTCGTCGTCCAGATCGAGCCAGTACAGGCCAGTGACATGCACCTCGGGATCGACCCCGGTGGCAGCAAACAGGCGCTCACCCAGCTGTGGATAAAAATCCTGGGACCAATGAGCCAGGGCGGTGACCGCCGGGTTGTAACGCCATGGGTAGAGCGGCGAAACGATGCCACCCCCCGCCCACGACGACTCTTGCCCGACGTTCGATCGGTCCAGCAGCACAACGCTCTGCACTTCGGACGCGAGATTGAATGCCGTCAGCAGGCCGATTACCCCGCCACCGACAATCACCACTTGCTGTTGCCTGTTCATATTCTGATCCAACCGATAAATAGACAGAGGGCGCAAAAGGCGCCCGAAAAGAACACTCAGCGACCCCAGCAATCCTTGGTGGTCAGGCCAGCCGTGGCGTTGACCATGCTGCGCACGCCAGTATTGGTGATGGTGAAATCACCGCACTTGTCCGTCGCCATGGATGTACCGGCTTTGCGCACAGCCGTCAGCAGGAAGGTCTGGTCGGTCAGGGTCGACGCGATGGTGTAGTAATCGTTACCGGGGCTCAGGCCGGCAACGCCGGTGTAGACATTCTTTTGCGAATAGAACCGTTCGAGAAGCTGCGCCTGCTCGGACAGCAGACCGGCCACTTCGGCGCGACGGCCCTTCTTCAGGTACTCGGTGAAGCTCGGTGCCGCGATGGTCATGACAATCCCGATGATCGCAATCACGATCATGATTTCGATCAGGGTAAAACCACGATTGGATCTGTGCATGCCTCAACTCTCACTTACTGTATTTGTCGCCACATGATGCGACGGCTGCCGCCACCGGATTTTTCCACCAGTGTGGTGATGCCGCCACTGGAATCGTTCACGACCTTGCGGGTCCCGCCATTGACGATGGCGTTCAAGGTCGGATTGCCACCGGTGAAAATTACACCGCTGGACACCGTATCGTTGCTGTCGACCAGGCCATCGCCATTGGTGTCGAGCACGGCGTAGTTGAGCATCTTACCGCTGAACGCATCGAGTTCGACCAGTTTGCCGGTACCGAAGCTGGCACACGGATCAGTGGTGTCGACGCTGGCCGTGGTAAAGACGATTCGCCCAAGGATCAGACTGGCCTGATTGATCACCCGCTCGCCAGTCAGTGCGCTGTTGTACACCAGCGGCAAATACCAGCCTTTTTCCGCCGGATAGGTCACCTCGTTCTGGCTGGTGGTGATGAATTGGCCTGAGCTGCCCGAGAACACACCGGTCACCGCCTGCACCTGCAGGTTCGAGGTGCTGATCTGCCCGGAACCGCCATCCGCATCCCACACCGCGTAGAACGCCTGTAAATCCTTGTTGGTCTTGTCCGCCGTTTCGTTGAATTTCCCCGTGCCGAAAAATACCACCTTGCCACCCAGCGAGTTATCCGCCAGCAGAGGTTGCGCGGTGATTGGCTGGGTCGCGCCCCCCGCAGCGGTAAACAACGGTTTGCCGGAAAACGCTACGCCCCAGGTGTCCGTGGCGGTACCGCTCAAATCAAACTTCCACAGCCGCCCCTTCAAGTCTCCGCCATACGCGGCCTGCACGACGTTCTGCGAGTTGACCTTGAGCTTCACCGAGGACAACCCGTTGCTGGTTTCGGTGTTGTCGATGATGATTTTCCTGATCAGCGAGCCGTCGCGAACATCGACCACGTACAACGCCGCGACCCCGGAGTTGCTGCCGTAGCCATTGGAAATGAATGCAGCCCACCGACCGTCAGCCAAGCGTGCCACTTCCGGACGGGCATAGGCATAACCCAGATCATTGAAAGCGTTGGCCGTGTTCGGGGTGGCCGGCGCGCTGATTTCCCACAACGCCCTGGTCGCGTTACCGGCCGATGCATCGAACAATTGCAGCGCATAGAACGTTCGCCCTCCCGCCCCGGTGCCGCCCAGCGCGAGGGTTTTCCAGGCACTGTTGAACTGGGCATCGAACACCCCCACCTGGCCGTCCACCAGGAACTTGTGGCTGACACCGTTGATGTACGCCGTATCGGCGATATAGCGCAACGACGGCAGCACACTCGACGGCATATAGGCGTAACGTCGAGCGCCGTTGGCGGAGTTGATGACGTTTACAAAACCGTCGTTGGCGTTGACCACCAGGCTGGCATTCATGTTGGCCGCTTTGCTGGCCAGGTAAGTGCTGTAGGTGTTGTCGCCGGAAAGATCGGAAGCGGTTTTATCCGTTGGTGACGCCAGGGCCAACGGTGAGTTGATGATGTCTCCCAACAGAACACTGCGCACTTTGAGTCCGGTCTTGTTGATGCCTTTGCTCCACTCCACCAGATCACTGCCGGTGATGCCGGTGGGCAGGCCCTGATTGAGGGTGGTTTGCTGGATTGTGGAAAAGTTGGCGTAGGCTAACGTCACGGCCGTGTTGGTTTGGCTGTTCCAGGACTGATAGACCGGTGCTGTGGCTGCGGGCACGATGGCTGTGTCAGTCGTCCACAGCACTGCACTGGTATTGACCGCGCCACTGGCGGTAAAGCCGTAGGCCTTGATCGTGCCGCGCCAGTCCTTGGGGTCGTAGCTGGTCTGGAAGTAGCTGGTGCCGCTGGCGAGAGTCGTCCCGCTGGTGGCGCCGCTGCCGCCGGAACCGGCCTTCGAGGTGATATCGCTCAGAGCGTTAGACAGCGCGGCGTTCAAGCCGGCGCTGTCCGTCGCCTGATAGTACTTGCCCTGACCGTAGCTGGCGGCATCCGACAGCATCTGGTTCGCCGCAGTAAAACCGACGGTGTAGGTGTTCATGTTCTGCTTGGGGAAATCGCTGGCGTCCCAGCTTTTACCCGCCAGGTCGGTCCCGGTGGAACGCATGTCGATGTCAAAGGCGAATTTGGCGATGTCGTCGAGGTAAAGAGCGTCGCCTTCTTCATCCCCGGTTTCCGGAGCATCTCCATCGTTGTTGACACTGTCCCAATTGGGAAGTCGAGGACCTCCTTTGGTGACAGCCTGGGGATCATTGCCCGGGAGGGTCCGGTCGAACGTGGGTAAACCATCGGTGATCACTACACCGTAATTTTTCTGACAACGATACTGAATCGGACTGGTATAGGTGGCGGGCGACGAGTTGTAGTAAGGCGCCATCCCACGCATGTAACGGGTCACTTCGTAGTAGGTTTCCGCCAATGGCGTGTTGGCGACGGCGCTCAGGCCATTGATCGAAGAAATCAGCGCGTTGTAGTTGGCGTCCACCGACAGATCACTGACCGCCCGGGCAATGTAGCCGCCGTTGCCTGGGTTATTGCTGACGGGGGGATTGAACGTCGCCAGACCGATACGCAACGAGCGATTGCTGGTGACCAGATTCTTGGAGACGTCCTGTGCAACGCTGATCCGGTACTCATCGGGAATGGCATTGGCGCCCGAGGTGAAATCGCGATTTGAACCGTTGGCCAGCCCCAACAGATACGCCAGATAGTTCGCCGTGTAGCGGGTGTTTTCATTGCCGACGGGGTCGGGCAGTTTCAGGCAGATCCGCGTCAACCCGAGAAATCCGCGATAGAAACCGTACCAATTGCCGTTGGTCGAGCAACCACCGCGGTTCAGGCTCGACAGGGCGATGTTGGTGTCACTCATATCGAGATTCTGACCACCGATGCATGACAGGTTGGAGTTGCACATCGCAATCTGCGCACGACTGGCCGTGGGATCGAAGCCCGGCGCCCAGATGATGTTGTTCATGCTCCCCGAATTGTCGATCATCAACATCACATTCGGCGCCACGGCCGCCGCGCTCAATAGCGGCGAGTCCGACGGCGTGAAGGCATAGACCGGTGCCGCCAGATACAGCCCCAGAGCAACGCCACACAGCATCCGCCACAGCCCGGCGCCCCCATCAGTACTTCGCATAAATACTCTCCACCACACTGCGCGAACTACCCGCGATGCCCACGGCGGTCACCCGGTACAACGTCGCCGACGTGTTGCTCGGCACGTTCACGGCCGTGAGGGTGGTGCCAATATTCTGCACCCCATAAAAGCCATTGCCCGAAGCGATCCAGGTCACACCCGAGGTGGCATTGAAACCGGCGGCCTTGACGGTGGCAGACTCGGCCGGCGGCGCGCACTGACTGGTGCCGCTGCACACTGCCAATGAATAGCTGTCGAGTTGCACCGCACTTTCACCGACACGCAACGCCGCTTCGGCGCCCTGAAACGATTGATTGCGCAAGCTCACACTGCCGGCCATCTTTTCCTGCAGGGTGGCGTTCTGCATCGATGAAACACCAATCAACGTCAGCAACAACAGAAACACCAGACTGACCAGCAACGCCATGCCACGCTGAGGATGAGAAGCCACGGCAGAGAAATTCATCGGCCCTCCGCTCATGGCAGGCGGTTGCGCAGCGCGGCAACCACGTTGAAGGTTTGATTGCTGACCCGGTTTTTAGGGTCGGTGAGGGTCAGGCTCAATCGCACGCTACGAATGCGCGCGGGGTCAGACGGGTTGCTGCTGTAACTGGAGGCCGACGAATCGGCCGCAGAACTGGCGAGGCCGAAACTCACGTTGAAGGCACTGACGTTATCCACCAGCACCTGCTGGGCCGGTGTGCCTCTGCCGACACCCATCGTCAACTGGCCATTCTTCAAGCTGTAGATCAACCGTCGGATCGGGAATGCCAGTTGCCCCGAGGCCGGCGTGCGCGAGTCGCTATAGGCCGTCGCCGTGTTTCGACAATCCGATATCACCGTCCAGGTCGGCGTCCCGCCGCTGCTGCCGACGTCCGCCGTCACCAGGGTCAGCTTGAGATTGGCGTTATCCCAACTGATCGGGGTAATTTGAGCCCCGTTGAATTCACCTGCCGAACTGGCGTCGGTAATCGTTCCCAGACAACCGAACATGCCCACCATGCGGATTTCCTGAATCATTTTGCTCAGCACGAAACGTGCGTCTTCCTGCATCGCAGCGGCGGCGTTCTGGCTGACGTAGGTGTTTTTCGAGGCAATGAAAACCTGCACAACCCCCAGCACCACCACCAGGCTCAAGGCCAGGGCGATCAGCAATTCGATCAGGCCGAAGCCTCTTTGCCGGCGGTTCATGGCGTCGATACCGGGTCGACGGTGGCACGGCTGGTGAGGACGAAGCTGCGACGCGAATTGGCACTGTTGGCAGCCCGGGAGTCGTCCCAGGTGATGGTGATCGTATAAACCCGCTGATTGAGCGCAATGCTGCCCGTGGCGGTGGGACCACCGAAATTGACGATATTGCTGGTGAAGTCGTAGAGATCCTGGTCCCGGGCTACGTTGAGGTTGCCGGAAGTCGGCGGTGTCACGGTGTAGTCGGCGGCTGAATTGGCGCGGATGCGGTCCATCATGTCGTAGGCGATGAAACTGGCCTGACTGGTCATGCGCGCACTGTCGGTGTATTTCAGCGCATTCAATTGAAAAGCAGCAGCGCCCAGTAGCCCTACGCTCAGAATCAACAACGCCACCAGAACTTCAATCAACGTCATGCCGTCCTGTGCATGCTTGCGCCCTTGCCTCATCCGCAACTTCCACCCAATAGAATTCGTCCGTTCAAACACACATTCAGCGTCCTGCTTTGCGCCCCCAGTACATAGCTGATCACCACCGCCGTAGACGATGACGACAGCCCTCCGAGATTGTTGAAATCAATGGCGGTCACTCCTGAGGTTAGCGTCAGAGTCGCTCCGCTGCCCATCGCTGGAACAACCCGCAATACATTGGCCGAAGTGCCAGTACTGTCATAAACCGCCAGCTCCCCGGTCCAGACGCTGCCGCCCGCCGTGGGCCGAAGCCGTGTCGTCACGCCCCGGTCAATGGCCTCCAGCCGGGCGAAATTAAGACTGCGTTGCAGGTCGCCGATTTCCGTGTCGGCCCTGGTCGTTTGTGCCGAACGGGTAAACGCCGGGACGGCCAGAGTGATCAGCACCAGAAAGATCCCCAACGCGATCAGCAACTCGACCAGCGTGAAACCTTTTGAACGATGTTCCATCAGTGCCCTCCGTTGCCGTCGGCTATACCTGCAGTTACACGCTAGAACATTCAGCCGCCCCAGCGCGGTTGATTTGCCATCTGCCGTGCATGGATTGTGCGGACCACACCACTCCAGGGAGGGGATGTCATGCGTCAGCAAGGTTTCAGCCTGGTTGAACTGCTTATGGGACTGACGATTGTCGGGATTGTTCTGCATTTGGTCAGCCCGGCGTTCGCCGCAGTCACCGAATCGAACCTTCGCGAGCAGGCGGCAGAGTCGCTTTACAGTGGCATCCGCACCGCCAGAACCGAGGCCATTGCGCGCCATCAGAGCGTGATGATCCACGCCATCAATGGCGACTGGAGCCAAGGGTGGCGAATCATTCTGGATATCAGTGGCAAGGGACAAAAAGACGCCAGCAATCCGCTGCTGGTGGAGCGTCAGAGCGGTACGCGGGTGCCGATCGTCGGCAACCGACCGGTCAGCACATTCGTGCGTTTCAGCAGTCTGGGTGAGCCACAGTTCGCCAGGGGGGAATTTCAGGCAGGAACATTACATGTTTGCGCCGCTCGCGAACCGGTGAGCCAGTACCAGGTGGTGCTGGCGCCGACCGGTCGCGTCAGCCTGCGCAGCGTGCAGGCTGAGCAGGCGTTGTGCGCAGAGGGGAAAACGCTTAAAGCAGGGAGCGCACGCGCAGTTCTTTAGGCATGGAGAACGTAATGTTCTCCTCACGACCGGCCAGTTCATCGGCACCGGTAGCGCCCCAGGCCTGCAACTGCTGGATCACACCACGCACCAGCACTTCCGGTGCAGAGGCACCAGCGGTAATGCCGATGCGCTCGACACCGTCGAACCAGCTCTTTTGCAGATCTTCGGCACCATCAATCAGATAAGCCGGCGTGGACATACGCTCAGCGAGTTCACGCAGGCGATTGGAGTTCGAGCTGTTCGGACTGCCGACCACCAACACCACATCGCACTCGTCAGCCAGTTGCTTGACCGCGTCCTGGCGGTTTTGCGTGGCGTAGCAGATGTCGTCCTTGCGCGGGCCACCGATGGCCGGGAAACGCGTACGCAGGGCGTCGATGACGCGGCTGGTATCGTCCATGGACAAGGTGGTCTGGGTCACGAACGCCAGTTTTTCGGGGTTGTTCACTTGCAGTTCGGCGACATCCTTTTCGTCTTCGACGAGGTAGATCGCGCCGCCATTGCTGGCATCGTACTGGCCCATGGTGCCTTCGACTTCCGGGTGTCCGGCGTGGCCGATGAGGATGCACTCACGACCGTCGCGGCTGTAACGGGCGACTTCGATGTGCACCTTGGTCACCAGCGGGCACGTGGCGTCGAACACTTTCAGGCCACGGCCGGCAGCTTCGGTACGCACGGCTTGGGACACGCCGTGGGCACTGAAGATCACGATCACGTCGTCCGGCACCTGATCCAGCTCTTCGACGAAGATCGCCCCGCGGTTACGCAGGTCTTCGACGACGAATTTGTTGTGGACCACTTCGTGGCGCACATAGATCGGCGGCCCGAATACTTCCAGGGCGCGGTTGACGATTTCGATCGCCCGGTCCACGCCGGCGCAGAAGCCACGGGGGTTGGCGAGTTTGATTTGCATGCTGTGCCTCGTGTCTTGCGCGCAAGAAATAGCGAAAACTATGGAAACCTGCCGTGGGAGCGAGCCTGCTCGCGAAAGCGGTGTGTCAGACGACATCAATGTTGAATGTCAGTCAGCCTTCGCGAGCAAGTTCGCTCCCACATTTTTGACCGTGTCCGATCAGTTACAGCGCTTTGACGGAAATGATTTCCACGTCAAAGGTCAGCGTCTTGCCAGCCAGCGGATGGTTGAAGTCGATGGTCACTTGCGCGTCATCGAACTCTTTGACCACACCCGGCAACTCAGTATTGGCCGCATCGTTGAAGATCACCAGCAAACCCGGCGACAGGTCCATGTCCTGGAACTGTGAACGCGGGATGATCTGCACGTTTTGCGGGTTGGGCTGGCCGAAAGCATTTTCCGGCTCAATGCTCAGGGTACGCTTGTCGCCAGCCTTGAAACCGAACAGCGCCGCTTCGAAACCTGGCAACAGGTTACCGTCGCCGACCTTGAAGGTCGCCGGGGCTTTGTCGAAGGTGCTGTCCACCGTGTCGCCGTTCTCCAGGCGCAATGCGAAATGCAAGGTGACTTCCGTGTTCTGGCCGATGCGTTGCTCAGCCAATACCTGTTCAGTCATGAACGGCTTCTCCGGTCTTTTTACTTTTGAACATATCCAGGGCCAGCATCACGGCACCGACAGTGATTGCACTGTCAGCAAAGTTGAATGCCGGGAAGTACCAGCGGTTCTGCCAGTGCACCAGAATGAAATCGATCACATGGCCCAGGGCAATGCGGTCATACAGGTTGCCCAGCGCGCCACCGAGCACCAGTGCCAGCGCAACCGCCAGCCAGGTTTCGTTTCGCCCCAGACGCTTGAGCCACACCACCAGCACCGCGCTGACCACAATTGCGATCAGGGCAAACAACCAGCGCTGCCAGCCGGAGCTGTCAGCCAGGAAGCTGAACGCCGCGCCAGTGTTGTAGGCCAGGGTCCAGCTGAAGTAATCGGGAATGATCACGATCTGCTGGTACATCTCGAGCTTGCCTTCGAAGTAGAACTTGCTGGCCTGGTCGATGACCAGGACCAACAAACTCAACCAGAGCCAGCTCAGTCGCCCGAAGCGACCAACGGCATTAGGCATAGTGACGGACCTCGCCGGCGCCGCTGATGTTGTCGACGCAACGACCGCAGATTTCCGGATGCTCAGGGTTCACACCGACGTCTTCACGGCAGTGCCAGCAACGGGCGCACTTGGCGAAGGCCGACTTGACGATCTTCAGCTTCAGGCCGCTGACTTCAGTAACGACTGCATCGGCAGGCGCCTGTACGAATGGCGCAACGCTGGCGGTCGAGGTGATCAGTACAAAACGCAGCTCGTTGCTCAGCTTGGCCAGATCGGCGCTCAAGGCGTCTTCGGCGAACAGCGTCACTTCGGCTTGCAGGTTGCCACCGACGGCCTTGGCCGCCCGCTGGATTTCCATCTCTTTGTTGACCGCGACCTTCACTTCCATGATGCGATCCCAGTAGGCGCGACCCAGCTCGAAGCCTTCCGGCAGTTCGGTCAGGCCTTCATACCAGGTGTTGAGCATGACGGACTCGTTACGCTCGCCCGGCAGGTACTGCCACAGCTCGTCGGCGGTGAACGCCAGGATCGGCGCGATCCAGCGCACCAGCGCTTCGCTGATGTGGAACAGCGCGGTCTGGCACGAGCGACGGGCCTTGCTGTCGGCACCGGTGGTGTACTGGCGGTCCTTGATGATGTCGAGGTAGAAACCGCCCAGTTCCTGCACGCAGAAGTTGTGGATCTTCGAATACACGTTCCAGAAACGGTATTCGCCGTAGTGCTCTTGCAACTCGCGTTGCAGCAGCAAAGTACGGTCCACGGCCCAACGGTCCAGTGCGAGCATTTCTTCAGCCGGCAGCAGGTCGGTGGCCGGGTTGAAACCGGTCAGGTTGGAAAGCAGGAAGCGCGCGGTGTTACGGATACGCCGGTAGGCGTCCGCACTGCGTTGCAGGATCTGCTCGGACACCGCCATTTCACCGGAGTAATCGGTCGAGGCAACCCACAGACGCATGATGTCGGCGCCCAGGGTGTCGTTGACCTTTTGCGGTGCAATCACGTTGCCCAGGGACTTGGACATCTTGCGGCCGGACTCGTCGACGGTGAAACCGTGGGTCAGCAGCTCGCGGTACGGCGCGTGGTTGTCGATGGCGCAACCGGTCAACAGCGACGAGTGGAACCAGCCACGGTGTTGGTCCGAACCTTCCAGGTACAGGTCGGCGCGAGGACCGGTTTCGTGACCCATCGGGTGAGAACCGCGCAGGACGTGCCAGTGCGTGGTGCCCGAGTCGAACCAGACGTCGAGGGTGTCGCTGATCTTGTCGTACTGCGGTGCTTCATCGCCCAGCAGCTCGGCGGCATCCAGCTTGAACCAGGCTTCGATGCCTTCGACTTCGACACGCTTGGCAACGTCTTCCATCAGCTCAACGGTCCGTGGGTGCAGCTCGCCGCTTTCCTTGTTCAGGAAGAACGGGATCGGCACGCCCCAGTTGCGCTGCCGGGAAATGCACCAGTCCGGACGGTTGGCGATCATCGAGTGCAGGCGCGCCTGGCCCCAGGCCGGAACGAACTTGGTGTCTTCGATGGCTTTGAGCGAGCGTTCGCGCAGGGTGTCGCCCGTGGTCGGCTGCTTGTCCATGCCGATGAACCACTGCGCGGTGGCGCGGTAGATCAGCGGGGTCTTGTGGCGCCAGCAGTGCATGTAGCTGTGTTCAATGACAGTGGTGTGCATCAGCGCACCGACTTCGGTCAGTTTGTCGACGATGGCCGGATTGGCCTTCCAGATGAACTGGCCGCCGAAGAACTCCAGCGAGGTCGCGTAAACGCCGTTGCTTTGAACCGGATTGAGGATGTCATCGTTGACCATGCCGTATTTCTTGCAGGTCACGAAGTCGTCCACACCGTAGGCCGGCGCGGAGTGAACCACACCAGTGCCTGCGCCCAGTTCAACGTAGTCGGCCAGGTAAACCGGCGACAGGCGGTCGTAGAACGGGTGGCGGAAGTTGATCAGCTCCAGCGCTTTACCGGTGGTGGTCGCGATGACCGAACCTTGCAGCGAATAGCGCGCCAGGCACGACTCGACCAGCTCTTCGGCCAGCACCAGCAGCTTGTCGCCGACATCGACCAGGGCGTAGTTGAATTCCGGGTGGACGTTCAGCGCCTGGTTGGCCGGGATGGTCCACGGGGTGGTGGTCCAGATCACGATCGAAGCAGGCTTGGCCAGCGATGGCAGACCGAACGCGGCAGCCAGTTGGGTTTCATCGGCAATCGGGAACGCCACATCGATGGTCGAGGACTTCTTGTTCTCGTACTCGACTTCGGCTTCGGCCAGGGCCGAACCGCAATCGAAGCACCAGTTCACGGGCTTGAGGCCCTTGAACACGAAACCGCCTTTTACGATTTCAGCCAAGGCACGGATTTCACCGGCCTCGTTCTTGAAGTCCATGGTCTTGTACGGGTTGGCGAAGTCGCCCAGCACGCCCAGACGGATGAATTCGGACTTCTGGCCTTCGATCTGCTCGGTGGCGTAGGCACGGCACAGTTCGCGGGTCTTGTCCGCGCCCAGGTTCTTGCCGTGGGTCACTTCGACTTTGTGCTCGATCGGCAGACCGTGGCAGTCCCAGCCCGGAACATAAGGCGCGTCGAAGCCCGACAGGGTCTTCGAGCGAATGATCATGTCCTTGAGAATCTTGTTCAGTGCGTGACCGATGTGGATCGTGCCGTTGGCGTACGGAGGACCGTCGTGCAGGACGAACTTCGGACGATCCTTGCCAATCTCGCGCAACTTTCCGTACAGGCCAATACTGTCCCAGCGCTGCAGAATCTGCGGTTCGCGCTGTGGCAGGCCGGCCTTCATTGGGAAGGCGGTGTCCGGAAGGTTTAGCGTGGCTTTATAGTCGGTCATTTAAGGCTCTTCATTAGCGATTGGCGCTAGGTGCGACAGGGCACGGGCGGCGGCGACATCCGCATTGATCGCCGTCTTAAGCGCCTCCAGAGAGGCGAAGCGCTGCTCTTCACGCAGCTTTTGGTGGAAAACCACCGTCATACGCCGGTCATACAGATCGCCGGCAAAATCTAAAAGATGGACTTCGAGGTGGGCTTTGCCATCCCCTTGGACCGTAGGTCGAACGCCGATATTGGCGACACCCGGCCAGGTCTTGCCGTCGAGGTCGACACTGACCAGGTAAACCCCGGTGAACGGCACGCGACGGCGCTTGAGTTGAATATTGGCAGTGGGCGTGCCCAGTTGGCGCGCCAGTTTCTGCCCATGCAGCACGCGACCGGCAATCCGGTACGGGCGACCGAGCAACCGTTCGGCGAGGCCAAAATCGGCAGCCGCCAGGGCATTACGCACCTGGGTACTGCTGACCCGAATGCCATCGAGCTCGACGGTCTGCGCCGCTTCAACGGTGAAGCCCTGTATGACGCCGGCCTGTTGCAGGAAATCGAAATCCCCTACCCGGTCACAGCCGAAACGGAAGTCGTCACCGACTTCAAGATGCTGCACGCCAAGGCCATCCACCAGAATGGTGTCGACGAACTCGCTGGCGCTGAGCTTGCTCAGGCGATGGTTGAAAGCCAGGCACAAGACCCGGTCGACGCCTTCGGCGGCCAGCAGTTGCAGTTTGTCACGCAAACGGGCCAGACGGGCCGGTGCGGTGTCCGGCGCGAAAAACTCTCGCGGCTGCGGCTCGAAAATCACCACGCAGCTGGGCACGCCCAACTCCAGCGCACGCTCACGCAAACGCGCCAGGATAGCCTGGTGGCCACGGTGTACACCGTCAAAGTTGCCAATAGTGGCGACACAGCCCCGATGCTGGGGGCGCAGATTGTGGAGGCCTCGAACCAGCTGCATAACGCGCTTCTTGCTCATAAAGTGGTCGATTATAACCACACCCGGCGGCCGACGACAGGCAACACCGTATCCCAAAGTAATCGAGCCGACAAAAATGTCGGCTCGCCCGTATTTATGGAGGTTTTATCTTCAGCCCAGCGCCTTGCGGTTGAAGTCACGCAAACGGAAGCCCATCAACATTAACATGCCGAAATAGGCCACCACACCGGCAATCACCAAGGCGCCCAGGCGCAGGAAACGCTCAAGCATCTGCCCCTCGCCCCAGGCCGGCATGAAATGCATCCCGGCCAGCAACACGCCAGACATCACTGCCACCGCAATCACCAACTTGAAGCCGAACTTGGCCCAGCCCGGTTGCGGCTGATACATCTGCTGTTTACGCAGTTGATAGAAGAGCAGCCCGGCATTGAGGCAAGCGCCGGCACTGATGGCGAGCGCCAGGCCCGCGTGAGCCAGCGGACCGATCAGCACCAGGTTGAACAACTGCGTGACGACCAGTGTGAAAATTGCGATTTTTACCGGCGTACGGATGTTTTGTTGCGCATAAAAGCCCGGCGCCAACACTTTGATCACGATAATCCCGAGCAATCCGACGGAATAAGCGATCAACGCGCGCTGGGTCATGGCCGCGTCATGGGCATCGAACTGGCCGTACTGGAACAGCGAAACCGTCAGCGGCTCGGCCAGTATCGCCAGCGCCAGGGCACACGGCAACACCAGCACGAAACACAGCCGCAGCCCCCAATCGAGGATGCGCGAGTACTCGTGGCGATCCTTACTGGCGTACGTCTTGGCCAGGGTTGGCAGCAGGATTGTGCCCAACGCCACACCCAGCACACCAGACGGCAACTCCATCAGACGGTCGGCGTAGTACATCCAGGACACGGAACCGGCGACCAGGAACGACGCGAAGATTGTGTTGATGATCAGCGAGATCTGGCTCACCGACACCCCGAGAATCGCCGGCAGCATCTGCTTCATCACCCGCCAGACACCGGTATCGCGCAAATTCAGGCGCGGCAGCACCAGCATGCCGATCTTTTTCAGGTGCGGCAGTTGATAAAGCAATTGTGCAAGGCCACCCACCAGGACCGCCCAGCCGAGCGCCATCACGGGCGGATCGAAGTACGGCGTCAGGAACAGCGCAAAAATAATCATGCTGACGTTGAGCAGCGTTGGCACGAACGCCGGCACCGAAAAACGGTTCCAGGTGTTGAGGATTGCGCCCGCCAGCGAAGACAGGGAAATCAGCAATATGTAAGGAAAGGTCACCCGCAACAGGTCGGTCGTGAGCTCGAATTTTTCCGGGGTATCAGTGAAACCCGGTGCGGTGACCCAGATGACCCAGGGTGCGGCAAGCATGCCCAACGCCGTGACCAGCGCCAGCACCAGCGTCAACAGGCCCGAAACGTAAGCAATGAATGTTCGCGTCGCCTCATCGCCCTGCTGGCTTTTGTATTCGGCGAGAATCGGCACGAAAGCCTGGGAAAATGCCCCTTCGGCAAAAATTCGCCGCAACAGATTGGGCAATTTGAAGGCGATAAAGAAGGCGTCGGTCGCCATTCCCGCGCCAAATGTGCGCGCAATGAGGGTGTCACGAACGAACCCCAGAACCCGGGAAAGCATCGTGATAGAGCTGACGGCGGCCAACGATTTGAGCAGATTCATTGAAAGAGTTTGTGCCTATCGATAAACAGCAGGCGAATAAAGCGCCCACTTATGCGATACTCCGCGCCGCAACAGCACAGAGCCAAAGCTCGCGAGTTTACAGGTCACACGCCGGAAAGAAATATTCTGTGCCACCGACCTCATGAAAACGTGACGAGCGAAGGCAAGACAAGGCGAAAACAGGCGAGAAAGCGGAGTTGACGAACGTCAATGAGCATTTCGAGGCTGTTTTCAACGCAGTATTGTCGAGCGCAGTAGTTTTCATGGGGTCGGGACCGACCACTTAGCGGAACGTTTCCTCCGCCCTTGACAAGACTTCAACTCATCGGCATGATTCGCGGCCTATTTTGTTTGCTATTTCCTAAAAAGTCTTTCGAGGAGCTCGACGGTGGCCAACTCACCTTCCGCCAAAAAACGTGCAAAACAGGCTGAGAAGCGTCGCAGCCACAACGCCAGCCTGCGTTCCATGGTTCGTACCTACATCAAGAATGTAGTTAAGGCCATCGACGCAAAAGACGCTGAAAAAGCTCAAGCTGCTTACGTTCTGGCTGTGCCAGTTATCGACCGTATGGCCGATAAAGGCATCATCCACAAGAACAAGGCTGCTCGTCATAAGAGCCGCCTGAATGGCCACGTTAAGGCCCTGAACGTTGCCGCTGCTGCCTAAGCGACCCGTTCATTAAAAAACCGACCTCAGGGTCGGTTTTTTATTGCCTGCGATTTAGTGAACGCAAAAAAACTGCGGGAGCGAGCCTGCCCGCGAAGAGGTCGTCACATTCAACATTATCGTTGACTGTTACACCGCTTTCGCGAGCAGGCGCGCGCCCACAGTTTGAATTGCGTCAGATTATTGGGCGCTTGCCCACGGCAAAATCGGAATCGCCGTTACCGCATTCTGCGGACTGCCCTCGATCAAACGATCGCTGTAGACCAGATACACCAGCGTATTGCGCTTCTTGTCGAGGAAACGCACCACCTGCATGGTCTTGAACACCAGCGACGTGCGCTCCTTGAACACCTCATCACCATCCCTCAGCTCACCCTTGAAGCTGATCGGCCCGACCTGACGACAAGCAATGGAGGCTTCGGCGCGATCCTCGGCCAGACCCAGACCACCCTTCACACCGCCGGTCTTGGCGCGTGACAGGTAACAGGTCACACCGTCGACCTTCGGATCATCAAACGCTTCGACCACGATCCGGTCGTTCGGCCCGACAAACTTGAACACCGTCGACACCTGACCAATTTCTTCAGCCGAAGCCAACAGCGGCATCGCCAACAGCAGCCCCAGTAATCCTTTTGCCAAACGCATTCAGATATTCCTTTAAACCAGAATCAGGTTATCGCGGTGAACCAGTTCCGGCTCCGCCATGTAACCCAACAAACCGACAATCGCATCAGACGACTGACCGATGATTTTTTGTGCCTCCAGCGCGCTGTAGTTGGCCAGGCCACGGGCAATCTCACGACCGTCCGGCGCCACGCACACCACCATTTCGCCACGACGGAAGCTGCCCTGAACCAGCTTGACCCCAACCGGCAACAAACTCTTGTTACCTTGCGACAACGCCGTCACAGCCCCCGCATCGAGCACCAGGGTGCCGCGGGTTTGCAGATGCCCCGCGAGCCACTGCTTGCGCGCCGCCAGCATGCCGCGCTCAGGCGAAAGCAAGGTGCCGATGCGCTCGCCCGCCTTGAGGCGATCGAGCACACGCTCAAGACGCCCGCCGACGATGATGGTATGAGCACCGGAACGCGCCGCCAGACGCGCAGCGCGCAGCTTGGTCTGCATGCCGCCACGCCCCAGCGCACCACCGGTACCGCCCGCCACCGCATCGAGCGCCGGATCATCGGCGCGCGCTTCGTAAATCAGCTGCGCATCGGGGTTGTTGCGCGGATCGGCGTCAAACATGCCGTCGCGATCCGTCAGGATCACCAGCAAGTCCGCCTCGACCAGGTTGGCCACCAGCGCCGCCAGGGTGTCGTTGTCGCCGAAACGAATTTCGTCGGTGACCACGGTGTCGTTCTCGTTGATCACCGGGATAACCTTCAGCTCGACCAGCGCACGCAAGGTGCTACGGGCGTTCAGGTAGCGCTTGCGGTCAGACAAGTCGTCGTGGGTCAGGAGAATCTGCGCCGTGTGCCGACCATGCTCGGCAAAGCTCGACTCCCAGGCCTGCACGAGCCCCATCTGGCCGATTGCAGCAGCAGCCTGAAGTTCGTGCATTGCACTGGGTCGCGAGGTCCAGCCCAAACGGCTCATACCAGCCGCCACCGCCCCGGAGGACACCAGCACCAGCTCGACGCCCGCTTCATGCAGGGCCACCATCTGCTCTACCCAGACACCCATTGCCGCGCGATCCAGGCCTTTGCCGTCCGCCGTCAGCAAAGCGCTGCCGATCTTCACGACCCAACGCTGCGCACCTGTCACCTTGCTCCGCATCATCTTCAACCTTAGCTTGAGGAACAGTGCGACCTGGCACTGCCCATGACGTTATTCGTGGTTATTCGTGACCAACGATCGATTTCCGGATACTAAAACGCCGCTCGATTGAGCGGCGCTTAAGTTTATCGCAACGAATCAGTCACGCACGTAAATGATTTCCGGACCGTCTTCATCATCCACATCTTCTTCGTCCCAATCATCGTCGCCGATGTCGTGGACCGACTTCACGCCACTGCGACGCAGGGCACGCTGATCGTCCAGCGCCTGCAACTGGGCACGGGCTTCATCTTCGATGCGCTGATCGAGATCGGCCAGCTCTTCCTTGTAGGCGGGATCGTTGGCCAGGCGGTCAGCACGATCCTCCAGGTAACGCATGATGTCGTGGCACAGACGCTCGGTGTTTTGCTTGGCGATGGCCGAAATCACGTACACCGGACCGGTCCACTCCAGACGATCAACAATCTCTTTGACGCGAGCATCGTGCTCTTCGTCGAGGATCTGGTCGCACTTGTTCAGGATCAACCAACGATCGCGCTCAGCCAGGGACGGACTGAACTTGGTCAGCTCATTGACGATGACTTCAGCGGCGTCCGGGGCACTGGTTTCATCCAGTGGCGCCATGTCGACGAGGTGCAGCAGCAGACGAGTACGCGACAAGTGCTTGAGGAAGCGAATCCCCAGGCCCGCGCCATCGGAAGCGCCTTCGATGAGACCCGGGATGTCCGCGACCACGAAACTCTTCCAGCGATCAACGCTGACCACACCCAGGTTCGGCACCAGAGTGGTGAACGGGTAATCGGCGACTTTCGGCTTGGCGGCCGATACCGAACGAATAAAGGTGCTTTTGCCGGCGTTCGGCAAACCCAGCAGACCCACGTCAGCCAGTACTTTCATTTCCAGCTTCAGGTCGCGCTGCTCACCCGGCTTACCTGGAGTGGTCTGGCGCGGCGCACGGTTGGTACTGGATTTGAAACGGGTGTTGCCCAGACCGTGCCAACCGCCCTGCACCACCATCAATTTCTGGCCAGCCTTGGTCAGGTCGCCGATCACTTCTTGAGTGGCCGAGTCGATCACCGTGGTACCAACAGGTACACGCAGGATCAGGTCCTCGCCCTTCTTGCCGGTGCAGTCAGTGCTGCCGCCGTTGGAGCCACGCTCGGCATCGAAGTGCCGGGTGTAACGGTAATCGACCAGGGTGTTGAGGTTTTCGTCGGCCATCATGTAGATGGAACCGCCGTCACCGCCATCACCGCCGTTCGGGCCACCGTTCTCGATGAATTTTTCCCGACGGAAACTCATGGCGCCATTGCCGCCATCACCAGCCTTTACGCGAATCGATACTTCATCAACAAACTTCATAACAAACGCCTCTCGCCATACGGACGAGCCGAAAAACAATCAAGACATAAGACTCTTGCAAAAATGAGCGCAGCGACCCCAAACCACGACACCTACATCGTACGCCGACAGCCCATACAAACAGCTTTGCAAGAGACTCACCCCACAAACGAAAAAGCCCCGTCGCGAGACAGGGCTTTTCCAGCGATCGCGCAATTAAGCTGCGACTACGCTCACGTAACGACGACCGAAGGCGCCTTTTACTTCGAACTTGATCACGCCTTCGACTTTAGCGAAGAGAGTGTGATCTTTACCCATGCCAACGCCGTAGCCAGCGTGGAATTGGGTGCCGCGCTGACGCACGATGATGTTGCCTGCTTTGATAGCCTGGCCGCCATACATCTTCACGCCAAGGCGTTTGGCTTCTGAGTCGCGACCGTTACGGGTACTACCACCAGCTTTTTTGTGTGCCATGAGTTCAATTCTCCTAGTGAGGAATTAGGCTGAAATTAAGCCTGAATACCGGTGATTTTGATCTCGGTGTACCACTGGCGGTGGCCCATACGCTTCATGTGGTGCTTACGACGACGGAACTTGATGATGCGGACTTTATCGTGACGACCTTGGGAGATCACTTCAGCCACAACGGTAGCGCCAGCAACAACTGGAGCACCGATATTCACGTCGTCGCCGTTGGCAACCAACAGAACGCGATCAAAGGTAACGGATTCGCCGGTAGCGATTTCCAGTTTTTCGATCTTCAGGTATTCACCTGGGGCGACTTTGTACTGCTTGCCGCCAGTAACGATTACTGCATAAGACATGGTATTTCTCCGATAATCCTGCTCACCCAGCTCTTTATAAGAAGAGGTATTGGCTGGCATGGCTGCATGGGGCTGGAAGGCCCGCTTGCAATTGCGTAAGGCAGGTGCTGCCCAGGAAGTTCAGGGTGCGCGATTGTACGCAAGGCACGAGCGCCTTGCAATAGGCCGTCTATCGCGCCTTGACAGGCCCGGACGTGGGTCCTAGCATGCCGCGCAACCCTTCTGGAGCGACTGTCGCTGATGCAACCCCAAGCTTTCTACCGCGCGGTGGCGGACGATTTTAGCGCCGTCGACGGCATCATCAAGAAGCAGCTGACTTCCCGAGTGCCGCTGGTATCGAAAATCGGCGATTACATTACCTCGGCCGGTGGTAAACGCCTGCGTCCTTTATTGGTGCTGCTGTCTGGCAAGGCCCTTGGACGTGAAGGCGATGACCTGCGACTTTTGGCCGCGACCATCGAATTCCTGCACACCGCCACCCTGCTGCATGACGATGTGGTCGACATGTCCGGCATGCGCCGTGGCCGCTCGACCGCCAACGCCATGTGGGGCAATGCACCGAGCGTGCTGGTGGGCGACTTCCTGTATTCGCGTTCTTTCGAAATGATGGTCGAGCTGGGCTCCATGCCCGTGATGAAGATCCTGTCGCAAGCCACGCGCATCATCGCCGAAGGCGAGGTGTTGCAACTGTCGAAGGTTCGCGACGCCAGCACCACCGAAGAAACCTACATGGAAGTCATCCGCGGCAAAACCGCGATGCTCTTCGAAGCTTCGACCCACAGCGCCGCGGCCTTGGCCGGTGCAACGCCGGAACAGAGCGAAGCACTGCGCATGTTCGGCGATCACCTGGGTGTGGCGTTCCAACTGGTCGACGACCTGCTCGATTATAAAGGCGACGCGCAAACCCTGGGCAAGAACGTCGGTGACGATCTGGCCGAAGGCAAGCCAACCCTGCCGCTGATCTACACCATGCGCGAAGGCACGCCGGAACAGGCCGCCCTGGTGCGTAAGGCGATCCAGAAAGGCGGCATCGAAGACCTCGAGAGCATCCGCGCCGCCGTGGAAGCCTCGGGTTCGCTGGAGTACACCGCGCAACTGGCTCGCGATTACGTCGCCCGCGCGATCAAATGCCTCGACGTGTTGCCGCCGAGCGAATATCGCGATGCGCTGATTGAGCTGAGCGAGTTCTCGGTCGCGCGCACGCACTGATACGCGCTCTGTAGGAGCCGGCTTGCTGGCGATTCATGCAATTCGGTGTTTCAGGAACTCCGGGGTGATGCAATCGCCAGCAAGCCGGCTCCTACAGACAAAGCATCCATCGCCAGCAAGCCGGCTCCTACAGATAAAGCATCCATCGCCAGCAGGCTAGCTTCTACAGATAAAGCATCCATCGCCAGCAGGCCGGCTCCTACAGGGAATCGGCGCCAGCCAGCATCCCACCCCTCTCCCGCCTAAAACCCTATACAATGTGCGCTTTTTAGCGATCCTGAATCCAAGGAGCCTTAGTGAGCACGTTGCCACCCTGCCCGAAATGCAATTCCGAATACACCTACGAAGACGGCGCCCAGCTGATCTGCCCTGAGTGCGCCCACGAATGGTCGGCCGTCGGCGAAGCCGAGAGCGTGTCCGATGATGCAGTGAAAAAGGATTCGGTCGGCAATGTCCTGCAGGACGGCGACACCATCACCGTGATCAAGGACCTCAAGGTCAAGGGCACGTCGCTGGTGGTCAAGGTCGGCACCAAGGTCAAGAACATCCGCCTGTGCGATGGCGATCACGACATCGACTGCAAGATCGACGGCATCGGCCCGATGAAGCTCAAATCCGAGTTCGTCAGAAAAGTCTGAGCCTGCCGTATTCCATCCCGCGCCCGGCGTGGGATGGTGCTTCGCCCTCCCCCGCTTCACCCAACAAATCCTCGCGATAGCCAAACGCCAGCCGTTTTGACCTTACGCAATCTTTACCCAGAAAAAAGCCCGAACCGCTAATAGGCCCTTGCTATTTATTGAATAGGAATTATTCTCATTGAACCCAATCAATGGAAATGAGAACCCATGACTTATTTGATCGATGCCTGGCTGGACCGCCCGCACCCTTACCTCAGGATCCTTCATCGGGAAACCGGGGAAGTCTGTGCCGTACTGGAAGAGGAGGCCTTGAGCGAACTGCAGGATCAGGGCGACCTGGACCTCAATGGCTTGAACTCGAGCGAGCCTGTGGTGCTTAAGGAGGTGGTGCGAAACCTGTTTCTGTTCTGCTACGCCCGGGCATTGCGCCCGTCGAATGAGCTGCATCACAAGATAGAAATATGATGCTGCACAAAAACTGTGGGAGCGAGCCTGCTGGCGATTGCGACCTGACAGTCGACATTGCTGACTGACACACCGCCTTCGCGAGCAGACTCGCTCCCACATTAGCCCGATGTCATATCGGGCCGGGCATTACAGAACGTCGAGCAGCTCGACGTCGAATACCAGAACGCTGTGCGGCGGGATGCTGCCAACGCCTTGAGCGCCGTAAGCCAGTTCGCTCGGAACGTAGAGGCGCCATTTGCTGCCGGCATTCATCAGTTGCAGGGCTTCGGTCCAGCCAGCGATCACGCCGCCAACCGGGAATTCTGCAGGCTGGCCACGATCGTAGGAACTGTCGAACACAGTGCCGTCGATCAGGGTGCCGTGGTAGTGGGTACGCACGGTGTCTTCACGGGATGGCTTGGCGCCTTCACCGGCAGTCAGTACTTCGAACTGCAGGCCCGAAGCCAGGGTGGTGATGCCGTCACGCTTGGCGTTTTCAGCCAGGAAGGCCAGGCCTTCGCCAGCGGCCGCTTCAGCCTTGGCTGCAGCTTCGGCTTGCATGATTTCACGGATCACTTTGAAGCTGGCGGACATTTCTTCCTGGCCAACGCGGCTTGGCAGACCGGCGAACGCGTCGGTCAGACCTGCCAGGATTGCGTCCAGGCTAACGCCCGGTGGCGGGTTGTCGCGCAGTTGGTCGCCCAGCTGACGGCCGATACCGTAGCTGACGCGCGTTTCGTCGGTGGACAGATTTACTTCGGACATGACACTGCTCCGCTGTGCGGACGGCCCGGGAACTTGCCGTGCGTGCACAGCGCGTCCCGGAGCGCCCGGAACCAAAAGGGCCAGCAGACTAGCACAGATGCCATGGCGTTGATCAGGGGGGTCAGCCCTGACGTGGGGAGCGCTGCTCGAGCGGCACCTTCAGGCTTTCTTCAATGCCACCGAGCCCGCACATCTCGTCATGCACCAGCGTATGTACGAGGTTGAAGTTCAACTTGGGAAAGGAACGCAGCACATCACGGGCATGTTCCACCGATCGCAGGTGCATCATTTGTCCGCGGGTATCACTCAACGGATACGCCGCGCCATGCATCCGCGCTTCCAGCAGATAGATGCCACCCTCCATCGAGATCAGATTCAGCTCGTCGACCTTCCCGGCGACGGCATAAGCATTCAGCTCTTGCAGGTTCATGAAACACACCTCACGCATTGGCGAGCCACGACCCTTACAGGCATATGCCTAGGCGCGTCAAAGCACAAGCCACTGGCTGGACCGTTTGTCTGTTATCGCGGGAGTTCGTGGCGAGCGAGTTTGCTCGCGTCGGGCTGCGCAGCGGCCCAAAAAAGCGGGATTGCTTCGCAATCCAGCGGGAGCAAGCTCCCTCGCCACAAGGGAGCTTGTCCGGATCAGTGCTTGGTCAGTTTATCCAGGTAACCCATGGCAAACGCTGACACCACGAAAGTCATGTGAATGATCACGTACCACTTCAAATGCTCGGGATCGACATTTTTGGCGTCCATGAAAATGCGCAGCAGGTGGATGGACGAGATCGCCACGATCGAGGCAGCCACCTTCATTTTCAGCGACGACGAGTCCATGGTGCCCAACCAGTTGAGCTTTTCCTTGTGATCGTCGATGTCCAGTTGCGATACGAAGTTTTCGTAACCGGAAATCATCACCATCACCAGCAAGCCGCCTACCAGCGCCATGTCGATCAGCGACAGCAAGACCAGGATCAGGTCCGATTCAGCCATCGAGAAAACATTGGGAATGACGTGGAAGACTTCCTGGAAAAATTTAAGCGCCAGTGCCAACAACCCTAGGGACAAGCCGAAATAGATCGGCGCCAGCAACCAGCGGGAGGCATACATTGCGTTTTCGATAAAGCGTTCCATTGAATCTCACAGGTGGTCTGAAAATGGAAGCGAGTATAACAGCCACCTGCCCATACTCAGAAGTCGTCATAAACCAACGGTAAATCCGTTACCTGCGCGTGTAAGGCGAAGTTTTTCTGCTAGTGTCCAAATCATTGACATCGCCGTGACATCGGACAGGAAGACTGGAAATGGATGTGCGACTACCCCTGACGAGTGCCGGAATCTTTCTAGCCTTGCTGCTGAGTGGCTGTTCGCCAAGCGAAGAGAAACGCCAGATCAGCCTCGAGGAAAAGACCGCGCAGTTCGAAAAGTCGCTGGACGCAATCGAGGATCCGAAACTCAAGAATGCCGTGGCCGAGCTCGGCGGTTCGCTGCTTTTACTCGAGCGGGCGCAACTCAAGCTCGACAGCAAACCGCTGGAAACCGAATACGGCGAAGACGTCCTCGCCGTGCTCAAGCACTACCCCACGCCACAAGCGCTGGTCGACACCTACATCAACGGCCTGTTCGTGCTGCTCAAAGACTCCAGTTCCGACTACCTGACCGACCTGCAGCCGGTGTTTCCCTTCAACTTCAGTATTCCGGCGGCCTTCCTCTTTCCCCATGGGCTGGAATGGCAATCGGTCACCCTGAGCAACAAACGCGTGATTGCCTTTCAACCGGAATGGTCGGAAACCGATCCGGGCATTCAATTGAGCCCATCGAGTTCAAACCTGACCAACCCTGATGACCTGACCGTGGCTTATCCCTTCATCGATGGGCTTGACGCCGACATCAAGAACCAGCCGCAACCGGTGAGCCTGCAAGGCACGGTGGAGGTCATCGCGCCACGTCGCCTCTATAGCTTCGACCTGACAAAAAACGACGTGGGCCAGACCCGCACCAACGACAATCTCAGCGTCACGCTGCTCAAGCTGGGCACCAACTACGCCGAAGTCGAGTTCAGTAACAGTGCGCCACAAGCACCCGAAATCGGTGAAGTTCCACTGAACCCGCTGATCGTCCAGGCCAGGGACGCCACCGGGCAATTTCTCTCGCGCTCAGGATCCATCAACGAAACCGCTGCACAAATCGCCTTTTATCAAAAACAGTTGGCGAAGATGCAGCAACAGAAAGTCTGGAGCGAGGCGCTGGAAAAACAGCTTGATGACGAGCAACGCAACTTCGAGAAACAACAGACCCATCGTTACTCGAAGGTATATTTCAACGGCCCCATCGAAACCCTCGAAGTCAGCCTGCTGGATTTCTCGACCGCTACAGTGACCCGAAAAGACTTGAACCTGCCGCTACGCCGCTTCGACCGCATCACCACGGAGAAAACCATCCAGCCGCTGAACCTGCCCGTGGTGGTGTATGACGATCAAGCCCCGAGCTGGCTCAAGGGTGCGGCGTTGACCGAGGAACAACTGAAAAAAGGCGTGAACATCAGCCAATCGGTCGAAGACCCCAGTGCCGCACGCATCGAGTTCAATCACCTGCGAAGCTTCAATGATGAGTTGCTTGGGACGTCATTCAACCCCGGCGAAAGTCCTGTCAGTTTCTTCACCGAGGACAGCCGCGGCAAACGTGACGAACCCATTGAATTGCCACCGGAGGCCTATCAGGTCGACCCGTTGCGCGGCAGCATCACCTACGATCTGAACCTGTTTCCGCAAACCCCGGCTTATGTGGTGGGCTCCATTCCGTTGTTTCTTGCGACAGTCGATAAAAAGACCCTCGATGCCCATCAATTGCCCAAAGGGCTTGAGCTCAAAGGCAACACGTTGGTGGTGGACCTGAAGCTGTTTCCCGAGCAGGACTGGCGCTTCTTCGCCAAGGACGACAGCGGCCATTACCTCAAGGAAATTCTCGCGGTCAATCACGTCGCGAGCACAGAGGGGCCGGCGCTGTTTGCCGTGCATTATTTCTACGGGCAACCGACGCGCCTGGAGACCTATCAACGAACTGACCTCGCCACCGTGCCCTACGGGTTCGAGGTCAAGCTCGACAAGGCCGATCTGACCAAACTGCCCCAATAGCCGGGGTCAGTGTTCGGGGCGAAACTCGAAGCCACCGACGTTCCGGCAACGACCGCCATTGATTTCCCGCAATTGGGCTTGCAGATGCAGGCACCAGATCTGCGGATCATTGGCCAGCTCATAGCCGTGCAGCGTCAGGCTTTCAACAATGGTGTCGAGGATGGATTCAGCCGCGAACGGGCCATGGAACGGGCCTTGGGCTTTGATGGCTGAAGGTTGCTCGCCTGCCATTCCGGCGGCGAAGAGCAAGGTCCACATCCCCGTATCCCCGGCCAACGGCTTGATGGCGCATTCGATACGGGTCACAAGACCCAGGCATTGACGAGTGAGGCAGAGGTTGCGCGACATGGCGGCGACCCTCGGTCGATCCGGTATTCAGCCCCCATCGGAAGGCTGTTTCGATCCAGTGATTACTGTCCTTGTCCTTGAGCAGAGAATAGAAGAAAAGTACGAGATGCAGGCCAATCGACACCAGAAGGCGCCGAATGGTCATAGTGTGAATATTGACGTCAGAGTGATGGCGTTTTTCGTAGATACAGCGGGTAAAAAAAGGGGAGCGAGACGGCTCGCGATGGCGGTGTGCCAGACAACACAATGTTGAATGTCAGACCGCTATCGCGAGCAGGCTCGCTCCCACATTAGATCGAAGTGGAGCTCAGGCTTGCATCAAGCCGGCTTGGCTTCCACCAGCGCCTCGACCGCCATTTCCTTCTCGGCTTCTTTCAGATCGTCCTCGCTGATCATCTCCGCGATGACCCGCAAACGCTCCACCACCCGTGCGTTAACGCTACCTTCAGGGAATTCGCCGTTCTCGTCCGGCTCACCCGCAGGCTCACCAACCAGCAGGCTCAGCGCCTCATCGGCCTGGCGTACCGCGTAAACGTGGAACTGCCCGGCGCGCACCGCCGCCAAGACTTTTTCATCAAGCATCAGCGTGGCGACGTTGGCCTGAGGAATGATCGCCCCCTGCTCGCCAGTCAACCCACGGGCTTCGCACAGACGGAAGAAGCCCTCGATTTTCTCGTTGACCCCTCCCACTGCCTGCACTTCACCAAACTGGTTGATCGATCCGGTGATCGCAAAGCATTGCTTGAGCGGGGTTTTCGACAAGGCCGAAATCAGCGTGCACGCCTCACCCAGGGACGCACTGTCACCATCCACGTAACCGTAGGACTGCTCCAGGGCGATACTCGCGGAAATCGCCAACGGGAATTCCTGGGCGTAACGGCTGCCCAGGTACCCGGTGAGGATCATTACGCCTTTGGAGTGAATCGGCTGGCCGAGGTTGACCTCACGCTCGATGTCGACGATGCCGCTGCCGCCCGGGTACACCGTGGCGGAAATCCGCGCCGGCACACCGAAGGCCGAATCGCCGACTTCCAGCACCGTCAAACCGTTGCACTTGCCGACTGCCGCGCCATCGGTGTCGATCAGGATGATCCCGGCCAGCATGTCATCGAGAATCCGCGCCGACACACGTCCGGTGCGTGTCGCCTTGGCCTTGAGCGCACGCTCGATGTGCCCGGCGTCGGTCATCTCATCGCCGGCCAGATGGCGAATGAAATCCGCTTCGCTGACCAGTTGGAACAAATCACCGATACGCGCGGACAGGCGCCCCTGATGCTCGGCCAGACGCGCGCTGTAGGTTGCCAGACGCGCCACTGCATCGGCGGTCAGCGGCGCCATGCCTTCTTCGGAAGTACGGGTTTTGAGCAACTGGGCGAACTGCTCCAGGCTCTCGTCGACCATCGGGATGTCTTCGTCGAAATCCACCAGGACGCGGAACATCTCCTGGAAGTCCGGATCGAGGTCCTGCAGTGTGTAATAGAGCGAACGGGCACCGATGATGACGACTTTGACCTGCAACGGAATGTGCTGCGGATTCAACGTGACGGTGGCGAAACGGCCCATCTCACCCAGCGGCGATTCCATTTTCAGCTTGCGCGATTGCAGGGCGCGTTTCAGCGCGTCCCACACGAACGGTTCACTGAGCATTTTCTCCGCTTCAAGGATCAGGAAGCCGCCGTTGGCCCGGTGCAACGCACCCGGACGCAACTGGCGATACGTGGTGTAGAGCGCACCCTGATCGGTGGTGTACTCGATGCGGCCGAACAGATTTTCGTAAGTCGGGTGCGGCTCGAAGACCACTGGCGCACCGCCGCTGAACGGATGACCGACCACCAGGCTCGGCGCGTATTGCTCCTCCAGCAGCTTGCGGGCAACCGCATCGGTCTTGCTGTCGTCCACCAACTGCTCGACCACAGTCTTGAGCAGATATACCTGCATCGCTTGCAGATAACCACACACGGCGGCGTTCTCGGCGTACTTCTCCGACAACGGCGACAGCAGCGGCTGCAAAGCCAGGGTGATGGTTTCTTCGTTGAGCTGGCGCAATTGATTGCTTGATTCGCGCTTCCATTGCGGCAGGCTGGCGAGTTCCTCGTTCAGGCGCTCTTCGAGGTTGGAGATATCCTCGTGGAAACGTTCGCGCTCGGCTTCAGGCAATTGGGCGAATTCCGCCTCGTCCAGCGCCTTGCCTTCGAGCATCGGCGTGAAGGCGATGTTGCTGGCATCGCGGTACAGCGCGACTTCTTTTTCCAGGGCCAGGCGCTCGATCACGTCCAGCGCCTTGTCATAACGCTGGTTGAAAGCGCGGTCGATGGCGCTTTTTTTCTGCTGGTAGGACGGGTGCTCGAACACCGCCGGAAAGGTCGCCAGCAGGTTATCGATCAAACCGTTGATGTCACCGATGAAAGCACCGGCGGTGCCCGAGGGCAGCTCCAGGGCACGCGGTTCGCGCGGCTCATCGAAATTATTGACGTAGACCCAGTCCGCCGGGGTCTGCAGGCGTTTGCCTTCGGCCTTCAAGTAGCGTTTGACGAACGAGAACCGGCCAGTGCCGGGTTCGCCCATGACAAATACGTTGTAACCGGGGCGTGGCATGGCCACACCGAACTGCAAGGCTTCGACCGCACGTTCCTGGCCAAGCACACCGCGAAAGGGCTCCAGATCATTGGTGGTAGAGAAGCTGAACTGTTCAGCGGAAAACGGACGGGTCAGCGCTTCGGGCGCTAGACGCAAGCTGGCAGCAACAGGATCAGGCATCGGGCTTCCTTACATCAGGCGGGGCAGATAGCGGCATTCTGGCGCTGCCTGTGCCTGACTGGCAAGGAGCGCCTAAGGCCAAAGCATAGACAAGTCGGTGCGCCACGGCGGGCGTGCGTCAAATCACTGTTTTCAACGAATGTTTTGCAAAAAATCACGGAACCGCGCGATCGTGCCTAAACTCCAAACTGCGCGGCTGGATTAATAACCGGCCCACTGGCACCGGAACGGGCCAGATCCCTTGTCCATTGGTTTGCACATAAAGAGAATAAAGCTATGAAACGGATTCTTCTCGGTACTCTCTTCACCGCTGTATCCATCAACGCCATGGCTCAGGCGCCAGGCGGCCCGGATTGCGGTTGGGGCAACATGCTGTTCGAAGGTCAGCGTGGCACCCCGGCTCACTTCCTGGCATCCACCACCAACGGCACCTCCGGCAACGCGACCTTCGGTATGACTTCCGGTACCAACGGTTGCTCGACCAACGCGTCGCTGACCTATGGCGGCAAATCCTGGTTTGCCATGAATGGCATGATGAACGAGCTGTCCGAAGACATGGCCAAGGGTCAGGGCGAAGCGCTGACCACTTACGCCGTGGTACTGGGCGTGGCGCCGGAAGACCGTGCGCACTTCGCCGCTGTCACTCACGAGCACTTCCAGCAGATCTTCAGCAAGGCTGACGTGACCGCGGAAGATGTGCATACCAACACCCTGGCCGTTCTGAAGAGCGATCCTCGTCTGGCCAAGTACGCAACTCAGGCTTAAGCTCGACCCGCCCGCTTCTCGTTGGGAAGCGGGTTTTATTTTTTCGACTTTCGGCGTTTTTCCGTACCGGGTCTTTATTTTTTTCGACTTAAGTTGCCGACTATGCTCAAACGCCTTGCCTGGCTGGCGCTCTGTGTCTGCGCCCCGCTGTCCGCCGCGCCAATTATCGACAATCAACGTTTGCAGCAACTGGCCAACGACCCTTTCTGGATTTCCCTGGGCCATTACGAAACCGCCAAGCTCGGCGGCTGGCGCAGCTATGTCAGCGATAAAAAATTCTTCCTCGCCGCCGATGGCAACGAACACCCGGACCGTGAACTGGCGGCCACCGTGCAAGCGCTGTACGCGCCTGCCAGCGCCGGTGAACAGCACGCGCAATGCGTTTATCCGGCGCGCACCCGCTGGCTCAAAGCTCAGCTCAACCTGACCGATCTGCCGGTACTGGAGTGCGCCGAATTCAAGCAATGGTTCAAGGATGTCTCGCCCCACAGCGCGGTGATGATCTTTCCGGCGGCGTATTTGAACAGCCCGTCATCGATGTTCGGCCACACTTTGTTGCGCATCGATCAGGCTGATGTGCAAAGCGACAAAACTTCGCTGCTCAGTTACGCCATCAACTTCGGCGCCTACATCGAAGGCTCCGACAACAGCATCCTGTACGCGTGGAAGGGCTTGATGGGCGGTTATCCCGGCCTGTTTGCGCTGGTGCCGTACCAGGAAAAACTCTCGGAATACCGCAGCCTGGAAAACCGCGACCTGTGGGAATACCGCCTGAACCTGACCCAGCAAGAAACCGCGCGCATGGTCGAGCACGTGTGGGAGCTGAAACAGATCCAGTTCGACTATTTCTTCTTCGACGAAAACTGCTCCTACCGCTTGCTCGAACTGCTGCAAGTGGCGCGTCCGAGCCTGCGTCTGACCGAGCAATTCCCGCTGACCGCCATCCCCACCGATACGGTTAAAGCGGTGAAAGAGGCCGGGCTGGTGGAGTCCATCCAATACCGTCCTTCCCGCGAGCGCGAACTACTGAGCCGCGCTGAACCGTTGAGCGACGAAGAACAGCAATGGGTACTGAAAGTCAGCGCCGACCAGAAGCAGCTGCAAACGCCGGAATTCAAGGCTCAGGCCCGCGACCGTCAAGCGTTGATCATCGATGCGGCCTATCGCCTCGAACGCTATCGCGCCAACGGCCAGGAGCGCGATCCGCAGCGGGCGCAGCGCAGTTTCGAACTGCTGCGGGCGATCAATCAGAACCCGGCACCGGAGCTGGACATTCCTCAACCCGGGCTACCAGAGGATGGCCACGAATCCCGCACCTGGCAGGCTGGCCTCGGCACCCGCGGCGACCGCGCCTTTGGCGAATACGGTTTGCGCATGGCCTACCACGACCTCAACGACAATTCCGAGAGCTTCCCGCTCGGTGCGCAGATCGAAATCCTGCAACTGAAACTGCGCCAGTACGAAGGCAATGACTGGCAGGTTCAGCAATTGGACCTGGCGACCATTCGCTCCCTGACCCCACGCAACGAGCTGCTGCAACCACTGTCGTGGCAGGTCACCGGCGGCCTGGAGCGGGTGCCGGGCAAGCATGACGACGAGAACCTGGTCAGCCACGTCAATGGGGGCGGCGGTGGTACCTGGCAACTGGCCGATGACATGCTCGGTTTTGCCTTGGGCACAGTGCGCGTAGAGCACAACAATGACTTCGCCGAATTCATTTCTCCAGCAGCGGGCTTCAACACGGGGCTGTTGTGGAAAAACCCGCTGGGCAATTTGAGCCTGGAGGCAAAGGGTGATTTTTTCACCAATGGTGAGGTGCGCCGTAGCGTGAGTCTGAACCAGCAGTGGGAGTTGTCGCGCAACCTCGGTTTACGCTTGAGCGCCCAGCGCGAATTCAGCCACTGGGCGACACCGGAGAATGAAGTGATGCTCGAGGTGAAGTGGTATCACTACTGAAGGGGTCGGCCACCTGTAGGCGCCGGCTTGCTGGCGATTGGCATCGACGCGTTTTTTCATACTCACCGCGGCGTTGACATCGCCAGCAAGCCGGCTCCTGCAAAGGGTCTGTCGCTCGCGATAACATCCGCTGAAACTAAAAACCTGCAACCATGGCCCAAACCCTATAACGGGAGAACGCCATGAGCCGCGCCTTCGTCAATGAAGATAATGCCGCCGCGCAAGCCGATCAGCCGGTCGAAAGGCAGGTCAGCGCGCAGCCCAATTACGTCACGGCCACGGGCCTCGCCCAATTACAGGCGAAGGTCACCGAGTTGCAAAACCTGCTGGGAGAGCTGAGCGCACAGGGAGACTTGGCGAACAAGCAGCGTGAGGCTGACCTGCAGCGCGACTTGAGATACTTCAATCAGCGCCTGCAAAGCGCTCAACTTGTGCCGCCCGCCCACTCAACGGAAAAAGTGCAGATCGGCAGTCGAGTGACGTTTGCCGATGAACAGGACACCGAGTTGACCGTGCAACTGGTCGGTGAAGATCAGGCCGACGCGCCGGCCGGCCTGATCAACTGGGGGTCACCGCTGGGCCGGGCGTTGCTCGGGGCGCAACTCGGTGACGAGGTGCTGTGGCAACGCCCGGCTGGAGATCAGATGATCGAGATCATCCGCATCGAACCGGCTTAAACCACGCCCTGGGCGAGCATGGCGTCGGCGACTTTGACGAAACCGGCGATGTTCGCTCCCTTGACGTAGTTGACCTGACCGTTCTCTTCGCCGTAATGCACACAGGCGTGGTGGATAGACTGCATGATCGCGTGCAGCTTGCTGTCAACTTCACCGCCAGTCCACAGCAGGCGCATGGCGTTCTGCGACATTTCCAGCCCGCTGACGGCAACGCCCCCTGCATTGGACGCCTTGCCCGGCGCGAACAAAATGCCCGCCTCGATGAACAGGTCCACTGCTTCCAGTGTGGTTGGCATGTTGGCGCCTTCGGCGACGCAAATGCAGCCATTGCGCAGCAGTGTCCGAGCCGCCTCGGCATCCAGTTCGTTTTGCGTGGCGCATGGCAGCGCGATATCGCAGCTAAGCCCCCACGGGTGTTTACCTGCCAGGAACTCAAGGCCAAAGCGCCCCGCCAACTCGCTGATGCGTCCACGCTGGACGTTTTTCAGCTCCAGCACCGCTTGCCATTGCTCTTGCGTCAAACCGCTTTCGCAGTACAGCGTACCTTCGGAATCCGACAGTGAAATCACCTTGCCGCCCAGGTCCATGACCTTGCGCGCAGCGTATTGCGCGACGTTGCCGGAACCGGAAATCGCTACACGCTTGCCCTCGACGGTCTGTTCCCGACGCTTGAGCATTTCCTCGGCGAAGTACACGCAACCGAAACCGGTGGCTTCCGGGCGGATCAGGCTGCCGCCGTAACTTGGGCCCTTACCGGTCAGCACGCTGGTGAACTGATTGCTCAGGCGCTTGTACTGCCCGAACAGGAAACCGATCTCGCGGGCACCGACGCCGATGTCACCGGCCGGCACGTCCACGTCGGCACCGATGTGCCGGTACAGCTCGCTCATGAAGGCCTGGCAGAAGCGCATGACTTCGGCGTCGCTTTTGCCTTTCGGGTCGAAGTCCGAACCGCCCTTGCCGCCGCCCATGGGCAACGAAGTCAGCGAGTTCTTGAAGGTCTGCTCGAAGGCGAGGAATTTCAGTACGCCGAGGTTCACCGAAGGGTGGAAGCGCAAACCGCCCTTGTACGGGCCGATGGCGCTGTTCATCTGGATGCGGAAACCGCGATTGACCTGCACTTTGCCGTGATCATCGACCCACGAAACCCGAAACACGATCGCCCGTTCCGGCTCGCAGATTCGCTCCAGAATGCCCGAGGTCAGGTAGTGCGGATGGGCTTCAAGAAACGGCCACAGGCTACGCAGCACCTCTTCGACGGCCTGATGGAATTCAGGCTGGTCCGGATCGCGTTTTTTCAGGCGGGCAAGGAAGGATTCGACGGATTCGATCATGGAAAAGTCTCGGCAAATTTATTGTCGTTGGAAGATTTTGAGCCGGACTGTAACAAACGAATCGCGCACAGGAATAGAGCAGAATGTCGCCTTTATGAAATTAAATGGTGCACAGGATGTAAATTAATGCTGGTTTTTGGGCAAAGTTGCACCTGAATGAGGATTAAACAATCAAGTTATGCACCAACAGTTACACCGCTATCGCTGGCAAGCCAGCTCCTACAGGGATGAGTAATGCCCGGACATCGCTGAACCTGCAGGAGCTGGCTTGCCAGCGATGAATACACCGCGGTGCCACTGAAAAAACGCAAAAAAAACGGAGCCCGAAGGCTCCGCTTTTGATGCAACCAGCCCGACATCAGGCCAGTTTTTTGTGGCGTACCCGGTGCGGCTGGGCAGCGGCTTCGCCAAGACGCTTTTTGCGATCGGCTTCGTACTCGGTGTAGTTGCCTTCGAAGAACACCGCTTGCGAGTCGTCTTCGTACGCCAGGATGTGCGTCGCGACGCGGTCAAGGAACCACCGATCGTGAGAGATCACAATGGCGGCGCCCGGGAAGTCCAGCAAGGCTTCTTCCAGGGAACGCAGGGTTTCAACGTCGAGGTCGTTGGACGGTTCGTCGAGCAGCAGGACGTTGCCGCCCTCCTTGAGGGTCAGGGCCAGGTGCAAGCGACCGCGCTCACCACCGGACAGGTCCTTGACGAACTTCTGCTGATCGCCGCCCTTGAAGTTGAAGCGACCGACGTAGGTACGCGACGGGATCTCGTAGTTGCCGATGCGGATCTGGTCGGAACCGTCGGAGATCTGCTGGAACACGGTCTTGCTGCCGTCCAGGTCTTCGCGGCTCTGGTCCACGCAGGCCAGTTGCACGGTTTCGCCGACTTCGATGCTGCCCGAGTCCGGCGTTTCCTTGCCCATCAGCATGCGGAACAGGGTCGACTTACCGGCACCGTTACCGCCGATCACGCCGACAATGGCGCCTTTGGGCATGGAGAACGACAGGTTGTCGATCAATACGCGATCGCCGTAGCCCTTGGTGACGTTCTTGAACTCGATGACCTTGTCACCCAGGCGCGGACCGGCCGGGATGTAGATCTCGTTGGTTTCGCTGCGCTTCTGGAATTCCTGCGATTGCATTTCTTCGAAGCGTTGCAGACGAGCCTTGGATTTCGACTGGCGGGCCTTGGCGCCTTTGCGCACCCACTCCAGTTCTTCCTTCATGGCTTTTTCGTGAGCCGACTGCTGCTTGGATTCGGCAGCCAGACGATCGGACTTGGCTTCCAGCCAACCCGAATAGTTGCCCTCGTAAGGGATGCCCGCGCCGCGGTCGAGTTCCAGAATCCAGCCAGCGACGTTGTCCAGGAAGTAACGGTCGTGCGTGATCGCGACCACGGTGCCCGGGAAGTCGTGCAGGAAGTGCTCCAGCCAGGCTACCGAATCGGCGTCCAGGTGGTTGGTTGGTTCGTCGAGCAGCAGCATGTCCGGAGCGGAGAGCAGCAGGCGGCACAGGGCCACACGACGCTTTTCACCACCGGAGAGGAATTCGACCTTGGCGTCCCACGCCGGCAGACGCAGCGCATCGGCGGCGACTTCCAGTTGGCGATCAAGGTTGTGACCGTCGCTGGCCTGCAGGATGGCTTCGAGCTTGGCCTGTTCGGCAGCCAGTTTGTCGAAGTCGGCATCTTCTTCAGCGTAAGCCGCGTAGACCTCGTCCAGGCGTGCCTGGGCGTTCTTGATCACGCTGACCGCTTCCTCGACCACTTCACGCACGGTCTTGGTCGGATCAAGTTGTGGCTCTTGCGGCAGATAACCGATGTTCAGCTCGGGCATCGGGCGGGCTTCGCCCTCGAACTCGGTGTCGACGCCGGCCATGATTTTCAGCAGCGTGGATTTACCCGAACCGTTGAGACCGAGCACGCCGATCTTGGCGCCTGGGAAGAACGACAAGGAGATGTTTTTCAGGATTTCCCGCTTCGGCGGAACAACTTTACCCAGCCGATGCATGGTGAATACGTATTGAGCCATGGAGAACCTAGGGTCAGTGACAGATGAATGATTAGGGCGCAGGGGATGCCTGGCCAGGCCGTGCGCGTCGCCCGATTGAAAGCTATCAATATGTGCGCGCTGAAAAAGCCTGATTTTAGGAGCTGGAACGCTCCCGCGTAACCGGCAAAGCTACCTGAATGACGGAAGGCCGTCCAGCCGAGCAGGGCTGGCACTTTGCCACAACTCAAGGCATGCTAGCCGCCCTTCGGGCGTCCGGCTTATAGTGCACGTCGCGCCAGCCCAGCCAAACCGCAGGATTAAAGTTTGTCCAACGTCCCTCCGCCCCTGACCACCAGTGCACCGACTGCGGCGCCCGGTTCGCCCCTGCGCGGAACCCTGAAAAGTGCGCTGGCAATACTGGTGCTGATGCTGCTCGCCCTGATGTTCTGGCAGTTGCTGGATCAGTTGCGCGAAACCCGGAAAACCCAGCGCCAGTACACCATCGACCACACCGCCGACCTCGCGGCACAAGTCAGCCTGAACATGGCGCTCAACGCCCAGATTGCCCTGAATCTGCTGCCGATTGTCGAGCAGCCGCAAAGTGCCGACGAACAGCAGGAGTTGCTGCGCAAGCTGCAAAAGTCCTTGCCCGACCTGGTCAGCCTGGCCCTGCTCAGTCCCTCGGGCAGGATCCTCAATGACAGCGCCAGTAACAGCGAGGATGCCGATTATCTGGCCGAGCTGGTCCGGCGCAGTCGCGCCCAGCCACATTATTTCAGCAATGCCGTTGATGGCTCTGTGGTGCACCTGTTGCTGCACCAGGCCAGCGGCAGCACTCGCGGTTACTGGGCCTTGCGCCTCAAGCCGACGTTTTTCTCGTCCCTGACCAACATCAATGAAACGGGCGACCGCCCCCTGTGGCTGGTGGAAAACCGCTTCAACCACCAGATCATCAGTCGTGACGAATCACTGCCTCTGGTCAATCCCGGCACGCTGACCGAGGACGATGTGTCCAACAGCGTGCTGACCGTTCCCTTGAGCAGCAGCGACTGGCAACTGCGCGGTTTGTTCGATCGCCAGCGCGTGCTCGAAGAGCTGTTGCCCGCATTCATCGGCAAATGCCTGTTGGGACTGGCCTTCTCCATGCTGCCGTTCATCGTTCTATTGAACATGCGCCGCCGCCAGCGCCAATTGCATGAAGGCCGCCGCCGCTATCAGGAGATTTTCGAGGGTACCGGCGTTGCGCTGTGCGTGCTCGATATGGCCAGCCTCAAAAACATCTTCGACAAGGCCCAATTGCACAGCAATGAGCAACTGCATGCATGGCTCGCAGTCCCGGAACAACGCCGGCAATTGCTGCAGGAAATGCGGGTGACCGAAGTCAACCAGGTCGCCCTGCAACTGCTCAACGTCAACACCTCCCAGCAGGCCTGGGACTTGCTGATAGACGGCAATCCAGTGGATGGCAGCGCCATCGGCAATCAGATGCTCGAAGCAGTGCTCAATCAGCAGGAACAGCTGGAGCTGGAAATCAAACTGCTGGACGCCACCGGCCGCGACCAACATCTGTGGCTGGTGCTGCGCCTGCCGCACAACCCGGCCGACTATAAGGCCGTGATCCTGAGCATCACGGACATCACCAGCCGCAAGCTCATCGAGCTGTCGCTGCAAGAGCGCGAACGGTTTTGGTCCGATGTCGTGCGTACCGTGCCCGATCACCTGTATGTGCAGGACGTGATCAGCCAGCGCATGATTTTCAGTAACCACCACCTGGGTCAGACCCTCGGCTACAACCGCGCCGAGCTGCAACAGATGGGCGAGTACTTCTGGGAAATCCTCCTGCACCCCGACGATGCCGACTACTACCACCGTTCACGCCAGAGCCAGCGCCAGGGCGGTTACAGTCAACTGATGCAATGCCAGTTGCGCTTCCGGCACCGCGACGGCGAATGGCGGCGCTTCGACATTCGCGAGCAGGCCCTGGCGCGGGACAAACACGACCAGGTGACTCGCATCATCGGCGTGGCCAAGGACGTCACCGAACAGATCGAAGCCAGCGAGTCCCTGCGCGACAGCGAACAGCGTTACCGGATGCTCGCCGAAAGCATCAGCGACGTGATTTTTTCCACCGACAACCGCATGACCCTCAATTACGTCAGTCCGTCGGTGCAAGCCGTGCTGGGCTACGACGCCGAGTGGATTTTCCAGAACGGCTGGCAATCGACCATCGCCAACCCTCAACAATTGACCGGTATCTACAGCCTGATGGAACGGGTCAACGAGGCGCTGGACCAGCCCGACCAGTTGGCGCTGTTGCGCAACCAGGTGCAGACCCAGTTGTTCCTCTTCGACTGCCTGCGGGCCGACGGCCGCAAGATCCCGATCGAGTTGCGCCTGGTGCTGGTCTGGGACGAGCACGGCGCCTTCGAAGGCGTGCTCGGTGTCGGACGCGATATCAGTCAGCAACGGCGCGCCGAAAAAGACCTGCGCATGGCCGCCACGGTATTCGAGCACTCGACCTCGGCGATCCTGATCACCGACCCGGCCGGCTACATCGTCCAGGCCAACGAGGCCTTCAGCCGAGTCAGCGGTTATGCCGTGGAGCAAGTGCTCGACCAGCTGCCGAACATGCTGACCGTCGACGAGCAACAGGAAGCCCACCTGCGTTATGTGCTCAAGCAACTCAATCAGCACAGCACCTGGGAAGGCGAAGTGTGGTTGCGGCGCCGCAACGGTGAGCACTACCCGGCGTGGGTCGGCATCACCGCGGTGCTGGACGACGAAGGCGACCTCGCCAGTTATGTGTGCTTCTTCAGTGACATCAGCGAGCGCAAAGCCAGCGAGCAGCGGATTCATCGCCTCGCCTATTACGACGCGCTGACGCACCTGCCCAACCGCACCCTGTTCCAGGATCGTTTGCACACGGCACTGCAGGCCGCCGAACGGCAGAAGTCCTGGGTGGTGCTGATGTTCCTCGACCTCGACCGTTTCAAACCGATCAACGACTCCCTGGGCCACGCCGCCGGCGATCGGATGCTCAAGGAAATGGCCACGCGCCTGCTCGGTTGCGTCGACGATGACGACACTGTCGCGCGCATGGGCGGCGACGAGTTCACCCTGCTCCTGCAACCGCGTGCCAACCGCGAAATTGCCTTGAACCGGGCCATTCACGTGGCCGAACAGATTCTTGCCAGCCTGGTGAAACCGTTCGTGCTCGAAGGCCGCGAATTCTTTGTCACGGCCAGTATCGGCATCGCCCTGAGCCCGCAGGACGGCAACGAACTCAGCCAGTTGATGAAGAACGCCGACACGGCGATGTACCACGCCAAGGAGCGCGGCAAGAACAACTTCCAGTTCTATCAGGCGGACATGAACGCCAGCGCCCTGGAGCGTCTTGAGCTGGAAAGCGACCTGCGCCACGCCCTGGAGCAGAACGAATTCGTGCTGTATTACCAGCCGCAGTTCAGCGGCGATGGCAAACGTTTGACCGGCGCTGAAGCCCTGCTGCGCTGGCGTCACCCGCGCCGTGGCCTGGTGCCGCCGGGGGATTTCATTCCGGTGCTTGAAGAGCTCGGGCTGGTGGTGGATGTGGGGGACTGGGTCATCAGCGAGGCCTGCCGTCAACTCAGGACCTGGCATCAGGCGAAAGTGCGCGTGCCGAAGGTATCGGTGAACATTTCGGCGCGACAATTCTCAGACGGCCAGCTCGGCACGCGGATCGCCACCATTCTCAAGGAAACCGGCCTGCCGCCGGCGTGCCTGGAGCTGGAGTTGACCGAAAGTATCCTGATGCGTGAAGTCAGCGAGGCCATGCAGATTCTCGATGGCCTGAAAAATCTTGGCCTGAGCATTGCGGTGGACGACTTCGGCACGGGTTACTCATCGCTCAATTACCTCAAGCAGTTCCCGATCGACGTGTTGAAGATCGACCGCACTTTCGTCGATGGCCTGCCCTCGGGCGAGCAGGATGCACAGATTGCCCGCGCCATTATCGCCATGGCCCACAGCCTCAACCTGGCGGTGATCGCCGAGGGCGTGGAAACTCATGAGCAGCTGGATTTCCTGAGGGAACACGGTTGCGATGAGGTTCAGGGCTACCTGTTTGGCCGGCCGATGCCGGCCGGGCAATTTGAAGTGCAGTTCAGCAATGATGCGCTGTTCATGTTCGATTGACGCGCATGAACACCACTTGTCTGTGACATGACGCCGTTTCATATGCCATCTAAAACCCATTGGGTTAGAATGCCCCCCTTTTCTGCCCCCGATCCTTGAGGACCGCCATGTTCAGCCGTGATTTGACTATTGCCAAGTACGACGCCGATCTCTTTGCCGCCATGGAGCAAGAAGCTCAGCGCCAGGAAGAGCACATTGAGCTGATCGCTTCGGAAAACTACACCAGCCCTGCGGTGATGGAAGCTCAAGGCTCGGTACTGACCAACAAGTACGCCGAAGGCTACCCGGGCAAGCGCTACTACGGTGGCTGCGAGTACGTCGACGTTGTCGAGCAACTGGCCATCGACCGCGCCAAAGAACTATTCGGCGCCGATTACGCCAACGTTCAGCCGCACGCTGGCTCCCAAGCCAACGCCGCGGTCTACCTGGCCCTGCTGTCGGCCGGTGACACTATCCTGGGCATGAGCCTGGCCCACGGCGGTCACCTGACCCACGGTGCCAGCGTTTCGTCTTCGGGCAAGCTGTACAACGCCATCCAGTACGGCATCGACGCCAACGGCCTGATCGACTACGACGAAGTCGAGCGCCTGGCCGTTGAGCACAAGCCAAAAATGATCGTGGCCGGCTTCTCTGCCTACTCGCAGATCCTCGACTTCCCGCGCTTCCGTGCAATCGCCGACAAAGTAGGTGCTTACCTGTTCGTCGATATGGCTCACGTGGCCGGTCTGGTCGCTGCTGGCGTCTACCCGAACCCGGTTCCGTTCGCTGACGTCGTGACCACCACCACCCACAAGACCCTGCGCGGTCCACGTGGCGGCCTGATCCTGGCTCGCGCCAACGCCGAGATCGAGAAGAAGCTCAACTCCGCGGTATTCCCTGGCGCCCAGGGTGGCCCGCTGGAGCACGTTATCGCTGCCAAGGCGATCTGCTTCAAGGAAGCACTGCAGCCTGAGTTCAAGGCTTACCAGCAACAAGTGGTGAAAAACGCCAAGGCCATGGCCGGCGTGTTCATCGAGCGCGGTTTCGACGTGGTTTCCGGCGGCACTGAAAACCACTTGTTCCTGCTGTCGCTGATCAAGCAGGAAATCTCCGGCAAAGACGCTGACGCCGCTCTGGGCAAAGCATTCATCACCGTGAACAAGAACTCCGTGCCAAACGATCCACGCTCCCCGTTCGTCACCTCCGGCCTGCGCTTCGGCACTCCGGCTGTGACCACTCGTGGCTTCAAGGAAGCAGAGTGCAAGGAACTGGCAGGCTGGATCTGCGACATCCTGGCTGACCTGAACAACGAAGCGGTGATCGACGCCGTTCGCGAGAAGGTCAAGGCTATCTGCAAGAAGCTGCCGGTGTACGGCGCTTAATTGCGACGTTAATCCGCAGCAGGAAAAACCGGCCAGTGATGGCCGGTTTTTTTTCGTCTGCACGAAATGGCATGGCCTTGTCCTGACTGCAACTGGAGCCATTCCAACGCCATCAACTTTAAAAGCCTGAAACAATAAGCACCGGCAAAACGAGATATTAAAGACCACTTAACTGATACTGTCAGCCACGCTCAACCCACCACTAAAAATCGTCACCAATTATACTTTTTAATCTAATACCAATATTCACCAAACCCACATTCAAACCAACCCAATGGAATTCAAGGATGAATTCATGAGTACCAATAGACAAAAGTCTTTCATCGCAACACTGGAACTTGATGATCAACACGTCGACCTGCTCGGCGAGTTACATGGCACTCCGGTTTTACGCCATGACACATTATTTTCAGGCGGCTTTTATACCGGGGCATCAACCACCCGGGACGACTCCCACCTGCTGGGATCTCGTTCTATTCAGGAAGTCCAAAAACACCCGCCGTTGACGATTTACTTTCGTTGCACGGATGATTACTACCACCTCTATATTCGCTCACACCCCACTTACACCGGATATTGCATCAGCAATGGCGCCGACCGGGTGCTGGGCGCCTATCGGCCTGCGGGCAGCGCCACCACGTCTTTCAACCTCCTGAACCTTGATAACCGAACCGTCACCTTGCAAGACATGGGCGGCGTCGAGCAAAGGGTTCGGCTACAGGCCCGTCATTCGCAGCCCATTGGGCACATTCGGCGCGCGGGCGCGCCTTATCGCTATCTGGCCGAAATCGAAGGCCAGGGCGTGGTTTTCAAGCTGCGCATCATCGAGCGCAACGCCTCATTCCTGAGTGATCCGGACGAGGTTTGATTGCCCACTGTAAACATTCCAAAGCGCTGTACTTCTTCGGTTATACGGCGCCGCCAACATTTATAACTATCAGGTAATACCATGAGCACCGACCAGGAAAAATCCTTCACGGCAACAATGAGCACCCGTTACGGCTTCCCGCACTTTCCCAAGTTGACGTATGGCAGAACAGTCACTACTCCACGCCCCGATTATGAAACCTTTTCCTTTTCCCATCATCTGGACGTTTCAAACTATCTCTTCCTCAAGCCCGATGTAGCACCCGACGCACTGACCTTTTACTTCCGGTGCCTCCACGACTATTACACCCTCTATATTTTCACCCCCGGCGAGTATTACTACAGAACCATCAGCCGTGAAGAAAAAGACTTCCTGAATTCTTATTCAACCGTAGATGGAGACCAGACCACGTTCAACTTGCTCAACGCCAAGGGCAACATCATCACCCTCGATCAGATCGACACGGATACGCCCACCGTCAGAATACAGACCCGAGGTGGTGCGCTGTTGTGCGCGGGGCAGAGTCGCAATAAACGCGATCCTAAAGTGGGCACTTTCGTGCGCACCGACCCGAATCGCAGCGCAGGTGTTCTCGACTTCAAACTGAACATCCTTCAGCGCAACGTGCCTTTTTGAGCTGTCTCGTAACCCGTAAAGCCAACCCCTGCCGCCCGGCCATCAAGGCCGGGCATCTCTTATCAGGGATTCACCTGCAAATACTGATCGATCACCACTGGTCAGACCGGTCATGCCAATTTCGTGATTCCCTCTTGTATTCCAGAAAAACCCGAGCGTAGACTGCGCCTGCACTGGACATACCGGTAAGACCACAATAATTAAGTCCTGAATCTGATGTGCCCCGCACACGGCAGCCAGGACACCGACCAGGATTCCTCCCATGCTCAGATGGTGCTCGCGTTCAATCTTCCTCCAAGTGGTTCTCGGACTGGTGCTCGGCATCGTCTGCGGGCTGACCCTTCCCGAATACTCCGCTCAGCTCAAACCACTCGGTGACGGTTTCATCAAACTGATCAAAATGCTCATCGGCCTGATCGTGTTTTGCGTGGTGGTCAGCGGCATCAGCGGTGCGGGCGATCTCAAGAAGGTCGGGCGCATCGGCCTGAAATCAGTCATCTACTTCGAAGTGTTGACCACCATCGCCCTGGTGATCGGCCTGGTGTTCGCCTTCAGCACCGGAATCGGCAGCGGCGCGAACATTCATCTGGACCAGCTCTCCGCCGCCGACATGGGCGACATCGCCCAGCGCGGTCAGCACATGCACACCACCACACAGTTCCTGATGGACTTGATCCCGACTTCGGTGATCGGTGCTTTCGCCGACAACAACATCCTGCAAGTCCTGCTGTTTTCCGTGCTGTTCGGCAGTGCACTGAACCTGGTGGGCGAGGCGGCGTCGGGCATTTCGCGATTGATCAACGAACTGAGCCACGTGATCTTCCGCATCATGGGCATGATCGTGCGTCTGGCGCCGATCGGCGTGTTCGGCGCCATCGCCTTCACCACCAGCAAATATGGCCTGGATTCGCTTCAGCACCTGGGCAGCCTGGTCGGTTTGTTTTACCTGACCTGTGTGGCCTTCGTGGCGTTGATTCTCGGCCTGGTGATGCGCCTTTCCGGCCTGAAGATGTGGCCGTTGCTCAAGTACCTGCGCGAAGAACTGATGATCGTCATGGGCACCGCCTCGTCCGACGCCGTGCTGCCACAAATCATGCGCAAGCTTGAGCATCTGGGCATCGGCAGTTCGACGGTCGGGTTGGTGATTCCTACCGGCTACTCGTTCAACCTCGACGGTTTTTCGATCTACCTGACGCTGGCCATCGTGTTCATCGCCAATGCCACCGGCACGCCGCTGGCCATGACCGATCTGCTGACAATTCTGCTGGTGTCGTTGATCACCTCCAAGGGTGCACACGGTATTCCGGGTTCGGCGCTGGTGATTCTGGCGGCCACCCTGACGGCGATTCCCGCGATCCCGGTGGTGGGTCTGGTGCTGGTGCTGGCCGTGGACTGGTTCATGGGCATCGGCCGGGCGCTGACCAATCTGATCGGCAATTGCGTCGCCACTGTGGCCATCGCCCGCTGGGAAAAGGACATCGATATCCAGCGTGCAAACAAGGTGCTTTCCGGCCAGGTGGGTTATACCTTCCAGCCGAGAAAACCGGTCGCATCGGCGCACCAGCAGGAATTTTGAATGAACGCCGTGCCTGCTCCCGGGCAGGCACGGCCAACAACGTTTTAAAGCTCGTGGAGCGAACAGTGATTACCTCATCGACCGTTGTAAATTCAGTGGTAGAAAAGCTTCGGGCCGCGCTGGCCCGTGGTCAGTGGCGCTCCGGTGAAATGTTGCCCGGGCAGCGCGAGCTGGCCGAACAACTGGGCATCAGCCGCCCGAGCCTGCGTGAAGCGGTCACCGTTCTGGAAACCCTCGGCCTGGTGCGCTCGATGCCGGGCAAGGGCGTGGTGGTGCTGGAAGCCAATCTCGCCGACAGCCAGTCACATGACAGTGCGGTGGCCGCGGCGAGCCTGGAAGACGTGCTGCAACTACGCTACACCCTCGAACCGTTCATCGTCGGTCTCGTGGCGCAGTCCATCAGCAGCAAGGAAGTCGGGCAACTGCGCCTGACCTTGATGGACATGCGCGAAGCGCTGGAAGCCAACGACAGTGAAGCCGGTGTGAATGCCTACATCGCCTTCCACGAAGAGCTGTTCACGCTGACGTCGAATCCGATCTTCCAGAGCGTGGTCCAGCAGACCAGCAACGCCCTCAAGCAAAGCGCCGAGGTGCTGCGCAACTCGCCGGAGCATCTGGCTGAACGCCTGGAAGAAAACGAAGCCGTGGTGCGGGCAATTCGCGGCAAGAACAGCGCTCAGGCGAGCGCCGAGATGCGTCGACACATTCTTCGCGAGGGCCAGCGGATGGGCATTGAACTGAACATCCCGGAAGACAACCTCGGCAGTTGAACCTCTTTGAACCGGAGAAAGGCCATGAACAGCTTCGTTTCAGCGCAAACGCTTACCACCCTACCCTTTCCACCGGTGCCGGATGATCTGTACTCGCGGGTCCTCGACGCCATTCTTGAACAGCGCATTCATGAAGCCAGTCGCTTTAGCGAGGAAAGCCTGGCACAGATGTTCGATGCTCGACGCAGCGACATTCGTGGTGTGCTGACGCGACTGTCCCATCAGCAGATCATTGTTTTGCGGGTCAATCATCGTCCCCGCGTCGCGGCGCTCGGTGTCGATCAAGTTCGGCAAACGCTGCATGCCCGGCGACTGACCGAGCTCATGCTGGTGAGGCTGACCTGCCAGAGACCCTGCACGCATGCCATCAAGCGCCTGCGGACGCTGGTCGATAGTGAGCGCCGATGCGCCGAGCGTGGCCAGGCGATTCGTCTGTCGGGTGAGTTTCACCTGCAGTTGGCGCAAATGGCGGGCAATGCTCCGTTGGCGCATTTTCTCGGCAGCCTCGTGCCTCTGACCTCCTTGGCGATTGCGCAGTTTGATGCGTGTGTAGAGGACAGTTGCGGCTGGCAACTTCACGGGAAAATAGTCGATGCGATAACGCGCATGGATACCGCGATGGCCGTGGCATTACTGGATCGTCATCTGGACCACCTGGAAGCGGCGTTGCTGAGCGCTCGACCGCTACCCCGTCAAAACCGTATTGCCGGTTAGCTCGCCGCCACTCGGGCGAAGCCCTGGCGTATCTTTTCCTGCGGCAAATCATCGGCAATGAACACGATCACGCTTTCACGCACTTCGTCATCGGCCCATTCGGTATCCCAATCAAAACCGTAAAGCTTCAGCACCCCCTGGAACACCATGCGCCGTGGCTCGCCGAGAATGTTCAGCACGCCTTTGTAGCGCAGCAGTTGTTTGCCGTGATCTTCCAGCAACTCGTTCATGAACTCGCTGAGTTTGTCGATATCCAGCGGCTTGTCGGTACGCAGCACGAGGCTGGAAATGCGATCGATGGACGGAGCCTGGCTCACCGGGCGCAAACTTACGCCACCGCCGAGGTCGGCATTGAGATTGAAACCGCGCACGTCGAGCAATTCGGCCAGGTCGATGTTGCCGTGATCGACCACTCGGATCGGGGCTCGGCGGTTGATACGGGTCAGGCGTTCGCTCAATGCGTTGAAGGCCGGCTCGTCCACCAGATCGCGCTTGCTCACCAGCAAGCGGTCGGCAAAGCCGATCTGCGCCTGGGCGATGGTCTGCGCCAAGTGAGTCTCGGCATGCGCCGCGTCGACCAGCGTGATGATGCCGTCGAGGATGTACCGCTCGCGCAATTCTTCATCGATGAAAAAGGTTTGCGCCACAGGCGCCGGGTCGGCCAGGCCGGTGCATTCGATCACCAGACGGTCGAAGGCGATGTCGCCGCTGTCCAGGCGTTCGAGCAGCAGGTACAGGGCTTTGGTCAGATCGGTGTGGATGGTGCAACAGACGCAGCCGTTGGACAGTGTCATTACTTGCACCGGCTCGTCGCCCAAGAGTTGGGTATCGATGCCGGCGTCGCTGAATTCGTTTTCGATCACGGCGATTTTCAGGCCGTGCTCGGCTTTGAGCAGGTGGCGCAGCAAGGTGGTTTTACCGGCGCCGAGGAAGCCGCTGAGGATCGTGACGGGGATTGGAGCTGACAAAAGAAGATCTCCCATGCGCTGAAAAAACTGTAGGAGCCCGGCTTGTCGACGATAGCGACCTGAAGATCGCTATCGCCGGCAAGCCGGGCTCCTACAGTGGTGTGTGCCTAGACCTCATGCATCAACAGCACTTCGGCCCACCCTTGCCACCGTAACGGGCTTCCTGACGTTCGCGAAAGAACATCTCGTAGCTCATCACCGGTTTGTCCGGGTGCTTGTTTTGCATGTGCTCGACGTAGTTGTCGTAGTCGGGCATGCCGACCATCAGGCGCGCGGCCTGACCGAGGTATTTACCGAGGCGACTCAGGTCATTGAACATGATCAGGCGTCCGGCAGCGCTTGGTAGGGCGCTTCTTTATCCGTACGTTCTTTTTTACCCCAGGCGGCAATGCCGACCTTGAGCGCATAGAACAGGATGCTGAACACCACGAACAGGAACAGCGCGGTCAGCGTTGCGTTGGTGTAGGCGTTGAAGATCACGTGCTGCATCTGAGTGATGTCCTTTGCCGGAGCGAGGATCTGGCCGTTGGCCAGGGCATCGCTGTATTTTTTCGCCAGGGACAGAAAGCCGATCGCCGGGTTAGCGTCGAACAACTTGATGAAGCCCGCCGTCGTGGTGCAGATCAGCAACCAAACGGCCGGCAACATGGTGACCCAGACATAACGCTGGCGTTTCATCTTGATCAATACGACGGTGCCGAGCATCAGCGCGATACCGGCCAACATCTGGTTAGAGATACCGAACAGCGGCCACAGGGTGTTGATGCCACCCAGCGGATCGATCACGCCCTGGTACAGCAACCAGCCCCACATCGCCACACAGCCAGCGGTGGCGATCAAGTTGGCGGTCCAGGACTCGGTGCGTTTCAGCGCCGGCACGAACGAGCCAAGCAAGTCTTGCAGCATGAAGCGACCGGCACGGGTACCGGCGTCCACTGCGGTGAGGATGAACAGCGCCTCGAACAGGATCGCGAAGTGGTACCAGAACGCCATGGTGTTTTCACCCGGCAGCACACTGTGCAGGATCTGCGCGATACCGACCGCCAGGGTCGGCGCACCACCGGCACGGGCCAGGATGGTGGTTTCACCGATGTCATGGGCGACCGCTTGCAGCGCTTCCGGGGTGATTGCGAAGCCCCAGCTGCTGACCGCTGTCGCTACCGACACTACATCACCGCCGACCACCGCCGCCGGGCTGTTCATGGCGAAGTACACGCCTGGCTCAATTACCGAAGCGGCGACCATGGCCATGATCGCCACGAACGACTCCATCAGCATGCCGCCGTAACCGATGTAACGGGCGTTGACCTCGTTATCGAGCAGCTTCGGCGTGGTGCCGGAGGAAATCAGCGCATGGAAACCGGAGACCGCACCGCACGCGATGGTGATGAACAGGAACGGGAACAGACCGCCCTTCCATACCGGACCGGTGCCGTCGACGAACTGGGTCAGTGCCGGCATTTTCAGCTCGGGCATGGTCACCAGAATACCGATGGCCAGGGCGACGATGGTGCCGATTTTCAGGAACGTCGAGAGGTAGTCTCGCGGCGCCAAAATCAGCCACACGGGCAACACTGCCGCGACAAAACCGTAGCCGATCAGCATCCAGGTGATCTGGATACCGCTGAAGGTAAAGGCCTTGGCCCACACCGGATCGGCAGCAATCTGCCCACCGAGCCAGATCGACCCCAGCAGTAACAGCACGCCGATGATCGAGATCTCGCCGATACGTCCCGGGCGGATGTAGCGCATGTAAATGCCCATGAACATCGCGATCGGGATGGTCGCCATCACCGTGAAAATACCCCAAGGGCTTTCGGCCAGGGCTTTGACCACGATCAGCGCCAACACCGCGAGGATGATGATCATGATCAGGAAGCAGCCGAACAGCGCGATGGTGCCAGGGATGCGGCCCATTTCTTCACGGACCATGTCGCCCAAAGAGCGACCGTTGCGGCGGGTGGACATGAACAGGACCATGAAGTCCTGAACGGCACCGGCCAGCACCACCCCGGCGATCAGCCACAGTGTCCCGGGCAGGTACCCCATCTGCGCCGCCAACACCGGACCCACCAGTGGCCCCGCGCCGGCGATGGCCGCGAAGTGGTGACCGAAGAGGATGTGTTTGTTGGTTGGAACGTAGTCCAGACCGTCATTGTTGAGTACGGCGGGGGTAGCCCGTCGCGGGTCGAGTTGCATCACATTGTTAGCGATGAACAGACTGTAGTAACGGTACGCGACCAGATAAATGGCCACGGCAGCGACCACAATCCACAAGGCATTGATTGCCTCACCTCGGCGCAGTGCCACTACACCCAGGGCGCACGCCCCTACGATTGCCAGCACCAGCCAGGGTAGATGGCGTAGCAGGCTATTATTATTTTTCATTTTATTATTCCAGCCAGAGTGGACAAGAAAGACAGCCACACCGAGTTTAGCTCTCCTGACGGTAAAGGCCATACCCCAACGTTGGTCTAGAGCCCTGTCCTGGCTGGCAGGTTTGAACAATGCGGGTCTATAGTCAGCCAACATCCAGAGGATTACGCCATGAGCGAGCACCCCGCCAATCGCCGTCGCTTCAAACGAATTGCGTTCGATGCCAGGACCAGGCTGAGCCAGGGCGAGTACATCTGGCCGGTAAAGCTGATCGACCTTTCGCTCAAGGGGCTGTTAATCGAGCGGCCCGAACCCTGGCTGGGTGATCGTGAGCAGGACTTTCACGTCGACATTCATCTGGACGATGGCGTCGATATCGAAATGGATGTGCAACTGGCCCATGAAGAAAACGGCCAGCTCGGATTCGTTTGCCGGCACATCAGCCTGGAATCGATCCAGCGCCTGAGACGATTGATTGAGCTGAACCTGGCTGATCCGCAGGAACTGGAGCGGGAGTTGGGTGCGTTGATCGAAGTTTGAACGCTGCCCCGTGCAGGCGCTGACGCGAGCTGCTCCTGCACAGGGGAGATTGTCGTTATTCGAAGAGTGCGTCGAGGGCTTGTTCCAGACGGGTCACGGCGATGATCTGCAACCCTGGCGGTGATTCCTTCGGCGCATTGCCCTTGGGCACGATGGCCCGCTTGAACCCGTGCTTGGCCGCTTCCTTCAGGCGTTCCTGACCGCTGGGCACCGGGCGTACTTCGCCGGACAGACCGACCTCGCCGAACACCAGCAAATCGTGGGGCAGCGGCCGATTGCGCAGACTGGACATGACGGCCGCCATCAACGCCAGATCGGAGGCGGTTTCCAGCACCTTCACCCCGCCAACCACGTTGAGGAACACATCCTGATCGTGGGTCGGAATGCCGCCGTGTCGGTGCAGCACCGCCAGCAACATCGCCAGGCGGTTCTGATCCAGCCCCAAGGTCACCCGCCGAGGGTTGGCCAGGTGGCTGTCATCCACCAGCGCCTGGACTTCCACCAGCATCGGACGGGTGCCTTCCCATGTGGCCATGACCACGCTGCCCGGGACTTCTTCCTGAGCACGGGTCAGAAAAATCGCCGATGGGTTGGAGACTTCTTTCAAACCCTTGTCCGTCATGCCGAACACACCGAGCTCGTTAACCGCACCGAAACGGTTTTTCACCGCCCGCAGCAAACGCAAACGACCATCGGACTCGCCTTCGAAATACAACACGGTGTCGACCATGTGCTCCAGCACCCGTGGACCGGCCAGCGCGCCTTCCTTGGTGACATGCCCCACCAGGAAAATCGCCGTCCCGCTCTGCTTGGCATAACGCACCAGCAATGCCGCGCTTTCGCGCACTTGGGACACGCCGCCCGGCGCAGATTGCAACTGCTCGGTGAAGATCGTCTGGATCGAGTCGATCACCATGACCTTGGGTTTCTCGAGCCGCGCCGTGGCGATGATGGTTTCGATACAGGTTTCGGTCATGACCCGCAGTTGATCCTGCGGCAAGCCCAGACGCCGGGCACGCATCGCCACTTGTTGCTGGGATTCCTCTCCCGTGACGTACAGGGCCGGCATGGTTTTGGCGAGATTACACAAGGTTTGCAGCAGGATGGTCGATTTGCCGATGCCAGGGTCACCGCCGATCAGCACCACCGAGCCGTCGACGAGGCCACCGCCCAACACCCGGTCCAGCTCACTCGACGCAGTGGAGAAACGCGGGATCTCTTCGACACTGACTTCAGCCAGGGTTTTGATTTGCGCCTGTTGACCGGTCCAACCCGTGCGTCCAGTGGGCGCCGCCGCCCCGCCGCTTTCCACCATGGTTTCTGTCAGCGTATTCCAGGCGCCGCACTCGCCGCACTGGCCGGCCCATTTCGGGAAGGTTGAGCCGCACTCCGTGCAGCCGTACATGCGCTTGGCCTTGGCCATCTGAACTCCCGGCAAAAACCGCGATGATAGCTCAGGTGAGAGCGATCAGCGCGATGCTGTGGTCGGAACGGGTGGAGAATTGTATCTGGCGGTTCTGAACATGATGGCCAATATCTATCACTGCTATAAACCAAGTGACAAACAGGCGGTTGAAGTCTCATCGTACACTCGATAAGAAATAACTCTGACGCAAAAATCAAAGCATCCTGTACAAGTTTTCGGCAACACACTCCATCACACTCAATGAACTGACAACAAAACCTGTACAACAGTTAACGATCTTAATTCCAAATGTATAACTATCAAAGATTATCGAATACTGTAATGTAAACTCACGCTCGAATAACCACACTTTGGCCCGGGACAATATCGATAAATCCGTTAATAAAATCCAGTCTTTCAAAACTACCGATAAACACAGGAACCCGGAGCAGACAACTGTTACGACTTCGTCAGTAAAGACGCATACAGTTGCCATTCATTTGCGCGATCTGCCGTTGAGCTCATGATTAACAATCAGCAACGCCCCCCCTCAAAGGTTCGTCCGGAAAGCGCTCGGCTCCGTGTGGTGGGCTCGCTCGCTAAACTTTTCGCCATGGGCCCGGTCGATTGCAGGCAAGCTTCGTAAGCAGTTGTTTCGGGCAGGCAGCCCTTGACTGATTTACACTGCGTTGACCAATCTCATCTGTAACAAGGAAATAACCTATGGGCGTGATAAACGAGTTCAAGGCCTTCGCGGTCAAAGGCAATGTGATCGACATGGCCGTCGGTATCATCATCGGCGCCGCTTTCGGCAAGATCGTGACGTCGTTCGTGGGCGATGTGATCATGCCTCCCATCGGACTGCTGATCGGTGGTGTGGACTTCAGTGACCTGGCCATTACGCTCAAGGCCGCTCAGGGAGACGTCCCGGCGGTAGTGCTGGCATACGGCAAATTCATTCAGACGCTGATCGACTTCATCATCGTCGCCTTTGCGATCTTCATGGGTGTCAAAGCCATCAACCGTCTCAAGCGTGAAGAAGCTGTCGCCCCTACCTTGCCGCCGGTTCCGACCAAGGAAGAAGAGTTGCTGGGTGAAATTCGTGACCTGCTCAAGGCTCAGAACAGACTGCCCTGAATACCTGCTCAAAAAATGGCGCCCCCGAGGCGCCGTTTTTTTTACCAGAAATTTTCCACTGCCACCTGACCAGGGCGGCGGCTGAGGCTTAAATGCATATCGCGCTGTTTGAGCAATTTGCGCGTGTCATCGATCATCTGCGGATTACCGCAGAGCATGACCCGCGAGTGCTCAGGCGTCAGGGCCACCCCGGCAGCGCGCTCCAGTTCGCCGTTTTCAATCAGCGTAGTAATCCGGCCGTTCAGGGCGCCGGGATGTTGTTCTCGCGTCACCGTGTTGATGAGCTGAAGCTTGTGGGCGAATTCCGCCAGATACTCGCGCTCTGCCAGGCCCGCAATCAGTTCCTGATACGCCAGCTCGCTGGATTCGCGCACGCTGTAGACCAGGATGATTCGCTCGAATTTCTCCCAGACTTCAAAGTCCTGCAGGATCGACAGAAACGGCGCAATGCCGGTTCCAGTGGATAACATCCACAGATCACGCCCGTCGACAAAACGGTCGAGGGTCAGATAACCAAAGGCCTGGCGATCGACCAGCAAGGTATCTCCGACACCCAGTCGGCTCAGTTCACTGGTGAATTCGCCTCCTGGAACAACGATGGAAAAGAACTCCAGAAACTCGTCATGAGGTGATGACACCATGGAATAGGCGCGCCACACCGTACTGCCATCGGCCCGGGTTACACCCAGTCGGGCGAACTGGCCTGCGCGAAAGCGATACCCGGGATCCCTCGAAGCCCGAAGGGTGAACAGGTTTGGGGTCAATGACCGGACGTCGAGCAGGGTCTGGCGAGTAAATTTCTCTTCACTGACACTCATGGGGCTCTCCAATCAACAGACGATCCCAGTGTCTCGCAAAGAGCGCGGCATAAACACCGATGAATTGTGGTGCCTTTACAGGGTTTCCAATTCTCACTTCCATTTGAATATATCCACCAAAACTAACTACGCGGTTAAATATTCACTGTTTGTATTAAACCCACCATGCAAATTCACCCTGCCATCATGGGTAATGTTCAGAACCAGAAACAGCGTTAAACGTGTACTAGCAAAACAAAAAAATCTCAGTGAACCCTCAGACTTATCCTACAATCCAATTCGCGCCCTATTTGGATCCAAGCGCCCCCAAGCTAAATTTACAAGACGGAGCCGATAATGGAACGGTGGAAGGAGCTACAACTCATACAGTTGTCCAGAACAACGGAAATGAAGAGCGCCTATCAGGTCTCGTTGAGTTTTGCGAAAAACATCGGGTACAAATTTTTTTCTTTTTCAACAACTTGCCCGGCAGAAAATGAATATTTTCACTCGGTACGTTTTAACAACTATCCGAACGACTGGAATCGCGAATATGAAAAAAACAAGTTAAGTACCATTGACCCAGTAGTAGCACACTGCAATCAATCCATGCTGCCAGTCCTGTGGACTGAGGAACTCTTCAGTAACACGCCATGGTTATGGGATGCATTGGAGCAACAGGGGTTGCAGCATGGTTGGTCACAAGCCATCCATGACGAGGAAAGTGGTCTTTGCAGCATGTTGAGCCTGGCCAGAAGCCATTGCGCGATCAGCGCGTGGGAGCTCTATGAAAACCTCGGTTTCTCTCTGTTTATCGGCAATCATTTGCATAAGCTGATGGTTCAGGCGATGCCCCAGGCAGCGAAACCACCGCCAATGACGCAGCTGACGCCACGTGAAGTCGACGTATTGAAGCTGGCGGCAGATGGCAAGACAGCCTACGAAAGCGCCAGGATCCTCAATCTCAGTGCTCGTACTGTCAATTTCCATGTACAGGAATCCATTCGCAAACTCGGAGTCAACAACAAGATTTCCGCCGTCATTGCCGCCGTCAAGGCGGGCTATCTGAATCGCAATGCGATGCGCTGAAGCGAAACCTGCGAGTAATCCGATACAAAAAAACGTACCATTCGCGGTCCCTCCTGAGTGATGACGTGTGACTTGTCCACGACGCAGTCCACTCGGTCGGCCCCGCCGCCAACACGCCTCCGGGCCGCGGGATACCCGTTGATTACCCAGAGCCCCGCCCCATGCCTTTGCTCGAAACACCTTTCGCCAGCCTCGACCTGATCCGCCAGCCCGAACAGCAGAATGAACCGCTGCAAGCCTTCGATGCGGCAGATGAATACCTGCTCAATCATCTGGCCGAACAGCAGCCCTCGATCGATACACGGGTCCTGGTGCTGAACGACAGCTTCGGCGCATTGGCAGCCAGCCTGGCCGGCAAGGTCAAGGTGCTCAGCAGCGGTGATTCGTTCCTGGCCTATCATGCGCTGGAAAAAAACCTGGCCCGCAATGGTCAAGCGTTTGATGCGGTGTCGCACGTGCCTGCCAGTGAAATCGTTGCCGGGCCCTTCGACCGAGTGTTGATCCGGGTGCCCAAGACCCTGGCCTTGCTGGAGGAGCAGTTGATCCGCCTGCAAGGGCAACTCGCACCCGGTGCCCAAGTGGTCGCCGGTGCAATGATCAAACACCTGCCGCGGGCGGCGGGTGACTTGCTCGAGCGCTACATCGGCCCGGTACAGGCGTCGCTGGCAGTCAAGAAAGCCCGGCTGTTGATTGCCACGGTTGAAGACAAAATGCCTGCTACATCACCCTACCCGACCCGCTATCGTCTCGACGAGCCGGCCATTGAATTGCTTAACCATGCCAATGTGTTCTGTCGGGAAGGGCTGGACATTGGCACCCGGGCTTTTCTGCCGCACCTGCCAAAGAATCTAGGCACGGCGCGCGTTGCCGATCTCGGTTGCGGTAATGGTGTGCTGGCGATTGCCAGCGCACTGCAAAACCCTGACGCCCAATACACACTTGTGGACGAGTCGTTCATGGCAGTGCAATCGGCTGGCGAGAACTGGCAGGCTGCATTGGGCGACCGCGACGTCATCGTGCGTGCCGGCGACGGGCTGGCCGGGCAGGAACCTCAGTCGCTGGACGTGGTGCTGTGCAACCCACCGTTTCACCAGCAACAAGTGGTCGGCGATTTCCTCGCCTGGCGCATGTTCCAGCAAGCCCGGGAAGCGTTGGTAGTCGGGGGCGCGTTGTACATCGTCGGCAACCGTCACCTGGGTTATCACAGCAAACTCGCGCGCTTGTTCCGTGGTGTCGAGCAAGTAGCGGCCACGCCGAAGTTCGTGATCCTCAAGGCGCGTAAGTAACGGCAAAAAAAAACCCTCCACCAGGAGGGTCATAAATCCGTGCCGCAAGGCAGCGGGATAGGATGTAAGGGGTTTCAGTGAGTGGTCAGGCCGGCGGCGTTCATGAACATCCGCATCAGGCTGGCGACGATGAACAGCGCACCGACGCTGCCGGCCCAGATCATGGCCAACCAGCCGAGCCGCTGCCACAGCGGTTTTTTTTCGGCTTCTTCGATGTCGTGCAGGGAATGTTTTCCGGGCATGATTCAATTCTCCAGTAAGGGGTGATGGCGTCTATGACGGCGCCATCGCGAGCAGGCTCGCTCCCACATGTTTCAGCGCTGCAGCCTAGTGGTAACCGTCTTCGTGGGTGACCTTGCCGCGGAATACGTAGTAGCTCCAGAAGGTGTAGCCCAGGATGAACGGGATGATGAACAGCGTCCCCACCAGCATGAAGCCCTGACTCTGAGGTGGTGCGGCGGCGTCCCAGATCGAGATCGACGGCGGCACGATGTTCGGCCACAGGCTGATTCCCAATCCGCTGTAGCCGAGGAAGATCAGCACCAGCGTCAGCAGGAACGGCGTGTAGTTCGCATTGCGCGCCACCGCGCGAATCAGACCGTACAACGTCACCAGCACCAGAATCGGCACCGGCAGGAACCAGAACAGGTTCGGCAGGGTGAACCAGCGTGCGGCAATATCCGCGTGGGCCAGCGGGGTCCAGATACTGACGATACCGATCACCGCCAACAATACAAACGCCAGCGGCCGCGCCAGGTCATGCATCTGTTCCTGCAACTTGCCTTCGGTCTTCATGATCAGCCAGGTGCAGCCGAGCAACGCGTAAGCCACCACCAGCGCGGCACCGCAGAACAGGGTGAATGGCGTCAGCCAATCCAGTGAGCCACCGGCAAACTGCCGATTGACCACCGGCAGTCCATCAATGAACGCCCCCAGCGCCACGCCCTGGAAGAACGTCGCAGCCACCGAACCGCCGATGAATGCCTTGTCCCACAAATGGCGTTTGTCGTCCTTGGCCTTGAAGCGGAACTCAAACGCCACGCCACGGAAGATCAAGCCGACCAGCATGAAGATCAGCGGCAGGTACAACGCCGAGAGCACCACAGAATAGGCCAGCGGGAAAGCGCCGAACAGCGCGGCGCCGCCCAGCACCAGCCAGGTCTCGTTGCCGTCCCAGACCGGCGCAACGGTGTTCATCATCACATCACGGTCGGTCTTGCCGGGAATGAACGGAAAGAGAATGCCGATGCCGAGGTCGAAGCCATCCATGACCACGTACATCATGATGCCGAAGATGATGATCACGGCCCAGATCAGCGGAAGATCAATACCCATGATTCAAATCTCCTTGGTCACGGTGTGGTCGGCATCGGCGTGTTCATCGTCGGCTGCGGACAATGGACGTGCCGGCGTGCGTTTCTGGCCGGGACCGCCGTCGTTGGTTTCTTTGCCTTCATCGATCTTCGGCCCTTTGCGCACCAGGCGCATCATGTAGCCCAGACCCGCACCAAACAGCGCGAAATACACCACGACGAACAGGATCAGGGTGATGCTCATCTGCATGAAACTATGGTTTGAAGACGCATCGGCCGTGCGCATCAGCCCGTACACCACCCACGGCTGACGGCCGATTTCGGTGGTGAACCAACCGGCGAGGATCGCGATCAATCCGGATGGGCCCATCCACAACGCCAGGTAGAGGAACGGTCGCGATGTATAGAGCTTGTCGCTTTTGCGCAGCCACAGGCTCCACAAACCGGTGAAGATCATCAGCAAGCCCAGGCCGACCATGATCCGGAACGACCAGAACACGATGGTCGAATTCGGCCGGTCTTCAGGCGGGAACTCCTTGAGCGCCGGCACCTGTTTATCCAGCGAGTGGGTCAGGATCAGGCTGCCCAGGTAGGGGATCTCGACCGCGAATTTGGTCCTCTCTTCTTTCATGTCCGGCCAGCCGAACAGGATCAACGGCGTCGGCTCGTCGCCTTTGTTTTCCCAGTGGCCTTCGATCGCGGCAATTTTCGCCGGCTGATGCTCAAGGGTATTGAGGCCGTGGAAGTCACCGATGACCGCCTGGATCGGCGCCACGATTAGCGCCATCCACATCGCCATCGAGAGCATGGTGCGAATCGCCGGGTTGTCCTTGCCGCGCAGCAAATGCCAGGCTGCCGAAGAGCCCACGAAGAACGCCGTGGCCACAAACGCCGCCGTCGCCATGTGCATCAGGCGATAGGGGAACGATGGGTTGAAGATCACTGCCAGCCAGTCGGTTGGAATCACCTGGCCGTTGATGATTTCAAAGCCCTGCGGTGTCTGCATCCAGCTGTTGGAGGCGAGAATCCAGAACGTCGAAATCAGCGTACCGATGGCCACCATGACAGTGGAAAAGAAGTGCAAGCCGCGCCCGACCTTGTTCCAGCCGAACAGCATGACGCCCAGGAATCCGGCTTCGAGGAAGAATGCCGTGAGCACTTCATACGTCAGCAACGGACCGGTCACCGCTCCGGCGAAGTCCGAGAATCGGCTCCAGTTGGTGCCGAACTGATAGGCCATGACCAGCCCCGAAACCACGCCCATGCCAAAGTTGACGGCAAAGATCTTCGACCAGAAATGGTAAAGGTCCCGGTAAGTGTCGTTATTCGTTTTGAGCCACAAGCCCTCGAGTACCGCCAGGTAACTCGCCAGACCAATAGTGATGGCCGGAAACAGGATGTGAAACGAGATGGTGAACGCGAACTGGATTCGGGCGAGATCAAGTGCCTCTAAACCGAACATAAGTCTTCCTCTATCAGGTAGTACGGCTGCGGGCTGAAAGCCTGCACCCACGGCCCCCACGGATATGGAGTGTGGCGAATCTCTGTTTGTTCTTTTTTTTCACGCATCGCAACGCAGGGAGTCTGGCCAACTGGCCGCCGAATCAATTCCCTTGGGAGGGCGTTGATCTGGATCAAGCAACGTAGAAAGAGTAGTCCCAATTTCGGGGATAAACCGCGTGGCCTTTTGCCGCGTGACAAGTTGCCCCATAGGCCTTTGGTATTCACTGTGGCGAGCGAGCTTGCTCGCGCTCGACTGCGCAGCAGTCGTCATACCGATGAATGCGGTTTACCTGAGGCGCCCAAATGCCAGGGTTTGAGGCCGCTTCGCAACCTGACGGGAGCAAGCTCCCTCGCCACAGGAATCTGGCTCAGCTGAAGATCGGTATCTAGCTAACTAAATTTTCTATCATGGCAACTTCCTGTTACAGGTTGGTGATAACCTCACCCTTCCCTCCTCCCCAAGATTTGCCCGCAAATGCCCAGCCAAGAGCCCTTGCTGTTACGTCACCATCGCCCTTTCCTTGCGTTCTGGCTGGCCCGGGTGTTTACCGCCAGCGGTTTTCAGATGCTCACGGTGGCCATTGGCTGGAATCTGTACCAATTGACCGGCAACGTGCTCGATCTGGGTCTGGTCGGGTTGGTGGAGTTCGCCCCGCGAGTGCTGTTCATGCTGCACACCGGGCATGTCGCGGACCGCTACGACCGGCGCAAGGTCGCGGCCCTCTGCCAATCCCTGCAAGCGCTGATCGCCTTGTCGCTGGCCATTGGCAGCGCGACTGATCATGTCACCCGGGAAATGATCTTCATCCTCGCCTTCTTGCTGGGAGCCGCCCGCTCCTTCGAGATGCCGACCACCCAGGCCTTGCTCCCGAGCATCGTGCCAAGCGCCCTGTTTCCACGCGCCGTAGCCGCCGCGCAATCGGCCCAGCAATCGGCAACCATCGTCGCCCCGGCCCTCGGCGGTTTGCTCTATGCGTTTGGCAGTGTGTGGGTCTATGGCCCGACGGTCGTTTTGTACATCATCGCTTGCGCGTTGATGCTCAATTTGCCCGCTCGGCAAACGCCGCTGAACAAGGGCAAGGCGACCCTGGATTCGCTGCTGGCCGGTATCCGTTTCATTCGCAGTCGGCCGGATATCCTCGGGGCGATTTCCCTGGACCTGTTCGCCGTTCTGCTCGGTGGCGCCACGGCGCTGCTGCCGGTCTTCGCCAAAGACATCCTGCTGACCGGCCCGTGGGGATTGGGCCTGTTGCGTTCAGCCCCGGCGGTGGGCGCGCTGTTGATGTCGCTGTACCTGGCGCGGTTTGCCGTGGAGCGCAATGTCGGGCGGGTGATGTTCACCGCCGTGGGCGTGTTTGGCGTGGCGACCATCGCCTTCGGCCTGTCGACCTCGTTCTGGTTTTCCCTGGCGGTGCTGGTGGTACTGGGCGCGGCCGATATGATCAGCATGGTGATCCGCGCGTCCTTCGTACAACTGGAAACCCCGGACGAAATGCGCGGTCGGGTCAGTGCCGTGAACGGTCTGTTCATCGGCGCCTCGAACCAGCTGGGCGAATTCGAATCCGGCCTGACCGCCCACTGGTTCGGCACCGTGCCAGCCGTGGTCATGGGCGGCATCGGTACGCTGGTGGTAACCGGGACCTGGATCAAGCTGTTCCCGACACTGGCGAATCGCGACCGCATGCATGTGCCAAAGGAAGAGGTGAAGGTTTAAGGCCGTTACCAACCACAGATTTGCCGACCAGGTGCAATACATAGATACCGCATAAAGTGTAATGTATCGCCTTACACTTTCCCCATGATCAAATCCTTTCAACACAAAGGCCTTCGTGGCTTCTATGAAACAGGTTCGACTCGCGGGATTCGAGCAGATCATGCGAAGCGCCTGGCTCGCATGCTGCAATTCATGGATCGCGCCACGGTCCCTGATGACCTCGACCTCCCGGGCTGGCGATTGCATCCGCTGCGGGGAGAGTTGACCGGGTTCTGGTCGCTGAGTGTCTCAGGGAACTGGCGAGTCGTTTTTCGTTTTATTGGCACAGATATCGAACTGGTCGACTATCTGGACTACCACTGACAGGAGGCAGGACATGCCTATGCACAACCCGCCGCATCCTGGCGAAACACTGTTAATGGATGTGTTGCCCGAACTGGGTATCAGTGTCGCGGAACTTGCCCGGCACCTGGGATTCGCTCGCCCGCACTTGTCGCGAGTACTGCATGGACACGCGCCAATCAGTCCGGACCTGGCAGTACGCCTGGAGCGGGCCGGGATTGGTAAGGCGCGGACATGGCTAGGGGTTCAGACCGACTACGATCTCTGGCAGGCGGAGCATCGTGAGCAACCGCTCATCAAACCCATCGCCGCTCACGCCTGACGCTGCCTAACCCCCCAACTCCCCCGTCACCGTCGTTCGCATGGCTTTGCCGCAGAGCTGTTCGACCAGTGCCAGAGCAAACATCAGCGCTGCCCCCGAACCCTGGGCGGTGATGCAGTTGCCATCGACCACCACCGGTTGATCAACAAAATTGCACCCGGACAGTTGATGGCTGGATGAAGGCAGACACGTCATGCGCCGCTGACGCAGCACCCCGAAAGCCTGCAGTACTTCGGCAGGCGCTTCGGCAATGCCGGCGAACAGGCGACCGGCTGCGGCCTGATCCTTGATCAGTTGTTGCAGTGGTGGATGGGCGGCCAAATGCTGCGCCCCCACAGCGCCACCGGGCAGGACGATCAGGTCGAAAGGCTGGGCCAGCAAATCCACCAGCATGGCATCCGCGGTCAAGCGAGTACCGCGTGCGCAGGTCAGCATGCGCCGCCCTTCGATGCTGGCCACCACGACTTCAACCTTGGCGCGGCGCAGTACATCAATCAGGGTCACGGTCTGCAGGTCATCGGTGCCCTCGGCGAGGGTAATCAAGGCTCGAAAGGTCATGGGAACAATCCACAGGAGGGTTCTTGAAGCGTAGTCAGCTTTCCTTACCCTTGTTCGAGCCTGGTCGTTACTTGATGTAAAGCTGCGTCGACAGCGTGTTGCGCGGCGCGTTGATCGAGGTATTGCTGAAGGTGAAGGTGCCTTCCTGCTTGCCCGCCAGACTGAAGATGTACAAGTTGCCGACGATTTTTGTTCGTTGCGAGCAATCCGTCAGGTTGCCGTTTTCGTAAGCGCAGACGGGCGTACGGGTGCCATTCACTTCGAAACCATCCAGCGTGGCATGGGGCTGGCTGCGGCCATAGCCCACTTCCAGCACGTAGATCCGGATATTCGGGCCATTGTGATTGCAGCGCGTCTGCGTCTGCCCTTCATCAATGTTTTCAAAACCACATTCAGGCGATTCGACCTTGAGCACTTTTACCTGGGTCAACGGCGGTGCCGAAGCCGCCGAGGCGCCATGTGCCGCCAGCAGCAATGCCATCAAGCCACTGGACAAGATCGACAGACGCTTTTTCATCCAATTACCCCCCCAAAAAACCAGCGCGCAGTATGGCTGGTTTACGTTAAACGCAAAACATCGACGACGATCACCGCCATAAGCAGCCATAACCCTGTGCGGCTGGTATGATGCGCGGCTTTTTCCGACCCACAGAAAAATCCCAGGCGCCTGCAGCGGTCTGTGCTTTGCTGTTGAGGTCGATACATTCACGGCGCCGGGCGCGCCACGGGGAGCAGACATGCTGGAAAGGCTGTTTCAACTCAAGGCACACAACACCAACGTACGCACCGAGATTCTGGCGGGCGTCACGACCTTTTTGGCCATGGCCTACATTCTGTTCGTCAACCCGAGCATCCTCGGCGAGACCGGCATGGACAAGGGCGCGGTGTTCGTCGCCACCTGCCTGGCAGCCGCCATCGGCTCGACGGTCATGGGCCTGATCGCCAACTACCCGATCGCCCTCGCACCGGGCATGGGCCTGAACGCCTTCTTCACCTACACCGTGGTCCTGCACATGGGCCACACTTGGCAAGTGGCGCTGGGCGCGGTGTTCATCTCGGCCGTGTGCTTCTTCCTGCTGTCGATCTTCCGCATCCGTGAATGGATCATCAACAGCATCCCGCTGCCGCTGCGCTCGGCGATTGCCGCCGGTATCGGCCTGTTCCTGGCGTTGATCGCCCTGCACAACGCCGGCATCGTCGTCAGTAACCCGGCGACCATGGTTGGCCTCGGCGATCTGAAACAACCGGCACCGATCCTCGCCACCCTTGGCTTCGCCCTGATCGTCGCCCTTGAGGCTCTCGCGGTGCGCGGCGCGGTGCTGATCGGCATTCTGGTGGTGACCATCGCCTCCATCGCTCTGGGCTTCACCCCGTTCGGCGGCGTGATGTCGATGCCACCTTCGCTGGCCCCGACCTTCCTGCAACTGGACATCAAGGGCGCGCTGGACATCGGTCTGGTCAGCGTGATCTTCGCCTTCCTGTTCGTTGACCTGTTCGACAACTCCGGCACCCTGATTGGCGTCGCCAAACGCGCCGGGCTGATGGGCAAGGACGGCCACATGCCGAAAATGGGCCGTGCGCTGATCGCCGACAGTACGGCGGCAATGGCCGGTTCCCTGCTGGGCACCTCGACCACCACCAGCTACATCGAATCCGCCGCCGGCGTGAGTGCCGGTGGCCGCACCGGCCTGACCGCCGTTGTCGTTGCATTCCTGTTCCTGCTGGCGCTGTTCTTCTCGCCACTGGCTTCAAGCGTCCCGGCGTTCGCCACGGCCCCCGCGCTGCTGTTCGTCGCCGTGCTGATGACTTCCGGCCTGGCCGAAATAGACTGGGACGACATTACCGTCGCCGCGCCAGTGGTCATCACCGCACTGGCGATGCCGTTCACTTATTCCATCGCCAATGGCATCGCCTTCGGCTTCATTGCCTGGACCGCTATCAAGCTGATGTCCGGTCGTGGCCGTGAGCTGAACCCGGCGCTGGTGATCCTGTCGATTCTGTTCGTGATCAAGCTGGGTTGGTTTAACGCATGACTTTTGATTCCCAGGCCTACGCCGTTCAGCTCGAAGACAAGGTCACGCGTTTGCGTGACCTGCTGGCCCCGTTCGATGCACCCGAGCCCGCCGTTTTCGATTCGCCGCTGCAGAACTTCCGCCTGCGCGCCGAATTCCGCCTGTGGCGCGAAGCCGGCGAGCGGCACTACGCGATGTTTTCCCAGGAAGACAAGCGCACGCCGATTCTGATTGAAGAGTTCCCGATCGCCAGCCTGCGCATCAACCAGTTGATGCCGCAACTCAAGGCAGCCTGGCAAGCCAGCGCACCGCTCAGCCACAAGCTGTTCCAAGTGGAGTTCCTGACCACCCTGGCCGGCGACGCGATGATCACCCTGTGCTACCACCGTCCGCTGGACGAGCACTGGCACGCAGCGGCGTCGAAACTGGCAGCCGACCTGAACGTCAGCATCATCGGCCGCTCCAAGGGCAAGCGCGAAGTCATTGGTCACGATTACGTGGTCGAGCAGCTGGAGGTCGGCGGCCGCACCTTCAGCTATCGCCAGCCAGAAGGCGCGTTCACCCAGCCCAACGGCACCGTGAACCAGAAGATGCTCAACTGGGCCTTCGACGCGCTGGGCGATCGCCCGGACGATTTGCTGGAGCTGTATTGCGGCAACGGCAACTTCACACTGCCGCTCGCCACCCGCGTGCGCAAAGTGCTGGCCACCGAAATCAGCAAGACCTCGGTCAATGCAGCGCTGAGCAACCTCAGCGAAAACGCTGTGGATAACGTCACGCTGGTACGTTTATCCGCTGAAGAACTGACCGAAGCGCTGAACGAAGTGCGACCGTTCCGTCGCCTGCACGGCATCGACCTCAAGAGCTACGAATTCGGCAGCGTCTTCGTCGACCCGCCTCGCGCCGGCATGGACCCGGACACCTGCGAGCTGACCCGGCGCTTCGACAACATCCTGTACATTTCCTGCAACCCGGAAACCCTGGCGGCCAACATCGCCCAACTGCACGACACCCACCGCATTACCCAATGCGCGATGTTCGACCAGTTCCCGTGGACTCATCACATGGAATCCGGGGTGTTGTTGACCCGGCGTTGATCGCAAATGCCAAACACAAAAACCGTCTCAATGACGGTTTTTGTGTTTTAAAGCCCATCACCCAGGCTGATTTTTTCGGAACTCAGTCGTGGTAATGCCTTTGTATCCCCAATTATCGGTGTCGATTTCCTCGATCACGATATGGGTCAGCTCCGGCGGTTTGCCGAGCACACGTTGCAGAGTCTCGGTGATTTCGGCGATGACTTGGGCTTTCTGCTCCCGGGTAACGCCGTCACGGGTGATGCGTACGCTGACGAAAGGCATGCTGCGTCTCCTGCTCGCTGGTTGAGAAAGGTTACCTACGTTGAAGCGACTGTATCTGTGCGCGCACATTTGAGAAATACTGAACCGAACACTTCAATTGATCCTCGGTGTAATCAATCATGCAACGACAATTCGACGATCTTCAACTGGGCAGCATCGAGCTGTTTTGCCTGGCCTCCGAGGCCGGTAGTTTCACGGCGGCGGCGTTGGTGGCGGGCGTCACGCCAGCGGCGGTGAGCCGTTCGGTGTCGCGCATGGAGGAGCGTCTGGGCGTGCGGTTGTTTGCCCGCACGACCCGCAGCGTCAAGCTGACCGACAGCGGTCGGCGCTACTACGAAGAATGCCGCCAGGCTTTGGCCCAGTTGGTCGAAGCTCAGCGCGAGGTCATGGGCCAACAGCAAGTGCCGTCCGGCACGCTGCGTATCAGCATCCCGACCACCTACGCCCACCACCGGATCCTGCCGTTGATGCCGGCCTTTCGCGCGCGTTTCCCGGCGGTGAAGGTCGAGTCGCACATCAGCAATCGCAACATCGATTTCGTCGGCGAGGGCTACGACCTGGCGATTCGCGTGCGGGCGATTCCGGATTCCGGCTTGATCGCCCGGCCGTTGGAGGACGCCACGCTGGTGATGATTGCCAGTCCCGAGTACCTCAAGCACGCCGGTACACCGCAGACCCTCGACGATTTGCAGCAACATGACTGCATTCAGTACGAACTGCCCAGCAGCGGCCGACGCATTGCCTGGTTGTTCAATGACGACGGCGTACAGCGGGAGATACTGGCCGAAGGCAATTACGTTTGTTCCGATGATGTTTTGGGCGGCGTGACCCTGGCGAAACATGGCGCCGGTCTGTTCCAGACCTATCGTTTCATCGTCGAAAAAGAACTGGCCGATGGCTCGCTGGTGGAAGTGCTCAAGCCCTATGGCGGGCGTTCGCGGCCGTTTACTTTGTTGTATCCGCAGAGTCGGCATATGCCTCTGCGATTGCGGGCTTTCATTGATTTTCTGGTTGAGCATTTGCCTCGTTAAACGATCGCAGCCTGCGGCAGCTAACGGGGAACGCGTTTCAAATCCAGGAGCTGCCGCAGGCTACGATGTTTTTCCTGTCCGATCACCGCACACAAATCGCCTGCAAACCGGCTCTTCAATTGACCAAATTAACTAGCTAGTACAATTTATCTCCACAGGCTGAAACCTACGGCCAATGCCAAAAACAATAAGTGGAGAAACATCGATGTCCCCCATCATTCTGGTGCTCAACGGCCCGAATCTGAACCTGCTCGGCACTCGCGAACCGGCCACCTATGGCCATGAAACCCTCGCTGATATTTCTGCGCTGTGCGGCCGTGCCGCCGAAGAGTTCGGTCTGGCGGTGGAGTTTCGCCAGACCAACCACGAAGGCGAACTGCTCGACTGGATTCACGCCGCTCGGGGCCGCTGTGCCGGGATCGTGATCAACCCGGCCGCCTGGACTCACACCTCGGTAGCCATCCGCGATGCTTTGGTCGCCAGCGAGTTGCCGGTGATTGAAGTTCACCTGTCCAACGTCCACGCCCGCGAAGCTTTCCGTCACCATTCCTTTGTGTCAGCCATTGCCACTGCGGTGATGGCGGGGTTCGGCAGCCATGGCTATCGCCTGGCGCTTGAACACTTCAGCCAACGTCTGAAAGGGTAACCATCGTGAGCCAGAACCAAGCGGTATTAGCCGGACTGATCGGCGCCGGCATCCAGGCATCCCGCACCCCGGCATTACACGAGCATGAAGGCGATGCCCAAGGTTTGCGCTACCTCTATCGCCTGATCGATCTTGATCAGTTGCAACTCGACAGCACTGCCCTGCCCGACCTGTTGAGCGCCGCCGAGCGCATGAACTTCACCGGGCTGAACATCACCTTCCCGTGCAAGCAGGCGATCATCCCGCTGCTCGACGAATTATCGCCGGAGGCCCGGGGGATTGGCGCGGTAAACACTGTGGTGCTCAAAGATGGCAAACGCATCGGCCACAACACCGATTGCCTGGGCTTTGCCGAAGGTTTTCGCCGAGGCTTGCAAGGCGTTGCCGTTGAGCGCGTTGTGCAGATGGGCGCCGGGGGTGCCGGTGCGGCAGTGGCCCACGCGCTATTGAGTGAAGGCGTACGGCAACTGAGCATTTTCGATGTGGAAATCAGCCGTGCCCAGAGCCTGGCCGACAACCTCAACCAACATTTCGGCAGCGGGCGCGCGGTGGCGGGTCATGATTTGGCGCTGACGCTGACCGACGCAGACGGCCTGGTGAACACCACGCCGATGGGCATGAAAAAACTCCCGGGGATGCCGGTGCCGGTCGAATGGCTTCGGGCTGAGTTGTGGGTGGCGGAAATTGTGTATTTCCCGCTGGAAACCGAACTGCTGCGCAACGCCCGCGCGCTGGGTTGCCGGACGCTGGATGGCGGCAACATGGCGGTGTTCCAGGCCGTGAAGGCGTTCGAACTGTTCAGCGGCGTGGAGCCGGACGCGCAGCGGATGCTGGCGCATTTTCAAAGCATGAATGGTTGATGCAACTTGTAGGAGCCGGCTTGCTGGCGATGGCGATTGTACAGACGCTATCGCCAGCAAGCCGGCTCCTGCAAAGGTGATTCACACTGCCGAATTACGCCTGCAAATATCGCAAAACCGACTCGCAAATCATCTCGCGATGACGCTGCTTGATGCTTTCGTCCGGCAAGTCGATCTGAAAGATCTCGCCAAAGGTGTGGCGGTTCGACACCCGATAGAAGCAGAACGAGCTGATCAGCAAGTGCACATCCAGCGCATCAAGCCCCGAGCGGAACAGCCCTTGCTCGGCGCCGCGACGGAGAATCTCGCCCAGTGAATCGAGGATGGTGTTGTTCATCGCCTTGATCGCATCGGAGCGCTTCACATACTCGGCGTTGTGAATGTTCTCGATACTGACGATACGCACGAAATCGACGTTGCGATCATGGTGATCGAAGGTGAATTCCACCAGCCGGCGAATCGCCAGCACCGGTGCCAGTTCAGCCAGGTGCAATCGGCTTTCGGTGTTGCGAATATCCCCGTAGAGCTTTTCCAGCACTTCGACGTAGAGCTGTTCCTTACTGCCGAAGTAGTAATAGATCATGCGCTTGGAGGTGTGGATGCGCTCGGCGATGGCATCGACGCGGGCACCTGAAAGACCCTGCTGAACAAACTCGACAATCGCTTCCTGAAGGATGTTCTCGCGGGTTTTTTCCGGGTTGTTCTTGCGACTCTTGCGCGGCTCGGCCGTCGCTTGCTCGGGCACTGCGGAGAGTTCTGAAATTATCGTCATTGCGGGCTCACGGCCATCACTGCACAGGCTGGCGATTATGAGCCGCGCCGCACAGCGAAGGAAGCCGTGCGGCAGCGGTTTGTCGGCGTAGTTACGATTTTCCTACAACTTTGCCTGACGTACGGCACCGCTTCGGGATTTGGCCATGGCCGCCAGCCGCACCGCCACGTTGGCCGCGCCGTAACCGGCATAGCCGTTCTTGCGCTGGATGATCTCGAAGAAGAAACGGCCCTCGAACGGCTCGGTGTAAACATGAAACAGCTCGCCGCCCTGGGCATCACGGTCGTACAGCACGTTGTAATAGGCCAGTTCACTGAGGAACTCGTCGTCAAAATCGAAACGTGCGGCCAGGTCATCGTAGTAGTTGAGCGGGATATCGAGCAGCGGCACGCCGGCCTCTTTCGCGCGGCTGACCTGAGCGAAAATATCGTCGCAATCAAACGCTATGTGATGCACGCCGGAGCCGCGATAACTCGACAGCGCGTGTGAGATGGCGGTGTTGCGGTTTTCGGAAATGTTCAGTGGCAGGCGAATCGAACTGTCGCGGCTGCGCAGTGCGCGGCTTTTCACCAGGCCATAAGGATCGGGCAGCACCACTTCGTCATCGGCTTCGAAGTCCAGCAGGCTCTTGTAGAACAACACCCAACTGTCGAGGCTGTCGGCCGGCAATGCCATGGCCATGTGGTCGATGCGCTTGAGGCCGCCAGCGGTCTGCGCCTGCGGGAACAGATTGAAGTCAGTGCCATAGACGTCGGCCTGCTGGTCGACCAGGTAAATCAGGCTGCCATCCGGCGCACGCACGGCCGCGAGCTCCAGTTCGTTCGGCCCCACCAGCCCGCGATAGGGCTGGCCTTTATAAGCCACGGCCCGAGCCAGCGCACTGGCGCTGTCCTTGACCCGCACGGCGGTGGCGCACAATGACGGACCGTGCGCCTCGAAGAAGCTGTGGGCGAACGAGTACGGTTCGGAATTGAGGATCAAATTGATATCGCCCTGGCGCAGCAGGCTGACGCTCTTGGAGCGATGCTGGCCCGCCTTGACGAAGCCCAGTCGTTCCAGCCAATGGGAAAGCTTGGCGCCGAGGCTTTCGTCCACGGCGAATTCAAGAAACTCGATGCCGTTGTATTCGCTGGCCTTCGGCGTCTCGAACAGGATGTCGAGGTTGGTCGAGGGCTTGGCTTCCTGTTCCAGGCGCTGGCGGGTTTTCTCTTCAAGGTAAAGCAACGAGCGCAAACCGTCGGCTGCATTGGCCCGGGGCGGCGCGGCACGGAAACCGTCGTTGAAGATTTCCAGCGACAGCGGCCCGGTGTAGCCACTCTTGATGATTGGTGCGAGGAAGCCTGGCAGATCGAATTCGCCCTGACCGGGGAAGCAACGGAAATGCCGGCTCCACTCCAGCACGTCCATGGCCAGGATCGGCGCGTCGGCCATTTGCACGAAGAAAATCTTGTCGCCGGGAATCTCGGCGATGGCGCTCGGGTCGCCCTTGAGCGACAGCGTATGGAAGCTGTCGAGCAACACACCGAGGCTAGGATGATCCGCCTGGCGAACAATGTTCCACACCTGTTGCCAGGTGTTCACATGCTTGCCCCAGGCCAACGCTTCGTAACCGATACGCAGGCCACGGGCGCCCGCGTGTTCGGCCAGCAAGCGCAAATCATCGACTAAAATCTGCTCATCACCGACGGAGTCTGCCGAGGCATTGCTGCACACCAGCACCAGGTCCGTGCCCAGCTCCTGCATCAGGTCGAACTTGCGCTCGGCCCGTTCCAGATTACGCGCCAGGCGGTCGCGGCGGCAGCCTTCGAAGTCGCGGAACGGTTGAAACAGGGTGATGGCGATCCCGAGATCGGCGCACATCTGCTTAATTTCCCGCGGACTGCCGTCGTAGTAGAGAAGGTCGTTTTCGAAAATCTCGACACCATCAAAACCGGCAGCGGCGATGGCTTCGAGTTTTTCCGGCAGGGTACCGCTCAAGGACACGGTGGCAATGGAACGCTGCATGTTTCGACTCCTGATGGTGGAGACATCTTGTTAGGGGCATCGCACGCGGGCTCTGTCTCGGAGCTGCCGAAAGCAGCGCCGACAGGGATTGCGTTTAGCTTTGATTGAATTATTGGCTGCGTGATCCTTCAGGGCAATTTAAAGTGTACTACCCGGTTAGTTTTGCGTGCGATTATCGAACACAATGGCCGTTGGCGAATTGACGATTTTTTGTTCACTGCTCAACATCAACGCCACATTGAGCCAGGTCGAAAACCATCCGGCTCGGTTACCAAAGACTCGGAACACCACATAAAAATAATCGGTGGACTACATGAATCCTTCCCAAAGTTCTCCCGTGGAGCACGCCTCCATGACTACTGCCACTGGTGGCATCGGCGACAAAATCCGCGGCGCCATGGCTGTCGGCAAAACCCGTTGGGGAATGCTGGCGCTGGTGTTCTTCGCCACCACCCTGAACTACATCGACCGCGCCGCCCTCGGCGTCATGCAGCCCATCCTCGCCAAGGAAATGAGCTGGACGGCGATGGACTACGCCAACATCAACTTCTGGTTCCAGGTCGGCTACGCCATTGGCTTCGTGCTGCAAGGCCGATTGATCGACCGGGTCGGCGTCAAGCGCGTGTTCTTCTGCGCCGTGCTGCTCTGGAGCCTGGCGACCGGTGCCCACGGCCTGGCCACGTCGGCGGTCGGTTTCATGGTCTGCCGCTTCATTCTCGGCCTCACCGAAGCCGCCAACTACCCGGCCTGCGTGAAAACCACGCGTCTGTGGTTCCCGGCCGGTGAACGTGCGGTAGCCACCGGTATTTTCAACGCCGGTACCAACGTCGGTGCGATGTTCACGCCGATGCTGTTGCCATTGATCCTCCACGTATGGGGCTGGCAAGCCGCGTTCCTGTGCATGGCGTCACTGGGCGGGATCTGGTTGCTGTTCTGGGGCCTGAAATACTTCAACCCGGAAGATCACCCGAGCGTTAAAAAATCCGAACTGGACTACATCCAGAACGAAGTCGAACCTGAGCAAACCCGCGTACCGTTCTCGAAAATCCTGCGCATGCGTGGCACCTGGGCTTTCGCCCTCGCCTACTCGATCACCGCGCCGGTGTTCTGGTTCTACCTGTACTGGCTGCCGCCGTTCCTCAATCAGCAATACAACCTGGGCATCAACGTGACCCAGATGGGTATTCCGCTGATCATCATCTACCTCACCGCCGACTTCGGCAGTGTCGGTGGCGGGATCCTCTCCTCGTTCCTGATCGGCCGCGGCGTCAACCCGATCAAGGCGCGACTGATGTCCATGTTCCTGTTCGCCTGCTGCATCATCGGCGTGATCATGGCAGCCGGTTCCAGCAACCTGTGGGTCGCGGTGGCTGCCATTTCCCTGGCCATCGGTGCGCACCAGGCCTGGACCGCGAACATCTGGAGCCTGGTGATGGACTACACGCCCAAGCACATGATGAGTACGGTGTTCGGTTTCGGCGGCATGTGTGCGGCGATTGGCGGGATGTTCATGACCCAGTTGGTCGGCCATATCCTGACAGTCACCAACAACAACTACACCGTGCTGTTCACCCTGATTCCGGCGATGTACTTCATCGCGCTGATCTGGATGTACTTCATGGCACCGCGCAAGATTCCGACCATCACTGACTAACGTTCAACGCATGATCCCTGTGGGAGCCTGCCTGCTGGCGAAAGCGAATTGTCATTCAACATTGATGTTGCCTGACCCGACGCCATCGCCAGCAGGCCAGCTCCCACAATTGTTTGCGCAGCCCTTCTACTTACGGCTTTGCTGCCAGGCCGCCGCCAGGCCACTGCAGCAAATCACGGCGATACCGATCACGGTGGTCAGGGTCGGCGTATGGGAAAACAGCAACCAGCCCAACAGGCCGGCAAAGATAATCTGGCAATAGCTGAACGGTGCCAGCAATGCCGGCGCCGCGAGACGGAAAGCCTGGGTCAGAAACAGGTGCGCCGTCATCCCGCAGGCCCCCAGCGCGAGCATCATCGCGCCATGCGCCAGGCTCGGTGTCTGCCAGAAGAACGGCACCAGCGCACTCATCACCAACGTGTTGCACAGCCCCGCGAAGAAGTTGCTGGTGGTCGGGCTGTCGATGTTGCTGAGTTTGCGCGTCAGCAATTGGTAGAAGCAGAAAAACAGCGCCGAGCAGAATGGCAACAACACCGCCGGAGTGAACAAATCACCGCCCGGGTGAACGATGATCAGCACCCCGACAAAGCCAAAAATGACCGCCAGCCATTGCCCGCGCGTGACTCGCTCGCCCAACAACGGCACCGACAATGCGGTGACCAGTACCGGTGCGAGGAAGTTGACCGACGTGGCCTCGGCCAGCGGGATGTACATCAGCCCGGTGGTGAAAAACAGACTGGTGCCCAGCAGGCACAGTGCGCGGATCAACTGCAGCAGCGGCCGCTTCGTGCGTAAAACCCGCAGCCCCGATTGCGGCAGGAAAATCCCGGCCATCAGCAACGTGTGAACCACATAACGCGCCCAGACCACCATGACGATCGGATAGAAACCGGAGAGGTACTTCGAAAATGCATCGTGACTGGAAAACAGGAACGTCGCGACAACGATCAGCAGGATCCCCTTGAAGGGCTGATTGACGCCGGAGAGCGGGGTGCTGACGGTCATGAAGGCCTCTAAGTGATATGGGTATTTGGCGAGGGAGCCTGCTCCCGCTGGACTGCGCAGCAGCCCTGAAACAACATCGGCGACCGCTTCGCGCTCGAACGGGAGCAAGCTCCCTCGCCACAAAAGCAAGTCAAATCCGAGCCAACAGTTCCCTGGTTTTATCCAAAGCCATCTGCGCCCGATCCAATCCACTCACCCCCTGTTCCAGCAACTGCACAGTGGGAATCTCCAGGCTCAATGGAATGTTAGCCGGCAAACAGCGCAACAACCCCGACAGATCGCAATCACCGTCACCCGGGAAACGTCGCTCGTTACGCGCCTGACGCAAAATCTCGGCCATGTCTGCCGGTCGTGGTCCGGCGACGTCGCACAACTGCGCATACCGTAACCGTGAAGGGGTGACGCTTGCCAGATCTTCCAACCGCGATCCCGAGCGGTCGAAGTGAAACGCATCCACCAGCACCGCCGCGTTTTCCCGGTCGGCGTTCTCGACGATACGCACGGCTTGTTGCAGATTGCGCGCGTCGGTCCAGGGCATGAATTCCAGATGGGGATGCAGGCCATAGGGTTTCGCGAGATCACAAAGCCGGGCAAAGTTTTCCGTCAGCCGTTGCTCGTCAGGATCGTTACCGGCCACCAGCAACTCACTGGCCCCAAATTCGGCACCGACCGCCAGAATGCTCTCGAAGTCGGCGACGACGGTATCCGGTTTCAGACGCAGGATTTCAACGTCCAGCACACGAATGCCGGTGTCGCGCAGACGGGCCAGGGTCTGACGGCGTAAATCGCCATCGGCCACCAGGGCAAAATGGTGTTCCTCCGGTGTCGCCGGTACCAAGCGCAAACCGACGTGACTGTAACCGGCCCGGGCCGCGACCTCGACCATCTGCGGTGGTGACAACTCCAGCACGGTCAGACTGGCCAGGGAAAAGATTCGTTCGCTCATGGTCAGCCCTCGATCAACGACGGTACGCAAGCGCGACCGGTTTCGGCCGCTTCGCGAATGGCTTCGATCAGCGCCAGCGTGCGCGCGGCATCGGCGGCGCTCACCAGCGGCTCGACCTCCCGGCGCGCAACGCGCACGAAATGCTGCAACTGCAAACGCAGGGCTTCATCGGCACTGAAGCTTTCCTGAGCTTGCAGCAATGGCTGGTGCCAGCCGCCATCGACTTCGTTGTAGTGCCAGCGTTTAAGTTGCGGAATGCTCAACGCGCCACCGGTCCCGGCCAGCAAATAACAAGGCTGGTCGGCCTGATGCGGATACACCGGGTTCTCCCCCGAATCCAGTTCCCAACTCCAGGGCGCGGCCACCGCATCGGAGCCGGTCAGACTGCCCAGCGCGCCGTTGTCGAATTGCAGCAGCACTGCCGCGCAATCCTCGTTGGCAAACCCGCGAATCGCATTGCTGGTAATGGCCTGCACCTGACGCACTTCGCCACACAAATGCCGCAGCAGATCGAGGTCGTGGATCAGGTTGGTCAACAACATCCCCGCACCGGCCTCGCGGCGCCAAGGCGTTTCGAAATAGCTGTCGGGCTTGCGCAACTGCCAGAGCGCCGTGACCGTGGTCAGCCGGCCCAGCGCGCCGCTGTGGATAAGTTCATGGGCCCGGACGATCAATGGATTGTGGCGACGGTGATGGCCGACCAGCACCGGTACGCCGCTCGCCCTGGAGGCAGCCACCAACTCTCGAGCTTCATCGAGGTGCACACCCACCGGTTTTTCCAGCAACACCGGCACGCCAGCCGCGAGACAATCGAGCGCAGTGCTGACGTGCAGTGTGTTGGGGTTGGCGACGATGACTGCGTCTGGCTTCGCCTGCTCCAGCATCTGACGGTAATCGGCGAAATAGCCTACCCCCCACTCAGCCGCGAGGGCGACCGCTTGCGGACCGGGATCAGCCACGGCGCACAAGGTCGCTTCAGCCAGAGACTTCAGATGTTGGTAATGCTGCTGGCCCATATTGCCAGCGCCGATCAATGCGATTCGAAGGGGCCAATTCAAAATGCGGTCCTCTTGGGGTTCTTGTTGGAATGTGAATTCCATTAATTTAGAACCGAGTTCCACAATCTTACACAGACCGACAGGGAAAGTGTTCGAACAGCGCACAGCTTCGCAGGCAAATTGCAATTGAACCTGTGGGATTTGCGTTAGCTCATACAAACAACTCCGACGCCAGACTCGCCGCCGCCAACTCTTCGGTAAACGTCAGCAACAAGGGCGCCAGTTCATGCAACCGCGCCCCCGGCATCCGTGCACTTGGCCCGGCGATACTGAGCACGCCAATCACCCGCCCATCCCCCGGATGACGCACCACCGCGGCAATCGCTGAGGTGCCGACGGCTGAACTTTCTTCGACGCAGGCGTAACCCTGCTCCCGCGCCAGCCGCAGGCGTTCGAGCAGTTCGATGTTCGAGCGCGGCGCATTCGGCCCGAGCTCGAGCGGCCGGTCAGTCGCTTGGCGCTCCACCAGCGACAGGGCCTCGGCATCGCTCATGCACGCCAGCCAGGCATGCCCCGAAGCGGTGTAGAACAAGGGCGCATCACGGCCCATGTCCGGGTCGTAACGCAGGCCCGAGCGAGCGCCCTGGGACTTGGCGATCCAGGTCTGGCGCTCGCCCTCGATCACCCCGAGACGCACCAGCTCTCCGGTTTCCTGAGCCAACCGGTCGAGCACCGGTTGCACGATATCCGCACCACTGCTCGACAGATAACGGAACCCCATTGCCACCAGTTTGGTCGACAAGTGGTAACGCAAATTTTCCGGATTCTGCCGCACATAGCCCAACCGAATCAGCTCGGCGAGCAGGCGGTGGGTCGCGCTTTTTGGAATGTCCAGCTGCTCCGCCAGCGTCTGCATCGGCAAGCCGCGGGGGTCGCTGGTGAGGCTTTCGAGCACACTGAAAACACGTTCGATCTGACTGCCGGCCATGGGAGTTTCCACGCAAAATTTGCTCGATTCTAGAAGACAACCCGCCGAATGCGAAATCTGGAACTGCTTGTCCGATAACCGCCCGCTTTACGGACCTTTCACTTGCTCGCTTCGGGCAGCCTCTTATATTTTCTGGAATCAGATTCCAAAACAACAATACCGGAGCTCCTGCCATGCCTGCCGATCCGCACTTTCTCCCCGACGTCGATTGCGATGTACTGATCGTCGGCTCAGGTGCGGCGGGACTGTCAGCCGCCGTGACCGCGGCCTGGCACGGACTGAAGGTGATTGTGGTGGAAAAGGACCCGATGTTCGGCGGCGCCACGGCCTGGTCAGGAGGTTGGGCCTGGGTGCCGTGCAACCCGTTGGCGCGACGTGCCGGCATCGTCGAAGACATCGAGCAACCGCGCACCTACCTGAAACACGAATTGGGTGAACAGTACGATCCGGCAATGATTGATGCATTCCTCAACGCCGCTCCGCACATGGTCGCGTTTTTTGAACAGCACACCTCGTTGCAGTTCGCTGATGGCAATGCGATAGCCGACATTCATGGCGATACACCCGGCGCCGGCACCGGTGGCCGCTCGGTGATCGCGGCGCCCTACGACGCAAGAAAGGTCGGCAAACTGCTTAAGCGTTTGCGTAAAACCATGCGGGAAACATCCTTCATGGGCATGCCAATCATGGCCGGCGCAGACCTTACGGCCTTCCTCAACCTGACCCGCTCGCTGTCGGCGGCCTGGCACGTCACCCGGCGTTTTAGCCGCCACGTGTTCGACCTCGTCGTGCACGGTCGCGCCATGCAACTGGTCAACGGTGTGGCCTTGGTGGCGCGTTTGGCAAAGTCTGCCGAAGACCTTGGCGTGTTGCTTTGGGAGTCGGCGCCGGTCACGCAATTGCTGCGCGAGAACAATCAGGTGCAGGGGGCGATCGTCAGCACCGCCAACGGCTCGGTGCGCATCCATGCACGCAGGGGCGTGGTGCTCGCAGCCGGCGGTTTTGCCAATGACATCGAACGGCGCAAAGCGCTGTTTCCGCGCACGCCGACCGGGCATGAGCATCTGGCTTTGCCGCCGCTCGGCGTGTCCGGCGATGGCCTGCGACTGGGCGAAAGCGTTGGCGCCAAAGTGGATGTCGACATGGCCTCCCCCGTAGCCTGGGCCCCGGTTTCGCAAGTGCCGCACCGCGACGGCAGCGTCGGCCATTTCCCGCACATCATCGAGCGCGGCAAGCCCGGGATCATCGGCGTCTTGAGCAACGGCCAGCGCTTCGTCAACGAAGCCAACGGTTACTACGACTACGTGACGGCCATGGTCGCCGCCGCCCCGCAAGGTGAAGAGGTCGCCTCCTGGCTGATCTGCAACCATCGCTTTCAGCGGCGGTATGGCTTGGGCATCTCTCGGCCGTTTCCCGTGCCGCTGTCGTCCTTTATCCACAGCGGCTATCTGAAAACCGGCAACAGCCTTGAGGAATTGGCGTCGGCCTGCGGCATTGATCCAATCGGCCTGAGCACAACCGTGTCGGATTACAACCGCCATGCACGCCATGGCGAAGATCCGCAGTTCGGTCGCGGCTCGACCCCCTACAACCGCAAACAGGGTGATGCGTTGCAGCAACCCAACCCGTGTGTCGCGCCGATCGAACAGGGTCCGTATTACGCCGTGAAAGTCCAGCCCGGCAGCTTCGGCACGTTCGCCGGGCTCAAGGTCAACCCGCACGCCCAGGTGCTGGATGACGCAGGCCAGGCCATTGCCGGGCTGTACGCGGCGGGCGGCGACATGGCGAGCATCATGGGCGGCCACTATCCCGCCGGCGGCATCAACATCGGCCCGGCGCTGACCTTCGGCTACATCGCCGCACGCCACATCGCAGGCGTCACCGCTTTTGAAAAGGAGATCGACCATGCAGCACATCGTTAACCCACAGGGTTTGAACATGCCGAAACTGGGCCTCGGCACCTGGCCAATGCTCGCAGATGAGTGCACCCGCGCCGTGGAACAGGCCTTGGCGATCGGATATCGGCACATCGATACGGCAGCGGGCTACAACAACGAGGACGCTGTCGGGCAAGCGGTGGCGAACAGTCCGACACCCCGCGAGCAGATCCACATCACCACCAAGGTCTGGTGGGACCAACTGCAACCCGATGCGATGCGCCATTCCCTGGACCGCAGCCTCAAGGCCTTGCGCTGCGATTACGTCGATTTGTTCATGATCCACTGGCCCAGCACCGATTGGGATCTGCCGCGCACGATTGAAACCCTGGTGTCGCTCAAGGAGCAAGGCCTGGCACGCAACATCGGCGTGGCGAACTTTCCTCTACCACTGTTGCGCAAAGTCGTTGAAGAACTGGCTGCGCCGCTGTCAGCCATTCAGGTCGAATACCACGTACTGCTCGGACAAAACGCACTGCTGAACTACGCCCGTCAACACGACCTGGCGCTGACAGCCTACACACCACTGGCTCGCAACAAAGTGTCGGACATCCCTGCCATCCAGCAAATTGCCGCTAAACACGGGGTATTGCCGACCCAGGTCGCGCTCAAGTGGTTGCTGGATCAAGAGAACGTGGCGGCAATTCCCAAGGCCAGTAGCCAGGCCAATCAGTTGGCCAACCTGGCGGCATTCAAAGTCAATCTGGATGATCAGGATCGAGCCTTGATCGCCAGCCTGTCCAAACGCGAGCGTCAGGTCAGCCCGGACTTTGCCCCGGTGTGGGATGCATTCGACGAGTAATCCGCAGGGCCGGCGATCGCCCTGTCGATAAAAACCCATCGCCGAACGGAATTCGATGGGTTATCCGCGTTCAATACAAGCCTGAATCGTTCTCGGCAGCCGCCACGGATTGCCGGGAACAGCGGTGTGCGTGGAAAAAAGCCGGACGACCGGACTGGCGCCGCTCCCACTTGGCAGCAACACTCATCGCACGGACAACCAGAGGATTCCCACATGCTATGGAAAAAAGGCCGACGCAGCGACAACGTGGTCGATGCCCGTGGCGGTGATGTCGGCGGTGGTGGCGGAATGCGCTTTGGTGGCGGCAAGGGCCTGAGCCTGACCGCAATCATTCTGATCGTCGGGGTCGGCTGGCTTACCGGCCAGGACCCGATGCAGATCCTCGGGGAACTGACCGGCCAGATGGGCGAGCAATCGGCACCGGCCACCAACCAGACGCGCAAGGCGCCGCCGGCCAATGATCAAAGCGCCGAATTCGTGCGTTCGATCCTTGGCGACACCGAAGACACCTGGCGGCAGATTTTCCAGCAGGGCGGCCGGCAATATAAGGACCCGACCCTGGTGCTGTTCAGCAATCGGGTGAATTCGGCCTGCGGGCTGGCGACGTCTGCGACCGGTCCGTTCTATTGCCCGGCAGACCAGAAAGTCTATTTGGACATGGCGTTTTTCCAGGAAATGTCGCAGCGCTTTTCCGCTGCTGGCGACTTCGCACAGGCCTACGTGATCGCTCACGAAGTCGGACACCATGTGCAGACCTTGCTCGGCGTTTCCGCGAAAATTCAGGCAGCCCGCCAGCAGGGTCGGCAGATGGAAGGCGACGGTGGCTTGCTGGTGCGCCAGGAACTTCAGGCCGACTGCCTGGCCGGGGTCTGGGCCAACAATGCGCAGCAACGGCTGAACTGGCTGGAACCGGGCGACATCGAAGAAGCATTGAACGCTGCAAACGCCATCGGCGACGATCGCTTGCAGCAACAGGGTCAGGGCCGTGTGGTCCCGGACTCGTTTACCCATGGTACGTCAGCGCAACGGGTGCGCTGGTTCAAAACCGGATTCGCCCAAGGCCAGGTTGGCCAGTGCGATACCTTTGCGGCGAAAAATCTGTAAATGAAGAAGTGGTTGTTGGTTTTGCTGTTCACTTGCGCAACGTCCCAGGCCGCCGAGCATGGGATCAAAGAGCTCAGTCCCGGGCGCCTGCTGTTGAAGTCAGGTGAAATAGCGGTGGGCATCAGCCCTGCTCCGGCAAAAATCGAGCGCGTGTTGATCATCGTCCATGGTCGGTTACGCAATGCGCAAACCTATCTCCAGAGCGGTAACCGCGCGGCTGAGCTGGCCGGTCAACGCGACACGACCCTGGTGATCGCCCCGCAGTTTCTCAATGAAACCGACGTTGCAGTACATCCTGTGGCTGACACTGTACTGCGCTGGCAGGGCAATGAGTGGATGGCCGGCGGCGAATCCACCGCACCTTTTCGCATGAGTTCCTTCGAGGCGCTGGACGAAATCATCGCCCGGCTGGGTGATCGTCAGCAGTTTCCAGACGTGAAGCAAATCGTCATCGCCGGTCACTCCGGCGGTGCGCAGGTGGTGCAGCGCTACGCCTTGCTGGGCCACGATCAGTCGGCACTGGAGGCCGCTGGGGTAAAGCTGCGTTATGTGATCGCCAACCCTTCGTCCTATGCGTATTTCGATGAACGCCGGCCGGTTGCCTTCAACCATGCCGCTTGCCCGGACTTCAATCGCTGGAAGTATGGGCTGACAGATTTACCCGCCTACGCCGACGGACAAACCGCTGCGCAATTGCAGGAAAAGTACCTCAAGCGTGACGTCGTTTATCTGCTGGGGCAGCAGGACACCGACCCGAATCATCCGGCGCTGGATAAAAGCTGTGAAGCCAAGGCCCAAGGCCCGTATCGACTGGCCCGTGGGCGTTTTTACTTTAATTATCTGAAGCGCTTGCAACCGCAAGGGTTGAATCAGCAGCTGATTGAAGTACCCGGCGTCGGGCATAACGGGGAAGGGATGTTGACTTCGCCAGAGGGGCAGAAGGCGTTGTTTGGCCAATAACCTGCGTTGTCAGGTCCGACGCATTCGCGAGCAGGTTCGCTCCCACAATGAAATACGATCACCTGTGGAGAGCAAGCCTGCTCGCGAAAGGGCCTCAAGCCGACAACATTGTTCGCAGCACGACACAATCCGCCGCATGCCAATCCGTCAACTCCGGCCACGGATTATCCGGCAGATTCACTAACACCGTTCGCGCGCCTGCTGCCCGTCCGCAGTCCAGATCAAAACGGTAATCACCGACCATCACCATCTCGCTGGCCGGCACCTTCCAGGCTTCGGCCAGTTTCAACAATCCACCAGGATGCGGCTTTGGCGGTGCCTCATCGCGACCGAGCACATCCTCCGCCGCAAAACAGTCGGCCAGGCCAATCGCCTCAAGCGTGACATGCGCCAACTCGCGGGCATTGCGCGTGAGAATGCCCAGGCGATAACCGCGCCCGGCCAACTCACGCACCAGTTCCACCGCACCCGGCGCCGGTTTCGAGCCCAGCGCCAGATCCCGTTCATGCTCCAGCAGCCAAGCGTGCTTGGCCGCCGCTTCATCGGCGGGCAGCGCCGCGAGGTGCGTCAGGATGTCGTCTTGCGCCGGGATCGCCAAGGCCACGCGAATCGCCGCGAAATCATGCACGGCCACCGTCAGGGTGCCGTCCATGTCGAATACCCAATGGCGTACGTCGGTCAGGCTCATGCCCAGTCCTTGCGATGGCGGATCAGGCCTTCCTGAGTGACCGAGGCCACCAGTTGCCCGGCGCGGTTGAACACGCTGCCACGGGAGAACCCACGGGAATTGCCGGCCCACGGACTGTCCATCGCATAGAGCAACCAGTCATCGGCGCGCAGGTTGGCGTGGAACCACAACGCATGGTCGAGGCTGGCGACCTGCATGTCCTTGTGCCAGACCGATTTGCCGTGAGGTTGCATCGACGTGGTCAGCAGACCGAAATCCGATGCGTAGGCCAGCAGGTATTTGTGCAGTGCCGGCGAGTCGGCCAGCGCACCGTCGGCGCGAAACCAGACATACTTGATCGGATCGGACGGCAATGGGTTGTAGGGATCTTTCTCGGTCACCGGGCGAAATTCGATCGGCTTCGGGCACAGCAGCTTTTCGCGCATTTTCTCGGGGATCAAGTGCGCGCGTTGCTGGGTCAACTCCAGCTCCGACGGCAGGTTCTCCGGGCCGACCACTTGCGGCATTTCACTCTGATGCTGGAAGCCGACTTCGTCGTACTGGAACGAAGCGCTGCACGTGAAGATCGGGTGGCCCTTCTGGATTGCCGTCACGCGGCGCGTACTGAAACTGCCGCCGTCGCGAACCCGGTCAACCTGGTACACCACTGGCAAACCGGCATCGCCCGGACGCAGGAAATAACCGTGCATCGAATGCACATGACGCGCCTCTTCCACCGTCTGACTGGCCGCCGACAGCGACTGACCGAGCACCTGGCCACCGAACAACTGACGAAACCCCAGATCCTGGCTACGGCCACGGAACAGGTTTTCTTCGATCGGCTCCAGCGTCAGCAGGTCGACCAGATCTTCCAACACTTGGCTCATTCAGACTCTCCTCACACAACGCAATACCGCGCAGTCTTGGCTGCGGCGGTCAATTCATTTAATGGCCCGGGCCAACATGGGGTCCATTGTAAACGTCCGTGTCAGGTTATCCATGCAAGGTTTGCAGCCATTGTTCACGGCTGATGCGGTACAACACGTGATGCCGCAGGCGATGACCGACGGCAAGATTCGGGTGTTCGAAGTCATCAGACGGGTCATGGTGCATGCCGATGGCCTGCATGACTTTCTGCGACGGCAGATTACTGTCAGCGGTGAAGGACACGACTTCGTTCAGCAGCAAGCGGTCGAACCCGCAGCGCAGAGCCGTCCACGCCGCTTCGCTGGCATAGCCAAGGCCCCAATGCTCCCGCGCCAGGCGCCAGCCGATCTCGATGGCCGGGGTGAATGGCGCCTCGAAACCGACCACGCCGAGCCCGGTAAACCCGATGAACTGCCCGGTATCCTTGCGCTCCAGCGCCCACAGGCCAAACCCGTGCTCGGCAAAATGACCGCGAACCCGCCCGATCAGCGAAGCGCTTTCCAGTCGGCTCAAGGGCGCCGGAAAATAGCGCATGACCTGTGGGTCGGCACACATCGCCGCAAACGCCGGCAAATCCTCGTCACGCCACTGACGCAAAAGCAGTCGTGCGCTCGCCAATTCCAGTATCGGCTCCATCGTGTTCCCCCGTTTGCGTGCCGCAAGTCTACATCGCTGGTAGGATCCTTCACTCATTCCCGTATGAAATCATCATGCCGCTGCCGCTGATTTATCACGAAGACTACAGCCCCGAGTTTCCGGCGGATCACCGCTTCCCGATGGACAAGTTTCGCCTGCTGCGCGATCACCTGGTGGACAGTGGCCTGACCCGCGACGCCGATCTGCTGCGCCCGCAACTGTGCCCGCCAGAGATTCTCGCCCTGGCCCATGACCCTTCGTATATCGAACGCTACATGACGGGTGAGTTGTCCCGTGAAGATCAACGGCGCCTCGGCTTGCCCTGGAGCGAAGCGCTGGCGCGGCGCACAGTGCGGGCGGTCGGCGGCTCGCTGCTGGCGGCCGAACAGGCGCTGGAACATGGGCTGGCCTGTCACCTGGCGGGCGGCACTCACCACGCGCATTACGATTACCCGGCGGGCTTCTGCATCTTCAACGACTTGGCAGTGATCAGCCATTACCTGTTGGAAAGCGGTCGTGTGAATCGGGTGCTGATCTTCGATTGCGATGTGCATCAGGGCGACGGGACTGCACGCATTCTGCACAACACCCCGGAAGCCATTACCGTTTCCCTGCATTGCGAAAAGAACTTTCCTGCACGCAAGGCCGAAAGTGACTGGGACATTCCGCTGCCCAATGGCATGGGCGATGCCGATTACTTGAAGGTGGTGGACGATGCGCTCAACTACTTGCTGCCGCTCTATCAACCGGATCTGGTGTTGTATGACGCCGGCGTCGATGTGCACAAGGACGACGCCCTCGGTTATCTGAAACTGACAGACGAAGGCGTCGCCGCCCGCGATGAAAGCGTGATGCGCCATTGCCTGGGCCGGGATATTCCAGTGGTGGGCGTGATTGGCGGCGGCTACAGCAAGGACCGCAAGGCTCTCGCCCGTCGCCACGGCATCCTTCATCACAGTGCACAGCGCGTCTGGCAGTCATCAGGTTGTCACTGACCTGTGGGTGCCTTACCCACAATGCCTGTGGAACCGCCTGTGGATAACCTGAGTGAAAGGGACTACAGCCCACGCGGCGTATAGGCTACAGACCACTGATTGTTTTTTAACCAGCACTGGCAAACACCACTGAACCCTGTGGGAGCGGGCTTGCCCGCGATGAGGCCGGCACATCTACATCTTTGTTGACTGACCGTCCGCTATCGCGGGCAAGCCCGCTCCCACAGTAATCGTGTACTGCTAGAATGCGCGCCAAATCCGCCACACCGCAGCTTCTACCATGACTCAGCCCAGCACTTCCCTCCCCCCTCAAGTCGCCATCATCGGCGGCGGCCCCGCCGGGCTCATGGCGGCCGAAGTGTTGAGCCGGGCCGGGATCAAGGTCGATCTGTACGACGGCATGCCTTCGGTGGGAAGAAAATTCCTCCTGGCCGGTGTCGGCGGCATGAACATCACCCACTCCGAAGCCTACCCGGCGTTCCTCTCGCGCTACGCCGAACGCGCACCACAGATTGCGCCGCTGCTGCGCAGCTTTGGTGCCGATGCGTTATGCCAGTGGATTCATGAGCTGGGCATCGAAACCTTCGTCGGCAGCTCCGGTCGCGTCTTCCCCACCGACATGAAAGCCGCGCCGCTGTTGCGCGCCTGGCTCAAGCGCTTGCGCGACAGCGGCGTCGTTATCCACACCCGCCACCGCTGGCTTGGCTGGAATGACCAAGGTGATTTGCGCATCGCCAGCACTGAAGGCGAAAAAACCGTTCAAGCCGATGCCACCCTGCTCGCCCTCGGCGGTGGCAGCTGGTCACGCTTGGGGTCGGATGGCGCGTGGAGGCTGCCGCTGGAGCAACGCAGCGTAGGACTTGCGCCCTTGCAACCGAGTAATTGCGGCTTCGAAGTGCAGGCCTGGAGCGATTTGTTGGTCAGCAAATTCGCCGGAGCACCGCTGAAAAACATCGCCATCGGGCTCAACGACGACGTGCCCCGGCTCGGTGAATGCGTGATTACCGCCACCGGTATCGAAGGCAGTTTGATCTACGCCCTGTCCGCATCGATTCGCGAGGCGATCAACCAGCACGGTTCGGCCACGATTCACATCGATCTCCTGCCGGGCCGTCCTGTGGATAAAGTCCAGGCAGCGCTGAGCAAACCACGGGGCTCACGCTCCATGGCCAAGCACTTGCACAGTCAGTTGGCCATCGATGGGGTGAAAGCGGCGCTGTTGCGAGAACTGACCACTGCCGACACCTTCACCGACTCGGCGCTGCTGGCCAAAGCGATCAAGGCGCTGCCGCTGACACTGGTGAAAACCCGTCCACTGGACGAAGCCATCAGCAGCGCGGGCGGTGTGTTATTCGAGGCGATGGATGAGCGCTTGATGCTCAAGCAACTGCCGGGTGTGTTCTGCGCGGGGGAAATGCTGGATTGGGAAGCGCCGACGGGCGGCTATCTGCTGACCGCGTGTTTTGCCAGCGGGCGTGTGGCGGGAATGGGGATGGTGGAGTGGTTGCGACGCAAGGGCTGAAAACCGAGTCGTCCCCATCGCCAGCAGGCTGGCTCCCACAGGGGATTTGTGTCGTTCACAAAAAACTGTGGGAGCCAGCCTGCTGGCGATGACGGCCTAACAGACGCCGCTTGTAATCAAGGCTTACGCTTACGCGGCCCAGTGTTGAACACCGGCACTTTTCGCACAGGCTTGATCGAAGGTTCCGCCGGCGCAACTTCCCCGCTGTCCACCCACTTACCCAGGTTACGCTTGCCGCCACCACCCGAGGCCTTTGGCTTCTTCGGTTTCTTCGGCTTCTTGACCACTTGCCCGCTGGCATCGGTATCCGGCACGCGGTGCTCGGGTTCGAAGTCCGGTTCGTTCTGACGCTTCAAGGTCTGGCGGGTCAACATCTCGATGGCCGACAGCAGATTCACTTCATCGGCGCACACCAAGGAAATCGCCTCTCCAGTCGAGCCCGCACGGCCGGTACGACCGATGCGATGGATGTAATCCTCGGCGACGATTGGCAGGTCGAAGTTGACCACCAACGGCAAGTCTTCAATGTCCAGGCCACGGGCCGCCACGTCAGTGGCAACAAGGATCTGCACGTCACTCGCCTTGAAACGGTCCAGTGCGCGTTGACGGGTGGCCTGGGGTTTGTCGCCATGGATGCCGTCGGCGTTGATGCCCAGCCCCTGGAGTTTTTCCACCAGTGCGTCCACGCCGTTGCGGGTCTTGGCGAACACCAGCACTTGCTTCCACTTGCCCTTGCGCATCAGGTGCACGAAGAGTTCCGGCTTGCGCTTCTTGTCCACCGTCACAATCCATTGCTTGACGGTGTTGGCCGCAACGTTGCGCGGGCTGACTTCAATGCTCAGCGGGTCATTGAGCATTTGCCCGGCCAGCAGGCGGATGTCGTCGGAGAAGGTTGCGGAGAACAGCAGCGTCTGACGTTTCTTCGGCAGCGCGCGGTAAATGTTCGCCAGTTCCTCGGAAAAGCCCAGGTCGAGCATGCGGTCGGCTTCGTCCAGCACCAGGGTTTGCAGCTGGTTGAACTTCAGCGCGTTCTGGCGGAACAGGTCGAGCAAGCGGCCCGGGGTCGCCACCAGCAGGTCGACGCCGCTGCGCAGCTTCATCATTTGCGGGTTGATGCTGACGCCGCCGTAGACCGCGTAGGTGCGCAGCGGCAGGTTCTCGGCGTACTGGCGCACCGCTTCGTGAACCTGCTCGGCCAGTTCGCGAGTCGGCACCAGGATCAGCGCGCGCACCGAGTTGGCGGTGACTTTCGGCCCTTCCATGGCCAGCAGTTGCAGCAGCGGCAGGGCGAAACCGGCGGTCTTGCCGGTACCGGTCTGGGCGGCGGCCATCAAGTCGCGACCGGCCAGCACTGCCGGAATGGCTTGCGCCTGAACCGGCGTCGGAGTCTGGTAGCCGAGCGTCTCGAGGGAGCGCAGCAAGGGTTCGATCAGGCCAAGGGTGGCGAAAGTCATGGGAATACCGTAGGAAAAATCAGCGCGGTTGTGCGGAACAAGTGTGCAATGCCGCGCAGTTTACCCTAATTCACACGAGATTCTGTCGGCACCACCTTCACCGCTGGTAGCGCCGGAGCACGACGCCATTGCGGCAAGCCGATCAGCACCACGGCGCTGATGATCACTGCCATCGCCAAGGCTTCCTCGATGCCGATGGTCTCGCCGACAAACACAATCCCCAATAACACCGCCACCGCCGGGTTGACGTAGGCATAACTGGTGGCGGCCGCCGGGCGCACATGTTTCAACAGGTACATGTAGGCGTTGAAGGCGATGATCGAACCGAACACAGTCAGGTACGCGAGTGCGGCCCAGCCTTCGATCGGTGGCACCTTTTCCAGATGCTCACCACTGACCGCGCTGGCGATCAGCAGCACTACGCCGCCGACCAGCATCTCCACGGCACTGGCCATCGCACCTTGGGGCAACGGCAGGTGTTTGCTCCAGACTGAACCGAACGCCCAGGTCGCCGCCGCAAAGATCAGCAGTGCAGCGCCCAGCGGGCTCGATTGCAGGTTGGAGCCGAGGTTGAGCATGGCGATACCAATCAAGCCCAGCACAATCCCCGCCCATTCGAGACGGGTATTACGTGCGCCCCAGAAATATCCGCAGAGCAAGGTAAACAACGGCACCGTCGCCACCGCCAGCGCCGCCACCCCGGACGCTACGCCGGTGTGCTCGGCCACGCTGACCGCGCCGTTGCCACAGGCCAGCAGCAAAATCCCGATGATCCCGGCGGCTTTCCACTGCGCCCAGGTCGGTGCCGGCGCCCCGCGCCAACGCAGGAAGGCATACATCAAGGTCCCCGCGATCACGAAACGAATCCCCGCCAGCAGCAGCGGCGGCCAATACTCCACGCCAATACGAATCACCAGATAGGTCGAGCCCCAAATCACGTACAACGCGAAGAAGGCAGCGATTAACGGCAAGGGAAAGCGACGTAGACCAGGCATGGCGGGCAGCTCACAGGCAAGACAAGTGAACGGCTATTCTAAAAAGGCGGGCGCGTAAAAATAAGTTACAAAACCTGTTTAAACCGCCGGTACACTTTTCAAAACACGGAGTTCAGCGCTATAAACCGTGTTTTCGAAAGTCGGCTATTTTCAGGAGTCACCCCGATGGATAAGTACGACCGCATGCTGCTCAGCGCCCTGCTGGAAAACGGTCGCGCGTCCTACGCCGACCTCGCGCGCAAGGTCAACCTGTCCGCCCCGGCCGTGGCCGAACGCGTGGCCAAACTGGAAGCCAGCGGCGTGATCACCGGTTACCAGGCCAAGGTCGACATGGCCAAGCTTGGCCTGCCGATCCAGTGCGTCATCGAACTGCGCCTGAACCAGCACGGCAACCAGAAAGCCTACGACGACCTGATCAAAATCCCACAGTTAACGGAGTGCCACCGGGTGACGGGCGATCCGTGCGTGATTATGCAAGCGGCGGTGGGCTCGATGCCGGAGCTGGAAGAGTTAATCAACCGGATTGCCACGTTCGGGTTCAGCAAGACGTCGATTGTGTTGTCCAGCGCCATCGAGAAGCGGGTGCCGTTGGGGCATATCGAGGGGAATGGAAAAGTTTGATACGACACAGCTCCTGTAGGAGCCGGCTTGCTGGCGATTTCGGTTCGTCATTCAACATTGCTGTAGACCGATACACCGCTATCGCCAGCAAGCCGGCTCCTACAGGCGGATTGCGATCTGTCTGTCAGAACCCACGATGGCGTTTGAGGTGTTCGCCAATCTTCGCCGCCGGCACCTTCTGCAACTTGCACAGCAGATCATGGGACAACTCGCGCAAGCCATGCTTTTGGCGCAGCTCTTCGGCCAGATGCGCCGTCAGGTTCGCCGCCATCTCCGCATCCGCCATCGCCCGGTGAGCCTTGCCGGTGTGCGGCAAGTTGGCAAACGTGGTGAGGGTGCCGAGTTTGTGGTTCGGCGCGGCGGGCATCAGCCGGCGGGCCAGCAGTAGCGAACAGGCAAAGTTTTGCAGGCGGGTGCGTTTGATCCGGCCCAGTTCGAAGTCCCAAAACTTTTGGTCGAATGCGGCGTTATGCGCCAGCAAAGGCGTGATGCCGACGAATTCATTTACTTCGTTCATCACCTGCTCGGCCGAGGGCGCGGTGCGCAGCATGGCGTTGCTGATGCCGGTGAGTTGCTCGATGAAGGCCGGGACGCGCACGCCAGCGTTCATCAGGCTCTGGTAACGCTCGACGATGCGCCCCTGTTCAAGGATCACCACGGCAATTTCCGTGGCCCGGCAGCTGCTGCTCGGGGAGATCCCGGTGGTTTCAAAGTCGATGACTGCGATGCGTTCCAAACCTGTTTCAACTCCGTAAAAATCAATTCTTGAGCAGCAAGGCGCCTTCGATCGGCACATAGCGGCTGGCAGCGCGGATCAGCGAATTGGCGGTCAGACCCGGCACGCCGTAGGCGACCGCTTGCACCCCGTGTTTGCTGATGATGCGTTCGAGCAGCATGTCGAAATCACCGTCACCGGAGGCCAGGACGATTTCGTCGACGTGGTCGGCGGCGTCCATGATGTCGAGGGTGATGCCCACGTCCCAGTCGCCTTTGGCCGAGCCGTCGCTGCGCTGGATGTACGGCTTGAGTTTCACCGTGAAACCGAGGTTGCGCAGGATCTGCTGGAACTGCTGCTGCTTGCTGTCGCCACGGTCGATCGCGTAGGCATAGGCCTCGACGATCTCACCCTGTTTGCTGACATCCGCCCACAGCGCGGCGTAGTTGAAGTGGCAACCATAGGCCTGACGCACGGTGTAATAGAGGTTCTGGACATCGGCGAACACAGCGATCTTTTTCACCGCACATCCCCTTGGGCGCAGGCAGGATCAGGCACCAGGCCCGAAAAGTTGCCCAGTATGCCAGCCAAAAGGAGTGTTCCGCGAATAATCGCCCGCAAGCACTTGGGCGGCGCAGACGAATGGCACTGTCGAATGACAACCTGTGGCGAATGAAACCCTGTGGCGAGGGAGCTTGCTCCCGCTGGGCTGCGTAGCAGACCCTCTTCTTTGTACACAGAGAGCAGGGGGCCGCTTCGCGACCCAGCGCGAGCACGCTCGCTCGCCACAGGTTCGGGGTTGTCAGACGTAGGAGTCGTCGTCGCCAAAGAACGATGAATTGTCATCGCTGTAGTCGGCGTCGCTGAAGCCGCCTTGGTCGTTGCCGTAGGAATCGTTGCCGGCCATGCGCTGGTCATCGCCCCAGCCGTTATTGCCCTGATCGTTGACCTGGGCCGGTTCTTCCTTGATGACTTCGACGATTTCGTCCGGTTGCTGGTTGTGATGGAACAGGCTGCTGATGCCTTGCGCCAACATCACGCCACCGGCGACACCGGCTGCGGTTTTCAGCGCGCCACCGAGGAAACTGCTGCCCGCCGCTGCCTGCTGTGGCGGTGCGTAGTTTTGCGGCGGTGCGCCGAAGTTTTGCTGGGGCGGCTGCGAGTTGAACGAGGGACGCGCCGGCTCACGCCAGCCGCCACCGTTCGACACCGGGGCACTTTGCACGGGCGCAGGCTGCGGATCACGATTGCCGCCACCAAAGATGCTCGACAGAAAGCCACCGCTGCTCGGCGCAGGCGCGGCTGTCTGAGCCTTGGCCTGTTGCAACTCGGCCTGTAAGTGCTGGACTTGAGCGCTGAGTTGTTTGTTCTGCTCGTCGAGGCGCTTGATGGCCGCCTCTTGCACCAGAATCGCCTGGGTCATGAAATAACCTGCCGCTGGTTGGCGTGTCAGGTGTTCCTTGATCCGCGCCTCGGCCTGGGCGTCGCGCGGGGCTGAGTCCGTTTCGGCTTGTTGCAGCCGGGAAAACAGTCCATCGATCAGGGTTTGTTCTTCGCTGTTCATGGCGACCTCGTAGATTGCCGGGGAAATCGTTGCCCTTCTCCACAGAAGATAAGGGACTCGACCTTAATGGAGGCTGAAACAAGATGTTTCAATGGCCTTTACCGAACGTTTACGTTTGCGTCACGAAGGCCTTCATCGGTTAAAGTGGGCCACTGCTTTCAACCTGCGATACCGACTGATGAATCCGTTAGATGTGCTGCGTGACTCCCTGTATTTCTTCAAGCGCAATCTTCGCCAGATCGTGCAGCTGTGCCTGCCGCTGGTGATCGTCGAAGCCCTGTTGCAACAAGTGGTCGACCACTCCACCGAGCCGGACAGTTTCCCCGGCATCAGCGTGATCGTCGGCCTGCTGGTGTATCCGCTGTATACCGCCGCGCTCATTCTGTTTCTCGACGCCCGCAGCCGTGGCGAAACACCGAGCAACCGCGATCTGTTGTCGAGGTCGGCCTACCTGTGGCCGCGCTTCGCCCTGCTGACCGCGCTCAACACGCTGTTGATCCTGCTCGGCCTGTCGCTGTACTTCCTGCCGGGTATCTGGCTGATGGTGACCCTGGCGTTCGGCGAATACCTGCTGGTGCTGCGTGGCCTGGCGCCGTTGCAAGCGATGAAAGAAAGCCTGCGCCTGACCCGTGGCAATTTCTTGCGCATCCTGGTGTGCATTTTGTGTGTGATGGGGCCGTTGTGGCTGCTCAGGGGCGCAACGCTGGCGGTGTATCCCGAACCGCAGAACCCGGTGATTTCGCTCTTGATCGACAGTGCCCACAGCTTCCTGCAATTGTTCACCAGCGTGGTGCTGTTCCGCCTGTTCATGCTGATCAGCGATGTGCCGGAAAAAATCGACGGGCCACGCTGACCTTGGGTGGCCGCCCGTCACTCGGGTATGCTCAGGACCAACTTCCGTAACGCTATAAGCCGAGCCATGACCCGACTGCTGCGCTACACCTTGCTGGGATTGTTGATGGTCGTCGGCCTGGCTGGCGTGATGATCTACAGCCTGACCTGGCGCCCCGAGGTTCGCGAAGTGCTGCCGGTCAGTTGCAGCACCCGGGCGCCGACCCTGGCTCCCGGCCAGGCACTGAAGGTGATGACCTGGAACGTCCAGTACCTGGCGGGCAAGCGCTATGTGTTCTGGAATGACCTGGCCCAGGGCACCGATGAGAATCCTACGCCGGAAGACATGGCCTTCAGCCTCGATGAAGTGGCGCGGGTGATTCGTGACGAGCAGCCGGATGTGGTGCTGTTGCAGGAGCTCGATGACGGCGCCAAGGCCAGCAATTACCAGCACCAGCTCAAACTGCTGCAGGAACGGCTTGCCGACCTGTATCCGTGCAGTACCAGCGCGTTCGACTGGAAGGCTGATTTTGTCCCTGATCCCCACATCTTCGGCAGCGTCGGCCGGCAATTGGCAACCCTGAGCCGCTACCAGATCGACCATGCCCAGCGCCTGCAATTGCCGGTGACGCCGGCCAACCTGATCAGCCGCCAGTTCCAGCCGAAAAACGCCATGCTGGTCAGCTACCTGCCGGTGAACGATGGCGGTCAGGTCGCGATCGTCAATACCCATCTGGACCGCGCCACGCAACCCGACGAAAGCCTGCAAGCGCAGGTGTCGGCCGTGGCCAAGGTCCTCGATAAATTCGAAAGCCGCGGTACGCCATGGCTGATCGGCGGCGACTTCAATCTGTTGCCGCTGGGGCAATATCAACGCCTGTCCGCCGAACAACGCTCACCCTACTCCGCCGACAGTGCGTTGCACGTGCTGTGGGACAAGTACCCGATGATCCCCAACAACAACGAAGCCAGCGGGATCGACCGCACGCGCTGGCTGACCCAATACCCGAACGATCCCGGCCTGAGTGGCCCGGACCGTACCGTCGACTACCTGTTTTACAGCCCGCGCATCAAACGGGTCGAGGCCACGGTGAGGCAGGACGATACGTTACGCATCTCCGATCATTTGCCGGTGATTGCGCGCTTCCTGCTGCCCGCCACGCCATAACCCGCCGAACACAGGTCAGTCTTTTTTCCAGTCGTCCGGAATCACCGCGATCACATCGATTTCCATCAGCCATTGCGGTTGGCCGAGCCCGGAAATCACCAGGCCGGTGGAGATCGGGAACACGCCTTTCAGCCATTTGCCCACGACTTGATAAACCGGCTCACGGTATCGCGGGTCAATGATGTACGTGGTGGTTTTGACGATGTGCGACAGATCGCTCCCCGCCTCTTCCAGAAGCTGCTTGACGTTTTTCATCGCCTGCTCGGCCTGGGCTCCCGGGTCACCAAGGCCAACCAGGTTGCCCTCGAAATCGGTGCCGATCTGGCCGCGTACGTACACCGTGTTGCCCGCGCGCACGGCCTGGCAAAGATCATTGTCCAGTGACTGATTGGGATAGGTGTCTTTGGTATTGAACATGCGAATGCGTGTGTGAGTAGGCATCAACTGACTCCCCTGAAACGTGATTGATAAGGTGGTGGGAATGGCCACGGGGCCATTCCTTCGATCGATTCTCAGCGCTGCGACGGGTCGCGGTATTCCTGGTATTGGCGCTGGGTCGCGATGTGCCCGGCGACATGTTTGGCATCGTGCCAAACGCCCCAGATAAAGCTCGAACCCCGACGTGACAGCCACGGCAGACCGACGAAATAAACCCCGGGCTCACTCGACACGCCACGTTGATGACGAGGCTTGCCCTTGGCGTCGAAGGCGTCGACTTGTAGCCAGCTGTAATCGACTGCATAGCCGGTGGCCCAAATGATCGAGGTGATACCCGCTTCCGCCAGATCCAGTTCAAGAATCGGGTTTGTAACGCAGTCAGGATCAGGAAGGGTGAAGCGGGCTTCAGGCTCTTCCGGCAGGTCCAGGCCATTGCGCGCCACGTAGGCATCTGCGGCATCCAGCAGCGACAAGTAGTTCTCGTCGCCAGCAGCGATGTTGCGCGCGAGGTCCTGCTGGAACGTCACCACGCCGTCGTTGAACGACTGGGTCAGCCCCACCAGTTTGACGCCTTGCTGTGCCAGTACCCGGAAATCCACGGTTTGCCCGCCACGCGCGCCGCTCACGGCAATGGTGACGTGCTCACGGCCCGGCTCCATGGTTTCCAGGTCCCACAGCCCCAACACCCCCAGCCACCAGCAGAAATCACGGTTGCGATAAGCACGAGGTGGGCGGTCATGTTGGCCGACCGACAAATAGACTTGCTTGCCGGCGCGCTGCAATTCATCAGCGATCTGCACACCGGAAGAACCTGCACCGACCACCAGCACAGCACCTTCGGGAAGCTGCTGCGGGTTGAAATACTGAGCCGAGTGAATTTGCGTGATGGTGTCGTCTTTCGGAGCAATCGGTGGAATGACCGGGCGCTGGAAAGGACCGGTCGCCGCCACCACCCGGTTGGCCTGAATCACGCCTTCGGAGGTTTCGATGGTGAAGCCCGGACGGTCACTGTTGCGCACCACTTTTTTGACTTCTACACCGGTACGAATCGGCGCTTCGAATTTCTCGGCATAGGCCTCGAAATAAGCCGCCACCTGATCTTTTGAGGCGAAGGCATCCGGCTCCAGGTCTTCGAAGGCCAATCCGGGAAAGCGGTCATGCCAGACCGGGCCGTTGGCCACCAGCGAATCCCAGCGCCCGGTGCGCCACGCTTCAGCGATGCGATTACGCTCCAGGACGAGGTGCGGCACACCGAGTTTGCTCAGGTGCTCGCTCATGGCGACGCCAGCCTGGCCGGCACCGACAACAAGCGTATCTATTTCTATCTTTTTATCATTCATGCTTGTGTCCTTCAGAGAGGCGACTATGGCGCGGCAAGTCGCGACAAATCAGCTGTTTTAATATTTGAATACCGCATCGATAACTTTACTGGCGGGGTCGTTTTATTGTGCTTAGCGAATGCCAATAGCGAAAATATGATTTTTGTAGTTGCTACCCATTAAAAAACTAACTCGCAACTAAACTCGGTATTCACTGAATGAATGCAATCATTGTGGGAGCGAGCCTGCTCACAAAGAACTTGAAAGCCCCGCGTTTATTCAGGCAATACGCGTAATCATTAATGACCTTCGCGAGCAGGCTCGCTCCCACATTTAAAGGAACGAGCCTGATAGTGGTTTAGAGCACGCCAATTTCCTTAGCGGTTCTATCGACGGCAATCTTCGTCTTGCCAATCAGTTCATCGATTTCAACGCGCGTTGCGATCAATGCCGGCGCCATGATCATGCGGCCGAGCGTCGAGCGAATAATCACGCCCTCTTCAAAGCCAATCGTGCGGCAACGCCAGGCGATGTCACCTTCGTTGGCGAAGCGCTTGCGGGTTGCCTTGTCCTCGGCAAACTGCAACGCAGCCACCAGGCCAACGCCCTGGATCTCACCCACCAGCGGGTGATTGCCAAATACCTCGCGCAGACACTGTTGCAAGTATGGGCCGGTGTCGCTTTTCACTTGGGTGACGACACCCTCATCGCGCAACGCCGTGAGGTTGGCAATCGCCACGGCCGCCGCCACCGGGTGACCGGAATAGGTCAGGCCGTGGGCAAACACACCGCCCTGCTCGACCAGCACCTCAGCCATGCGTCGGCTCAGAATCAGGCCACCCATGGGGATGTAACCCGAGGTCAGGCCCTTGGCGATCGACAGGGTGTCCGGCTCGAAATCAAAGTGCTGGTGGGCAAACCATTCGCCGGTACGACCGAAGCCACCGATCACCTCGTCAGCACACAACAACACGTCGTATTTGCGGCAGATGCGCTGGATTTCCGGCCAGTAGCTCTCTGGCGGGAAGATCATGCCGCCAGCGCCCTGGAAAGGTTCGGCGATGAACGCCGCGACGTTCTCCGCGCCCAGTTCGAGAATCTTGGTTTCCAGTTGCTGAGCGGCGCGCAGGCCGAACTCGGCCGGCGTCAGATCACCTTCATGGCCGAACCAGTAGGGTTCATCGATGTGCGCGACATCCGGAATCACCCCGCCCATTTCGTGCATGAACTTCATCCCGCCCATCGCGCTGGCCGCCAGGGTAGAGCCGTGGTAGCCGTTCCAGCGCCCGATCATGATCTTCTTCTGTGGCTTGCCGAGCACCTGCCAGTAACGACGCACGGTGCGGATCAGCACCTCGTTGGCCTCGGAGCCGGAGTTGGTGTAGATCGCGTGGCTGTAGTGCTTGGGCAGCAGGCTGAACAGCAGCTCGGAAAGCTCGACCACCGCCGGGTGAGTGGTGTGGAAGAACATGTTGTAGTAGGGCAACTGCTCCAGCTGACGGGTCGCCGCCGCGGCGAGATCCTTGCGCCCATAACCGAGGTTGGTGCACCACAAACCGGACATGCCATCGAGGTAACGATTGCCGTCGTTGTCCCACAGATGCAGACGGTCGCCACCGACGATCACGCGCGGCCCCTCTTCGTTCAACGCCTTCTGATCGAGGAATGCGTGAATGTGGTGGGCGGCGTCGGCCGCTTGATAGTCCTTGGTGTCGCGCTGGGGTTTGTAGTCAGTTGTCATCTCTTATTCTCCTGAATTGAATAAAGGTTCAGTTCCCGGTCACGGTAGTCAGCGGTGCCACGGCGGGCACGCGGCTGTCCTGCGATTCGTCTTGAATGAGTGGCTCTGGCGTGAACAGTGGTTTGCGCATCACGAACTTGACCCACACCACGGCAATCACCGATATCACGCCCAGCACCACACCGGCGCAAGCAAAAATACTGGCGGTCATCTCTGGCGTTGGCGATACGTGGTAGATCGCAAACAGCATGCCCAGAATGCCGACGACCTGTGGCCATGGATAAAACGGTGAGCGGAATGGACGCGCCAGATGGGGATAGCGCCGGCGCAAGGCGATGACATCGATGTGCACGATGATGTAGGCCAGCAGCCAGGCGAGCGCGGCCGCCAACAGCAGCAAGCTGATCGCCGCCGCGTCGTGCCCCAGAATGAGGATCGGCAGACCGGTGATCGCTGCAACGAACAGCACCGCCACCCACGGCGTACGACCGCGCGCCGTCAGCTTCTTGAATTGCGGGAATGCCTGACCGTTTTGCGCCATGCCGTAAAGCATGCGCGGCAACGCCGCCAGTGACGAATTCACGGTGCTGCACGTCGCGGTAATGGCCGCGACAACCAGGAACAACTTGCCAGCCTCACCGAAAACCGTGGTCGCCAGCAGGTAATGCGGCAAGGCATCACTGGCCAATTGTTCACGCGGGATGCACAGCAAAGCGCCGAAGCAATACAGGGCAATCACGCCGAAAATCACGGTCAGACCAATGGTCATCGAGCGTGGAATATTACGCTCCGGGTTGCGGGTTTCTTCCACCAGCGGGCAGACGAACTCAGCCCCGACAAAACCCCACACCGCCATCGCCGCCAACGTGATTGCGCCGAACTCCAGCGGGTTCCAGCCTTGATCCAGCGGCAGCTGCAAACTGGCCTGACCGTTACTCAGCGACGCCAGGCCCATGGCGACGAGAATCACCACCATCACCAGCGCCAGCACGTTCTGCAGCTTGGCGAAGACATCAATGCCGAACAGGTTCAAGACGGTGAACAACCCCAGCACGCCGTAGGCCACCACCATGTGCGGAATGACATCGGGATAGACCTTGCTGATCACCAGATCCAGCAACAGCAGTTCGGCGGAGAGCGCAAACATCGCCACCACCATGTAGCCCGAGAACGTCGCGAGAATCGCCGGAAAATGCCCGATCGCCACTTCGGTGTAACTGCTGAGGCTGCCCGCTCGCGGAATCATCAAGGCCAGTTCGGAGAACGACCAGGCATAGGTGATTGCCAGCACATAGGCGATGGCCAGCGGAATGATGAAGCCGAAACCGGCGATGCCCGCGCCTTGCAGCATCAGCACCATGACGCCTTGCGACACCACGACGCCCACCGCAACGGCCAGCAACGAGCCCAGCCCCAGGACCCGGCGCAAACCACCGGACGGCGCCTGGATGGACGCGGTTGTACTTGAACTCATGACAAACTCCCCGTGTTTTCTTGTTGTTGATCGCCTCCGCGTGGAAGGCAGGGATGAACATCGCGACTCATCCTTGAGTGGCGATTGAAGACAACAGCGGCTTAGCGGGCCGCCCAGGCGTTGAAACGCTCCTCAAGCTCTTCGCCGTGATCGACCCAGAACGTGGCATCCACCAGTTGACCTTCAGACAAATTGGCTTGAGCCGTGGGCAGTTGGGCGAGCGTGTCGGCCGGCAGTTGCGCCAGGACATCCTTGCGGATCGGACCGTAGGGAATCTGCGTGGAGAACGACTTCTGACCGCTCGCCTGGCTGGCAAACACGATGAAGCGCTCGGCCAGCGCCTTGTTCGGACTGCCGCGAACGATGGCCCAGTGATCAGGATCGTAGAGGTGACCGTTCCAAGAGATGGCCAGTTTCGAACCTTCCTTTTGCGCCACGGCAATCCGGCCGTTGTAGGCGGCCGACATCACCACGTCACCGGCCGCGAGCCATTGCGGTGGCTGGGCGCCGGCTTCCCACCACTGGATCGAGGGCTTGATCTGGTCGAGCTTGTGAAACGCCCGATCCACGCCTTCCTTGGTGCCCAGCACTTTGTACAGGTCATCCTGCTTGACCCCATCGGCGAGCAGCGCCACTTCCAGCGTGTACTTGGCGCCTTTGCGCAGACCACGCTTGCCGGGGAATTGCTGCAGGTTCCACATGTCCGCCCACGACGTTGGCGCCGCAGCCACCTTGTTCGAGTTGTAAGCGAGCACCATCGACCACACGTAACTGGCCACGCCGCACTCGCTGACCGCGCCCGGCAAATAGTTTTTTGAATCGCCGATCAGCGCCGGGTCCAGGCGCTCGAACAGCCCTTCTTCGCAGCCGCGCAGCAGCTCAGGGCTTTCAACTTCGACGACGTCCCAGCTGACCTGGCCGACATCGACCATGGCTTTGACTTTGGACAGTTCACCGCTGTACTCGCCGACCACAACTTTGCCGGCACCACTTTGTTCGAAGGGTTTGAAATAAGCCCCCTCTTGCGCGGCCTTGGTCGCGCCACCAAATGAAATAACCGTGAGACTTTCGGCCTGTGCAACTAACGGCACCGTACCGACCAGAAGCGCAGTTAAACCCGCCGCTGCTGCAACACTCGAAGTTGAATATTTGAACATGGAAGCTCCCTCACTTTTTAATTGTGATTAGTTACTGAGGCAGTCACGACCACGCGGCCGCAAGTACGCGCACTACAAGCCGCGCGAGAACATCTTTTTATTCTTTAACCGCACGCCAATAACGTGCGGCTATTCACTCAGGAAACACTCAACGCAATTGAAACCAGGTGGTTTTCAACTGGGTGTACTTATCAAATGAGTGCACTGACAGGTCCCGGCCGAAACCCGATTGCTTGCCACCACCGAACGGCACGCTGACATCGAGGGCATCCACGGTATTCACCGAAACCGTGCCGGCCTTCAGTGCACGCGCCACTCGGTGTGCGCGATTCAGGTCATCGCTCCACACCGAAGCGGCCAGGCCATAGATGCTGTCGTTGGCCAGGCGCACCGCTTGCTCTTCGCTGTCGAAGGTGGAAATCGCCAGCACCGGCCCGAACACTTCTTCGCGGGAGAGGTGCGAGTCATGATCGACGTCGGCAAAAATGGTCGGCTCGATAAAGTTGTCGGAGCCGTTGAAGCTCAAGCGACGGCCACCGGTAAGCAGTCGGGCGCCGTCTTCGTGGGCGCGCTCGATAAAATTCATCACCCGTGATGCCTGTGCCGAATCGACAATGGCGCCAGCGGCGCTCGCAGGATTCAGTGGATCGCCGGGCATCCAGGCTTTGGCTTTCTCCAACAGACGCTCGATAAACTCATCTTTGACCGAGTTCTGCACATACAGCCGCGAGTTGGCCGAGCACACCTCGCCCTGATTGAAGAAGATGCCGAACGCCGCTTTCTCTGCGGCCAGATCCAGATCCCGGCAATCGTCGAACACCAGGCTCGGGCTCTTGCCACCGCATTCAAGCCAGACTTGCTTGAGGTTCGATTGCGCGGCGTATTGCATGAAGTATTTGCCGACCTGAGTCGAGCCGGTGAACACCAGGCAATCGACATCGGGGTGCAGGCCCAACGCCTTGCCGGCGGACTCGCCCAGCCCCGGCAGCACGTTCAGCACGCCAGGTGGCAAACCGGCTTCCAGCGCCAACTCGCCCAGACGCAGCGCCGAGAACGGCGATTGCTCGGCGGGCTTTAGCACCACGCTATTGCCGGCCGCCAGCGCCGGGGCCAATTTCCAGGCGGCCATGTCGAGCGGGAAGTTCCACGGCACGACGGCCGCAACGACACCCAGCGCTTCACGGGTGATGGTCGCCAGCGCCGATGACGCGGTGGGCGCGACCTGATCATAGAGCTTGTCCAGTGACTCGCCGTACCAGGCGAACACATGGGCGGCACCGGGGACGTCGATGTTGTAGGCGTCCATCACGGGCTTGCCCATGTTCAGCGAATCCAGCAGCGCAAGCTCTTCACGGTGAGCCAGCACCAGCTCGGAAAGACGCAACATCACCCGCTTGCGCTCGACCGGCGCCATCCGTGCCCACGGGCCTTCGTTGAAGGCGCGACGTGCACTGCGCACGGCCAGTTCCACTTCCACTTCGCCACACGCGGCGACACGGGCAAGCAACTGATGGGTCGCCGGGTTGATCGAATCGAAGGTCGCACCTGAAGCGGCAGCGACCTGCCGGCCATCGATCAAGGCTTTATCAGAGAAGGTTTGCCGGGCAGCTCGTTGCTGCCAATAGTCGAGGTCGAACACGCTACGCTCCCTTTACGACCGCCTGGGTGGTCGGGGTTGTTATCAGAGGTTGTAGAGATAGTGCGGCAACCGTACGCAGAGGAAAATTATTAAAAATGTGCTCGGGGTATAAGAAAAAACTGGGTAAGCGCTGACCCAGTCCGGAACCCGCATAGGGTAAGGTTCAGTCAAACATCTGTGCGGCGGCCATTCGGTCTTGCAGCGCTAAACAAAGCAGAACGAGGTGCGTGTGGCTTCCTATACATTGCGGCAACTCAAGTATTTCGTCACAACGGTAGAAGCCGGTAGCGTCGCCGAAGCCTCGCGACAGCTGTACATCGCGCAGCCCTCGGTTTCCACCGCGATCAAGAGTCTGGAAGAGTCGTTCAACGTCCAGCTGTTCATCCGCCACCACGCCCAGGGCGTATCCCTGACGCCCACCGGCACGCGCTTCTACCACAAGGCGCAAGAACTGCTGCGGATGGCCAGGGAATTTGAACAGAATGCGCTGGCGGATAACGACACCGTGTCCGGTCAAATCGACATCGGCTGCTTCGAGACCGTCGCGCCGTTGTATTTGCCACAACTGATCGCCGGCTTTCGCAAGCTCTACCCGGGTGTGGACATCCGCATCCGCGATGGCGAACAACAAGAGCTGGTGCAAGGCCTGACCGCAGGCACTTTCGACGTGGCCTTCCTCTACGATCACGGGCTGGACGGCACCATCCAGACCACGCCGCTGATGCCACCGCAAAAGCCTTACGTCCTGTTGCCTGAAGGCCACCGCTTCGCCGACCAGAAAGAAGTATCGCTGCGGGATTTGTGCAGCGAGCCGATGATTCTTCTTGATGTGCAACCGAGCCGGACTTACTTCGTGAGCCTGTTCCACGAACTGGACCTGACGCCCAACATCGTGTTCAGCTCACCTTCGATCGAGATGGTGCGCGGCATGGTCGGCCAGGGTTTCGGCTTCTCGATCCTGGTGACCCGCCCGCATTCGGAATGCACTTACGATGGCAAGAAGGTGATCTCGGTGAACATCAAAGAACCGGTGACAATGTCCGGCCTGGCGTCCGCTCACCTCAAACGCAGCCAACTGACCAAGCCTGCGCAGTTGTTCGTGGACTTCTGCCGCGAACAACTGAGCCAGAAAGTCGCAAGCTCCCTGTAGGAGCGAGCCTGCTCGCGATGGACTTGAGAGCGCCGCGTTAAGCCAGTAAACACGCGTCATCGTTAACGACCATCGCGAGCAGGCTCGCTCCCACAATTAAATCTCGCCACTCAGGTAGTCAGCCAACCGCAGCAACATCGCATCGCAACCACTCAACTGCGCCAGCGCAATGAACTCATCAGGCTTATGCCCTTGATCCATGCTGCCCGGCCCACACACCACAGTGGGTATCCCGGCCTGGTCAAACAGCCCGCCCTCGGTACCAAACGCGACCGTGCCAAACGCTGAAGAATTGCTCAACAGCGCCAGCAACCGCGCCGCGTCACTCTCGGGCGGTGTCGCCAAACCGGGGTAAGCGCTCAGTGGCCGCAATCGAATATCCGTGTCCGCCTGCACCGCGCGCATCTTCGGCAGCACATGTTCCTCGGCGTAGGTTTGGAGCTGGTCCGCAACGACTTGAGCATCAAAGTCCGGCAGCGCCCTGACCTCAAAATCGAACTCGCATTCAGCAGGAACAATATTCAACGCCCGGCCACCTTTGATCACACCCGTTTGCACCGTCGAAAACGGCGGATCGAAACGTTCGTCGTGATGATCAGGATGCGCGAGCCCGGCACCGATGACGCCCAACTGGCCAATCAACTGCGCGGCATATTCAATCGCGTTCACGCCGTACGGCGCATACGCCGAATGGCAGGCGGCACCGCGCACCTCGCAGCGCATCGCCAACTTGCCCTTGTGACCCAGCACAGGTTTCAGCTCCGTCGGCTCGCCGATCAGGCACAGTTTGGGCTTGAATGGCCGCTTCTCCAGCTCGGCCAGCATGGGCCGGACACCCAGGCAGCCGATTTCCTCATCGTAGGAAAAGGCCAGGTGCACCGGACGCCGAAGCGGACGCTGCACGAAGGTCGGCACCGCCGCGAGCACCGAGGCGATGAAGCCTTTCATGTCCGCGGTGCCACGGCCGTACAGGCGCCCGTCCTTTTCCGTCATCTGGAACGGATCGACCGTCCAGGCCTGCCCGTCAACCGGTACCACATCGGTGTGGCCCGAGAGCACGACGCCACCGGATTTGAGCGGGCCGATGGTCGCGAACAGATTGGCCTTGGTGCCTTCTTCGTTGAAGAACAGCTCACTCTGCACACCATGCCTGGCCAGATACGCCTCGATGAAACGAATCAATTCCAGGTTGGAATCGCGGCTGACGGTGGCGAAACCGATCAGGCGTTCCAGCAGGTCGCGACTGGACGCCTCACTCATCGCCCGGCACTCCGTAGCTCGGTGCCGTCGTCGGGTTGAGTGCGCGCGTCAGGTAGTCCTGCATTTGTGGTCGATAGGCTTGCCAGAGGCCATCCAGCTGCCCGATGGGATCTTCCTCGGCCCAGTCGACCCGCAAGTCGATGATCGGCCACGTGTGATCACCCACCACTTTCAGCGCAGCGGAATGCACCGGCCCCGCCTCACCACCGGCCGTCATCGCCGCGTGCATGGCCGCCAGCAAACGGTCCGCCAACTGACCCGGCTCAGCCTCGAACGCCTCGACCATCGCCTCGATGACCTGCACATCGCTGAGCAAATTACCCGCCGCGACACACTGCTCGCCTTTCACCGCGTTGTGTACACCCAGCGACTCCTTGCCGCTGAACAGCGCAATCCGGCCCGACGCATCGATCACCGTCACTTGTCGGTACTGGCTCCAGCCATTGGACGTCAGCGCCCTGTCCAGCGCCGCTTCAGGTTCCAGATGCTGATGCTCCAGCAAATCCAGGATCTGCGGCCCCAGCGCCGGCAGCGTAATGTTCTGCGTAGACACCGCACCGACACCCGCCCGCGCCCATGGGCAGCGAGCGCCCACCGCAATGCTTGAAGAGCTGATGGCAATACCGAGCTGCCCGGTTTCAGGGCAGCGTCCGATAATCGAGAACGTCATGACTCACTCCTTAAAATTCCAATGCACGCGCAACTGCATTCTGTGCATGCACTGGAATGGGAGAAAGCAGGTTTTTTGTGGCTTTGGGGAAGGAAAAAACTGGTCAGGCCTGACGTGCTACTCAGGCGGATCAATCTGATCCAGCACCCGATTGGCGGTGATCTCCGCCAGCATCACGCTGTTGGAAATCCCCAGCAGGGCATTGCGCGACCCGCCGTCCAGGTGATCGACCAATTGATGGACCATGACGTCGATCGAGGCCAGGGTTTCGACCAGATAAACCGCAAGGGTTTCGGTGGAGGCCTGGGGGTCGACGGTAAACAGCGTACTGACGGAGCGCGGCGTGGCCTTGATGTCGGCGGTCGAGGGGAAGTGGAAGCTGAGGGCGCGTTCGGCGGCCTCGTTGAGTTTTTTCGAATCGGGTTCGTACGGGGATGCCGGATCGGTTTCCGGCGGATTTGGCGTTACCTTGAACATAATTGCGTCCCTTCTGAAGTAGGGCTGCAACCATCTCGCTACTAAACGAAAGGGTGGCAGCGGTGCGCAAGTTAGTAGACCGGCAAGGGAAAGCAAAAACCGGCGCGTCCGAGGACGCCATGCGCACAGCTGCCATAGAGTGCAGGTGATTACCTGACTGATGACGCTCGTGCGACCGCTTTACCTTAGCCGGGCTACTAAACCCGATCACTGATGAGCAGTGACACGAATCAAGTTACCGATGGCCCCCAGAGCGCACAAGCCGGCGGATTCTGGCGTACCCGTAGGCAACGGCGCAAGGTCTTGTAGCTTGCAGGAAGTATCCTTAAACGCCTTTCAACACGGACCATCCAGCGGAAAATCTGTAGGAGCGAGCTTGCTCGCGAAAGGCTCAAGGGCACCGCTGTGCATCTGGTTTTACGCGTTATCGTTTACGACCATCGCGAGCAAGCTCGCTCCTACAGGTTTACTTGCGCGGTTTGATCCGCGCAGTGGCTTCAGCCACCAAGGGATCATCCGGCCAATAGTGCTTCGGGTAGCGCCCCTTCAAATCCTTCTTCACCTCGGCGTAGGTGCTGCGCCAGAAGTTCGCCAGATCCTGCGTCACCTGCACCGGTCGCCGCGCCGGGGATAACAGATGCAGCTTGACCACTTGCCGGCCGCCGGCGATGCGCGGGGTTTCGGCGAGGCCGAACAGCTCCTGCAAACGCACCGCGAGAATCGGTGGTTGCTCGCTGTAATCCAGACGAATCGATGAGCCCGACGGCACGCTCAAGTGATGCGGCGCCTGCTCATCGAGCCGTTGCGGCAGCGGCCACGGCAGCAGGTTGTGGACGATGCTCGACAGGTCGAGGTTGGCGAAGTGGCTAAGCCGCGAGACCTTGCCCAGATACGGCATCAGCCAATGTTCGAGTCCCTTGAGCAACGCCGCGTCGCTGACGTCCGGCCATTCGCTTTCGCCCTTGCCGGCCATATCCAGCTGACGCAACAACGCCACCCGCGCCTGCCACTGACGCAGCTCCGGCGTCCACGGCAACAGCTCCAGGCCTTTGCGTCGCACCAGGTTGACCAACGCCTGGCTGCGGGCGGTTTCGTCGAGGCCGGTCAGCGGCTCGCGGCTGAGGATCAGCTCGCCGACCTTGCGCTGGCGTTCGGCGCGCAACACGCCTTCGCGCTCGTCCCAATCCAGTTGGTCGACAACGCGCACCTGTTCGGCCAGCACTGAATCGAACAGCGCCGGGTCGAAATCCGCGGCCAGATAAATCCGCTCTTCACGCTGCCCCTGACGACTGCCGAGGTCGGCGATCACCAGCCACGCTTGCTTCATCAAACTGTCCGCTTCGGCGAACAACGCCGCGCGACCGTTGGCCAGTCGATACTCGGCGCCACCGGCACGGCGCTGCTGGGCGACGCGGTCGGGATAGGCCAGCGCCAGCAGCGCGCCGAGCCAACGCGGATGATCGGGATCGCTGACCGGCTCCGACGCCTTGCCCCGCAGATAACCGCGATACTGCCGCGCCAGCTGTCGCGCTCGCTGCACGCCACCCTGAGCACCGCGTGCGGCGCGCTCTTCGCCAGACAAGAGCACCAATCGGCTGTGCAGATCCGCGCCAGCACCGCGCAAGATATCGCGCTCGCCGAGCAATGCCGCGACGTCACACGCCATGTCGGCCAAACCGAGCGCCTGGCCGCGCAACAGCAAATGGGCGATGCGCGGATGCGCCGGCAGTTCGGCCATGGCCTGACCGTGGCGGGTCAGCGCATCGCCCTCCAGCGCGCCCAAGCGTTCGAGCAAATCCTGAGCCTGTGCATAAGCGGCTGCCGGTGGAACGTCCAGCCAAACCAACTGGCCCGGCGTCACGCCCCAACGACCAAGTTGCAAGGCCAACCCGGCGAGGTCCGCCGACAGAATTTCCGCACTGCCGTAGGCCGCCAGTTGCTCGTGCTGATCCTGCGACCACAAGCGATAACACACGCCCGGTTCCAGTCGCCCGGCCCGGCCCGCGCGCTGCGTGGCGCTGGCCTTGGAAATGCGCTGGGTGTCGAGGCGGGTCATGCCGCTGCCGGGATCGAATCGTGGCACCCGCGCCAGCCCGGCATCGATCACCACGCGCACGCCATCGATGGTCAGGCTGGTCTCGGCGATGTTGGTGGCCAGCACGACTTTGCGCTTGCCCGGTGGCGCCGGATCAATCGCCGCACGTTGCGCGGCGAGGTCCAGTTCACCGTGCAACGGGCAAAGTAAAACCTGAGGGTTATCGCCCAGCGCATCAGCCAATTGCTGATGCACGCGCCGGATTTCCGCCTGCCCCGGCAGAAATACCAGCACGCTGCCGGTTTCGTCGTTCAAGGCTTCGAGGATGGTCTGCACCAGTCTCGGCTCGATGAATTCACCGGCCTGAAACGGTCGGCCCCAGCGCATCGCCACCGGGTACATGCGCCCCTCGCTGCGCAGGATTGGCGCATCGTCGAGCAACCCGGCCAGACGTTCGCCTTCGAGCGTTGCCGACATCAAGAGGATTTTCAGCGGCTGGTCGTCACGGAACAGTTCCCGACCGTTCAGGCTCAGGGCCAACGCCAGATCGGCGTCGAGACTGCGTTCGTGAAATTCATCGAAGATCAGCAACCCCACGCCGTCCAGCGCCGGGTCGTCCTGCAAGCGCCGGGTGAGAATGCCTTCGGTGACCACTTCAATTCGAGTCTTGGGACCCACCTTGCTGTCGAGCCGAATGCGATACCCCACGGTCTCGCCAACTTTCTCACCCAGCTCACTGGCCAACCGCTCCGCCGCCGCCCGCGCCGCCAGGCGACGCGGTTCGAGCATCAGGATGGTTTGCCCGGCCAGCCAAGGCTCATTGAGCAAGGCCAACGGCACGCGGGTGGTTTTACCGGCACCGGGCGGCGCTTCGAGCACGGCTTCATGGCGCGTAGCGAGGGCTGCACGCAGGGCGGGTAAAACTTCATCGATCGGCAAAGAAATCATGCTGGCTCCCAAACAAGCCGCGCAGTATAGCGACGAACAGCCCTATACCTTGAATGCTGAACGTATGCGCTCTGCGACTTCAGTGATAGTGACACCACGCAGCCCCACGGCTTTCATATCGACGTCCAGAGAGGGCATAACGTCGAGAAAGCTTCGCAAGTCGTTTGCGATGCTTTCCGGCAGATCAACATCTGATTCCGCCGAAAGAAGACGAGACAGAAGCAAAACGTCCTTCAAGTGTTTATTGCTTTTGCGGCCCGCCCCCTCCTCCACGCAATCCGGATGACTGAGATTGGTCCATGCCTGCGCCTTGAGCGGAATAAGCCGGTCAACGCCGATGTAGGCGAGATCGTTCGTATGATTGCGACCCGCGACGATGAAGCTGTAATAAGCATCGTCGAGCAAAATGGCCGATAAATCGGAAATCTCTCCATCGATTGGAACCGGGGTCAGATCAGCATTTTCTGGCAGCGTTAAACCGTCGGGTGCCCTTGAGAACAATTCTAGAAGAACCGGGTAACGTTCATCAGAAGGCTTGCCGAACCTGTACCGCTTTGACGGACCATCAAGCTCCTGTCGCTCGGTATAACCTCCGCGCTTGATGAACTCCCAGAACTCGGCACAGAACACTTCATCCAATGCTTCGATGATGAGCACGATGTCCAGATCTCGCGTTGATCGGAACTCAATGCCCGCCTCCTCAAGAGTAAGGCTGGCTGCAACGCCGCCGATGAGCACATATCGGTCCGCATGGCCGGCAAAGGCTTCGCGGAAGGTATCCAATCCTTTTACCATTCGATCTTCTCCATCATTTCATCAAGGCTCAGTTGAACCCGGTCGTCGACGTTGTTCCTCAGGCTCAGATAAAGAGACAGAGGATCGACGCTTTCTGGTGACATCGGAATTCGGGTTTGCCCTGTAATGTGATCAGGGGAATAGCTCCAGATCTCGACCTCAACGACCGGTTTGTCGAATGGGTCAACTTCCGCGCGACCGGAGCGAGCGACTTCCAAATCCCAACTTTCTTTGGTGAATGCAATAACGGGTATTGACGGCTCGTCCAGCAAGGACAGCCTGCTGAGCGCGGACAATCCTGCGACTCTTTGCGCCACGGGTTGCCAATCTGCATACACCACCCGCTTCACCGGGCTTTGCAGAACCGGCAGGGATTTTTCCCATAGGGTTTTAGGCGCAGCAACGAAACGCCAGAGTATTGATTTGCTACTGGATACCGGCTCTATCAATCCGAACGAATGAAGCTCTTTCATCGCCCTGGATATCGTCATTTTGGAGTAGAGGTCTGCGTCGACCAGATCGGTCCCCCGGAAGGTTTCATTCTCCTCCCAGCCTCGATTGAGGGTTGCGATGAGCACAGCCTGGCTAGCCGGGCTCAAGACAGTTTTTGCTGCCTGCCTGCTGCGATAGAACTCACGCATATCAAGCCCGAGCTGCGGTGCGAACAATTGGTTGCCAGGAACAACGAATTGAACACCGGCCTCAATAAGACGCTTGCGCTCAAATGACTGGAGTGCGCCGGTCGCATAGAGAATCGGGTGATCGATGATTTTTTTCAGAATGTCGATGTGCTTGCGAATCTTCGCTGCATTTTCGAAGGGCTCATGAGCGAGTAACACCACGCATTGACACCCATGCAATGTCACTACGTCGAAGGCGTACTCATCCAAGAGATAAAAAGGCAAGCCCTTGGATTTCGTCCAACGCTTAATCTCGGGCTTTACCCCGAAAATCAACTCGAAATAATTTTGAATCTCTTGCCGGCTAGTTCTCATCTCAGCACCAAGCAACACGATTGACGCACAGTAACAGCGCAAATGTTACCGTACAACTATCATGTTACAACTCAAAACAGTTTGCCTAATCGCACACCAATACAGCTTCATGGCGCGTAGCGAAGGCTTCACGCAGGTCGGGTAAAACTTCATCGATCGGCAAAGAAATCATGCTGGCTCCCAAACAGAGCGGCGAGTATAACGGCGAACTGCTCAGTGTTCGTTGCGGTCCTAATTCATATCGACGACGCTTCGTTTTGAAATTACCCAGGAGATTTCATATGCGTGTTCCCTTTCGCCTGATCGGCGGTGTTTTGGTCGCGACCTTGCTGACTCAACTGACCGCCTGCGGTTCGATTTTCTATCCCGATCGCCGTGGCCAGATCGACGGCAAGATCGACCCGGCGATTGCCGTGCTCGATGCCGTGGGGCTGCTGTTCTACATCGTTCCCGGCCTGATCGCGTTTGCGGTGGACTTCGCCACGGGCGCGATTTACTACGCACCGGGCGAGACCGCCCAGGTCGCCCCGGAAAAACTCCAGGAGGCCATCGGCGCCGACGGCAAGGTCGATAACCTCAAGTTGCAGACTATTCTGGAACGTGAGACGGGCCGCAGCCTGCCGCTGGACGATCCGCGCCTGATCCAGCACAAGGGCAGCACCCAGCAACTGGCCCTGCTTGGCCTGCAACCTGCCGCGTAATCGGTGCACTTGAAGGAACGACCGCACTCATGATCTCCAGCTCCGAACACGCCCGCCTGCTGCGGCTGGCGACCCGTGCCTCGGTGGCGGTGGCTTGCGCGTTGATCATCGCCAAAGCCATCGCCTGGTGGCTAAGCGGTTCGGTGAGCATGCTCGCCGGGTTGACCGACTCGGCACTCGACGGCGTCACCTCGCTGCTCAACTTGCTGGCGGTGCACTACGCCTTGCGCCCGGCCGATGACGATCATCGCTACGGGCATGGCAAGGCTGAATCACTGGCCGGCATGGCGCAGGCGCTGTTCATCGGCGGCAGTGCGGTGCTGATTGCGTTGCAGGCGTACGAACGTGTCAAGCATCCGGAACCGGTGGGCGCGCCGTGGATCAGCATTGGCGTGATTATCTTTTCGCTGGCCCTGACCCTGGCACTGCTGATGTTGCAGCATCGAGTGGTCAAGGCCACCGGCTCCAACGCGGTGCGCGCCGACTCCCTGCATTACCGCTCGGACATGCTGCTCAACGGCAGCATTCTGGTGGCGCTGGTATTGGCCGGATTTGGCTGGCATCAGGTCGACGCCTGGTTCGGCTTGGGAATTGCCGCGTATATTTTCTGGAGCGCGGTGACGATCGCCCGGGAAAGTTTTGCGGTATTGATGGATGAAGAACTGCCGCCGGATGTCAGCCAGCACATGCTGGAACTGGCGTGCAGCGTGCCGGGGGTGCTGGGCGCGCATGATTTGCGTACGCGGATTTCCGGCAACCAGTGGTTTGTGCAGTTGCACCTGGAACTGCCGGGGGAATTGACCTTGTCAGTCGCCCACAGCATCAGCGATCAGGCCGCCGATGCGATTCACGCCGCTTACCCGCGAGCCGAAGTGCTGGTGCACGCCGACCCGCAGGAAGTGGTGAATGCCGCCCGGGCTCAGAACGTCACGCGATAACCTCGACTGCTCAGGCAACCGCCCTGGGCTTGCCGGTAGGTTTGCACGACGGTCGGGTCCGGTTGATAGGTGTCGACACGCGGGTCGAAACCACTCTGCTCGACCGCCCAGCGGTAGCAATCGTAGCCATCCTGATTGACCTGCTCCGGCGACTGGCCGTTGGCCGGGTAGGCTTCAACGTCGATGCCATTTCCGGTTGCCAGCGGCTGTCCGGGCGGCTCGACCACCACGTAATCCCTAGTGCTCTCCTGATAGGCGTAGTACGAACCGGCCGCCAGGAACAACAGCGAGCCACCGATCCAGACTTCTCGGGCGTAATCAGGCAAATACTGGATGCGAATCCCGCGCGGCGGTTGCACCACCACGTAACGCGGGCCTTGCGGGCGATACCAGTAGCCACCGGAGTAGAAATAATCGCGACCGCCATAAGGCACGCGATAGTCACGATCAGGAAAGCGGTCGATCACATGCCCCGGCCGATACTGGGGGCCAGGTCCCCAGCCATTGCCGTGACCGCTCGGGCGACCTTGCCACTTGTCGTTACCGTTGGACGGTGCGCCTATGTAGCCATTCCAGTGCGGGTTGGGATCGTTGCGCCGCGGTTCGTCCTTGTAGTACCCACGGCGCGGCTCTTGGGTTTGCTGCACGGTGTCGGGCCGAGGCTGAATGGGCAAATCATTGGCCGGCAGTTGCGGCGGTGGTGGCGGCGAACGTACCCGGCTGTTGTAGTCGGGCGGTGGACGGCTCTGCCATTGGCCGTTGTTCTGGTTTTGATTCTGGCCTTGACCGTTGTGTTCGAACTGGCGGCTGTTGTCGCCACGGATGATGTCGTTGTTCTGTGGGCGCGGCTGATTGTTGCCGCCGTGCCCCTGATTATTGTTGCCCTGACGACCGCCGTCTCCATGCTGGCCGCCATCGGGGCCACGGTTCTGCGGCTCATCGGCCAGCGATTGCACAGTCACACTGACACACAGCAAACCAACACCGGCCAAACGCCAGATGCGCGACTTCATGCTTTTCCTCACTGCGGGTTAGGGCTTGTACGTAAGACTGGAAATGCACAGGCCGGTTCTGCAACAGGTTATCAGTCGCGAAACTTATTTATTGAGGGGGAAACGGCAAATTTCGGGCAAGAAAAAGGGGAGACCCGTCGGCCTCCCCTTGAGAACTTCGTCCGTGCTCGACGCTTATGACGTCGGCTCACCTCACGCCGTCTTCTGGACAGTGTGTAGCTCGGGGGCCTGCGCATCCCCGGTGGGGGTGGCGGCCGCGACTGGCCTGATTGGGCGAGTCGCACTGGACTGTTTGTCCGAGCAGTGATTCTGGTGATAAGAATAGGCTCGAGTCGCCGGCAGAGGATTGCGAAGATTGCTGAAATAAACATCACTTGCGCAATTTTTAACCCTGGATAGATAATCTGCCGCAATAGATACGACAAGGGACCGTTTGATGAGCAAACTCGACCGATACGACCTGAGCATTTTGGCTGAATTGCAGCGCGATGCGCGCATCTCCAATCAGGAGCTGGCCGAACGCATCGGCCTGTCACCTTCGCCCTGCTCACGTCGCGTCAAGCAACTGGAAGACGACGGCTACATCTCCCGCCAGGTCGCCCTGCTCGACCGCAAGATGCTCGGCCTGAGTCTGACCGCTTACGTGCTGATCGGCATGGACCGGCACACCCCGGAGCGATTCGAGAATTTCGAAGCGGCGATTCGTACCTTGCCGCAAGTGCTGGAATGCAGCCTGGTGACCGGGATGGATGCGGACTACCAGCTCAAGGTGGTGGTGCCGGACATGGATCATTATCAGAAGCTGCTACTGGGGCATTTGACGCGCATTGAAGGCGTGACCAGTGTTCGGTCGAGTTTTGTGTTGAATCAGGTTTTGAACAGCACCGAACTGCCTTTGACTCATTTGCGCAGCTAAATAGAGGGTTGTGGGGCTGACTGTGGCGAGGGAGCTTGCTCCCGCTCGGCTGCGAAGCAGTCGCAAGCCCGACACATGCGGTGTGCCTGAGATAACTCGATTGCAGATTTCAGGGCCGCTCCGCGTCCCGGCGGGAGCAAGCTCCCTCGCCACAGCCGCGACACACTGCCGCAGGCCAATACTGCACGCAATCTGCAAGGCGTATACTCCACGCGCCCTTTTAGCCTCGCCTGCGCTGGAGAAGTTCGATGGATCCTGCTGTATTCGAAGAGTGGATGATGACCGGACTGGTCAGCATCCTGATCATTTTCATGGGTTTCATCGTCTGGGATCTGGCGAAGAAGTCCAAGGCCGGGCGTTTCGGCTCATTCATTCTGTTCTTCGTGCTGGGCCTGGGCGTGGCGGCGTTCGTGATCAAGAGCGTGGTGATCGGCATGATCGAATCCGGCTCTTTATAAGCGCGCCGGCACTTCCTTCCACTGGCCCTGATCGAGCCCTTCGATCGTCCAGTCGCCGATCCTGACCCGCACCAGCCGCAACGTCGGCAAGCCCACCGCTGCCGTCATGCGCCGCACCTGACGGTTGCGACCTTCGCGAATCACCAATTCCAGCCAACAGGTCGGCACGCTTTTGCGAAAGCGTACTGGCGGATTGCGCGGCCACAACTCAGGCTCTTCCAATTGCCGCGCCTCGGCGGGCAAGGTCATGCCGTCGTTCAATTCAACGCCGTCGCGCAAACGCTGCAACTGCTCGGCGCTCGGCTCGCCCTCCACTTGCACCCAATAAGTCTTGGCCAGTTTGTGCTTGGGGTCGGCGATGCGCGCCTGAAGCTGACCGTCGTTGGTCAGCAGCAGCAAGCCTTCGCTGTCGCGGTCCAGTCGCCCTGCCGGGTAGATCCCGGGAATCTCGATGTAATCCTTGAGTGTCGCGCGCCCTTCGCCGTCGCTGAATTGCGTCAGCACATCGAACGGCTTGTTGAACAGGATCAGCTTCGGCTCGGCCGGTGGTGCCTTGGCAACACGACGCGCGGCTGAGGGAGATGGCTTCGCGCCAGGGCGGCGGGAAACGGGACGTTGTGGACGGGACATGGCGAAGAGAACATCTAGCGGTCAGGGCCCACTATGCTAGTGGCCTGACCGCCAAATGACCACGAGAACAATCAGCGGAACGGCGGCTCGTCGAAGCTACGCAGTTTGCGCGAGTGCAGCGAATTGAGTTCGGTGCGCAACAGATCCACCGCTTCGATACCGATCTTCAGATGCTGGCTGACAGCGCGCTCATAGAAGGCGTTGGCCGAGCCCGGCAACTTGATCTCGCTGTGCAGCGGTTTGTCCGAAACGCAGAGCAACGTGCCGTAAGGCACCCGCAAACGATAACCCTGGGCGGCGATGGTGCCGCTTTCCATGTCCACCGCCACGGCGCGGGACAGGTTGATCAGCGGTCGCTCCTGAGCCCAACGCAACTCCCAGTTACGGTCGTCGTAGGTCAACACGGTGCCGGTGCGCAGGCGCTTCTTCAGTTCGTCGCCCTTCTCGCCGGTGATGTTTGCCGCCGCTTGCTGCAAAGCCATCTGCACTTCGGCCAGGGCCGGGATCGGAATGTTCGGCGGCACTACCCGGTCGAGAATCCCGTCGCGACGCATGTAAGCATGCGCCAGCACGTAGTCGCCAATCGTCTGCGACTGACGCAAGCCGCCGCAGTGACCGATCATCAGCCAGCAATGTGGACGCAGCACGGCCAGGTGGTCGGTGATGTTCTTGGCGTTGGACGGGCCGACGCCGATATTCACCAGCGTCACGCCGTGGCCGTCGGTGGCGATCAGGTGATAGGCCGGCATCTGGTAGCGGTGCCAGACCACACCGGCGGCAATCGCCGAGGCTTCGCCGTGATCCATGCTCTTTTCGATGATCACGTTGCCCGGCAACACCATGCGCACGAAACGCGGATCGCTGCGCAACTGCTCCAGGCCATGGACGATGAACTGGTCAACGTAACGGTGGTAGTTGGTCAGCAGGATCCACGGCTGCACATGGCGCCAGTCGCTGCCGGTGTAATGCACCAAGCGGCGCAGGGAGAAATCCACTCGCGCGGCGTCGAACAACGCCAGCGGCAGCGGATCGGTGTTTTCCCAATCGTACAGGCCATCGGCGATGCCATCAGTGGCGGCCGACAGATCAGTGCTCGGGAACACCCGCGCCAGCACGGCAGCGGTCACGCCGGAGCCGGCCAGCTCATCGCCCTGCTCAACCACGTACGGATAAGGAATGTTTTGCTGGCTGACACCGACTTCCACGGTCACGGTGAAGTCGTGCATCAACGGCACGAGCTGTTCCAGCAGGTATTTACGAAAAGCCGCCGGATGGGTAACGGTGACGCTGTAGGTACCTGGCAACTGCACCTTGGCGTAGGCGCGGGTGGTCTGCGGGACTTCGCCCTGGCAATGGTAGGTCAGGCGCAATTCGGGATAACGAAACAGAGCACGCTGCTCGGCATCGGGCTCGACACGATCCTTGAGGTAGCGCTTGAGCGCCTGATTGAGCGCGGTGGTTGCACGATTGTGCAAAAGCGCAAGCCGATCCACGGCTTGCTCGGCGGTTTGAACGACAATAAAAGCTTCGGTCACGATCAGCATCCTGTGTTCTGACTTGCAGAGCTTCATCTTGCCTGCATCGCTGCTTCACGGGAACAGTGGCCACAATACAATTGCCTTGAACACCGCTCCCACAGGGGGCCGATGGTGATCAGAAACCTTGCGGAGTCGAACGGGCGACAATCGCTTCCACATCCAGGCCCCGCGGCAACGCGCCGTAAACCCGGCCACCGCCATTCAGGCGGCTGGCGATAAAAGCATCACTGACCGCCGAATTCCCCGCTTCCAGCAACAGCTTGGCCTGCAACCCAAGCGCAATGTCTTCGGTCAACTGCCGGGCGCGATATTGAATGTCAGTGGTGTCCTTGAACGCCGCCTGCAATTGTTGGATGTGCGCAGCCAGGCGTTTGTCGCCGTGCCCGTCGCCCAATTCGCTGAACAACGCATCCAGCACACCCGGTTCTTTCGACAGCGCGCGCAGCACGTCAAGGCATTGCACGTTGCCGGAGCCTTCCCACGTCGAGTTGACCGGCGCCTCGCGGTAGAGGCGCGGCAGGATGCTGTCTTCGACATAACCGGCACCGCCCATGCATTCGGCGGCTTCGTTGATCATGGCCGGCGCGCGCTTGCAGATCCAGTACTTGCCCACCGCCGTCACCAGGCGGGCGAATTTGGCTTCCTGGGCATCGTCCAGATGATCCAGCGCCCGGCCCATGCGCAAACTCAACGCCAGCGCCGCTTCGCTTTCCAGCGCCAGGTCCGCCAGCACGTTTTGCATCAAGGGTTGTTCGCTGAGCAATCTGCCGCCCACCGAGCGGTGAGCGCAGTGATGGCTGGCCTGGGTCAGCGCCTGGCGCATCAGGGAACTGGAACCGACCATGCAATCGAAGCGGGTCATGGCAACCATTTCGATGATCGTCGGCACGCCGCGCCCCTCTTCGCCGACCATCCATGCCAGCGCGCCCCGGAATTCCACTTCGCTGGAAGCGTTGGAGCAGTTGCCGAGTTTGTTTTTCAAACGCTGGATGTAGAACTGATTGCGCGTGTCATCCGGACGATGGCGCGGCAACAGGAAACAGGTCAGGCCCTTGTCGGTCTGCGCCAGGGTCAGGAAGGCATCGCACATCGGCGCCGAGCAGAACCACTTGTGCCCCACCAGTTCGTAGGCCTGGCCCGGACCGCTGGCACCCACCGGATAGGCCTTGGTGGTGTTGGCGCGCACATCGGTGCCGCCCTGTTTCTCGGTCATGGCCATGCCAATGGTCACCCCCACCTTGTGGGCCATGCCGACGTTACGCGGGTCATACTCAGTGGCGAGGATTTTCGGCAGCCATTGTTCCGCCAGATCCGCTTGCAGACGCAGCGCCGGGACACTGGCGAAGGTCATGGTCAACGGGCAACCGCTGCCGGCTTCGGCCTGACTGTGCAAATACGTCATGGAGGCGCGGGCCACGTGGGCGCCGGACTGCGGATGGGCCCAGGGCAACGAGGTCAAGCCATGCTCGACCGCCGTGCGCATCAGCTCGTGATAAGCCGGGTGGAACTCCACCAGGTCGATGCGGTGCCCGTATCGATCATGGCTGCTGAACACCGGTTTGTTCTGATTGGCCAGAAACCCGGCTTCCATCAACGGTCCACCGGCCAGTGCGCCATACGCGTCGATCCGCGACTCGGCCCAACCGGCACCGAAACGCCGCGACCACTCCTGTAACGGCAAGTCGATGCGATACAGGTTGGCACCGTCCAGTGACGGCGGCTGATTGGTGACTTCGTGGGTTTCGGCGAACTGATGCAGGTTCATGACGGGGCTCCTTTGGTCAGCCAAGGGATTTCAGTTAAGCACCGCCCCCCGGCTGAAAAAAGTGTCATACCCGCCTAACTGTCGGCGCTTTCGCCCTGTTGAGAACAGAGCACCCGGCGGTAGAGCGCCACCTGCAAGTCTTCGAACTTCACCGGTTTGCTCAGGTAATCGATCAGCGCACCGGTCGGACAGCGCTCGCGATCCACACCCTGGGCAATCACGAACACCGGCAATTGCGAACAACCCGGCAACGCGCGAATCTGGCAGCACACGGATACGCCGTCCATTGGCTGCAACTCGTAATCGAGCAACACGGCGTCCACCGTTTCACGCTGCAGGAAATCCAGCGCAGCGCTGGCGCTGTCAGCGGTGCGCACGCGAAACCCGAGCTTGAGCAACATGCCGCGCATCACCAATTGGTTGACGTTGTTGTCATCGACCAGCAACACCGCGCAGTCCTGCGGCAGTCGCAGACGCGAAAGATCCTGGGGCATGAAGGACGAAGGAGGACGCTCCAGCGCCGGCACTTCAAACTCGACGTCGAGCTGGAAGCGACTGCCGCGCCCCGGCTCCGAGCGGTGCGTCAGGCGACCGCCGAGCAGTTCGACCAATTGGCGACAAATCGCCAGGCCGACCCCCAGACCTCCGTATTCACGGGTCATCGAGCCGTCGAGCTGGAAGAAGCGCTGGTACATCGTCGCCTCGCCCAGATCGGTGAAGCCGATACCGGTGTCGATCACCGCGAACGACAACGCCAGCCGATCGGGCGTGACTGTTTTTCCGGACACCCGCAATGCCAGCCCGCCGACCCGGGTGAACTTGATCGCGTTATCCAGCAGGCACTCCAGGCATTGCGCCAACTTGGCGCTGTCACCGTGCAAACGATCCGGCACACCGGGCGCCACATCGACCTTGAAATCCAGCGACTTGCTCGTCGCGTTGCCGTCGAACTGCACACGCAATGCCTCGACCAAGCCGCGCAAGCTGAACGTCGACGGCGATGCCTTAAGCTTGCCGGCCTGCAACTCGGTCAGGGTGAGGATGCCGTTGACCATGCGCATCATCTCCCGCGCCGATCCGGCAGCGGTTTGCTGATATTGCTCGAGCTCCGGCTCCATCTCGACGGTTTGCATCAGCTCCAGAGAACCGATCACGCCATTCATCGGCGTGCGCAGCTCGTGGGTCAAGGTGGCGAGGAATTCGTCCTTGAGCTTGTTGCTGTGGGCCAGTTGCTGATTGAGCACTTCAAGCTTTTGTCCTGCGTCGAACAGGGTTTGCGCCTGCTGTTCACGCATGGCGTTGATGCGGTCGGCCAGGGCCAGGGACAGTAGCGCCACTTCGATGGCCGAGCCGATCTGGCTGGAGTACATGGTCAGGAAGACGTTCGGCAGATACCCCAGCACCATCATCGTGTTGATGATGCCGCCAAGCAAAAATGCCGACCAGGCAATGATGAAGTACCGTGCAACCCGCAACCCGCGCAACCAGGCAAATATCCCGGCGGCGAAGATCACCACGGTGAAGGTCAGCGCCAGGGCTGTCGCCAGGCGCAGGGCCAGGGCATAACTGGTCATCAGCGACAGCCCGACCACCAGCGCACTGAACGCCACCAGCGCCAGCAGCAAGCGGTCGAGCCCGCGGCTGTGGGTCGACGTCTGCAAGAAACTGCGGGCGAACTGACTGCCGAACAACCCGGCACAGCCAATGAAAAACGGCGTCGCGGCATTCGCCCACCAGGGATTGTCCGGCCAGAAGTACTGCACGGCCGCGCCGTTCACCGACAGCTGATACAGACCGAACGAAGCGATATAGAAGATGTAATAGAGGTAGCTGGTGTCACGCACGCTGAGGTAGATGAACAGGTTGTAAATCAACATGCCCAGCAATACACCGTAAATCAGCCCCAGCACATAGAGCCGCACGGGCTGCTCTTCGAGGTAGGCCGTGCTCGACCACAACGTGACCGGCGCCTGGATCGAGCCCTGGCTTTGCAGGCGCAGGTACACGGTTTGCGTCTGGCCGGGCGTGAAGTCCAGATTGAACAGGTAGTTGTTCTGGCGAATCTCGCGACTGGCAAATGGCAAGGCATCGCCCGTCTGCCGGACCCTCTGATAGTCGCCGGCGGCATCGGGCAAATAGAGATCAAGGTGGTCGAGCGGCGGATAGGCCAGTTCCAGCAGCCAGGTGCGTTGCGCCGCCGGGTGGGTCGGGCGGTATTGCAGGTCGATTTTCAGCCAGAACACCGAGCGCGAATAGCCGGCGTTGAGCGTGGCTTGATCATGAGGCTGGAAGTTTCCGGCGGCCGCTTGCGCGCGCACCTGGGCAATGCTCGCCTGACCGTCTGCGTCTTCAAACACTTGCAGGGATCGGCCCAGGGGAAGGCTCTGTGTGAACTCATCGAATTCGACGGCGTTCGCCAAAAGGGGCAAACACAACAGCAACATCAGCAAATAGCGCATTTATGCCCCAGCGTGGCCTGACCGGTTCTGTCAGGAAGCCCCCCATTCCTTTTGAGTAGACGTAAAACCGGTGTTTTCTGTTATTTGTTTGGATCCACTCTAGCATAGCCGTTGATGGCTATTGAGCACTACAGGAATTTTTCCTACAAAGGCTCTAGAACGGGCGTTCCAGCGACACAAACAGCCACATGAGGGAGACTGTGGCGAGGGAGCCAGCTCCCTCGCCACAATGGCGTGTCGCTACACCCGGAAAAACATGTTTGGTGGTAAGCTCGCGCACCATGAATATCTACAGCTCTCGCCCCGTTGTCCTCTGTCTCTCCGGCCACGACCCAAGTGGTGGCGCCGGCTTGCAGGCAGATATCGAAGCCCTGCTCGCTCAGGGTTGCCATGCGGCTCCGGCCGTCACCGCCCTGACCGTGCAAGACACGGTCAATGTCACTGACTTCCGCGTCCTCGACCGTGAGTGGGTGTTGGCCCAGGCCAATGCCGTGCTCAACGACTCCGAAGTGGCGGCCGTCAAACTGGGCATGCTCGGTTCCCTGGAAATGGTCGACACCGTGGTCGAACTGCTTTCGGCTAACCCGCACCTGCCAGTGGTCTGCGACCCGGTGCTGCGCGCCGGCGGTGGCGGACGACTGGGCAAGGATGAGGTCGGCTACGCCATGCGCGAACGCCTGCTGCCGCTGTCAATCATCGCCACTCCTAACCTCCCCGAAGCCCGCATCCTCGCCGAACTGCCTGAAGGCACCGCGGACGAATGCGCTGAAAAACTGCTGCCGTTCGTCAAACACCTGCTGATCACCGGCGGTCACGGCGACGAGACTGAAATCCACAACCGCCTCTACACCCGCGACGGTCTGCGCGAAACCTTTATCTGCCAGCGCCTGCCGGGCAGCTATCACGGTTCCGGTTGCACCCTGGCCAGCGCGCTTGCCGGTCGTCTGGCACAGGGCGAAAACCTCGCCAGCGCCGTACAGACCGCGCTTAACTACACGTGGCGCACCCTGCGCGATGCCGAGCAGTTGGGCAAAGGTCAGTTCGTACCGCGTCGCTTGCCGCTGGATTTCTGTTCGTAACTTTCAATTAGTGATGCGGTGAGGCTTGCCTGATGAAACTACGTGGCCTGTACGCCATTACCGACAGCCAGCTACTGGCCGGTAGATTTCTTTCGTACGTGGAGGCGGCGCTGGAAGGCGGCGTCACCCTGCTGCAGTACCGCGACAAGAGCAGCGACGAGGCCCGTCGCTTGCGCGAAGCCGAGGCCTTGCGCAACCTGTGCGATCGCTACAAGACCCAGCTGATCATCAATGACGATGCCGAACTCGCCGCGCGCCTGAACGTCGGCGTGCATCTGGGCCAGACCGATGGCCCGCTGTCGCCGACCCGCGCACTGCTCGGTTCCAAAGCGATCATCGGCTCGACCTGTCACGCGCAAATCGAACTGGCTGAGCAAGCCACAAAAGAAGGCGCCAGTTACGTCGCCTTCGGCCGCTTCTTCAACTCCAACACCAAACCCGGCGCACCGACCTGCAGCCTCGATCTGCTCGACCAGGCCCGCAAGCAACTGCACCTGCCGATCTGCGCGATCGGCGGCATCACCCTTGATAACGCCGCGCCGCTGGTGGCCCACGGGGTCGATCTGCTGGCGGTGGTGCATGGCCTGTTCGGCGCCGAGAGCACGGCAGAAGTGACCCGCCGCGCCCGCGCCTTCAACGAATTACTGAAAATCTGATTTGAGAGCCCGATCATGTCTCGTTCCGAAACCCTGTTTGCCAATGCCCAGAAACACATTCCCGGTGGCGTGAACTCGCCGGTTCGCGCGTTCAAGAGCGTCGGCGGCACGCCGCTGTTCTTCAAACACGCCGAAGGCGCCTACGTCACCGACGAAGACGACAAGCGTTATGTGGATTATGTCGGCTCCTGGGGCCCGATGATCCTCGGCCACAGCCACCCGGACGTGCTGGACGCAGTGCGCAAGCAGCTGGAGCACGGCCTGTCCTACGGCGCGCCGACCGAGATGGAAACCCAGATGGCGGATCTGGTCTGCTCCCTCGTGCCGTCGATGGAAATGGTGCGCATGGTCAGCTCCGGCACCGAAGCGACCATGAGTGCGATCCGCCTGGCCCGTGGTTTTACCGGTCGCGACAGCATCATCAAGTTTGAAGGCTGCTACCACGGTCACTCCGACAGCCTGCTGGTCAAGGCCGGTTCCGGCGCCCTGACCCAGGGCGTACCGAGTTCAGCCGGTGTGCCGGCGGCGTTCGCCAAACACACCCTGACCCTGCCGTTCAACGACATCGACGCCGTTGCAGCGATGCTCGCCGAAGTCGGCGAGGACGTGGCTTGCATCATCGTCGAGCCAGTGGCCGGCAACATGAACTGCGTGCCTCCGGCTCCGGGCTTCCTCGAAGGCCTGCGTACCCTGTGCGACAAGCACGGCGTGGTGCTGATTTTCGACGAAGTGATGACCGGTTTCCGCGTTGCCCTCGGTGGCGCCCAGGCTCACTACGGCGTAACACCGGACCTGACCACCTTCGGCAAGATCATCGGTGGCGGCATGCCGGTCGGCTGCTTCGGCGGCAAGCGTGAAATCATGCAGCGCATCGCTCCGCTGGGCCCGGTCTACCAGGCTGGCACGCTGTCCGGTAACCCGCTGGCGATGGCAGCCGGCCTGACTACCCTGCGCCTGATCAGCCGCCCGGGCTTCCACGCCGAGCTGACCGACTACACCACGCGCCTGCTCGATGGCCTGCAAGTCCGCGCCGATGCGGCGGGCATTCCGTTCGTGACCACCCAGGCCGGTGGCATGTTCGGCCTGTACTTCAGCGGTGCCGACGATATCGTGACCTTCGAAGACGTGATGGCCAGCGACGCCGCCCTGTTCGGTCGCTTCTTCCATCTGATGCTCGAAGGTGGCGTGTACCTGGCACCGAGCGCCTTCGAAGCCGGCTTCACCTCGATCGCCCACGGCGAAGCCGAACTGAAGCTGACCCTGGATGCCGCCGAGCGCGCATTTGCTGCACTGAAGTAACGCTGTTGTACTGACGCCGGCCAACGCCGGCGTCAGCTTTTCCCTGCACTCCTGCCCTTTTTCCTGTTCATCTGCTAATAATCCCCCGCAAAGTGGGCGATATATTTCCCGCGCAGCAGAAAAACGAGTAAAGACTTTGTAAGGTTGGCCCTGCTTATTTCATAATGCGCGCTTATTGGATCCCCTCGATGGGTCCGCGCGCCCTTCAGAGGTAAGTCGATTCCCATGAACCGCACCGGCCGCGCCCTTTCACTGGGCTGCCTGTTGCTCCTTCAGCCCCTGCTCGCGCTCGCACAAGCAGGTGGTAACTCGTTGTTAATCCCAGCGATGGGTCGCTGCACCCTCAATACCCAGCCGCAAGACCTGGCACAGGCACTCGCTGCCTGCCAAAAGGCGTCGGATGAAGGGGATGCACAAGCGCAATACGAGTTGGGTGAGTTCTATTACGAAGGCAAAAACGCGCCGCGCGACCTCAATCAAGCCCTGAGCTATTTCGAGAAGGCCTCACTGCAAGGTCACGCCCAGGCGCAATTCAAACTCGGCAGCATGTTCTTCCATGGCGAAGGCGTCCCGGCCAATAACGTTCAGGCGTATATCCTGCTGAAAATGGCGGCGGTCAACGGCGCTGAAGAGGCATTGGATACTGCGGACGAGGTCACCGAAAAGATGCCCCGCGAAGAACTGGAAGTCGCTACCCAGGTGCTTGGGCAAATTTTCCGTAAATATCTGATGGAGTTGCAAAGCGCCGACGGGCGTACGCCGTTCGCGCCTCTTCCCTGAATTGAATACGCCCCCTGTGGCGAGGGAGCTTGCTCCCGCTCGGCTGCGCAGCAGTCGTCGAATCAACCGATATGATCTACCGGCAAGAACGCGTAAGCTGATCTCAGGGCCGCTTCGCGCCCTAGCGGGAGCAAGCTCCCTCGCCACAGAAGCGCTCTAGCGTTTTACTTCTCAGGCATCGGCATCGGAAACGGCATGACATTGCCGACCGCGCCGCGGGCTTCGCTGATTTTCGGTGTTCCCAGGCGCTCGACCTCATCGATGCGCACGATCGAATGCATCGGCACAAAACTGCGCACCACGCCTTCGAACTGAGCCTTGAGCTTCTCTTCGCTCGGATCGACGACCACTTGCGTGCGCTCGCCAAAGACGAACTCTTCCACTTCCAGAAAGCCCCATAGATCACTTTGATAGATCTGCTTGGCGTACATTTCGAACACCTGGCCCTGGTTGAGGAAAATCACCTTGTAGATTGGAGCTTCACGTTTGGTCATGGTGGGCGAGCAACACATCGGGGGATAAAAATGAGGGCGCGAACTATAGCATAGCCATCGGACGCGTAGCGGTAGGAACCTGGGTTCATGTTCCCTATAATGCGCGGTTCTTTGAATCACGTGATGACTCTATTCCATGGCCAAGAAGCTTTACATCGAAACCCACGGTTGCCAGATGAACGAGTACGACAGCTCGCGCATGGTGGATCTGCTGGGTGAACACCAGGCCCTGGAAGTCACCGCTCGCGCTGAAGATGCAGACGTGATCCTGCTCAACACCTGCTCGATCCGCGAACGTGCCCAGGACCGGGTTTATTCGCAGCTGGGCCGCTGGCGCGAACTGAAACTGGCCAACCCGGACATGGTCATTGCCGTCGGCGGTTGCGTGGCCAGCCAGGAAGGCGCGGCGATTCGCGATCGCGCACCCTATGTCGATGTGGTGTTCGGTCCGCAAACCCTGCACCGCCTGCCGGAAATGATCGACGCCGCGCGCAGCAGCAAGTTGCCGCAAGTCGACGTCTCGTTCCCGGAAATCGAAAAATTCGACCACTTGCCCGAACCGCGCATCGATGGGCCGAGCGCCTATGTGTCGGTCATGGAAGGCTGCAGCAAGTACTGCACGTTCTGCGTGGTGCCCTACACCCGCGGCGAAGAAGTCAGCCGGCCGTTCGACGACGTGATCGCCGAGATCATTCACCTGGCCGAAAACGGCGTGCGCGAAGTGACGCTGCTGGGGCAGAACGTCAACGGTTATCGCGGCAAGACCCACGACGGGCGCCTGGCCGACTTGGCCGAGCTGATCCGCGTGGTCGCCGCTGTCGACGGCATCGACCGCATCCGCTACACCACCTCGCATCCGCTGGAGTTCTCCGACAGCCTGATCCAGGCCCACGCCGACGTGCCGGAACTGGTCAAACACCTGCATTTGCCGGTGCAATCAGGCTCGGACCGCATCCTCGCCGCGATGAAGCGCAACCACACCGCGCTGGAATACAAATCCAAACTGCGCAAACTGCGCGCCGCTGTGCCGGGGATCTGCATCAGTTCGGACTTTATCGTCGGCTTCCCGGGCGAAACCGAGAAAGATTTCGAACAAACCATGAAGCTGATTCAGGACGTGGGCTTCGACTTTTCCTACTCGTTCGTCTACAGCCAGCGTCCGGGCACTCCCGCCGCTGACCTGGCCGACGACACCCCGGAAGAGTTGAAAAAAGAACGCCTGAACGCCCTGCAACATCGCCTGAACCAGCAGGGTTTCGAAATCAGCCGACAAATGGTCGGCTCGATCCAGCGCATTCTGGTCACCGATTACTCGAAAAAAGACCCTGGCGAGCTGCAGGGACGGACCGAGAATAACCGGATCGTCAACTTCCGCTGCGACAATCCGACCCTGATCGGCCAGTTCGCCGACGTGCACATCGATGCCGCGCAGCCGCACTCGCTGCGGGGCTCATTGCTGCAATGACCCAACCTGTAGGAGCCGGCTTGCTGGCGATGAACGATAACGCGGTTCATCTGGTCCACCGCAATGCATCCATCGCCAGCAAGCCGGCTCCTACAGTGCAGTGTGCGCCGCCCTGTTATTTAAGAGCTTTCGCACCCGCGCCACTGGCGCTATCCTTGATTCATCACTATTGCCCCAGGGCGGCTAAATACGACCTTGAACGCACCCATCGAACCACATCGTTTCATCCTCGAGCCTTTTGAAGCTCGCCGCTTCGCCAATCTGTGCGGGCAATTCGACGAGCATCTACGTCTTATCGAACAGCGCCTGACTATCGAGATCCGCAATCGCGGCAATCAGTTCGAGCTGATCGGCGAGCCCAAACACACCACCTCCGCGGAAAACCTTCTGCGCCGCCTGTACCGGGAAACCAAGGGTACCGAGCTGTCGCCGGACATGGTTCACCTGTTCCTGCAGGAATCCGCTGTCGAAGAGCTGGACAATCACTCGCCCGCCGAAGCCTCCGTCGCCCTGCGCACCAAAAAAGGCATGATTCGCCCTCGCGGCTTGAATCAGCTGCGCTACGTGAAAGAAATCCTCGGTAACGACATCAACTTCGGCATCGGTCCGGCCGGTACCGGCAAGACCTATCTGGCCGTTGCCTGCGCGGTGGACGCCCTGGAGCGCGAGCAGATTCGCCGCATCCTGCTGGTGCGCCCGGCGGTTGAGGCGGGTGAAAAGCTCGGCTTCCTGCCTGGCGATCTGTCACAGAAGATCGACCCGTACCTGCGCCCGCTCTACGACGCACTGTATGAAATGCTCGGCTTCGAATACGTGGCCAAGCTGATCGAGCGCCAGGTCATCGAAGTTGCGCCACTCGCCTACATGCGCGGCCGGACGCTTAACAACAGCTTCATCATCCTCGATGAAAGCCAGAACACCACCGTCGAACAGATGAAAATGTTCCTGACCCGGATCGGTTTCGGCTCGACGGCCGTCATCACTGGCGACATCACCCAGGTCGACCTGCCACGCGGCACCAAGTCAGGTCTGCACCACGTGATTGAAGTGCTCAAGGACGTACCGGGCATCAGCTTCACTCACTTCCAGCCCAAGGACGTCGTGCGCCATCCACTGGTGCAGCGGATCGTCGAAGCCTATGAGCGCTTCGAAACCAAAGCGGCCGACGATGCAGCCGCCAAGGAAAGCCGCCGCGATGCTTGAGCTTGACCTGCAAATCGCCACCCAAGCCAGCGCCCCCAGCGAAGCCGAGTTCCGCCAATGGTGCGAACTGGCCTTGCGCCAGCGCACGGCGGATTCGGAAATGACCATTCGCCTGGTCGACGAAGCCGAAGGCCGCGAGCTGAATCACACGTGGCGGCAAAAAGATTACGCAACGAACGTCCTGTCGTTCCCGGCGGACGTGCCGGACGAGTTTCTCGACATTCCGCTGCTGGGCGATCTGGTGATCTGCGTGGCCGTGGTTGAACGCGAAGCCGCCGAACAAGGCAAGGAACTCAAGGCCCATTGGGCCCATCTGGTGATTCACGGCTGCTTGCATCTATTGGGTTACGACCATATAGAGGATGAGGAAGCCGAAGAAATGGAAGCACTGGAACGAACGTTGCTTGCTGAACTGGGCTTTCCCGATCCGTACGCGGACGACGAAACCGACGCATTCCCTACCGAAACAACAAAGGATTCAGAGTAATCGCTATGAGCGAAGATCGATCGAGCAACGGGCAGAAGTCATGGCTGGGTAAGCTCACCCAGGCTTTTGCCCACGAGCCGAAAAACCGCCAGGAGCTGCTGGAGCTGCTGCGCGATGCACACCAGAACAAACTGCTGGACAGCGAAGCGCTGGCCATCGTCGAAGGCGCCATCCAGGTTGCGGACCTGCAAGTACGGGACATCATGGTCCCGCGTTCGCAGATGATCAGCATCAAGGCAACCCAGACACCTCGCGAGTTCCTGCCGGCCGTGGTCGACTCGGCTCACTCCCGCTACCCGGTCATCGGCGAAAGCCACGATGACGTGATGGGCGTGTTGCTGGCCAAGGACTTGCTGCCGTTGATCCTCAAGGAGAACGGCGACAGTTTCAACATCAAGGACCTGCTGCGCCCGGCCACCTTCGTGCCGGAGTCCAAGCGCCTGAATGTGTTGCTGCGCGAGTTCCGCGCCAACCACAACCACATGGCCATCGTCATCGACGAGTACGGCGGTGTTGCCGGCCTGGTGACGATCGAAGACGTGCTGGAACAGATCGTCGGCGACATCGAAGACGAGCACGACGTCGAAGAAGACAGCTACATCAAGCCGCTGCCCAGCGGTGACTTCCTGATCAAGGCCCTGACGCCGATCGAGAACTTCAACGAGTTCTTCGACAGCGAATTCTCCGATGATGAATTCGACACCGTGGGCGGTCTGGTGATGAGCGCGTTCGGGCACCTGCCTAAACGCAACGAAATCACTGAAATCGGTGCCTATCGTTTCCGTATCCTGAATGCCGACAGCCGTCGGATTCACCTGCTGCGCCTGACGCCCATTGCTCGCTAAGGATTGAAATGCGCTGGACAACCCGCCCCGGCTGGCCCGGTAACCTGCTGGCCGTGGCGGCCGGTGCAATCACCACCCTGGCGTTGGCGCCGTTCGATATCTGGCCGCTGGCGTTGCTGGCGGTCGGGCTTTTCTACGCAGGTCTGCGCGAGCTGACGCCCCGCCAGGCCCTCGGCCGTGGCTGGTGCTTCGGCTTCGGCCTGTTCGGCGCAGGTACCAGCTGGATCTATTACAGCATTCACCACTTCGGTGGTGCATCGGTGCTGCTGGCCGGTTTCCTGATGCTGATCTTCACGGCGGCGATTGCCTGGTTCTTCGCCCTGCCGGCCTGGCTTTGGGCGCGCTGGCTACGGCGTAACGAAGCCCCGCTGGCGGACGCCCTGGCGTTTGCGGCGCTGTGGGTTGGCCAGGAGGCATTCCGCGGTTGGTTCCTGACCGGTTTCCCATGGCTTTATTCCGGCTACAGCCAGCTCGACGGCCCACTGACCGGGCTCGCCCCCGTCGGTGGGATGTGGCTGATCTCCTTCTCCCTGGCCCTGACCGCCGCACTGATCTACAACGGTGTGCGCCTGATCCGTGCCGGACGTAAAGGCTTCATCGTGATCGGCGCGTTGCTGCTGGTCGCCCCATGGATCGCCGGCATGGCCTTGAAGCACCACGCCTGGACCACCCCGGCCGGTGCGCCCCTGAGTGTCGCGGCGATTCAGGGCAACATCGAACAGAACATGAAGTGGGACCCGGCGCAACTCAACGCACAACTCGCGCTGTACCGCGACATGAGCCTGAGCTCAAAGCGTGTCGACCTGCTGATCTGGCCGGAAACCGCGGTACCGGTGCTCAAGGAATCCGCCCAGGGCTACCTGGACATGATGGGCAAATTCGCCGCAGAACGGGATTCGGCCCTGATTACCGGCGTCCCGATCCGCGAAGTGGTCCATCAGGAGAAGCGCTTTTTCAACGGTATTACCGTGGTCGGCGAAGGCGATGGCACCTACCTCAAGCAGAAGCTGGTGCCGTTTGGCGAGTACGTGCCGCTGCAGGATGTACTGCGCGGGTTGATCGCGTTCTTTGATCTGCCGATGTCGGACTTTGCCCGCGGCCCGGCCGATCAGCCAATGCTGCAAGCCAAGGGTTATCAAATCGCGCCGTTCATCTGCTATGAGGTGGTGTACCCGGAATTCGCCGCAGGCTTGGCCGCCCAGAGCGAGCTGCTGCTGACGATCAGCAACGACACCTGGTTCGGCACCTCCATCGGTCCGCTGCAACATCTGCAGATGGCACAGATGCGCGCCCTGGAGGCCGGACGCTGGATGATCCGCGCCACCAACAACGGCGTCACCGGGCTGATCAATCCGTTTGGCCAGATCACCGAGCAGATCCCGCAGTTCGAACGCGGCATCCTGTACGGCGAAGTGGTGCCGATGCACAACCTGACGCCTTATCTGCAATGGCGCTCGTGGCCGTTGATCATTGTTTGCGTGTTGCTGTTTGGCTGGGCGTTGATTGCCAACCGGATGGCGAAGACGGTCTAAACCCTGTGGCGAGGGAGCTTGCTCCCTCGCCACAGGTTGTTGACTATCGCTGTTACCGATAGAACAACGAATACCCCACCTGCCCCACCGCCTCATTCATCAACTGCCCGCTCTGCCAGATCGACTTGAACTCCGGCAACCAGCCTCCGAATAGCTGGGCGTCATCCGTGCCTAAAAAGCCCATCGGCGCCGGCACCACCTCAAACCCGGCCTTCTGGAAACTCCAGACCGCTCGCGGCATGTGCCAGGCGTGAGTCACAAGCACCACGCGCTTGACCCCTTCGGGCAACAACACCTCGGCGCTGAACTGCGCATTTTCCCAAGTCGTGCGGCTACGGCCTTCCTGCCAACGCACCGACACGCCGAAATCATCACGCAACGAGTCAGCCATCATCTTGGCCTCGGTGGGCGGCGTACCGTAATGCAAGCCCCCACTGGTCAAAATCGGCAGGCCCGAGGCTTTGGCCAGGCGCGCCGCATAGCGTTGACGCTCCAGGCCTACGCCGGTCGGCTGATCGGCGCCCCACGCGGAATCACCGCGCTCGCGCCCCGACCCCAGCACCACAATCGCATCAGCGTGTTGCGCCAGCGTCGCCCATTCGTCGAGTGCCAGCGGCGGCTCGCGCTCCAGGCGTGCAGCGCTCCATTGCACGACAATCGGCAGGCTCATCAGCAAAAAGCCGCCAAAACCCAGGGCAAAACACACGGCAGCCAGCCTTGGCCTTGAGCGCCGCCACCACCAGGCAAGCGCCAGCAGCAGCAAAAGAATGCCGGGGGGCAAGAGAAGTTGTTTGACGAAATAACGAAAAGGCATCGAGCATCTCCTTAAAGATGCCCGAAGCCTAAGTGGGTTGATGCAGTGCGACAATAAATATGCAAGGACTATGCTTCAAAAAACCCTGGAGCATGGCTCGGTGCCTTACTTGAACTGCAGGGACCGGACCTTTACCGCGTCTCTGCCGGGTACTTTGTCCTTGAGCCAGATAATCTTGGCTGAGCGTGGTGCGTCGAGTTGCTTCACTGCCTCGGACAAGCATCCGTGTGTCTCACGCTCGCTGCGATCCAGGTACGCCTTGACCAAAGCAAATTCTGCGGGGCTCAAGCCGCGCAATTCCAGCTCCAGTGGACGTTCATCACGCAACCGGCCTGCGGTTTTTGCCGCTTCCAGGGCCATTCCAAGACGATCGATCAGTCTTTCGTACAACTCCGGTTTAGTAGCTTTTCGTTGTGACTCAACCATCCCTCACCTCATTGGAAGATAAGACCTACTCCCCAGTTAGAGCTTAGCTTCCATGCACAAACCGGCTGAGCGCCGCGACCAACGGCCCTCGCGGCGTTTTTCGCAAGACGCGCGGCAGCAATCAGGGTTTCCCTCGGTAGAGTGCGGTCATGTATGCTACGGCGCTTCCTGTAACTCCACTTCCAGCGCGACTGGACACCGAAACGCCGAATTGGCGTGATCACCGTCCAGCGTTGCATTGAAGAGGATTAGGCCACCCCTATTCAGTTCAAAAGTAGCCATGCACGAACAATATCAGCCCCGTGAAATCGAAGCCGCCGCCCAGTCGTTCTGGGACGAGCAAAAGTCCTTTGAAGTCAGTGAACAGCCAGGCAAGGAGACCTACTACTGCCTGTCGATGTTCCCTTACCCCAGCGGCAAGCTACACATGGGGCACGTGCGCAACTACACCATCGGCGACGTGATCTCCCGCTACCAGCGCATGCAAGGCAAAAACGTTCTGCAACCGATGGGTTGGGACGCCTTCGGCATGCCGGCGGAAAACGCCGCGATGAAGAACAACGTAGCGCCCGCCAAGTGGACCTACGAGAACATCGCCTACATGAAATCCCAGCTGCGCAGCCTGGGCCTGGCAGTGGACTGGTCGCGTGAAGTGACCACCTGCAAGCCCGATTACTACCGCTGGGAGCAATGGCTGTTCACCCGCCTGTTCGAAAAAGGCGTGATCTACAAGAAAAGCGGCACCGTGAACTGGGACCCGGTCGACCAGACCGTCCTGGCCAACGAACAGGTGATCGACGGTCGCGGCTGGCGTTCCGGCGCGCTGATCGAAAAGCGCGAAATCCCGATGTACTACTTCAAGATCACCGCCTACGCGGATGAGCTGCTGGAGAGTCTCGACGACCTGCCGGGCTGGCCTGAACAGGTCAAGACCATGCAGCGCAACTGGATCGGCAAGTCCCGCGGCATGGAAGTGCAGTTCCCGTACAACGTCGATTCCATCGGCGAAGCCGGCACGCTGAAAGTGTTCACCACCCGTCCGGACACCCTGATGGGCGCGACCTATGTCGCCGTAGCCGCCGAGCACCACCTGGCCACCCTGGCCGCCCGCAACAATCCCGAGCTGCAAGCGTTCATCGCCGAATGCAAGGGCGGCAGCGTTGCTGAAGCCGACGTCGCCACCCAAGAGAAAAAAGGCCTGCCAACCGGCCTGTTCGTCGAACATCCGCTGACTGGCGAAAAACTGCCGGTCTGGGTCGCCAACTACGTCCTGATGCACTACGGCGACGGCGCGGTGATGGCTGTTCCGGCCCACGACGAACGCGATTTCGAATTCGCCCACAAGTACAACCTGCCGGTCAAATCGGTGGTGCGCACAAGCGCAGGCGACACCAACCCGGCGCCATGGCAAGACGCCTATGGCGAACACGGCACGCTGATCAACTCCGGTGAGTTTGACGGCCTGGACTTCGCCGGTGCCTTCGACGCCATCGAAGTGGCGCTGATCAAGAAAACACTGGGCGCCTCGCGCACCCAGTTCCGCCTGCGCGACTGGGGCATCAGCCGTCAGCGCTACTGGGGCTGCCCGATCCCGATCATCCACTGCGCCGCTTGCGGTGACGTGCCGGTGCCGGAAGATCAACTGCCTGTCGTGCTGCCCGAAGATGTCGTACCCGATGGTGCCGGCTCGCCACTGGCGCGCATGCCCGAGTTCTACGAGTGCAACTGCCCGAAATGTGGCCAGCCTGCCAAGCGTGAAACCGACACCATGGACACCTTCGTCGAGTCCTCGTGGTACTACGCCCGCTACGCCTCGCCGCACTTTGAAGGTGGCCTGGTGGAAAAATCGGCGGCCGACCACTGGTTGCCGGTGGATCAGTACATCGGCGGTATCGAACACGCGATTCTTCACCTGCTCTACGCGCGCTTCTTCCACAAGCTGATGCGCGACGAAGGCCTGGTGAGCTCCAACGAGCCGTTCAAGAACCTGCTGACCCAAGGCATGGTGATCGCCGAGACTTACTATCGTCGCGAAGCCAACGGTGCCTACACCTGGTTCAACCCGGCGGACGTCGAACTCGAGCGTGACAGCAAGGCCAAGGTCATCAGCGCCAAACTGAAAACCGACGGTTTGCCGGTGGAAATCGGCGGCACCGAGAAGATGGCCAAGTCGAAGAACAACGGCGTCGACCCACAGTCGATGATCGACCAGTTCGGCGCAGACACCTGCCGCCTGTTCATGATGTTCGCTTCGCCACCTGACATGAGCGCGGAATGGTCTGACTCCGGCGTCGAAGGTTCGCACCGCTTCCTAAAGCGCGTCTGGCGCCTGGCGCAAGCCCACGTCAGCCAGGGCCTGCCGGGCAAACTGGACGTCGCCAGCCTGAATGACGAGCAGAAAGCCGTTCGTCGCTCGATCCACCTGGCCATCAAACAAGCCAGCCAGGACGTCGGCCAGAACCACAAATTCAACACCGCCATCGCCCAGGTGATGACGCTGATGAACGTGCTGGAAAAAGCCGCACAAGCCACCGAACAGGATCGCGCGCTGATTCACGAGGGCCTGGAAACCGTGACGCTGCTGCTGGCTCCGATCACGCCGCACATCAGCCACGAGCTGTGGAATCAACTGGGTCACGCCGACCCGGTGATCGACGCCGGCTGGCCGGTGCAGGACGACAGCGCACTGGTGCAGGACAGCCTGACGCTGGTGATCCAGGTCAACGGCAAGCTGCGTGGCCAAATCGAAATGCCGGCCACCGCGACCCGTGAAGAAGTCGAAGCCGCCGCACGCGCCAACGAAAACGTGCTGCGCTTCGTCGATGGTCTGACCATTCGTAAAGTGATTGTGGTGCCCGGGAAACTGGTCAACATCGTCGCCAGCTAATTGGATCAGGCGCCAGGTCATGCCTGGCGCCGAGTAAAACCTTTCGGGCCGCATCATCGGCCCACATGGTTTCAAGGGGAGCAACACAATGATCAAACGCAACTTGCTGGTGATGGGCCTCGCGGTCCTGTTGAGCGCCTGCGGATTCCAGCTGCGCGGCACCGGCACCACCGAACTGGCGATCAAGGAACTCGACCTGAGCGCCCGTAACGCATACGGCGAAACCGTGACCCAACTGCGCCAGGTTCTGGAAAGCAGCGGCGTCAAGGTTTACACCGGCGCACCTTACAAGCTGTTCCTGGCCAACGAACAGGAAACCCAGCGCATCCTCAGCTATGCAGGCGCGGGCCGTACTGGCGAGTACCAGGTGACCACGGTGCTCAACTACGACATTCTTGGCCAAGGCAACCTGCCACTGATGAGCGACAAGCTTGAAGTGCAGAAAATCTTCATCCACGACGGCAACAACCTGGTGGGTTCTGACCAGGAAGCCACCGACGCTCGCAAGGAAACCCGTCGTGAGCTGGTTCAGCGCATGATGCTGCGCTTGCAGCAACTGACGCCGGCCCAGCTGGACCAGTTGCAGCAAACCGCTGATGCCAAGGCCAAGGCAGAAGCCGCGGCACTGGAAGCGGCGCAGAAGGCTGAAGCGGAAACCCCGCGTCAGTCGCCTATCGAACTGCCGCAGCAGTAAGTCTTACGGGGCGCTCAGGCGCCCCGTTTGCCGCCTTCTATGAAACTCGCTCCCGCCCAACTCGGCAAACACCTGCAAGGCGCTCTCGCGCCGGTCTACGTCATCAGTGGCGATGACCCTTTGCTGTGCCAGGAAGCCGCCGACGCTATCCGTGCCGCCGCCCGTCAACAGGGCTTCGATGAACGCCAGGTCTTTGCCGCCGACGCCAGTTTCGACTGGGGCACGTTGCTGCAAGCCGGTGCGAGCATGTCGCTGTTCGCCGAAAAACGCCTGCTGGAACTGCGCCTACCCTCCGGCAAGCCCGGTGACAAAGGTGCCGCCGCGTTCATCGAATACTGCTCACGACCGGCCGAAGACACGGTGCTGTTGATCAGCCTGCCAAAGCTCGACGGCAGTGCGCAGAAAACCAAGTGGGGCAAGGCGCTGGTCGAAGGCCCGCACACCCAGTTCGTGCAAATCTGGCCGGTGGATGCCAGCCAGTTGCCGAGCTGGATCCGTCAACGCTTGTCCCAGGCCGGGTTGTCCGCCAGCCAGGATGCCGTTGAACTGATTGCCGCACGGGTTGAAGGCAACTTGCTGGCCGCCGCCCAGGAAATCGAAAAGCTCAAGCTGATGGCCGAAGGCGGTCAGATCACTGTCGAAACCGTGCAGGCTGCGGTTGCCGACAGTGCGCGATTCGACGTCTTCGGGCTGACCGATGCGATTCTCAACGGCGAGGCCGCCCATGCCCTGCGCATGCTTGAAGGCTTGCGCGGTGAAGGTGTCGAGCCACCCGTGATCCTTTGGGCCCTTGCTCGCGAACTGCGGCTGCTGGCCAATATTTCGCTGCAATACAGCCAGGGCACCCCGCTGGACAAGGCCTTCAGCCAGGCCAGACCACCGGTTTGGGACAAGCGTAAACCGCTGATGAGCAAAGCCCTGCAACGTTACTCGGCGCAACGCTGGGCGCAGTTGTTGCTCGAAGCACAGCGCATCGATGCACAGATCAAGGGCCAGGCGGCGGGTTCGCCGTGGATGAGCCTGAGTCGGTTGACGTTGTTGATGGCGGGTCAGCGTTTGACGTTGCCTGCCGAGTAAGGTTTTGTAGCGAGGGAGCTTGCCCCCGCTGGGTGGAGCAAGCTCCCTCGCAACAGGTCGTCATTTCCTACATCGCGGGACTGGACAGAACCCCAACTTCGGCCGATGATTTGCCCCGCAAAAACCATTACTTGCGAGAGGTCATCATGAGCAAAAAGCCGTCCAAACGCGGCCCCAACAAGGCCAAATCCATCATCGCCCAGCCCCTGTTCCGCAGCCGACAAGAACGAGCCGGCAAGGGCAAAGGCAGCTACCGCCGCGAAGCCTTCCAGTCTGACAACTGGGAGGCTTCTTACTTTCTGGCGGCCTGAAAGGCATGCATCCGCTCAACATGTTAAGGTCTGCACTTGATCCGTTTTCCCTGGACCCGTGCATGCCCCTTTGTCTTTCCCGTCGTTGGCACCTGCGCCAATTGATTGCTGCCTCCAGCCTCGTTTTGCTAGTCGCCTGCGCGGAAAAACCCACCGCCGCCGATGCCCAGCCATTGAAGACCCTGCCTGTCGCCACCGCCCCCGCGGTTCTTCCGCCTGTGGTTCCCAACGGTGAAAATCTCGACATCCAGCCAACCCAGACCTTCGCCGAATGGCAGGCGGGTTTCCGCAAGGATGCCCTGGCCGCCGGCATTCGCGCCGATTTGTTCGACCGTGCCTTTGCCAATATCAGCTTCGACTCCAGCGTGATTCGCGCCGACCGCAGCCAACCCGAGTTCGCCAAACCGGTGTGGGAATACCTCGATGGCGCCCTGTCGCCGCTGCGGGTTCGCAAAGGTCAGGCGCTGGTCGACCAGTACGCCGACATCCTGCAAAGCATCGAGCAGCGCTATGGCGTCGATCGTCAGGCCCTCGTTGCCGTGTGGGGCATGGAAAGTAACTTCGGCCAGTTCCAGGGCAGCAAGTCGGTGATCAACTCGCTGGCGACCCTGGCTTATGAAGGTCGTCGCCCGGGCTTCGCCCACGCGCAATTGATTGCTGCGCTGCAAATTCTGCAACAGGGTGATATCGAGCCCGAGAAAATGCTCGGCTCGTGGGCCGGCGCCATGGGTCAGACCCAGTTCATCCCGACGACCTACAACACCCACGCCGTTGACTTCGATGGCGACGGGCGTCGCGACATCTGGGGCAGCGCCACCGATGCCCTGGCCTCGACCGCCCACTACCTGCAAAGCTCTGGATGGCAGAAAGGCCAGCCGTGGGGCTTTGAAGTGCAACTGCCAGGCAATTTCAACTACGTGCTGGCCGACGGCGCAATCCGTAAGAGCGTCGCTGAGTGGCAGCAATTGGGCGTCACGCTGCCCAACGGCGGCCGGGTTCCGGCAGGCTCTGAAAACCTGTCCGCGGCCCTGCTGCTACCGGCCGGCTACCGTGGCCCGGCCTTCCTGGTGCTGGACAACTTCCGCGCGATTCTCAAGTACAACAACTCGTCGTCCTATGCGCTGGGTGTGAGCCTGTTGTCCGAGCGGTTCAATGGCGCCGGCCTGATCAGCGGCTCGTGGCCAAAGGATGATCTGCCGCTGAGCCGTACAGAAAGGATCGAGTTGCAAAACCTCCTGAGCGCGCAGAATTACGACGCAGGCACGGCGGACGGCATTATCGGCGCCAACACGCGTAAAGCGATCCGCAGCGCCCAGCAGTCGTTTGGCTGGCCGGCGGACGGGTATCCGACGCACAAGCTGCTGGAAGGGTTGCGTAACCGTTAAAAGCTTCGCGGGCAAGCGCGCTCCCACAGGTTATTCGCAATCCCTGTGGGAGCGGGCTCGCCCGCGATGACTGACTATCAGGCGATGAAACTCTAAGGCCTGACCACCACATCCTGCTCCAGCATCAATTCCTTGCTCCCCGCATCCAGCCTGACCAGCGCCCCCATCGGCAGCGTCAGGTTCGGATCACAGTGGCCGCTGCGCCACCCGGACAACACCGGGATCCGCAAAGGCTCGAACGTCTGCTTGAGCAACCGCTCCAGCGCTGGCACGTCCACCCCCGCCACATCACCCACCAGCACCCCGCGCAGCTTGCCCAGTGTGCCGGCCAGTCGCAGGTGAGTCAGCAGCCGGTCAATGCGATACAGCGGCTCGTTGATGTCCTCAATGAACAGAATGACGCCCTCGGCATCGATTTCGTATGGCGTGCCCATGGTCGCGGCGATCATCGACAGATTGCCCCCCAGCAAACGCCCATGGGCAATGCCCGGCTCGATTGTGGTCAAGGGGTGGGCCACCGGATGCGCCAAAACGCTACCCGCTTTCACCTGCCCGCGCAGCATGTTGAAAAAAGAAGGCTCGGTGGGCTTCTGCCTGTCGCCCAGCAGATCGGCATTGAGCAACGGGCCATGAAACGTCACAAATCCTGCATAGCGACTGATCGCCAGGTGCAGCGCAGTGATGTCGCTGTAGCCGATGAAGGGTTTGGCGTTACGGCGCAGCAACTCGAAATCGATGCGATCGAGCAACCTCGGCGTGCCATAACCACCGCGCAGGCAAATGATCGCATCGACCTCGTCATCGGCGAACGCCGCGTGCAAGTCGTTGAGGCGGACCTCATCGCTGCCAGCCAGGTAACCCTCCTTCTGGTAGACACCGGGGTAAATCTTCAGTGAATAGCCTCGGGCGCGCATCCATTGCACGGCTTTATCAGTGTCCAGCGGCGCCGGCCCGGCAGGCGCAATGACGCCGATCACCCCTTGCGACGGCAAGGCCGGGACCGGGGTGTGAGGACAAAGGGTGTGGGTCGGTCGAACGGTCATCCATGAATCTCCCTGCGTGAACACTTGAGCACACAGTAGTCAGGAACGGGGACAAACAGAAGAGCGATTGTCGCCCCGCAGGTTGCAGAAAAAGACGGCAGTGGCCGTGGGCAGGCAAAAAAACGCCCGCAAGACTGAATGCCTTGCGGGCGCATTTTATTTCTTTCGGCGGATCAGGACGACATCAGCTCGGCCTTGACCAGCTTCGCCTGCTCGTCGGCGTGGTAGGACGAGCGAACAAGCGGACCGGAAGCGACGTTCTTGAAGCCCATCTTGTAACCTTCCTCGGCGAACCAGGCGAAGGTGTCCGGGTGCACGAAGCGCTGCACCGGCAAGTGGCTGCGTGATGGCTGCAGGTACTGGCCCAGGGTCAGCATGTCGATGTCGTGTTCGCGCATGCGCTTCATGACTTCGATGACTTCTTCGTCGGTTTCGCCCAGGCCCAGCATCAGGCCGGATTTGGTCGGAATATGCGGCATCATCTGCTTGAAGCGTTGCAGCAGGGTCAGCGACCACTGGTAATCCGAACCCGGACGCGCAGCCTTGTACAGGCGCGGCACGGTTTCCAGGTTGTGGTTGAACACATCCGGCGGCTCGGCGGCGGTGATTTGCAGGGCGATGTCCATGCGGCCACGGTAGTCCGGCACCAGCGTTTCCAGCTGCACGTTCGGCGACAGCTTGCGGATTTCGCGGATGCAGTCGGCGAAGTGCTGGGCACCGCCGTCACGCAGGTCATCACGGTCTACCGAGGTGATCACCACGTATTTGAGTTTCAGGTCGGCGATGGCGATGGCCAGGCTTTCCGGCTCATTGACGTCCAGTGGCTTCGGACGACCGTGACCAACGTCGCAGAACGGGCAGCGACGGGTGCAGATGTCGCCCATGATCATGAAGGTCGCGGTGCCACCGGAGAAGCACTCGCCCAGGTTCGGGCAGGAGGCCTCTTCGCAGACGCTGTGCAGCTTGTGTTTGCGCAACAGAGCCTTGATACGGTCGACTTCCGGGGACACCGGGATGCGCACGCGAATCCAGTCAGGCTTTTTCGGCAGCTCAGTGGTCGGAATGATCTTGACCGGGATGCGTGCAACCTTTTCGGCGCCGCGCAGCTTTACGCCGGCTTCAACCTTGGCACGCGGGGCCGGACGCTCGGTGACATCCTGCGTCGGGATCATGGTTTGCACTGCATCAGTAGTCATATCAGTCGATTCCGCCCGTTAGGGTCGTCTGCTCAGCATAGTCGAGGTGTTTGACGAGCTGCGCGCGCAGCCGGGCACTTACCTCGGCAAATTCAATCGATCCTGCGTGATCGCTCAGCTGGGTCATCGCCAGCCCGGCGTAGCCGCAGGGATTAATCCGTCGAAACGGTTCCAGGTTCATGTCCACGTTCAAGGCCAGGCCATGAAAGGAACAACCGTGGCGGATCCGCAGACCCAGAGAAGCGATTTTCGCGCCGTCGACATAGACACCCGGCGCATCCGGCTTGGCTGCCGCCGTCACGCCGTAGCTGGCGAGCAGCTCGATCAGGCATGACTCCATGCGGCTCACCAGGTCCCGTACACCAAACCCCAGCTTGCGCACATCGAGCAACAGGTAGGCCACCAGTTGTCCGGGGCCGTGATAGGTAACCTGCCCGCCCCGGTCGACCTGCACCACCGGGATATCTCCCGGCAGCAACAAATGTTCGGCCTTGCCAGCCTGGCCCTGTGTGAAGACCGGCGGGTGCTCGACCAGCCAGATCTCGTCGGCAGCATCAGTGCCACGTTCGTTGGTGAAGCGTTGCATGGCATGCCAGACCGGCTCGTAAGCCATCTGACCAAGTTCGCGAAAGCCCAGCGTGCGGGACATCACAACACCATGTGCACGAAACCGGTGGCCCGCAGTTCGCTGTTGATGTTGTACAGCTGGTCCTGGTCGGTCGCGACAATATGCAACTGGATCGTGGTGTATTTGCCGTTGGTGCTCTGGCGCTCATCCACGCGGTCATGGTTGATCGTCGCGTGTTTCATGACGATCTCGATGATTTTGTCCTTGTTGCCCACACCGGTATCGCTGATCACCTTAACCGGGTAATCAACATTGGGGAATTCGATCTTGGGCGCCTTTACTTCAGTATCGGTCATGGCGTAACGGCCTCGTAAGCGTAAGCCGTGGCGACGGCAAAGCCCCGCGCCGGATCAGCGCGGGGCTTTGCAGGTGCACACTATCAGTTGAACAAGCCGTAGAAGAATAGACGGATGCTATCCCACATGCGACGGAAGATACCACCCTCTTCGACGCCGTCCAGTGCGATCAGATCAGCGCTGTGCACCACCTTGTCGTCCAGTTTGACTTCGACTTTACCGATCACGTCGCCCTTGGCGATTGGCGCAACCAGTTGCGGGTTCATGGTCATGCTGGCAGCGAGCTTTTTCAGCTGGCCTTTCGGCAGGGTCATGGTCAGGTCTTGCGCCAGGCCGGCCTTGACCTGGTTGGTCGAACCTTTCCAGACAGGAGCCTGAGCCAGCTCGGCGCCTTTCTGATAGAAGGTCTGGGTTTCGAAGAAGCGGAAACCATAGGTCAGCAGCTTCTGGGTTTCAGCGGCGCGAGCCACTTCGCTGTTGGTACCGAATACCACGGCGATCAGACGCATGCCATCACGCACGGCCGAGGACACCATGCAGTAGCCTGCTTCGTCGGTGTGGCCGGTTTTCAGACCGTCGACCGTCTTGTCACGCCACAGCAGCAGGTTGCGGTTAGGTTGCTTGATGCCGTTCCAGAAGAACTCTTTCTGCGAGTAGATCGCGTAGTGAGCCGGGTCTTCGTGGATGATCGCGCGAGCCAGCACGGCCATGTCGTGAGCCGACGAGTAGTGCTCCGGGTTCGGCAGACCGGTCGGGTTCATGAAGTGGCTGTTGGTCATGCCCAGGTCGCCAACGGTTTTGTTCATCATGTCGGCGAAGGCATCTTCGCTACCGGCGATGTGCTCGGCAAGTGCAACACTGGCGTCGTTGCCCGACTGAATGATGATGCCGTGCAGCAGGTCGCTGACAGTCACCTGCGAGCCAACCTTGATGAACATCCGCGAACCGCCGGTACGCCAGGCGTTTTCACTGACGGTGACCGGATCGTTTTCACCGATCTGGCCGCGACGGATTTCCAGGGTCGCGATGTAAGCCGTCATCAGCTTGGTCAGGCTGGCTGGCGGCAGACGCTGGTCACCATTGTTTTCGACCAGCACGTTGCCGCTGCTGGCGTCCATGAGCACGTAGGCCTTGGCGGCCAGTTGCGGTGGCGACGGCATCATCTCGACCGCGAAAGCGGCAGGCGAGAGGAGCAGCGGGACTAGAAGGCACAGGCGTTTGGCAAAGGTGGTGATGTTCATCCGTCTCTCGAAATCGCTAATGGAAACTTGCCCGAGGGCAAAACTATTCAGACAGCCTTCTAACGGGCCATCGCGTGTTCAGTTGCTCACTCAGTAACCCTTGCCGGGCTTTTGTTCTTCAACGAGCCAACAACCTGGTTCACCCCCCAAAACCGCAGATGAACCGTCAATCAAGTTCTACGTATTGTTCAGCGGCTTACTCGGTCACTACGCTTGGCGAACCGAGATTGGCCAGGCGCACACTGTTCTGCACTTGCTGGATTTCACCCGGCGAACCGATTGGCCCCATGCGCACCCGATGCAGGGTCTGCTGATTGCGCACGATCGAACTGATGAACACCGGAGCGCTCACCATCCCGCTGAGCTTCGACCTCAGCAGTTCTGCAGCGTCCGGGTTGGCGAACGCGCCCACCTGCAGATACTGGCCAGACGCTGGTGCAGAAGCGTTTTTTTTTGCATCGATTTGTACAGGAACGACAGCGGCGGCGTGTTGTTGCGGCGGCGGAGTCCATTGCTCTACGGTACCGGCCGAAGCCGTAATGACCGGGGCGCTATTCTGCGCGACTTGCGGCTCGTTGAGCATTAAAGGCGCCGGACGGCCCTTGGCGGCCCACCATTGTTGCGGATCGATGCCTTCGACCTTGACCCGTGCGGTGCCGGTTTCGGCGTAGCCGAGCTTCTTGGCGGCGGCGTAGGACAAGTCGATGATGCGGTCCGAATAGAACGGCCCGCGGTCATTGACCCGCAGGATCACAGTCTTGTTGTTGTCCAGGTTGGTCACCCGAACGTAACTTGGCAGTGGCAGAGTCTTGTGGGCGGCACTCATGCCGTACAGGTCATAGACTTCGCCGTTGGCGGTGTTCTGACCATGGAACTTGGTGCCGTACCAGGACGCCGTGCCCGACTGCACGTAGGTTTTGGACTCTTGCAGCGGGAAGTAGGTTTTGCCCAGTACCGAATAAGGCGCGGCCTTATACGGGCCGGTGTGCAAGGTTGGCGTGGCATCCGGGATGCGCGAAACGTCGACGTCCCACCAGGGTGCGCCATCTTTGTGAGCCCGGTTGATGTCCAGCCCCGGCGTCGAGCGCACGGCAGTGGAGGACTTCTGGGCCGGCGCGCGGCTGGTCGAACAACTGGCGACCAGCACCGCCAACGCGGCAAATGCCATTAGCTTCAGGGGTTTATTCATAGGCATTGCCCGCATTACTTGACGCCCCGTGCTTGGACCAGCTGTTCAGACAGTTGATGTACGGCCATGGCGTACATCACGCTGCGGTTATATCGCGTGATCGCGTAAAAATTCTTCAGGCCCATCCAGTATTCAGGGCCATTCTCGCCTTCCAGTCGGAATGCGGTAACCGGCATATCATCGCGCAGCGCATCATGACTTGACCAGCCCAAGGCCCGCAACTCTCCAACGGTTTTAGTCGGCTCGATGCCGGTGGTCAAACCTTCATCGACCTGCTCGCCCCGCACATCGGCGCGGCTGACCACCGGTTCGCCGGCGACCCAGCCGTGACGCTTGAAGTAACTGGCGACGCTGCCAATGGCATCGTCCGGGTTGTTCCAGATATTGATGTGGCCATCACCGTCGAAATCCACCGCATAGGCGCGAAAGCTGCTGGGCATGAACTGCGGCAGCCCCATCGCCCCGGCGTAAGAGCCTTTGAGGGTCAACGGGTCGACCTGCTCTTCACGGGCCAGCAGCAGAAACTCGCGCAATTCCTTGCGGAAAAATTCGGCACGGGGAGGATAGTCGAAACCCAGGGTCGATAAGGCATCGATTACCCGGAAATTGCCGGTATTGCGGCCGAAAAAGGTTTCAACGCCGATGATCGAGACGATCACCTGGGCCGGCACGCCGTATTCCTGTTCCGCCCGGGCCAGCACTGCTTCGTGCTGGCGCCAGAAATCCACGCCGCGGGCGATGCGCGCATCGGTGATGAACATCGGGCGGTATTCGTTCCACTGCTTGACCCGCTCCGCGGGTTTCGAAATGGCGTCCAGGATCGACTGTTTGCGCTCGGCCTCGCGGAACACGCCCATCAGCTGTTCACCGGCAAAACCGTAGTCGCGGGTCATTTCACCGACGAATTCGGCCACTTGCGGTGAGCCTTCGTAATCGCCGGCCACCGCGTCCTGCGCAGTGCCAAGGATGCTTACCAGGCCGACCCACGGCGCATATCGAGTCGCCCAGCCACGCATTACTTGCATTGAACTCTTCACCTTATTCAAACCTGTGCGATCCACTTACGATGGGTATGGATCGACATCAAAACCCCAAACGCTGACAGCAGCGTCACCAGCGAAGTTCCTCCGTAGCTAATGAACGGCAACGGCACCCCCACCACCGGCAACAAGCCGCTGACCATACCGATATTGACGAAAACATAAACAAAAAACGTCATGGTCAACGCGCCGGCCAGCAATTTGCCGAACAATGTCTGGGCCTGGGCGGTAATCACCAGCCCGCGCCCGATCAATAGCAGATAGATCAGCAGCAGCGCACAGATGCCCACCAGGCCGAACTCCTCACCCATCACCGCAATAATGAAGTCGGTGTGGCTTTCCGGAAGGAAGTCCAGGTGCGACTGGGTGCCCAAAAGCCAACCCTTGCCAAACACGCCGCCGGAACCGATGGCGGCTTTCGACTGGATGATGTTCCAGCCAGTGCCCAGCGGATCGCTCTCCGGGTCGAGGAAGGTCAGGACTCGCTGCTTTTGGTAGTCGTGCATGACGAAGTACCACATGGCGACTGACACCGGCACAGCGGCGGCGAGCACACTGAGGATCCAGCGCCAGCGCAGCCCCCCCATGAACAGCACGAATGCGCCACCGGCCAGAATCAACAGCGACGTGCCGAGGTCCGGTTGGCGCACGATCAATATGAACGGAACACCGATCAACAGAAGGCTGATGCCCACGTGCTTGAGCTGCGGTGGCAGCGTGCGTTTGGACAGGTACCAGGCGATGGTCGCCGGCATCAGGATCTTCATGAACTCCGATGGCTGGAAGCGGATGACACCGGGGATGTTGATCCAGCGCGTGGCGCCCATGGCGTTGTGACCCATCACATCCACCACTACCAACAACAGCACGCCGATCACATACCCGACCGGTACCCAACGGGCCATGAAACGCGGTTCGAGCTGAGCGATGACGATCATCGACACCAGGCCAATACCGAACGAAGTGGCCTGTTTGGCCAGCAGATCCCAGCTCTTGCCACTGGCCGAATACAGCACGAACAGGCTGCCAGCGGCGAGGGTCAGCAGCAGGATCAGCAGCGGCCCGTCGATGTGCAGGCGTTGCAACAGCGTCGCGCGACGCCGCATCACATCCTCGCTGGAGAGCATGCGATCAAAATTATTCATCACGGGCAGTAGCCTCTGCACTGATAGGGTTGGCGTACTCGGCTTTGAGGTGGCCGTCCTGATCCAGCAGCCACGCATCCATGATCTGACGCACGACCGGCGCAGCCACGCCGGAGCCCGACTCACCGTTCTCGACCATCACCGAGACCACGATTTTCGGATCGTCGGCCGGTGCGAAGCCGACGAACAAAGCGTGGTCGCGATGGCGTTCCTGGACCTTGGAGCGGTCGTATTTCTCGCCCTGCTTGATCGCGACCACCTGAGCCGTACCACTTTTGCCGGCAATCCGGTATTGCGCACCAATCGAGGCCTTGCGTGCAGTCCCTCGGGCACCGTGCATAACCTGCTGCATGCCATGGTTCACTCGGGTCCAGTCCGCCGGGTCGCGCAGGATGATGTCCGGCATAGGGTTATGATCCACCGGCTTCTCGCCTTCGATGGTCTTGGCCAGGTGCGGGCGTTTCCAGATCCCTTTGTTGGCCACCAGCGCAGTGGCCTGGGCCAGTTGCAACGGCGTCGACTGCATATAGCCCTGACCGATCCCGAGAATCAGCGTCTCCCCCGGGAACCACGCCTGACGACGTGTTGCACGCTTCCACTCTCGCGTCGGCATCAGGCCTGGCGACTCTTCGAACATGTCCAGGGAAACTTTCTGGCCAATGCCGAACTTGGTCATGTAGGCCGACAGCCGATCGATCCCCAGCTTGTGCGCCAGATCATAGAAGTAGGTGTCGTTGGAACGCATGATCGCCGTATCGAGGTCGACGAAACCGTCGCCGGTACGGTTCCAGTTGCGATACTTGTGATCGTAGTTGGGCAGCATGTAGTAGCCCGGGTCGAACACCCGGGACGAAGCTGTCACCACGCCCGCGTCCAGACCGGCAATCGCCACCGCCGGCTTGATCGTCGAACCTGGCGGATACAGACCGCGCAGCACGCGGTTGAACAGCGGCCGGTCAATGGAATCGCGTAGCTCGGAATAGGCCTTGAAACTGATGCCAGTGACGAACAGGTTCGGATCGAAACTCGGCTGACTGACCATCGCCAGCACTTCACCGGTCTTCGGGTCCAGCGCCACGACAGCGCCGCGACGCCCGCCGAGTGCAGCCTCGGCGGCTTCTTGCAACTTGATGTCCAGGCTCAGGACGATGTCCTTGCCGGGAATCGGATCGGTACGCTTGAGCACCCGCAATACGCGGCCCCGAGCATTGGTTTCCACTTCCTCGTAACCCACCTGGCCGTGCAGTTCGGGCTCGTAAAAGCGCTCGATACCGGTTTTGCCGATGTGGTGGGTGCCGCTGTAATTGACCGGATCGAGGGTCTTGAGCTCTTTCTCGTTGATCCGTCCCATGTAACCCACCGAGTGCGCGAAATGCGCACCCTGCGGATAGTGACGAACCAGTTGCGCAACCACTTCCACACCCGGCAGGCGGAACTGGTTAACGGCGATCCGGGCGATCTGTTCTTCGGTCAGCTCAAACAGGATCGGCACCGGCTCGAACGGCCGGCGCCCCTGGCGCATGCGCTTCTCGAAAATCACCCGGTCCTCGGGCGTCATCTCCAGCACTTCGACGATGACGTCGAGCACTTGCTGCCAGTCGCCGGACCGCTCGCGGGTCATGCTCAGGCTGAAACTCGGCCGGTTGTCGGCAATCACTACGCCGTTGCGGTCGAAAATCAACCCACGGGTCGGCGGAATCGGCTGCACGTGGACGCGGTTGTTTTCCGACAGGGTCGAGTGGTACTCGTACTGGATCACCTGCAGGAAATACAGACGCGCGATCAGCACGCCGATCAGCGCCACCACCGCAATTGCCCCGAACACGACACGGCCACGCACCAGACGGGCGTCTTTTTCGTGGTCCTTGATGCGGATCGGCTGAGGCATGAGGGCAGAACTACTTGTGGTAAGGGTGGCCGGACAGAACTGTCCAGGCACGATACAGCTGTTCGCCGATGAGGATTCGCACCAACGGATGTGGCAACGTCAACGGCGAGAGCGACCAACGCTGATCGGCACGGGCACAGACTTCCGGCGCCAGCCCCTCGGGGCCACCCACCATGAAGTTGACGGTGCGCGAGTCCAGCCGCCAGCGATCGAGTTCCACCGCCAGCTGCTCTGTACTCCAGGGCTTGCCGTGGACTTCGAGGGTGACAACACGCTCGTTCGGCCCGACCTTGGCCAGCATGGCTTCGCCTTCCTGACGGATAAAGCGCGCCACGTCGGCGTTCTTGCCCCGGGTGTTGAGCGGAATTTCCACCAGTTCCAGCGCCAGCTCGGACGGAAGACGCTTGGCATATTCATGCCAGCCTTCTTCCACCCACTTGGGCATGCGAGAACCGACGGCGATCAGTCGCAGTCGCACAGCCGTTCCTTATTCCTGGTCTTTGTTGAGCTTGTTGAAATGCTCGTGACCAACTTCAGGGCTGTGGTGTTTGCCGTCGGCGGCACGGCTCTGCTCGGCACCTTTCCACAGGCGCTCCAGGTCGTAGAACTGACGGGCGTTGGAGGTCATCATGTGAACGATCACGTCGTCCATGTCCAACAGTACCCAGTCGCTGTCGCCCTTGCCTTCTTCACCCAGCGGCTTGATGCCCAGGGCTTTGACGGCTTCGCGAACCTTGTCCAGCATCGCGCCGATCTGGCGGTTGGAGGTACCGGTGGCGATAATCATGAAGTCGGTGATGCTCTGCTTGTCGCGGACATCGATGACCAGCACGTCCTGGGCCTTGACGTCTTCCAGAGCCGCCACGGCGATCTTGACCAGCTCGTCGCCTTTAGGCGGCTCGGCAGCCAGGACCTTCTCAGGCAGCGGGGCACTCTTGAACGTGCCTTTGCGCTTAACTTTGTTTACGTCGTTGTTCGTCATATAAAACTCGTTTTGCTCGTATGTTCGGGCGCTTCAATACACGTTGTTGCTACGTGCCTTGAGGCACTCCTATTCAGTTCGACGCACGGTAGAGTCCGTGCGCATCGATGTAGGCCAGGACCGCGTCGGGCACCAGGAAACGTACCGACTTACCGCTGGCCAGCAGTTGACGGATCTGGGTGGCGGATACCGCGAGCGGTGTCTGCCAGACGAATGCAATCTGTCCGCTCGGCCCTTTGAGGGCCAGCGGGTCGCTCACCGAGCGCGCTGCCAGCAGGTTGCGCAAGGCATCCGGCGGTTCGCTGTCGGCATCCGGGCGTTGCAACACCAGGATATGGCAATGCTGGAGCAACTCTTCCCAGCGGTGCCAAGTGGGCAGGCCGCAAAATGCGTCCCAGCCCAAAAGCAGAAAAACCTGGGTCTCTGCGGCCATTTCGGCACGCATCAACTCCAGGGTATCAATGGTGTAGGACGGTTTGTCCCGCTGCAATTCGCGGTCATCCACCACCAACGGTGCCACGCCGGCCACCGCGCACTCGACCATCGCCAAGCGGTCCTGCGCCGACACCTGCGGCGTATCCCGATGGGGTGGCCTGGCACTGGGTGTCAGGCGCAGTTCATCGAGAGCCAGGGTTTCGGCGACTTCCAGCGCACCACGTAAATGACCGATGTGCACCGGGTCGAACGTTCCGCCCAGCACGCCAATACGGCGAGGCAATGGCTCGCTGACGGTCGACGGGGCTGACGGGTCGAAGTCGCCCAAGTCAGGCCGGCTCCTGTCCGCGCAGCTGGCCATCACCGACCACGACATACTTCTCGCAGGTCAGCCCTTCGAGGCCGACCGGGCCGCGGGCGTGCAGCTTATCAGTAGAAATGCCGATCTCGGCACCCAATCCGTATTCGAAACCATCGGCGAAGCAGGTCGGGGTGTTGATCATCACCGACGACGAATCGACTTCAGCCACGAAACGCCGGGTGTCGCCCTGGTGTTCGCTGACAATCGAATCGGTGTGGTGCGAGCCGTAATGGTTGATGTGCTCGATGGCCTGCTCCAGTCCGTCGACCACGCGGATCGACAGAATCGCCGCCAAATACTCCGTGCTCCAGTCTTCTTCGCTGGCCGGCACGGCATCGATGATCGCCCGGGTGCGTTCGCAGCCACGCAGTTCGACGCCTTTTTCGCGGAACTGGGCTGCCATCGCGGGCAAGAAATCTTTGGCAACGGTTTGGTCGACCAGCAGCGTTTCCATGGCACCGCAGATGCCATAACGGTAGGTCTTGGCGTTGAACGCGATGCGTCGGGCTTTCGCCAGGTCGGCGTATTCGCCCACATAGACGTGGCAGATGCCGTCCAGGTGCTTGATCACTGGCACGCGGGCGTCACGACTGACACGCTCGATCAGGCCGCGACCGCCGCGAGGCACGATGACATCGACGTATTCAGGCATGGTGATCAGTGCGCCAACGGCAGCACGGTCAGTGGTTTCGACCACTTGCACCACAGCGGCCGGCAAATCGGCCTCGGCCAGGCCGCGTTGAATGCACGCCGCGATGGCACGGTTGGAATGAATGGCTTCGGAGCCACCGCGCAGGATGGTCGCGTTTCCGGACTTCAGGCACAGGCTGGCGGCGTCAATGGTCACGTTGGGACGGGATTCGTAGATGATCCCGATCACGCCCAATGGCACGCGCATCTTGCCGACCTGGATACCCGACGGACGGAAGCTCATGTCGCGGATCGCACCAACCGGGTCCGGCAGCGCGGCCACCTGACGCAAACCGACGATCATGCCGTCGATGCGCGCCGGGGTCAGCGCCAGACGCTCAAGCAGCGCCGACTCCAGACCACTGGCGCGACCGGCCGCCAAGTCCAGCTCATTGGCTGCAGTCAGCTCGGCGCGGGCGGCGTCCAATGCGTTGGCGGCAGCCTGCAGGGCGCGGTTTTTCTGCGCTGTGCTGGCACGGCCAATCACGCGAGACGCTTCGCGGGCGGCGCGACCCAAGCGGGTCATGTAGTCAAGAACGGACTCAGTCATGGTCTGGGCGTGGTCTTTTCTAAGGTCTTGGTAAAGAGTAAAGCGGCAGATTATAGCTGTCGTGCCTCCTGACTAACAGCGGTGACGGGCGGATGGTCGAAATGGAGGGCAAATTGCCGAGGTTCAGCCGGGATTAAGCTGCAAATTGTTATCATCACGACTCAATCAGCCCTGATAAACACTGTTCATCATGTCCAACCTGACTGTCCGAACGTCCGCTGCGGGCCTGCCTATGGGCCTTCCGGACGCGTTTTTCGACCGCGACGCGCAAATTCTCGCCCGGGACCTGCTCGGAAAAGTCATTCGTCATCGAGTTGGCGAACTGTGGCTCAGCGCCCGGATCATCGAAACCGAAGCCTATTACTGCGCCGAAAAAGGCAGCCATGCGTCCCTCGGCTACACAGAAAAACGTAAGGCTTTGTTTCTGGATGGCGGGCACATTTACATGTATTACGCCCGCGGTGGCGACTCCCTGAACTTCAGTGCCCAGGGCCCGGGCAACGCGGTACTGATCAAATCGGCCTACCCGTGGATCGATGAACTGAGCGGGCCGGCGAGCCTGGCGCAGATGCTGCTGAACAACCCCGACGCCCAAGGCCGCCCTCGCCCCTCGCAAAAGCTCTGCGCCGGGCAAACGCTGCTGTGCAAGTCGCTGGGTTTGAAGGTGCCGGTCTGGGATGCCAAACGCTTCGACCACGAGGTGCTACTGGTTGAGGACGTCGGCCAGCCCCCTGGCCACATCATCCAGACTACGCGCCTGGGCATCCCCCATGGGCGAGACGAACATTTGATGTACCGCTTTGTCGACGCGACCTACGCTGCCTGGTGCACGCGGAACCCGCTGCGTCGGGGGCAGGTCGAAGGGCGCGACTATTTTGTGCTGACTTGAGAATGGAAAGATCCCTTGTGGCAACGAGCCTGCTTGCTCCCACAAGGGGCGGACTGAAATTTCAATGGAGTTGTTTTTATGGGCTCATGGCTCGATAGCGTGACCGGTTGGCTGACGGTCAACCCGCAATGGCTGGCGGCGGCGGTGTTCATCGTGGCTTTTATCGAATGCCTGGCGATTGCCGGCCTGATCGTGCCCGGCACGGTATTGCTGTTTGCCGTCGCGGTACTGGCCGGCAGTGGCGCGTTGTCGCTAAGTGAAACGCTATTGCTGGGCTTCCTCGCTGGCGTACTGGGTGATGTGGTGTCGTATTTTCTCGGACGCCACTTCCATCAGAACATCCGGCGCCTGCCAGGCTTGCGCCATCACCCCGAGTGGATCGCCGGGGCGGAGTCGTACTTCCATCGCTACGGCATCGCCAGCCTGTTGGTCGGACGCTTTATCGGCCCGCTGCGTCCCATGCTGCCGATGGTGGCCGGAATGTTCGACATGCCCTTCCCGCGTTTCTTCGCCGTCAGCCTGCTGGCGGGCGCCGGATGGTCGGTGGCGTATCTGCTGCCAGGCTGGGCCACCGGCGCGGCCATTCGCTTGCCGCTGCCCGAAGGTTTCTGGCCGGAGGCCGGGATCGTTGCCGGCGCCATCGCCGTCATGGTCGGATTGAGCGCAACCAGCAGTTTGCGTCGACATCGCAACGCCACGGTATTCATTACCGGGATGAGCCTGCTGATTCTCGCCGGGCTGTTTATCGGCTTTCCCCATCTGACCGCGCTGGATCAAGGCGTCATGACCCTGGTCCAGGAACATCGCAAGCCCGTGCTGGATGAAGTTGCCGTGGTGCTCACGCTGATCGGCGAATTCCGCAATATGCTGTTGTTCAGTGCCCTGCTGGTGGCGCTACTGCTGATCACCCGGCAATGGCGTCAGGCGATCTTCGCTTGCAGTACGCTGCTTTTCACGGCGCTGGCCAACACCGCCACCAAAAACTTTTTCGCCCGCGTGCGACCGGAGGTGTTGAGCGACCCCCTGACCAGCTACAGCATGCCCAGTGGCCATGCATCAGGTGCCTTTGCGCTGTTCCTGACCCTGGCCGTGCTGGCGGGCCGCGGCCAACCCCCGCGGATGCGCCTGACCTGGTTGCTGGTGGCTTGCCTGCCGGCGCTGGCGATCGCCCTGTCGCGGGTGTACCTCGGCGCCCATTGGCCAACGGATGTATTGGCAGGTGCGATGCTGGCGGCATGCGTCTGCGCGGCGAGCTTGTGGCTGATCCAGCGCAAGGCGTCGCTCAATCCAATGCCGCCAAGAATCTGGTGGCTGATATTGCCGTCGCTGGTGGCTATGTTCGGGTTCTTCGTATTGCGGCATTTACCGCACACGATGCTGCGGTACGCCTATTAAAAAGATTCTTCACGCATTCCCAGGAAACACAGATAACGCGAAATCCGCAGGAGCCGGCTTGTTGGCGATAGCTGTGCGTCAGAAACAGCGTTGTCGTTTGAACGGTCGCCATCGCCAGCAAGCCGGCTCCTACAGGGAAGCTGCGCACGAACCAGATAGACAGGCCGGCCGGTAGGCCGCCTCGCGGCGCTCTGGCGGTTTTCGCCCCCTCGCGAGGCCGAGCGCAGGTTCTGCGCAGTGGGCAACCCGGCATGGATGCCGGGTTAGCCGCCCCCGGCCATGGATGGCCGATGGCGGCGGGCCCACGGAGCAGGACCGGAGCGAGGGCATGCCGAGCCACAGCGAGGCACCGAACGAAAGGGGCAAAAGCGCTTGGTTACTTGGCGCTTTTCCAAGTGACCCGCTGTAAAAGCGGAACCATAGGTGGCCGTTACCGCAGCAATGGATATGAACACTCTCAAAAAATACCAAGACAGACACACCGCCATCGCCAGCAAGCCGGCTCCTACAAGGGGAACGCGTTGGTAACGCATCAACGGAGATGCAGGTGTTTGATCGGAATACAGCGGGCAAAAAAAACCTTGAAAAAAAACACCCCGACCTGTCAGGCCGGGGTGTTTCTTAAAACATCTTCAGCTCATCGATGCTCAAGCACTTTGACGCTTGCGCATTTCAAGAATCAGGGCATCGGCGACTTGACCTGCGACGACTGCGGTGGCCTCAAAAGGCTGCATGTAGCTGGCATGTTTAAGCATGTAGCCCACGGCAGCGGCTTCCCAGGCAGCACGTTCGGTTGTGTAGATCGTCATGGTTGTAATTCCTTTTAGTAATGAAATTGGCCACTTCGTGTGGACATACGCAAACTAAATACATCCTTCGCGCTCTGCAATGCTGGCGATCCAGTCCAATCATTGCCAATTGCTGCTCAGGCAAACAACTCGCCCTGCAGCTCATCCAGTAGCGCTTGAATCGCATCCAGTCGTTGCTGCGGATCATCGAGTTGCAGCAAGTCGATCTTGTCGAGTTCGGCGAAGGGCAACAGGTAAGCCAACTGATTGGCCAGCGACTGCTGCCCGGTAGCTTCAGTGCCCATGTTCAGTGCTTCGACCATTGGGTGTTCAGCCAAGGCCTTGAGCAAGGCCACCAGATCGGCATCTTCATCCTGTAGCGGCTGTTCCGGCTCTTCGTCCAGCCACTCGACCTCGGCCACGATCAACTGATCCCGCTGTAATTCGGTGCGCAGTACGTTGAAGCGCCGCCCGCCCTGAACCCGAATCCCCAACAGACCATTGTCCTGGGTCTTGAAGTCGGTGATCAGCGCCTCGCATCCGACCAGCGCGTATCCTGCCGGGGCGATGCCGACTTCTTCGCCGTCGAGAATGCAGACCACGCCGAAGCCGCCGCCCTGTTTCATGCAGCGACCGATCATGTCGAGGTAGCGCGCCTCGAAAATCTGCAAGTCGAGGATGCAACCGGGAAACAACACTGTGTTCAGCGGGAAAAGCGGCAGGTTCATAGACATTTCCTTTACACCACCATCGACACCGCCAACGGCAGCAACACCGCCGTGGCCACGCCCATCAAACTCATCGCCAGCGCCGCGAAGGCGCCACATTCTTCACTTTCCTGCATCGCCACCGCCGTGCCGACTGCGTGGGCGGTCATACCCAGTGCCATGCCCCGGGCCTCGGGGCTGTGGACGCCGAGCCGGGTCAACAGACTCGGACCAAAGATCGCGCCGATCACCCCGGTGATCAACACAAACACCGCGGCCAACGCGGCGACACCGCCAATCTGCTCGGCCACCAACATCGCTATCGGCGAGGTGACCGACTTCGGCGCCATGGTCATCAGGATCATGTGCTCGGCTCCGAACCACCAGCCCAGCAGCACGCCCAGAACGGTGGCGACCACACCGCCTATCACCAGCGTAGTAAATATCGGCCAGAACAACTGCCGAATCCGCCGCAGATTCAGGTAAAGCGGCACGGCCAGCGCGACCGTCGCCGGCCCCAGCAGGATGCTGAGGATCTCGGTGCTCTTGCGGTACTCGACATAGGTCAGGCCGCAGCCCACCAATACACCGATCACCAGCAACATGGAGACCAGCACCGGCTGCAAAAAGATCCAGCGGGTTTTCTCGTAGGCGGCCAATACCAGCTGATAGGCGCCGAGGGTGATGCCGATGCCGAACAAGGGATGATGAATCACCGACGCCCAGGCGCCGTGCCAGTCGAAGATCATTGGCTGTCCTCGGGATGAACGTGGCGTTTGACCAGCCGCTGCATCAGCACACCGGCAAACGCCATCGACAGCAGCAGCGACAGGAACAGCGCGCCGACAATGGCCCAGAAGTCCGCGGCGATGTCGGTGGCATACACCATCACGCCCACGGCCGGCGGTACCAGCAGCAAGGGCAGGTAGCGCAACAGGCTGCTGGCCGCCAGGTTCAGCGGCTCACCCACCTGCCCCCGGCTGATCAGAAACACCAGCAACAGCAGCAGACCGATGATCGGCCCCGGCAGGAACGGCAAAAACAAATGGTTGATCGCGGTGCCGAGCAATTGAAACAGCACCAGCCAGGTCAGGCCACGTAACAACATCTTTCATCTCCCGCAAATCCGTCACCCGCATTGGCCCGGGCATTATAAGCATGCCTGCCCTATACATCGGCATTCGCCAAAAGCATGGTCGGTTGACCGGAGCGAATTGCCATGTTGATCTAAAGTGGTAATCCGGGCGGTCAAATCCCCCACCTTAAAACTATAAAACCGATGAACCCAAGGAGAGTCTCAATGCCCTATGTTCCAGTTGCAGAGCTCAATGATTATGTCGGCAAGGAACTCGGACGTTCCGAATGGCTCACCATCGATCAGGAGCGCATCAACCTGTTCGCCGAAGCCACCGGGGATTATCAGTTCATCCATGTCGACCCGGTCAAAGCCGCGCAAACGCCGTTTGGCAGCACCATCGCCCATGGCTTCCTGTCGCTGTCGCTGATTCCAAAACTGATGGAAGACATTCTCGTCCTGCCTGAAGGCCTGAAAATGGTGGTCAACTATGGCCTGGACAGCGTGCGTTTCATTCAGCCGGTCAAGGTCAATTCGAAAGTGCGCCTCAAGGTCGACCTGACCGAAGTCACCGAGAAAAAACCCGGCCAATGGCTGCTCAAGGCCACCGCCACACTCGAAATCGAAGGCTCGGACAAACCGGCGTACATCGCCGAACCGCTGTCACTCTGCTTCGTATAAATCTTACGGGATGCGAAGCAGCTCCCGCTGTTTCGCGTTTCCTGCCTCTGTATCGACTGTATAAGGACACATAGCTGCGGCATACTCGGTCGCCTAATTGCCCGGAACCCGCTATGCGCTCACTTGCACTCATTGCCTTGACCCTGATGCTCACCGCTTGCGGTGACGGCGAATCGCTGCTGCCGCCTGACGCCCGCCTGCCGGACGGCGGACGCTATCGCGGCGACTTGGTCAATGGCTTGCTGCAAGGCCAGGGCCGGATCGATTACCCGAACGGCAGCTGGTACGCCGGTGAGTTCGACAAGGGCCAATGGCACGGCCAGGGTGAATGGCACGGCAGCAATGGCGAGGTCTTTCGCGGGCAATTCAATCAGGGCCTGTTCGACGGTCAAGGCACACTGACAACCAACGGCAGCAGTTACAACGGCGGCTTCAAACTCGGTCGTCGCGACGGTGAAGGCACGCTCAAAGAAAACGGCATGACCTACCGCGGCGAGTTCAAGGCCGATCAATTTTCCGGGCTCGGCCGTCTCGAACTCGATGACGGCAGCGCCTATCAAGGCCAGTTCGCCCACGGCAAACCCAACGGTGAAGGCCAGCGCGGCGACGCCAGCGGCAACCAATACACCGGGCACTTCGTCGACGGTCAGCTGGAAGGTAAAGGAACATTCAACAGTGCCGACGGCGATATCTACGTCGGCGGTTTCAAGAACAATCAATTGCACGGCAAAGGCCGCTACGAAAACGCCGATGGCGACGTCTGGCTGGGGCAATTCAAGGAAGGCTCGCTCAACGGCAAAGGCGAGTTGATCGGCGCAGACGGCAGTCATTACATCGGCCACTTCAATGACTGGCGCTTCAGCGGTCAGGGCCGGCTGAACCTGGCCGACGGCAGTTTCTACGTCGGCCAGTTCGACAGCGACAGCTATCAAGGGCGCGGCACCCTGGTGCTGACCGATGGCTCGGTGCTCAGCGGCACGTGGGTCAACGGCCAGCGCGTGCGCGATGCCGATGGCAAGTTGCTGCCGGACACCCTCGAACTCGGCCTGCTGGCCCAGGGGCGCCTGCTTGAAGAAGCACTGGGCAACGTACCGGCCTCGACGCCAGCGATAGAGCTGTACACCCTGACCCTCGGCGGCGACGGCAAGCAGAGTGTGTTTCTGCGCGAATCCGACTATGTCGCCAACATGCTCACCAGTCGATTCGGCGCCTTTGGCCAGATCCGCCTGGTCAACCATCGCGACCACCTCGGCGACCGGCCAATGGCCACCCGGGAAAACCTGCGCCGCGCCGCGCTTACCCTGGCCGAGCGCAGCGGCCCGGAAGACCTGATCTTCATCTACCTGACCAGCCACGGCACCAGCGAACACGAATTGGTACTCGACCAGCCGCGCATGGAGCTGGCCGATCTGCCGGCGGATGAGCTGGCGGCCGTCCTCGCCCCGCTGAAGAACCGTGACAAGATCGTCGTGATTTCGGCGTGTTACTCCGGTGGCTTCATTCCCTCCCTTAAGGACGAGCGCACCCTGATCATGACCGCATCGCGGGCTGACCGCGTGTCGTTTGGCTGCTCTGAGGAAGCCAATTTCACCTACTTCGGCGATGCCTTGTTCGCCCAGGCATTGAACCAGACCGACGACCTGGAGCAAGCCTTCAAGCTGGCCAAGGCCACCGTCGCCGAGCGGGAGCTGGCCGACAACTTCGAGGCCTCCGAGCCGCAGATCTGGGCACCGAAAACCGTCCTCTCACACTGGCAGCTTTTGCGTAAACAACAGGCACGAAAAGCGCTTCAAAGTGTCTCCATTGACAACAAGGACGCAAAGAACAACTAAGCTGATCAGTATCAAGGGAGAAACACTATGTACTTGACGCCTCAGCATGTGCTGCTTGCCGGAGCCACCGGTTTGACCGGTGAACATCTACTGGATCGCTTGCTCAACGAGCCAACGATATCGCGAGTATTGGCCCCCTCACGCCGGCCGCTGGCCAAGCATCCACACCTTGAAAACCCGGTCGGCGACCCGGCGGTGTTCCTGCCGCAGTTGAACGGCCGGGTCGATATCGCCTACTGCTGCCTGGGCACCACCATCAAGCAGGCCGGCTCCGAAGAGGCATTTCGCGCCGTGGACTTGGACATGGTCGTGGCTTTTGGCAAACGCGCGCGGGAGATGGGCGCACGGCACCTGATCGTCATCAGTGCGCTGGGAGCTGATCGAAGGTCCTCGATTTTCTACAACAAGGTCAAAGGCGAGATGGAGCACGCATTGCGCGCGCAGGACTGGCCGCAACTGACCATTTGCCGACCATCATTGCTATTGGGCGAGCGTCTCGAACCGCGCCTGGCCGAGAAAGTCGCCGGTCCGCTGTCTCGACTGATCCCCGGCAAATACCATGGCATCGAAGCCTGCCAACTGGCCCGTGCGATGTGGCGCCTGGCGTTGGAGGAGCAAGATGGGGTGCGGATTGTCGAGTCGGATGAATTGAGGAAGTTGGGTAAATAATCGACGAACCTTGTGGCGAGGGCGCTTGCTCCCTCGCCACAAAAGCCAGGTTCGCCCCTACAGCCCGCCCGTCGCCTGAAAACTCACGCCGATCACCGTCAACAACGAAAGCGGCAACAGCAGCGTGTCGAGCAACGCACTGGCCGGCAGATCCACACCCGGATAGCTCGGCGCCTCCGCGCCGAAACGATCTTTCGCGCAGCAACCGCCATTCAACGCATACAAATCCAGCCGCGTTCCGGCGTACACCACCGGCGCGCCCGGCTTGGCCGCATCCAGCGTGCGCGCCGTGGCGCATCCGGCCAGCTGCAATGCCAGCACAACCACCAACAGCTTATTCATCGCTGGTCAGATGGTGCTCGCCCCAACGTGGCAGCATGTCCTGGGGAATGTTCAGCAGATTAAGGATTCGCGCCACGACGAAATCGATCAAATCGTCGATGGTTTGCGGCTGATGATAAAAGCCCGGCGAGGCCGGCAGAATCGTCACGCCCATGTTCGACAACTTGAGCATGTGCTCGAGGTGAATGCTCGAATACGGCGCTTCACGGGGCACCAGAATCAACTGGCGACGTTCCTTGAGCGTTACGTCGGCAGCACGTTCAATCAGGTTGTTGCAGGCGCCCGTGGCGATGGCCGACAAGGTGCCCGTCGAGCACGGCACCACCACCATCGCCGCCGGTGCGCCGGAGCCCGAAGCCACTGGCGACATCCAGTCTTCCTTGCCGTACACGCGAATCTGCCCGGCCTGAGCGCCGGTGTATTCGGTGAGGAAGGCCTGCATCATCTGTGGCTTGGCCGGCAACGTCACGTCGGTTTCAGTGGCCATCACCAACTGCGCAGCCTTGGAAATCAGGAAGTGCACTTCGCGGTCTTCGCGCACCAGGCAGTCGAGCAGACGCAAGCCGTATTGAGCGCCAGAAGCCCCCGTCATCGCCAGCGTGATGCGGTCCGGACCATTGTTCATTTCAGCGCCTCGGCGAGTTTGCCGTGCAGGCCACCGAAGCCGCCGTTACTCATGATTACCACGTGAGTGCCGGGCTGGGCCTGGCTCTTCACGCGTTCGATGATGCCTTCCAGCGAATCGCTGACGATCGACGGCACGGTGCACAGCGCCGCGGTGCCGGCCAGGTCCCAGCCGAGGTTGGCCGGTGCGTACCAGATCACCTGATCGGCATCAATCACGCTTTCCGGCAAGCCGTCACGGTGCGCGCCGAGCTTCATCGAGTTGGAACGCGGCTCGATGATCGCGATCAACGGGGCGTCGCCGATGCGTTTGCGCAGGCCATCCAGTGTCGTCGCGATTGCGGTCGGGTGATGTGCGAAGTCGTCGTAAATGGTGATGCCACGGACTTCCGCGACTTTTTCCATCCGCCGCTTTACGCTTTTGAAGGCGCTCAACGCCGCGATACCCATGGACGGCACCACACCCACGTGGCGCGCGGCAGCCAATGTGGCCAGGGCGTTGGCGACGTTGTGCTGGCCGGTCATGTCCCACTCCACCACGCCTTGGGAGATGCCTTCGAACATCACTTCAAACTTCGAACCGTCCTCGCTGTGCAACTTGACCTGCCACTGCCCGCCCGCGCCGGTGGTTTGCACCGGGGTCCAGCAACCCATGTCGATGACGCGTTGCAAGGCCGGCTCAGTGGTCGGATGGATCACCAGGCCTTCGCTCGGGATGGTCCGCACCAAATGGTGGAACTGGCGCTCGATGGCCGGCAGATCGGGGAAAATATCGGCGTGGTCGAATTCCAGGTTGTTCAGGATTGCCGTGCGCGGACGGTAGTGAACGAACTTGGAACGCTTGTCGAAGAAGGCACTGTCGTACTCGTCGGCTTCGATGACGAAGAACGGCGTATCGCCCAGACGCGCCGACACCGAAAAATTCTGCGGCACACCGCCGATCAGGAAGCCCGGGCTCATGCCCGCGTGCTCCAGCACCCAGGCAAGCATGCTGCTGGTGGTGGTTTTGCCATGGGTACCGGCAACCGCCAGCACCCAGCGACCTTGCAGCACGTGATCGGCCAGCCATTGCGGACCGGAGACATAAGGCAGGCCTTTGTTCAGTACGTATTCGACCGCCGGATTGCCACGGGACATGGCGTTGCCGATCACCACCAGGTCAGGGGCCGGGTCGAGTTGCGCCGGATCGTAGCCTTGGGTCAACTCGATGCCTTGAGCCTCAAGCTGCGTGCTCATCGGCGGGTAGACGTTGGCATCGGAGCCCGTCACGTGATGGCCCAGCTCTTTGGCCAGAACCGCCATCGAACCCATGAAAGTGCCGCAGATACCAAGAATATGAATGTGCATAGTCGACCTCGTAAAACATGGCCGCAGGTTAGCTTAGGGTGGGAAAATTCGCACTCTTTAGCTGAGATTAACCGCGATCACTGTGGCGAGGGAGCTTGCTCCCGCTGGGCTGCGCAGCAGCCCCAAACCGGTGCCCACGGATGCTGTGGCTGATCGCATCATGGGGCGACGGCTTCGCCGCCGAGCGGGAGCAAGCTCCCTCGCCTCAAAAGCGGTTTACCGGGCGATACCGTGTTTACGCAGTTTTCGATAGAGGGTGTTACGGCTTACGCCAAGCTGCTCGGCGGTATTGGTCATATGCCAGCGCGTCTGCTCTAGCGCATTGAGCAACGCCAGCCGTTCGGCATCCTCCAGCGGATGCTCCGATGGCTCTTCGACCACGTGCGCCACCGCCGATCGGGCCGAACGAATCATCGCCGGCAAATCTTCCAACCCGATCCGACCGTCGTCACACAACGCCGCCAACGTGCGCAACACATTGCGCAACTGCCGCACGTTGCCCGGCCAGGCAAAGCCCAGCAGGGCTTCCCGCGCAGGCTCATCAATCACCACCGTTTCACCGCGCGCTTCTTCGGCCAGTAAAAAGTCGAGCAGTTGTGATTTGTCACTGCGTTCACGCAATGCTGGCAGTGCCACCTCCAGGCCGTTGAGCCGGTAATACAAATCCTCGCGGAAGCTGCCGTCCTGCACCCGTTCCAGCAGATTGCGGTGGGTGGCGCTGATGATCCGTACGTTGACCGATTCCGGCTCGCCGCCGATCGGCACCACCAGGCGGTCTTCCAGCACCCGCAACAACCGTGTCTGCAGAGCCAGCGGCATGTCGCCGATTTCATCCAGGAACAAGGTGCCGCCATCGGCCTGCTGCAGCTTGCCGCGCATGCCTTCCTTGCGTGCGCCGGTGAAGCTGCCGCCGCGATAGCCGAACAATTCGCTCTCGATCAGACTTTCAGGAATGGCTGCGCAGTTGAGGGCAACGAAAGCTTTTTCCGCGCGTTGGCTGGCCTGATGGACCGCTTTGGCGAAGGCCTCTTTGCCCGAGCCGGTTTCACCGTTGATCAGCAGCGGCACGTCCCGCTCATAGACACGCAAGGCCTTGCGAAAGTCCGTCTGCAAACCGCTGTCGCCCAGGCAGATGCCAGCCAGCGCGGTCCGGTCCTCAATAACCGGAGCAGGCACCACCGGCAACGGCACGCGGCGCGACTCACCGCGCAACACGGCGAACAGTCGGCGCCCGTCACGGGTTCGCAGCGGCCAGCTCGCACTGGCAGTGATGCTCGCGCGGCCGAGCAATTCATCCAGCGAGCAGTCGAAAAACGCGTCCACCGGTTTGCCCAGCAAGCCACTGCGCACCACACCCAGCAGGTTCAGGGCGCTCTGGTTGACCGCGCTGATCCGCCCCTCGCCATCAAACGCCAGCAGCCCTTCGCTGAACAGCCCGACGGACTCGGCCTGCAAATGAAAACGCAGCAGCCACTGGTTGTCGAAACATCGCAGGAAATAGCAGCTCTCAATCATCTTCGCCGAAAGATTGACCAGGGCCATGGTGTGAAACTGACTCTGACGCGAGACATCGTGCCGCGCCGAGGACACGTCGAGCACGGCCAGCAGTTCGCCATGCGGGTCGAACACCGGGCTCGCCGAACAGGTCAGGCCCGTGTGACGACCACGGAAGTGTTCGTCCTGATGAATGGTCAGCGCCTGACGCTCCACCAGGCAGGTGCCGATACCGTTGGTGCCTTCGCAGGCTTCGCTCCAGTCGGCGCCGAGCCAGAGCCCGGCACGCTCGAAAATCTTCCGTTCGGTGGGGGCCGTCACGCAATTGAGGATCACCCCGCGCGCGTCGGTCAACAGCACCGCATGACCGGCGCCGGAGAGTTGCTGATGCAGGCTGGTCATTTCATTGCCGGCGATGTGCAGCACTTGCTGCAGGCGCTCGCGGCTTTCGAGGACGCGCCCATGCTCCAGCACCGTCGGCGCCATGGTCAGGGCCGGGTCGAGGTGATAATCCTCAAGACAGCGCAGCCAGGAACGGGCGATGGACGGATCGCTGCCTGGACCGTGCAGGTGGGTTTTCCCCTGCTTGACGGTCAACACTTGCTGGGCATGGCGACTCAAATGATTGTCGTGCATTTCTTATTATTCTCCCCGAAAGCAGTGCCCGCCCTTAAAGGAGTGGACACACACCTTGTGGCGAGGGAGCTTGCTCCCGCTCGAGTGCGAAGCGCTCGCCAGAATCTTGGCCGGCCGACTTTTTTTGGGGCCGCTGCGCGGCCCAGCAGGAGCAAGCTCCCTCGCCACAAAGCAGCGTCCCGTCGCCGAGCATCCTCCAGCCGGGCGCGCATTGCAATGCTGGCAAGACGCGTCAGTCACAGGATGTGCCATAAGCGGTACAAACTGTCACAGAGGGTGTACCGAAAGCGTCACAGGCGCCACCCGCCCGTCCGAGAAAAAATGCGCAAGGCCTTGATTTGCCTGAGCTGCGGGGCAGTGGCCCGACCTTTGCTCTACGCTTATAGCAAGCGCCCATGCGCTCTTCCTTACAAATACAAAAAGCCAAGGAGAAAACATCATGCGTTACGCTCACCCCGGTACTGAAGGCGCTATCGTTTCGTTCAAGAGCAAATACGGTAACTACATCGGCGGCGAGTTCGTCGCGCCTGTCAAAGGTCAGTACTTCACCAATACCTCGCCAGTGAATGGCCAACCGATTGCCGAATTCCCCCGCTCCACGGCCGAAGACATCGACAAGGCCCTGGACGCTGCCCACGCAGCGGCCGATGCCTGGGGCGCCACGTCCGCCCAGGCGCGCTCGCTGGTGCTGCTGAAAATCGCCGACCGCATCGAGCAAAACCTGGAACTGCTGGCAATCACCGAATCCTGGGACAACGGCAAAGCCGTTCGCGAAACCCTCAACGCCGACATCCCGCTGGCTGCCGACCACTTCCGCTACTTCGCCGGGTGCATCCGCGCCCAGGAAGGCAGCGCTGCCGAGATCGACGGAAACACCGTGGCTTATCACATCCATGAACCCCTGGGCGTGGTCGGGCAGATCATCCCGTGGAACTTCCCGATCCTGATGGCTGCCTGGAAACTCGCCCCGGCCCTGGCCGCCGGTAACTGCGTGGTGCTCAAGCCTGCCGAGCAAACGCCGTTGGGCATCACCGTGCTGATCGAACTGATCGGCGATCTGCTGCCACCGGGCGTGTTGAATATCGTCCAAGGTTTCGGCAAAGAGGCTGGCGAAGCCCTGGCCACCAGCAAACGCATCGCCAAGATCGCCTTCACCGGCTCGACCCCGGTCGGTTCGCACATCATGAAATGCGCGGCCGAAAACATTATTCCGTCCACCGTGGAGCTGGGTGGCAAATCGCCGAACATCTTCTTCGAAGACATCATGAAGGCCGAGCCGTCCTTCATCGAAAAAGCCGCTGAAGGCCTGGTGCTGGCGTTCTTCAACCAGGGCGAAGTCTGCACCTGCCCTTCCCGTGCGCTGGTACAGGAGTCGATCTACGACGACTTCATGAAAGAAGTCATGAAGAAAGTCCTGTCGATCAAACGTGGCGACCCGCTGGACACCGACACCATGGTTGGCGCCCAGGCGTCCGAGCAGCAATTCGACAAGATTCTTTCGTACCTGGAAATCGCCAAGGGCGAAGGCGCCGAGCTGCTGACCGGCGGCAAGGTGGAAAAGCTCGAGGGCAATCTTGCGAGCGGCTATTACATCCAGCCGACCCTGCTCAAGGGCACCAACAAAATGCGCGTGTTCCAGGAGGAAATCTTTGGCCCGGTGGTGAGCATCACCACCTTCAAGGATGAAGCCGAAGCCCTGGCCATCGCCAACGACACCGAGTTCGGCCTCGGCGCCGGCCTCTGGACTCGCGACATCAACCGCGCCTATCGCATGGGCCGCGCCATCAAGGCCGGTCGTGTGTGGACCAACTGCTACCACCTGTACCCGGCGCACGCCGCGTTTGGTGGTTACAAAAAATCCGGCGTCGGCCGTGAAACCCACAAGATGATGCTCGACCACTATCAGCAGACCAAAAACCTGCTGGTGAGCTACGACATCAATCCGCTGGGCTTCTTCTAAACGCGTCACTGCCATCGCCAGCCCGCCGGCTCCTACAGACCGCGTACACCTGTAGAAGCCGGCTGGCTGGCGATGGCATTTCGAACGACACACCACCCACAGCCTGGCTGCTCTGGCACGGGCCTTGCCTGTTCGCTCTACACGCAAATGCGCCGGCTATCTGGACTTCCAACCGAATCCGCGCAGGCACCACAGGACGCTATGCTCGACAGTATTTAAATACACCGGCACCGGAATATGGACCGATGCCTGCTTTATTACAGTGCACAGAGGCCCCTTCTGGACGCGAGCTTGCGCCTACAGGGATTGTCAGTGCTCTCAACGAATTGGAGGACACCGCCCATGGCCGTATATGCCCATTCCGTCGGCGCCCAGACCTATCGTTTTGACAACCTCAAGGACGTGATGGCCAAGGCCAGCCCGGCGCGGTCCGGGGATTTTCTGGCCGGCGTCGCCGCCCTCAACGATGGTGAGCGCGTCGCGGCGCAAATGGCGTTGGCCGATATTCCGCTGAGCCATTTCCTGCAGGAAGTCCTGATTCCCTACGAGGACGATGAAGTCACCCGCCTGATCATCGACACCCACGACAAGCAGGCCTTCGCCGTCGTCAGCCACCTCACCGTGGGCGGCTTCCGCGACTGGCTGCTCAGCGATGCCGCCGACGAACAAGTCCTGCGCGCCCTCGCCCCCGGCTTGACCCCGGAAATGGCGGCGGCCGTGTCGAAGATCATGCGCGTGCAGGATCTGGTGCTGGTGGCGCAGAAAATCCGCGTGGTCACGCAGTTTCGCGGCACTCTCGGCCTGCGCGGACGCCTATCCACTCGCCTGCAACCCAACCACCCCACCGACGAACCGGCCGGCATTGCCGCGAGCATTCTCGATGGCCTGCTACACGGTAACGGCGACGCCATGATCGGCATCAACCCGGCCACCGACAGCATCGCCTCGATCTGCGCGATGCTGGAAATGCTCGACGCGATCATCCAGCGCTACGAAATTCCGACCCAGGCCTGTGTGCTGACCCATGTCACCACGTCCATCGAAGCGGTCAATCGTGGCGTGCCTCTGGACCTGGTGTTCCAGTCGATCGCCGGCACCGAGGCTGCCAACGCGAGCTTCGGCATCAATCTGAATGTGCTCAAGGAAGGTTACGACGCCGGGTTGAGCCTCAATCGCGGCACCCTCGGGCAAAACCTGATGTATTTCGAAACGGGCCAAGGCAGCGCTTTGTCAGCCAACGCCCACCATGGCGTCGATCAACAGACCTGCGAGACCCGGGCCTACGCCGTAGCGCGACATTTCAACCCGTTCCTGGTGAACACCGTCGTAGGATTTATCGGCCCGGAATACCTCTACAACGGTAAACAGATCATCCGCGCCGGCCTGGAGGACCACTTCTGCGGCAAGCTGCTGGGGGTGCCGATGGGTTGCGACATCTGTTACACCAACCATGCCGAAGCCGATCAGGATGACATGGACACCTTGCTGACGCTGCTGGGCGTGGCCGGGATCAACTTCATCATGGGTATCCCCGGTTCCGACGACATCATGCTCAATTACCAGACCACCTCGTTCCACGATGCGCTCTATGCCCGGCAGACCCTGGGGCTCAAGCCAGCGCCGGAGTTCGAGCAGTGGCTGGCGAAAATGGGCATCTTCACCCAGGCGGACGGCCGGGTGCTCTTCGGCAACAGCCTGCCACCGGCCTTCCGCCAGGCCTTGGCGCAATTGGGATGAGTGTTGATATGGAAAAACCACCCTACGACCCCCACAACCCATGGCTGGAACTGCGACGCCTGACACCCGCGCGCATTGCCCTTGGCCGCACCGGCACCAGCATGCCCACCCGCGCGCAGCTGGACTTTCAATACGCCCACGCCCAGGCGCGGGATGCGGTGCATCTGCCGTTTGACCATGGCGCACTGCGCTCGCAACTGGCCGAACGCGGGCATGAAAGTGTTTTGCTGCACAGCGCGGCAATCGACCGCAACAGCTATCTGCAACGTCCCGATCTTGGGCGAAAACTGAGCGATGCGTCGGCACAAGTCTTACGTGATCACGCCTCGGCCCATCCGGGCGGCGTCGATCTGGTGATTGTGGTCGCCGATGGTTTGTCCGCTCTGGCCGTGCATCGCCATACGTTGCCGTTTCTGGCACGGCTGGAGGAACAGATTCGCGCCGAAAACTGGTCTGTCGCCCCGGTCGTGCTGGTGGAACAGGGCCGCGTAGCCGTGGCCGATGAAGTGGGCGAACTGCTCGGCGCCAAAATGACGGTGATCCTGATCGGCGAGCGCCCTGGCCTGAGCTCGCCGGACAGCCTGGGGTTATATTTCACATACCATCCAAAGGTCGGTCTGACAGACGCTTACCGCAACTGCATCTCCAATGTGCGCCTGGAAGGCTTGAGTTATGGCATGGCGGCACATCGTTTGCTGTATTTGATGCGCGAAGCCTGTCGGCGGCAGCTATCCGGGGTCAATCTGAAGGACGAAGCGCACGTTCAGACGCTGGAGTCAGACGCCGGTGCGGACATGAAAGGTAATTTCCTACTGAGCCCGCCGGATGCCTGAAGCGCTTCCGCATTGCACATTCGTTCCAGTTTCAGGCAGGATCGACCGACGGCTGCCAGTGTGTACCCTTTGCCGCCAGAGCACGTGAAGACAGCCACTTGAAGACGAGACCTACCATGCGGATTATTCAAGCGACCCTCGAACACCTGGACCTGCTGACCCCGTTGTTCGTCAAATATCGCGAGTTTTATGGCTCCCTGCCGTACCCGGACTCGTCCCGGGCGTTTCTCGAAAAACGCCTGCGTCGCAAGGAGTCGGTGATTTACCTGGCCCTGTCCGATGATGACAACAACAAACTGATGGGCTTCTGTCAGTTGTATCCAAGCTTCTCATCGCTTTCGCTAAAACGCGTGTGGATCCTCAACGACATCTATGTCGCCGAAGACGCACGCCGCCAGTTGGTCGCCGATAACCTGATTCGCACCGCGAAGAAAATGGCCAAGGAAACCAACGCCGTGCGCATGCGGGTGTCCACCAGCAGCGACAACGAAGTGGCACAGAAAACCTACGAATCCATCGGGTTCAAGGAAGACACCGAGTTCAAGAACTACGTGTTGCCGATTAGCGACGAGTTGTAGCCCCTCGCGGGGTCGGTCTCTACAACGAAGAGGCCGGCCCAGATCGCCTGAGATGCCTGGCGACCATCAATCCACCTGATGGAATTTTCCTTATCCCTCAAACTCAAGGGTTCATGGCGTCTTGTTGAGGGTTATTAATTGTCACCAGACTCACGCACGCTCTATCGACATGCGCCGCTACAATCTCGACGCGCTTTTCACCACCCAACTCGTATAATGCCGACCTTTCCGGCTTGTAAGAAAAACTACACCCCTCCGTAGGCTTTCGCGAAGTCATCCGCACAGGCCCGCAGACCCGGACCGTTATCACAGGTGCTTTCCATGGATTTCAACCCGCTCGACCTTATCCTGCATCTCGATGTTTACCTCGATTTGCTGGTAACCAATTACGGGCCATGGATCTACGCCATTCTGTTTCTGGTGATCTTTTGTGAAACCGGCCTGGTGGTGATGCCATTCCTGCCGGGCGACTCGCTGCTGTTCATCGCCGGCGCAGTCGCCGCAGGCGGCGGCATGGACCCGGTGCTGCTGGGAGGCCTGCTGATGCTGGCGGCGATACTGGGCGACAGCACCAACTACGTGATCGGACGAACGGCCGGCGAACGCCTGTTCAGCAATCCGAACTCGAAGATCTTCCGCCGCGACTATCTGCAGCAAACTCACGACTTTTATGAAAAGCACGGCGGCAAAACCGTGACCCTGGCGCGCTTCCTGCCCATCATTCGCACCTTTGCACCGTTCGTCGCCGGCGTTGCGCGGATGCCTTACCCGCGGTTCTTCGGGTTCAGCGTACTGGGCACGATCCTTTGGGTCGGCGGCCTGGTCACCCTCGGTTATTTCTTCGGCAACGTTCCGTTCATCAAGTCGAACCTGTCGTTGCTGGTTGTCGGCATCATCCTGCTGTCGCTGGTGCCGATGATCATCGGGGTCGTGCGCAGTCGCTTCGGCAACGCAGCGTCCAAAGCTCACCCGCGCTGACGTTAGATGTGGTCCCTGAGCGCCTGGCGTCGCCGGCGCATCCTGGCCAGACACCCGATTGCCGACGATCTGTGGCAACGGGTGCGCCATCATCTGACCTTTCTCGACGGCATCACCGCCGCCCAGGACCAATGGCTGCGTGAAGCCAGCGTGCTGTTCCTGGAAGACAAGCACCTGACCGCCCTGCCCGGTGTCGAGTTGCACCAAGAACAACGCCTGCTGCTCGCCGCCCAGGCGCAACTGCCTTTGATGAACCTGGGTGACCTGAACTGGTACCAGGGTTTTCACGAAATCGTCCTTTACCCCGACGACTTCCTCAGCCCCCAGCGTCATCGTGACGCCAGTGGCGTCGAACACGAATGGGACGGCGAACACAGCGGCGAGGCCTGGCAGCAAGGGCCGATCATCCTCGCCTGGCCCGGCGTGATGGCCAGCGGTGGCTGGGAAGGCTACAACCTGGTCATCCACGAACTGGCACACAAACTCGACATGCTCAACGGCGATGCCAACGGCCTGCCACCGCTGCATGCCGACATGCGGGTCAGCGACTGGGCCAAAGTGATGCAGGACGCCTACGACGATCTCGACCGGCAACTGGAGCGCAATCCGGACGCCGAGACCGCTATCGACCCGTATGCCGCGGAAAACCCTGCCGAGTTCTTCGCCGTCACCAGCGAATACTTCTTCAGTGCCCCGGATTTGCTGCATGAGGCTTACCCGCAGGTGTATGAACAGTTGCAGCTTTTCTATCGTCAGGACCCGCTCGGGAGATTGAAGCAACTTCAGGCCCATGATCCGGTCTATCAGGCACACGACTAAGGTCTACACGACCTCTGGTACATGGCGTCGGCGTAGGAATATGCCTATAATCGCCGCCACTTTTTGGTCAATCCGGCCAAGTGTTTTTGGTCAACTAACGGGGGCAACGCCCAATGAGCTACAGCAAGATTCCGGCTGGCAAAGACCTGCCGAACGACATCTACGTCGCGATCGAGATTCCGGCCAACCACGCGCCGATCAAATACGAAATCGACAAAGACAGCGATTGCCTGTTCGTTGACCGTTTCATGGCCACCCCAATGTTCTACCCGGCCAACTACGGTTACATCCCGAACACCCTGGCTGACGACGGTGACCCCCTCGACGTGCTGGTCGTGACCCCTTACCCGGTTGCGCCAGGCTCGGTGATCCGCGCTCGTCCAGTTGGCATCCTGAACATGACCGACGACGGCGGCGGCGATGCCAAAGTCATCGCTGTTCCACACGACAAGCTGTCCCAGCTGTACGTCGACGTGAAGGAATACACCGACCTGCCAGCACTGCTGATCCAGCAAATCGAGCACTTCTTCGCGAACTACAAAGATCTCGAAAAAGGCAAATGGGTGAAGATCGAAGGCTGGGCCGGTGCAGACGCCGCCCGCGAAGCGATCACCAAGTCGGTTGCTGCCTACAAAGGCTAAGCACTGCTGCGAGCTTCAGGCTTCAAGAAAAACCCCGGTTGATCCGGGGTTTTTTGTGGGCGCTCATAAAGCCTGATTAAACCGTCGGTGTAGGCCAGATTGGCTTCGGTTTTTCTTGTTTAATTTTCCCCGGGAGCGTCTTACATTCGGTCGTAAAATTCTGGCGAAATTTGAACGCCTCGTTGAACCAAAGCCTTACGCGGCGCCGGTAGACTCGCGTTTATGAAAAAGAATAAAACCTGCGGTCCGCGATTCAAAATGCTCCTCGAAGAGGCGAATATCACGACGACGGCATTTGCCGAATTCTTGAATATTCCCAAGCCACAAAATGTCCATAACTGGTACACCCGCGGAGTGCCTCACTACCGCATGGAAGAAGTCGCAAAAAAACTGTCCGTCAACATCAAGTGGCTGAAAATCGGCGAAGGGCCCAAAGACGCAATGGAACTGCGTTTGCTCGACGATTCCGGCAACACCCTCGACGCTCAGGCAATGCGCGGCTCTTACAAAGTCATCGAGCCCAATGATGTGGAACTGCCCTTCTATAAAGAAGTGGCGATAACACCCGGTGAGCTAAAAACCCACGTTATCAGAGATCCCGAGCAATCCATCCGCATGCTGCGCAGTGATCTCGACTCCCTGGAAATCAAGCACGCAGATGCCATCTGCACCCGCATGATCGGCAACAGCATGACCGAAAAAATCGAAGACGGCTCAATGCTAGCCATTGATCGCGGACTCACGCAAATTGTCGATGGCGAGATTTACGCCATTGAGCACGATGGCATGCTACGAATCAAATACCTGCACCGAGTCCCCGGCAATGCGTTGCGCATGCGCAGCCACAACAGCGCCGAGCACCCGGACGAAATCTTCAGGGCCGCGCAAATCGAAGAACAGAACATCAGAGTCCTGGGTTGGGTGTTCTGGTGGTCGACACTGAACAAGCGCAGGCCGGAAGTGCCATTTCTGTAGCGCCCGTACACCAGACTGGGAATTCCCCAAAAAAATCAGTATGCTGCGCCCCACATTTGCGCATCGACCCGCCCCGCGGCCCAGATCGCACCGACAAGGCAGATGATTTTCTCGCCAAGTCCCACAGCCGGACGCAAGATCCGGGTGTACGTTTTGAAGGCTGGCGCGGTTTACCAAAAATGATCCAAGCCAGTCCCCGAGAAGCCGGCCACAAGCCGGCTTTTTAATGTCTGAAAAAAAGCAAATTAAAAACGAGCAGTGCCCGCCCCGTCATCACAATCCCCCTCACGGATAACTAAACCCCTTAACCAACGTCAACTCCCCCACCGCCCTCATCGGCACCAGAAACGTCTCCATCTTTTCATCAGGCGTCCCCTCCTCGGTAATCACCGTCACCTGCGCCGTTGTCAGCGGTTGCACCGCATCCTCCTGCCCTGCTTCATCACTGCGGTAACCACCACCAAAGTAATTCACATACACCAGGTACTGGCCCTTGATCGGTGCGGGCATGGCGAAGATTTCCGGGCCGTAGCCGGTGGTGACGTCGACGTCGAGGGCTGCTCCGTTTGCGACGGCGCGGTCGCCGTACCAGATGTGGGCGCCGTCGGGGGTGATCAGGTGCAGGTCCAGGTCGGTGCCGTCGCTGTCCCAGGCCAGCAGTACGCGCAGTTTGGCCGGGGTGGCGCCGCCGCTGGCGTTGAGGAATTGCGTGCGGTGGCGTTGTTGGCCATCGGGGCTGCGCACTTCCACGCTGTTGCTGCCATTGGGAAACGAGAATGGGCGATCGAAACGGCCGGCGGGGTCGATTTTCAGGGGCATGCTGACGCCGTTGACGATCAGCCGACCGGGCTCGGGGGATTTCGGTGTGGCGTGGATCTGGCCACTGATTCGCGCGGTATTGGCTTGCCCGGCCGGGGTGTTTACCGACGAGGCGGGGTAATTGACGGTCTGGCGGAAGCTCTCGCCTTCACCTTCGGGCATTCCGGTTCGCCAGCCGCCGCTGGGGGTGTCGAGTTTGATGCCTTGCGCCATTGACCACGGCAACGCCGTCAGCGAACAGAGCAACAGCAAGACCTGTGAATAACGAAGTGTCATGGTCTATTCCAGCAAAAGGTGGCGGGCGAGCCCTTCGATGTAGGTTTCATCCTGGCCGTTGGGGTGTGCTTCGAAGGCCAGGTGCAGGTATTCGTGCGTCAGGTCGAGGCGGTCCTGCAAGGACAGCACGCCACGCACATAAATGCGCTGGCGTTCGCGGTCGACAAACGGGCGACCAAAACTCAGGCGGCAGACGGCGAAGGTGCTGACTTCGTTGTAGCCCACTTCGCCTTCCAGACGAGGACGCCAGCCGCGTCGCTGTTTTTGCAGCCACTCTTGCGCGGCGGGCAGTGCATCGCAGGAGGCCACGGGGTTGTCCCATCGGCTGAGGCTGGCGCGCGGGTAGGCGTGCAGCAAAATGGCGTCATAACGCTGGCCGGCGCGGGCCTGCTCGACGGCGTGTTGCCAGGACAATTTGTCCGGCCCGGGTTGATCAGAATGGTAAGTGACGGCGCTGCCCGCCAGCACCAGGTCGCTGGTCCACGCAGCGATGTTGCGCGCTTCGGTGGTGGCCGGTCGTGGGGCAACTCGTTGACGCTGGCTGCTGTCGTCGATGCTCAGGCAATCGCCGTGACGTGTGGCGTTTTGCAGCAGGTAAGTGCGGATGGCGACGGCCAGGGCTTTGGCGGCTTCGACCGGTTCAGGGGTGGCTTCGCGTTGAAGCACCCGCGCGACGTATTCCTCGCGATCCAGCCGGGCGACGAGTTTTTTATTGATCAGAAACAGTTCGCCGTCACTGTGGATATCGAGCTGGTTGCCATTGACGAACTCAACACGCAAATCGCCCTGAAGCGGCCCGGAAGACTGCGCACGATCACCCGACATTACGCGCCGAAGCGGGTAGCGAGAGAACAACTCGACCTCCACACACTTCCCGGTTTCCGCAGGCCGGGACGCAGGCACCACCGTCGCCAATGCCTGCGCAAAATCGCGCAGCACGCGCTGACTGGTCCCACGTCCGCCGGCCCAGATCGGCGTGCCGTCCGCTGTCCAGCCCGCGAAACCACCCTGACGTGATGTGGGGTCTTGATCGCCCAGCCAGCTCCAGGTTTTTATCCGCAAGCGGCTACCCAGCTCGCCGACGACATTGCCATCAGCCGCGCTCAGCACCACATCAAGCAACACTCGCCGCGCCTGCACCTGCGCCGGCATCACGGCCAGCGCGCGGAGCAACTCAACCACCGAAACACGGGTCGAAGGCTGCAAAGTAGCCAAATCCACTAACCATGGAGGTGCCTGCCGAGCCTGCCAATAACTCCGCCACTCAACCGCGTCGATCCCCAATCGTGCTGGCTCGAAATACAAACCGCAGGATTTCACCAACGCCTGATCGCGCTCGATTTTGCCACCGGCGGTGCAGCAATAGACTTCCTCTTTCGATTGTCCGTGACACTCATACGCCGGCTCACGGGTGCCGGTGTCTACCAGCCAGCCATAGACAAACAACTTCCACACGCTGCCCAACGGTGTCTGCAACGACTCCGACAACGGTTCGCGGGACATCAACTGCGACCGATTCAAAGACAACAATTCGTCCTTGAAGGCCAGGCGCAACGGTTCGTCCTGCGCCAGCGTCAGCGCAGGGATCAAACACAGCAGCCAGCAGACCAGAGGCCGGAACATGTCAGTGGACCGTGACCTGACCGAGTGCCGGTTTCTTTTCCTGGGCTTGATGCTGCGGGGCGTACACCTGAGTGAAGCGTGCCGCCGGCAGGTTGAACTGGCCTTTCTGCGAGAAACGCACCAAATGTCGCAAACGCAATTCGCCGCTCAGCGCATCGACGGGCACGGCATAGGCCAGTTGTCCCGGTTCGAAACGTGCTTTCTCCAGTGCCGTCGGTTCAGTGCCGGATTTGCCTTGCAGCTTGATGCCCCAAGTAGTGCGCTCGACATCGGCACCCGGTGGCAGCGGCACTTCGAGCAGGCCATAGCGCAGCGGCTTCGCTGCTTTGCTGGTGAGAATCACTTCGTCCAGGTACAGGCTGTCGCTGGACAGAGGTGCGTTGCCGACAGCTTCCAGTTTGAACGTGAAGGCTTCGTCACCCGGCACCAGTCGCGACAGGCGGCGGGTGATGGTCACGGCCATCGGATCGACTGGCGGCTGTCGGGTCAGGAAGCTCAATGCCGCACGCAGCGGACGCTCCTGCGCGCCCGACAGCGACAACACACTCGGCACCGGCGCTACGCCCTGCCACGTCCAGTACATTTCACCGGTGACACCGTGTTGCTTCTTCCAGCCCTCTCCGGGCGCCAGTGCGATGGTTGGCGAGGCCTGCTCGATACTGCGTTGCAGCCAGGTCAATGCCAGTGCCCGTTCGAGGGTCGATTGCTGCGGCAGCAGGCGTTGCAATAACGCTTGAGCGCGCGCCTGATCAAAGGGTTGCAGCGACAGGTTCAACGCTTCGGCGAACGGCTGCGAGCTGACGGCCAAACGCTCCTGCGCGTCCGCCAATTGACGATTGAACGCTTCCGGTAACGTCACCTTGGACTGACGCGCCAGCGATGCCGTCAACACACGCGCCGCCGCCAGCCCCAACGCCGAATCCGGATCACTCATGACAATGCTGTCTTCGCCGTCCTCCATCAGGTTCGCGGCATGGCCCTCGCCGGCTTTCGCCAGATCGTCCATCAAGCCGCTGAGCAAGGTGTCAACCGGCAACTGCATCTGTTTGGCGAACGACAGAATCAACGCGCGCTGCAACAGCGGGGTGTTCTTCGCCTGCTTCGAATAGACCTCCAGCACCCGCTGCCAATGCTCCGGTGGCAGGCTCAATTCCAGCACCTGGCTGGCGTGCCAATCCGCGTAATAGGCATAGGCCGTAAGGAACGCATCCGGTTCGCCATCCATGCCCCACCAGGTGAAACTCGCCGCAGGCCCGGCCATTTGCACCAGGCGCAAACGGCTGTTCTGCATGATCAGGCGCAAGCGATCACGGGTCTGCGGATTCGACGACAGCGTCGGATAGGCGATGCTCAGCGGTAACAAACGACTGGCCGTTTGCTCGACTCCACCGTACGGATAACTCAACAGATCATCCAGCGCCGAGCGGAACAGCGCCTGCGGGCTGTCATCCAGACGCAGGCGAATGTCCGTGGCGTCTGCCGGCAACGCCAGCGGCGTATCACCGCTGGCGACATCCAGACTTTGGCTTTGCGTCACTTGCCAGCCTTCGCCGCTTGCGCTCAAGCGCACAGCCAGGGCATCGGCGATTTTGCCGTCCTGCAGCAGTTCGGCGGTCCACTCGCCGCTCGTCAGCGCGAACGCGGGTAGCGGGATGTAGTTGATGCCATTGCTGAGCGTGACAGGTATGCGCTGCTCGCTGCCCGCGTAATGCGTCACCAACTCGGCCTTGACCGGGGTTTGCGCCTGACTGAAGGCAAACACACCGAGATCCGGCTGGTCGCCCGTGCGGAACTTGCTCGGCCCGCTCCACTTCAGGTACAGCGGTTTTTCCGAGCGCACGAACTGCTTTTTCTGCCCGACCTGACCGTCGTCGGCGATGGCCCGCGCGGTGATGCGCCAGCGGGTCAGCGAGTCCGGCATCTTGAAGGTGAATCGGGTTTTGCCCTCGGCATCAGTCAGCAGTTCCGGTTGCCAGGCGGCGGTGTCGACGTCTTCGCGACGAGGGCGCTCCAGCACTTTCACCCCGCGTTCGCTGCGGTTGGCTTTGCCCGGGGCACCGGGGCTGCCCGGCAGCGCGACGTCATAGCTGATGAACGACAGGCTGGCACTGGTGCGCACGTTGTTGCGTCGTGGGTGATAGAAGAACTGGTCGATGGTGGGTGCCACTTCCGGTTGCAGCGCGTAGACCATTTCATCGACCACGCTGACCGTCAGATGCGCCGGAATCGGCTTGCCGGCGAACTGCGTCGTCAGATCGACAGAAACCGTTTCGCCCGGCTGGTACGTTTCCTTGTCCGTGCTGATCGCCACGTCGATCTGCGGCGTAATCACCTTGATCCCGGCGTTCTGGAAGCTGTACTGCCCCCCCTTGGTGTACAGCACCGAGAACGTCAGGTTCGGTGCGAAACCGTCCTTCACCGGAATGCGCGCGCGGTACTGGGTGTCGCTGAGTTTTTCCATCTTCAACCAGTCGCCGCCCTTGGACAGCAGCGCGGTGGCCTCGACCTTGTCACGCTCCAGCGACAGCAGCGCATCGTTGATCGGCTCGGGGAAGGTGATCAACGCCAGCGCTTCATCACCGGCCTTGTACTCCGGTTTATCGAGGACAATTTCCACGGTACCCGGTACGGCTTTGACCCCGTCGCCGGTGACTGAATGCCCGGTGGCGCCGAGGGTTCGGCCGTGGTCGTCACGAAGTGTCAGGTTGTAGGTGCCGGGCCGTTCAAAGGCCAGGGTGAAACTTTTATCGGCGGCCGCCAGCTTGCCTTCGCCGGTGCTCTGGTCTTCCAGGCGAACCCAGCCGTAACTGCTCGGGGTAACCGCTGCGCTCTGTTCGCTTTCGTTGACGAAGCTGAACGCAACCTTGTCGCCCACCGCGCTGAACCGCTGCGGCGCGCTCAAGCGGAAATTCGCCGCACCACGATCGATGAGAATTTCCTTGGTGGTCTTGACCCGATACGCCGCGCCGTCACTGGCAAACACGGTGAGCATGTAGCGGCTCGGTTTGTCGGCGGCCGGCAGATCCAGAGTCGCATTGCCCTTGGCGTCGGTGGTCAATTCGGTGCTGCTCAGCTCCACCGGGAATTGCCCGAGGTATTGCAGTTCGTTGTCGACCATCGACAGTTGCTGGGCACGCAGGCTGAGGCTCAATTTGGCATTGGCCACCGGTTTGCCATCCGGGTACAGCAGCACCAGACTGCCCTTGACCGGCTCACCGGTGCGGTAATCCTGCTTGGCCAGGTTGAGGGAAATTTCGAAGTGCGGCTTGATGTATTCAGCCACGCGGAAGGCGCTGCTGTAGGCCTGATCCTTGTAGCTGAAGCGCAACTCGTAACCACCGGCCACGGCGTTGTCCGGCAACTGGAAGCGGCCTTGGGTACCGGCCTTCGAATCGAGTTTCAAATCCAGGGTTTGCAGTGCGGTGCCAGTCGCATCCAGCACAGTCACGCTGACGTCGGCAGCGCTTGGCTGCACCGAATCGCGGGCATTCTTGAACTCGCGACCGACGATTTTCAGCGACACCCAATCACCCGGCCGATACAGCGGCCGGTCGGTGAAGGCATAGAGTTTGGTGTCGTAGATTTCGCTGTCGTAGTAGAAGTTTTCCGAGACGAAAACCCCGCCCTCTTCGTCCTCGCCAATCACGAACGAGCGCTCGGGGCTGACGTGTTTCAGGCGCAGCAAACCCTCCGCATCGGTGGCGCCACTGCTCATCACGCCGAGGCCGTCGGTCCACAGCACATTGACCTTGGGCACCGAACTGCCTTGGTGTTTGCGCGCGGCCCACACCAGCAATTCATCACCGGCAATCTTGCTCACCGCGACGGTGTTGGAGACGAAGACCATGGTGGTGGCGCGGTACCTGCCGATCAGCGCTTCCACCAAATACAGCCCCGGCTTCAAATTGCCCAACGGGATGTAAACGTTACCCGGCGCGACGCTGACAAATTCGCTGGAAGAACCGGCCAGGTTCACGCCTTGCGGCGGCTGGATCGGTTTGGCTTGCCACAATGGATAGCGGAATTGGCTGACCACTGGCAGGCCCGGAATCAGCGCGAATTGTGGTGGCGCGTCGTAAGGCGTCGGCGCGGCCATGGCGGCGCCCATTTTCAGTTCCGGCACTTCCTCGGTGACCTGTTTGCGCGACTCATAGGAGAACGCCCGCTGCATCACGCGACGGGATTTTCGATACCAGTTGTCCCACAGGTACGCGAGCGTGTTGGACAAGCCTTCGCCCTTGAACTGGCCATCGCTGACCACGCGGTGCAGGTTCTTCTGGCGCTTGAGGAAGTCCAGCGGTTTGTCGATGCGATACACGCGAATGTCGGCGCCGCCGTAAGGCTCCATGCGAAAGCGCCGGTAGTCACGACCTGGCGCTTCGAGGCGCACCATCGCTTGTTCGTCGCTGGCAAAACTGCTGTCGGCCAACAGGAAAAAACTTTCGCCGGGGACCGGCGTGTAGCCGCTGGGTTCGACAGTGTCTTCGGCGTTGACCGCCGAGAAAGGCAACACCATGACCAACAGCAGAGACAGAAAACGCAGCATGCGGGCACCGGTCATTGGGAGAGAAAATTCAGTCGATAAACGCCGATGAAGTTGGGGTTGGCTGCATCGGGTATCCATCGGGTGTCCTTCCATGTCATGAGTTGTTGCAGGCTTGCCGAACGCATGCCGTTGTCGGTGGGAGTGGTGGTGCCGGTGTGATAGGCGATGAAGCGGCCCATCCAGATCATCAGGTGCTGGTCGTCGCCCTGATCGAAAAACATCAGGTCGCCGGGCCGTGCTTGCGCAACATCGCGACCCACCAGGTGACTGTTGAACTGAATCAACTTGATCGCATTGACGTACGGCCCGACCTTGCCGCCACCCTGTTGCCATTGTTGAGCGAGGCCACGCTGGGCGTCGCTCAATTGCAATTCCGGCGGCAGATAACGGTTGGACAGGCCATTGCTGCGCAGCCATTTGTCGTCGTGGACTTTCAGTGCCTCGTTGGCGGCAAACCGCACCAGCCCGGCGCAGTCCTGTTGGTACCAGCGCGGGCTCGGGCCCTGGCTCAGTTGCTCCTGGGCGATGCGCACAAACCAGGCGCGGAACACTTGGGATTGCTGCACATTCAGCGCGGGTGTTTCGATCGCCCAGGCACCCGCGCTTAGCAGCAAAGCGAGGAAACCGAGGCTGCGGATCAACGTGTTCACAGGGCTTTCCATTCCAGCGGCAGCCATTGCCAATGACCGTCCGGCTCGCTGCCTTCAGGCAGGGTCAGGGCGTACTTGCCATAGCCGCCGAGCTTGCGCAATTTCGGGATCAGGTAGGTTTGCGCGGCGTTGTAGAACACCGGTTCCATGTCCTGGGGCAGGCTGTCGAGAGTTTCCTGCTGCATCAGTTGCGCCATGGATTCGGGGCCGAAATACACCGGCATCAGCAGGTCTTTGGGCACCACATCGGCCATCGGCGGGAAGCGTTTGTCGAGGGTCCCGAGTGCCTTGTCCACCAGCTTGTCGTCGAGGGAAAACAGTAGCGTCGAACCATGCCGCGCGAGGCTCACGCGCATGAACGCCTTGCCGCTGATCGCGTCCGGATTCTCGGCAGCCTTGGCCGCGTAGGGACCGAAACTGGAGCTGACCTGACGCTGCCATTGATGGCTCTGGCCTTCCTGTTTCTCCACCACCGGGAACGCATGCTCATCAACCTTGCCTTCGTAGGCGCCGACCATCGAACCGAACAACTTGCCCAGATCGCCATCGAGGCTGGCACTGTCTTCATCCTTGAGACTGGCCACCAGCAGCGGCGTGTACAGGCGCGAGTCGGCGTACCAGCAAAGCCCTGCAGCACCGCCCATGTGCTCGGTCAACGCTTGAGCGGCGCGCTCTTCGGCACCGAGTTTTACCAGCAACGGTGTCTGTTGTTCAGCGGCCAGCGGCAGCGCCACACAAGCGCTGGCGCCCATGGGCATGGCTTGCCAGACCGGTTTGAAATCGAAGTCTGGCTGATTCTCCAGTTCATCCATGGCCAGGAAGCTGTGCCAGCCTTTATCGTCCATGTCGAAACGCAAGCCGGCGAAGTTGGGAATGAAGCGCTGATAACCCATGGCCAACACACTGGCGTTGACCGACAGACGCTGTTTCACCTCCGGCGCACGGGGTGGCAGGCCGAAGGCTTCAGGGAACAGTTTTTCGCCGTTGAGCAGCGCCGCGATGGCCTTGGTTGAAACGCCGCCCGCTTCCAGTGTCACGCCACTGTCAGGATCGTAAAGCCTGGTCGGGTTGGACAGCACCACCAGTTTGTCGCCATGGGAGCCGAACACCAGCGCCTTGCTGGCGTTGTAGGTGAGCTGGTAAAGCACCACGTCATCGGTGCCGACTTTCACGTCTGCGACTTTGCTGAGTTGCGAATCATCCAGCGCCACTTTTGCCAGCGGTTCCAGCACTTTGGCCAAGCCACCGCGATCCATCACCAGCAGGAAATCCTTGAGCCGCCCATCCGCCCCGCGCCACAGCGCGACGTCCGCCGGTTGGTCGAACAGTTGCTCGATCAGCGTGTCCTGCAACTTCAGGTCATGTTCGTAGATGATCCGCCGCAGGCTGCCGATCAGGCCGAGGCGATCGGCGTGGGCTTCGTAATAGAAGACGAAATCTTCGGTCAGGGTTTCCTTGAGGAACGGCACGGCCAGCAAATCCTTGGGCAATTGGCTCAAGGAACGGGTTTCGAGCAAACCATCGGGGCGGCTCATGCCCAGTTTTTCCGCCGCCAGTTGCGGCGCCGGCGCGGTGCTTTTTTTCATCAGCCAGCCCATGCCAGCGGCCACACCGGCGACCAGGCACAGCCCGACCACAATGGCCGGCCAGCGACGGGACGGTTTGGCGCTCGGTGTTTCGGCAGCCGGGGTAACAGAGTTATCGCTCATTTCACAAAACCCGATGTCATCCGTGGTGCGGGATGCTTAATAGTTGAAAGTCTTGACCAGCAGCAGGTCACCGATGGCCCGCAAGGGCACGATGAAAGTCTCGCGTTTTTCGTCGACGGTGTTTTCGTTGAGCACCAGGTTGATCTGCGAAGTGATCACCTCGTTCTGGTTGCCAGCCTCATCGAAGTTATAGCCGCCGCTGCCAAAGTTGCCCCAATAGTTGACGTAAACCAGATAGGTGCCATGCAGCGGCGCGGTCATGGTGAACATTTCCGGGCCGGGACCGTCGACGCCGTCCGGGTCGAGGCCGCCGCCGTTGGTCAGCGCCGAGTGAGCCCAGAACGCGTGTTGGCCGTCAGGCGTGATGATGTGCAGATCGAGTTCGGCCTTCGGATCATCCCAACCCAGCACCACGCGAATCCGCGCCGGCGTGCGCAAGTTATTGGCTTCATAGAATTGAACGCGCTTGAGCGACTGACCTTCTGCACTGCGCACTTCGACGCTGTTGGAACCGGCACCGAACGCATACGGCCGGGCGAAACGGCCCTGGTCGTCGGTGTACAGGTTCAGCGGATTGCCATTGACCGCCAGCGTGTGGGGCCCGCGTTGCGTACCGATGGCCTTGAGCTGGCCTTCGATCATCGTGCGATTACGCTGCACGCCCCGGTCGATGGGTGGCGTGGGATAGGCGACTCGCGGGTTTTCCGTGCGGTCCAGCAAACCGTTAAAGCGCCAGCCGCCCACCGGTTCCGACACTTCGGCACCCGGCGCGGCCATTGCCGGCACGCAGACCCACCCGATCAGCAGCAAAAAAAATGAGCGCATGTGACGCCTCCTGCCATGCATGACGAAACCTTGCGCCTGATCCTCGGCGCGTTACAGATGGAGATACTGCGTTTCGTCTGAAAGACCCGTGACGGTTGGGTCGTACAAGGCGCGAAGGTTAGACGCTGCTGCGCATCATCACAATCGGATCCCTTTGAAAATGCGGCGGGAATCACGCTGATCAATGGATGGTGAGCCGAATAATGCGTCTATTCGGCTCACAAAATGAGCCGAATCATTCGAAATGCCTGATTCACCGCTCACCTGTGGCGAGGGAGCTTGCTCCCGCTCGGCTGCGAAGCCGTCGCAAAATCACTGGATGGGCAAGTCAGTCAAAATTGCTGTGCCTGGTTTGGGGCCGCTGCGCAACCCAGCGGGAGCAAGCTCCCTCGCCACAGGGTTCAGCCGCCAAATCACCCCGCTCATTTGCCCATAAACCCCCTATCTGCTAGTGTCGCGCCGGTTTAACGTCAACCGGAAATCGCCGCCATGGCCCGCAAAAAAGCTGCACTGGATTTCGAACAATCCCTCGCCGACCTGCAAACGCTGGTCGAGCGTCTGGAGAATGGCGAATTGTCGCTGGAAGATTCGTTGACCGCTTTCGAGCAAGGTATCGGTCTGACCCGCGATTGCCAGGCGGCGCTGGCTCAGGCCGAGCAAAAGGTTCAGGTGCTGCTCGAGCGTGATGGCGAGTTGGCCGAGGAACCCTTCGACGCGGACCAGCCAGAATGATTGCAGCGTATTCGGCGACCAGCCAGGGTCGGGTCAATGCGGCACTGGAAACCCTGTTCACTGCACCGGGCCCTGAGCTGGCGCGGTTGTACGAAGCCATGCGCTACAGCGTGATGAACGGCGGCAAGCGCGTTCGTCCCTTGCTGGCCTACGCGGCCTGCGAAGCGTTGGGCGGCAAGCCCGAGCAAGCCAACGGCGCAGCCTGCGCGGTGGAGTTGATCCACGCTTACTCGCTGGTGCATGACGATTTGCCGGCCATGGACGATGACGACCTGCGTCGCGGCCAGCCAACCACCCACAAGAAATTCGATGAAGCCTGCGCGATTCTCGCCGGCGACGGCTTGCAGAGCCTGGCCTTCAGCGCCCTGCTCGACCCGCGCCTGAGCGATGCGCACGCGCAGATTCGCCTGCAAATGGTCAGCGCTTTGGCCAAGGCCGCAGGCCCGGCGGGCATGGTCGGCGGTCAAGCCATCGATCTTGGCTCAGTCGGCCTGAAGCTTGATCAAAAAGCCCTCGAATACATGCATCGGCACAAGACCGGTGCGTTGATCGAAGTCAGCGTCAAGCTCGGTGCCCTGGCCAGCGGCCGTGCCGAGAAGGACGAACTGAAATCCCTGCAGACTTATGCACAGGCCATCGGCCTGGCGTTCCAGGTGCAGGACGACATTCTCGACGTCGAAAGCGATACCGAAACCCTCGGCAAGCGCCAGGGCGCGGACATTGCCCGGGACAAGCCGACCTACCCGGCCCTGCTTGGCCTCGACGCGGCCAAGGCTTACGCGCTGGAACTGCGCGATCAGGCCCTGCACGCGCTGCGACCGTTTGACGCGGCGGCAGAGCCGTTGCGCGACCTGGCCCGGTATATCGTCGACCGGCGCAGCTGACGGCGTATCCGCCAAAAAAGACCAACGCGTGGGCAGGGGCCGATGCATCAGGTAAACTGCCGCATCTTTTATACCTATAACGATTCGCCTGATGCCCACGACGTTTCATGAGATTCCCCGCAAGCGCCCGACCACGCCCCTGCTCGACCGCGCGAACACGCCGGACGGCCTGCGCCGGTTAGGCGAAGCCGAGCTGGAAACCCTGGCCGATGAGTTGCGCCTGGAATTGCTCTACACGGTCGGCCAGACCGGTGGGCATTTCGGTGCCGGCCTGGGCGTGATTGAGCTGACCATCGCGCTGCATTACGTTTTCGACACCCCGGACGACCGGCTGGTGTGGGACGTCGGTCATCAGGCTTATCCGCACAAGATCCTCACCGGTCGCCGCGAGCGCATGGGCACCCTGCGCCAGAAGGACGGCATTGCCGCGTTCCCGCGCCGCTCCGAAAGCGAGTACGACACCTTTGGCGTCGGCCACTCCAGCACGTCGATCAGTGCCGCGCTGGGCATGGCGATTGCCGCCCGCCTGCAAAACAGTGATCGCAAGGCGATCGCGGTGATCGGCGACGGCGCGTTGACGGCCGGCATGGCGTTCGAAGCGCTGAACCATGCGCCGGAAGTGGACGCCAACATGCTGGTGATCCTCAACGACAACGACATGTCGATCTCGCGTAACGTCGGCGGCCTGTCGAACTATCTGGCGAAGATTCTTTCCAGCCGCACCTACGCCAGCATGCGCGAAGGCAGCAAAAAAGTGCTGTCGCGCCTGCCCGGTGCCTGGGAAATCGCCCGGCGCACCGAAGAATACGCCAAAGGCATGCTGGTCCCCGGCACGCTGTTCGAAGAGCTGGGCTGGAACTACATCGGCCCGATCGATGGCCACGACCTGCCGACCCTGATCGCCACCCTGCGCAACATGCGCGATCTGAAAGGCCCGCAGTTCCTGCACATCGTCACCAAGAAAGGCAAAGGCTTCGCCCCGGCGGAAGTCGACCCGATCGGTTACCACGCCATCACCAAACTCGAACCACTGGACGCCCCGGCCGCTGCGCCGAAAAAGGCCAGCGGGCCGAAGTATTCCGGTGTATTTGGCGAGTGGCTGTGCGACATGGCGGCGGCTGACCCGCGCCTGGTCGGGATCACCCCGGCAATGAAGGAAGGCTCCGATCTGGTGGCCTTCAGCGAACGCTTCCCGCTGCGCTACTTCGACGTCGCGATTGCCGAGCAACACGCCGTGACCCTTGCGGCCGGCATGGCCTGCGAAGGCGCCAAACCGGTAGTGGCGATTTATTCGACCTTCCTGCAGCGCGGCTATGACCAGTTGGTACATGACGTCGCCGTGCAGAACCTCGACGTACTGTTCGCCATCGACCGCGCCGGTCTTGTTGGCGAAGACGGCCCGACTCACGCCGGCAGCTTCGACCTGTCGTTCCTGCGCTGCATCCCCGGCATGCTGGTGATGACCCCGAGCGATGAGAACGAACTGCGCAAAATGCTCACCACCGGTCACCTTTACGAAGGCCCGGCGGCCGTGCGTTATCCACGCGGCAACGGCCCGAATGCAACCATCGAGAAAGACCTCGAACCGATCGAAATCGGTAAAGGCGTCGTTCGCCGCCAAGGCAGCAACGTCGCCCTGCTGGTGTTTGGCGTGCAGTTGGCCGAAGCGCTGAAAGTTGCAGAGAAGCTCGATGCAACGGTGGTCGACATGCGTTTCGTCAAACCGCTGGACGAAGACCTGGTGCGCGAAATCGCTGGCAGCCACACATTGCTGGTGACCATCGAAGAGAACGCGATCATGGGCGGCGCCGGTGGCGCGGTCAGCGAATTCCTCGCCCGCGAGAACATCCTCAAGTCGATGCTGCACCTCGGCTTGCCGGACATCTACGTCGAACACGCCAAGCCTGCGCAGATGCTCGCTGAGTGTGGGCTGGACGAGGCCGGCATCGAAGCTTCGATTCGCGAGCGCCTGCAACTGCTCAATCTGTAAACCCGATCTGCTCTTGTAGGAGCCGGCTTGCTGGCGATGGCGTCTTTGAAAACGCCATCGCCAGCAAGCCGGCGCCTACAGGACTGTGTACTCCCTTCGCTGCTACGAAAAACTATGAATTTCTCTCGCCTAGCCCTGACGCTGACCTTGCTGCCAGCCGGGCAACTGCTGGCCGACACCTTCGAACGCGATCAAGCCCTGAAGCTGCCCGACGTGCTGATCAGCGCCAACCGCCAGGTCGAAGCGCGTAACGACAGCAGCGCCGCCAACACCGTGTTCACCCGCGAAGACATCGACCGCCTGCAACCGAACAGCGTTACCGAACTGCTGCGTCGGGTACCTGGGGTGCAAGTCGCGCAAACCGGCGGACGTGGCAGCCTGCCGGGGATCTACATTCGCGGCACGCAGTCGGCGCAGAGCCTGGTGCTGGTGGATGGTCAACGCATCGGCAATTCGTCCTCGGGCGACAGCAATCTGCAGCACATCAACATTGAACAGGTCGAGCGCGTAGAAGTGCTGCGCGGCTCGCGATCGGTGATTTACGGCAGCGACGCGATTGGCGGGGTGATCCAGATTTTTACCCGGCGTGGCAGCGAACCGGGGTTGCGCCCGCAGATGCACGTTGGCTTTGGCAGCAACCAGACCTGGGAGCGCAGCCTTAATTTGTCTGGCGGCAATGAGCAGACTCGCTTCAATCTCGGCGCCAGCCTCGATGAAACCGCCGGGATCGATCGCACCCATGAGTCGTACCCCAGCGACAGCGATCACGATGCGTACCGCAATAAATCGTTCAGCATGAGCGTGAGCCATGCGTTGAGCGATGACGTCGAAATCGGTGCCAACTTGCTGGATAACCGGGGCAAAAGTGAATACGACAATCCGTTTGGCCGCTTCGACCTGAATACCTTCGAGTCCGTCCAGGAGCAGCCGTACAACAGATTCGATGTGAGCAGCGTCAGCAGCTACGTCGACGCGCGGGTCAACGACCTGTGGAAAACCCGGATTGAGTTCGGCCACAGCGAAAATCGCGAGAAAACCTTCGACAAGCTCAGCGATGAACGCAGCGTATTCAACACTTATCGCGACTCGGTGAACTGGCAGAACGACCTGACACTTAACGAAAGCAATAGCCTGATCCTCGGCGGTGACTGGTACGAAGACCGGGTCAACAGCAGCACCGCGTTCGACGAAGACAGCCGCTGGAACCGTGCGGCATTCATCCAGCATCGTTATCAGGCGGACAGGTTCTCCACCGAGCTGGGCCTGCGCCGCGACCAGAACCAGCAATTCGGTGGCCAGAACAGCTGGAGCGGGACCCTCACCCTGCCGCTGAATCCGGACAACGATGTGCTGCTGACCTACAGCGAAGGTTTCCGCGCCCCCACCTTCAACGACCTGTATTACCCCGACTTCAGCAACCCTGACCTGAAGCCGGAAACCTCGAAAAGCTATGAGCTGCAATGGCGCAGCCAATTGACCGAGAGCAGCCGACTGGAAGCCTCGCTGTACCGCACGGACATTGAAGACGCGATCATCTTCGGCAGTAACTCGCGCCCGGAAAACGTTGCTTCGGCACGGATCAACGGTTTTGAAGCCGCGTTGAAGCAGGATTTGTTCGGCTGGCAGAGCAACCTCGGCGTGGCGATCATCGACCCACGGGATCGCGACACCGGGCATACCCTGGCCCGTCGCGCACGACGCACCTTGAGCCTGGACCTGGATCGGCAGTTCGATCGACTGGGCCTCGGTGCCAGTTGGCAAGCAGTGAGCAGCAGCTACGACGACTTGAACAATCAACAGCCGTTGGGCGGCTATGCCTTGCTGGGGTTACGCAGCAGTTGGGCGCTCAATCGCGAGATCAAGCTGGAGTTGAAGGTGGATAACCTGCTGGACAAGGGTTACAGCCGCACGCTGTACAGCCATGACGGCAGCCAGTACGGGTATCGCGAAGAAGGTCGGGCGTGGATGTTCGGGGTGACCTGGACGCCGGAAATCTGAGCTTGAACACGTGACGTTTTGACTGGCCCCCATGAGGCCAGTCACCCGCTGAAACGTTCAGATCAGTGTGTCAGCCGCGCGCCTGAAGCCCTTCGACGAAGCCTGCGATACGACGACAGGCATCTCTCAACGCAGCATCGGAAACGGTGAACGAGATCCGCACAAATCCGGCGGTGCCGGCGCCGAACGCGCTGGCGTCGAGTACCGCAACCCCGGTAGCACGGAACAGCTGCCAGGCAAACTCGGTGCTCGACAGCCCGCACTCGCGTACATCCACCAACATGAACATGCCGGCTTCGGGCACCTTGCACTTGAGCAGCGGCACATTGCGCAAGCCTTCGACCACCAGGTTTCGACGTCGCAGATACAGTTCCCGCGCATGGCTGACCACCTGCTCATCCAGCTCCAACGCCTTGAGCGCAGCCGCCTGAATAAATCCCGGCAGCCCGTAGAGCATGCACAGCAGCAGGTTATCCAGATGACCGATCAGCGCTGGCGGACCCACCACCCAGCCGACCCGCCAGCCTGTCATGGCGTGGGACTTGGATAAGCTATTGAGCACCACGGTGCGGTCGGCCATGCCTTCGAAGCTCGCCACGCTCTGGTGCGGACGATCATAGGTCAGCTGACCGTAGACCTCATCGCTGATCACCCACAGGTTGTGACGCTGAGCGACCAGGGCAACAGCTTCGAGCTCCTCTTTGGTGTAGACGTTGCCGGTGGGGTTGTTCGGCGTAGCCAGGGCGATGCCGCGCGTCTTGTCGGTGATCACCGCTTCGATGGCCGCGAGGGTCAGGCGGAAATCATCTTCCCCCGGCTGGGCAATCGGTACCAGCAGCGCCCCCGAGGCCTGGATGCTCGCCGCATATGTCAGGTACATCGGCGCCGGTACCAGCACTTCATCACCCTGTTCGAACAGGCACATGGCGGTCGCGTACAAGCCATTCTGCGCACCGGCCACCAGCGCTACGTTGTCGGCGGACACCGGCTGGCCGAGCAAGGCCGTCTGTTTCGTGGCGATGGCTTCGCGCAGTTCCGGGCGACCGATCACATGGGTGTAGTGGGTGTCGCCTGCGTTGATTGCCTGAACCGCTGCCGCGCAAATTTCATCGGCAGTGGCGAAATCCGGATCGCCGATGCTCAGCACGATCGCATCTTCACCCCGCGCCTGCGCATCGCATGCGGCGTAGTGGATGTCCCAGGCTGTGACGGTTTCGCCGCTGATGCGCTCGACCATGGACGAGTATTTCATGTGAAGCTCCTTGAAAACCCTCGGGTTGACGTTCCTTTCAATGTTCAAGTCAGGCCTGACGTTGGGGTGTTTTGCCGTTACGAGCAAAGTCCTGTTCGATGACAATAGTTCGTTCGACGAAACCTGCGGTCACCCGTGGCGTCGCTGGCAGAACAGTTTGCCGGTCGTTTCCCGTTAGCGGTACGACGCAGGTGGCGCGCGGGCTGCGCCTCGGCCTAGCGATCGGGGGCGATCAATTGGCACAGCCTGGCAGTCGCCTCGACCATCTGCCCGCTTGGGCGTTCCAGGCCTTTGTCCGTCACCCGTCGCAACTGCCCCTGTTTTACAGCCGCCACCTGCGGCCAGGTTTTCCATGCATCGAGCTGCGTCTGATCGCTGGCCAGAATCACCTCGGGATTGCGCTGCAACACTGCCTCTACACTGACTTGCGGCGCTGGCAATGTCTGCTCGTCGAATACATTTCGCGCCCCGCAGACTTGCAGCGCATCGCTGATGATCTGCCCACCGCCGATGGTGTAAAGCGGCCGATCCCACACTTGGTAGAACACCCGCAACGGCTGATCCCGACGATAGCGTTGGCGCAGGTCCGCCAGTCGCTGACGCAAACCGGTCGCCAGCGCCGCCCCCCGCTCCGGTCGCCCGAGCTGAGCAGCTATCGCTTCGATCTGCGCGGTGAGCTGTTGGAAATCGTGGGGTTCGGCGACGTAGGTCGGGATATTCAAGCGTTTGAGTTGCTCACGCTGGGCCGGGCCGACGCTACCGGGCCAGAGCAGCAGCAAATCGGGCTGCAGGCTGAGCAAGCGCTCCAGGTCCAATTGGCCGTAGCGGCCAACAGAAGGCAGGTGCTTGAGTTCGGCGGGACGTTCGCCGGCATCCAGAACGCCCACCAACAGGTCGGCCGAACCCAGTTCAACGACGATTTCAGAGAGAGAAGGCGCGAGGCTGACAACTCGCTCGACCGCGACTGCCGAGCCGCTGAAGGCCAACAGCAAAACCGTCAGCCAGATCGCACGCATCAACCGAGCTGACGCGGAATACGGTAAAGATAGAACAGCACCGTGGTCGACAGCGCCAGCAACATCAGCGGTACCGCTTCAAGCCCCACGAACACGGCCAGTGCACCGATCCATGCCGGCAGGCCGGCGGCGAGGAAGGCCGTACGGCGCTTGGCTGCCAGGCTGATCCACGCGGCGGGCTCTTCAGGGGTATCGAGGGCTTTCTGGGTGGCGATCAATGCGTGTTTGTAGCCACCAAAAAATTTCAGGCTGACAAACATCGAGGCGACACCCGCGATGAACAACGGCATCGCCAGCACCGGCAAAATCGCCTCGCTCTGGCCGAATACAGCGTTGATCACGAACAGCGGCAACAAGGCTAGCGCCAGGTATTGCCACCAGTTGACGGACAGCCGCCGCCGTACCTGACCGCGCGTCACGCCCGATCTACCTCGCCCTGATGTTCGTTGCCCATCATGTGGTCGAGTTTGCTGGCCTTGGTCGCCAGGTAGAGTTTGTTGTGCGGGTTATGGCCGGTGTGCAGCGGCACGCGCTCGGCAACCACGATGCCCATGTCGGTCAAGGCTTTGACCTTGCGCGGGTTGTTGGTCATCAGGCGCAGGGACTTGACGCCCAGGTGCTGCAGCATCGGCAGGCACATGGCGTAATCGCGCTGGTCGGCGGCAAAGCCCAGGCGCTCGTTGGCTTCAACGGTGTCGGCACCGCCATCCTGCAATTCGTAGGCGCGGATCTTGTTCAGCAGGCCAATGCCACGGCCTTCCTGACGCAAGTACAGCAACACGCCGCGGCCTTCACGGGCGATGGCCTGCAGGGCGGCCTCAAGTTGCGAACCGCAGTCGCAACGCTGGCTGAACAAGGCATCGCCCGTCAGGCATTCGGAATGCAACCGGCCGAGTACCGGTGCACCATCGGCGATCTCACCCAGGCTCAGCACGACGTGCTCGCGGCCGGTGGCTTCGTCGAGAAAACCGTGCATGGTGAATTGCGCAAAAGGCGTTGGCAGCTTGGAAGCGGCGACAAAAACGACAGGCACCGGTGTGCTCCTGATCTAAAGAGTCTTAAGATTCGCAGGTCGGCATTGTAACAGCACGTTCCAGGCGACGCTTAGGCTGAATTATCGGCAATAACTATCAAAAAGTTTGATGTCCGCCCCGACAAACTCCATCCCTTGGGGGGAATCGCCGACCGCCAAGTCCGTGTTAATACTCTGCAAATGGATACGGTTGTTTCCAGCGTTCGAAGATCGGCTTGAGCTCGCCACTTTTCACCAGCACCTCCATGCGCTGATCAAACAGCTTCGCCAGGGCGCGGGCATTGGGGGTCTTGGCGAAACACAGGTACAACGGTAATTCCGCGATATGGGTGCTGCGCAACTGCGATGGATCCTTGGCCCGACTGCGCACGAAATCGACTTCTGTCAGCGCATCGATGTAAAAGTCGGCACGATTCTGAGTCAGCATAGAGACAATGCCGGTACGCCGCAGCACTTCGTTGTAACGGCGAACGTTGGGCAGATAATCCTGGAAGTCATAGCCCCGGACCCAGGCCAATCGATAGTCGCCCAGGGTCTCCGGCGTGGGCACCGGGCTGCTGGCCAACCCCAAGGCATAGATGTGATCGGTGTCGAAATTCCACTTGGGATAGATCAGCTCGGGGGATTCATCACGGTAGGAGCCGACACAGGCGTCGACTTCACCGCGCTCGGCCAGGCCCATGGAGCGCAAATAAGGTTCGGTGCGGATCTTCAGCGTGACGCCTGCCGGCTCAAAGACCTTGCGCAGCACGTCCCAACCGAGGCCGTGCCCATCGGCGGCGGTGTAGTCTTCCCATCCTTCGCTGGCGAGCTGAATCATCGAAGGCGTCTTCGCTGTCACCTCACCCGCCTGGGCGAATGAGCACAACAAGGCGAACACCATCACCATCAACCCGCGCCGAACCATCCCTAGATCTCCCACTTAACCCCTTAGGCGAAAATCCACACCAGCCCTTGCATCGCCAGCCAGGCAAACACCCCGGCCAATACGTCATCGAGCATGATCCCGACGCCGCCGTGAACGTGCCGGTCGATCCAGCGAATCGGCCACGGTTTGAGAATATCGAAGAAGCGGAACACCAAGAACCCCGCCAGCAACCACTGCCATCCTTCGGGCACCAGCCACAGGGTAATCCACATCCCGACCATTTCGTCCCAGACGATGCCTTCATGGTCGTGTACACGCAAATCATCGGCCACTTTGCCGCACAGCCAGAAGCCGAACAGCATGGTGATGCCCAGCATCAACCAATACCCCCAGTCGGGCAACATCTGCCACAGCGGGATAAAAGGTAGCGCAACTAACGACCCCCAAGTACCCGGAGCCTTTGGCAGCGTGCCCGAGCCGAAGCCGAACGCCAGGAAATGCCAGGGATTACGCCAGACCGACGGCGGTACGAATTCCGCCGGGACCTGTTTGGGATGATCTGTCACGGTGACTCCCGAAAATGTTGGTAACCCCGGGTTTGCGGGGTGATGTCCTGTCCATCGGCATCCAGCAGCGTCACGCCCTGCCCGATCACGACGCGGCCGATCACATGGATCGGCCAGCCGTTGGCCAGCAGCGCCGGCAACTCGACGGACGGTAAGGTGAACGCCAGCACATAATCGTCACCGCCGCTCAGGGCCGCGCTTTGTGCAGCGGACTGGCCAAGGAATGCCACCAGCGCTGGCGACAGCGGCAGCAGGTCGCGCTCAACCAGCAGGCCGGCTTTTGACGCGAGGGCGATATGCCCGCAATCCGCGAGCAGGCCATCGGAAATATCCATCGCCGAAGTGGCCTTGCCGCGCAAAGCCTGGCCCAGACCAAGCTGCGGTTGCGGCGACCAATAGTGCGCCAGCAACGGGTCGGCGATGGACGCAGGTGCCGTTCGCTGACCGAGCACCAGCGGCAACGCACCCGCCGCATTACCCAGCTCGCCACCGACACACAACAGGTCGCCCGGCTGTGCACCGCTGCGGGTCAACGCCTGGCCGGACGGCACGCGACCAAACACGGTCATGGTCAGGCTCAAGGGCCCGCGAGTGGTATCGCCGCCCACCAACGCCACGCCGCAGCTTTGCGCCATCTGGTTCAAACCACGGGCATAGGCTTGCAGCCAATCGGCGGTCACCGTCGGCAAGGTCAGGGCAAGGGTAAAGGCAACCGGAGTGGCGCCCATGGCGGCCAGGTCGCTAACGGCCACGGCCAGCGAGCGCTGACCGAGCAGAAACGGATCGCAGGGGTCGGCGAAATGCACGCCGGCCACTAACGTATCGGTAGAAATGGCCAACTGCTCCCCGGGAGGAACAGCCAGCAAGGCGCAGTCATCGCCGATCCCGAGGGCAACGCCTTCGCCGCCCTGCGCACAAGGCGCGGCGGCGAAGAAATGGCGGATCAGTTCAAACTCACCCATTGCTGAATCAAGCGCTGGTTAGCGCTTGAACGCCTTGACTTCAGCTTCACGCAGACGCGGGGCCAGCTTGTCGAGCACACCGTTGACGAACTTGTGGCCGTCGGTGGAACCGAAGACCTTCGCCAGTTCGATACCTTCGTTGATCACAACGCGGTACGGCACGTCGACGCGCTTGAGCAGTTCCCAGGTCGACAGGCGCAAAACCGCCAGTTCAACCGGGTCCAGCTCTTCGATGGTCAGATCGAGGCAAGGGGTGAGTGCGGTGTCGATTTCAGTCTTGAACTGCGGAACCCCGTGCAGAATCTCGCGGAAGTACGCGCCATCGACATCGGAAAAATCGTTATCGACCCGGAACTGCGCTTCGATCTCGTTCAGCGACTGCTTGGCCATGTGCCATTGGTACAGCGCCTGTGTCGCGAGCTGACGAGCTTCGCGACGCTTGACGCTTTTCGATGGCTTGCCGGCATCCGCAGGCTTTGGATCGCGCGGGTTGAAACGATCGCTTTCGTCGCTAATCACTTGGCCTCCAACTGCGCCAGCAGGCTGACCATTTCCAGAGCGGACAGGGCAGCTTCAGCACCTTTGTTACCGGCCTTGGTGCCGGAACGTTCGATGGCTTGTTCGATGGAATCAACGGTCAGGACGCCGAAAGCGACCGGTACGCCGAACTCCATGGACACCTGGGCCAGACCTTTGGTGCACTCGCCAGCCACGTATTCGAAGTGCGGAGTACCGCCACGAATGACCGCGCCCAGGGCGATGATTGCTGCGAACTCGCCTTTCTGAGCGACTTTCTGCGCAACCAGCGGGATTTCGAAGGCGCCAGGGGCGCGGATGATGGTGATGTCGCTTTCGCTCACGCCGTGGCGAACCAGGGCATCAACTGCACCGCTGACCAGGCTTTCAACGACGAAGCTGTTGAAACGGCCCACTACCAAAGCGTAGCGGCCTTTAGGGGCGATGAAGGTACCTTCGATGGTCTTCAGGGTCATTCGTTAGATCTCTTAAAGAGCCGGGACGCGTCTCGTACGCGTCCCTCAGTGATATTTGAACCGCGAATCCAGCGTCGGATCACGCATCGGCGTTCACTTGCAATCGTTGTGGCGAGGGAGCTTGCTCCCGCTGGGCTGCGTAGCGGCCCCTTTTGTGGGCGCTGCGCACCCAAGCGGGAGCAAGCTCCCTCGCCACAGTAAATCAAACAAGCCTTAAGTGAACAACGATGCCAAAACCCGATGCCTTATTCGGAGGGCACGTATTCTACAACTTCCAGATCGAAACCGGATATCGCATTAAATTTCATCGGTGCCGACATCAGGCGCATTTTGCGCACACCGAGGTCGCGCAGGATCTGCGAACCGGCACCGACAATGCTGTAGGTGGTCGGTTTTTTAACCTCGGTGTGATCGGCGGTTTCGCGGATATGCGCCAACAACACATCGCCATCGAGCGGGTGACCGAGCAACAGCACCACACCGCTGCCAGCCTCGGCAACCTTGGCCATGGCGGCGCGCAGGCTCCAGCGGCCGGGCTGATTGACCATCAGCAAGTCGCGCAGCGGGTCCATGTTGTGCACCCGAACCAGGGTCGGTTCTTCGGCGCAGACATTGCCCAGGGTCAGTGCCATGTGCACATCGCCTTCCACGGAATCACGATAGGTCACCAGGTTGAATTGGCCCAGTTCGCTGTCCAGCGGCTGCTCGGCAATCCGCTGAACGGTACGTTCGTGGATCATCCGGTAGTGAATCAGGTCGGCAATGGTGCCGATCTTGATGTCGTGCTCAGCGGCAAACGCTTCCAGTTCGGCACGACGGGACATGGTGCCGTCGTCGTTCATCACTTCGCAGATCACGCCGCTCGGCTCGAAACCGGCCATGCGCGCCAGGTCGCACGCGGCTTCGGTGTGGCCGGCGCGAGCCAGCGTACCGCCGGCTTGAGCCATCAGCGGGAAGATGTGGCCCGGGCTGACGATGTCATCGGCCTTGGCATCACGGGCCGCAGCCGCTTGCACGGTGCGTGCGCGGTCGGCGGCGGAGATGCCGGTGGTCACGCCAGTGGCGGCTTCGATCGATACGGTGAATTTGGTGCCGAACCCAGAACCGTTGCGCGGCGCCATCAATGGCAGCTTGAGCAGTTCGCAACGCTCGCGGCTCATCGGCATGCAGATCAGGCCACGGGCGTGCTTGGCCATGAAGTTGATGTGCTCGGGCTTGCAGCACTCGGCGGCCATGATCAGGTCGCCTTCGTTCTCGCGGTCTTCGTCATCCATGAGGATGACCATCTTGCCTTGGCGGATGTCTTCAACCAGTTCTTCGATGCTATTGAGCGCCACAAGGCACCCCCCTTCTTTCGAAATTAGAGCTCAGGATTTGAGGTAGCCGTTGGCGGCCAGAAAGCTTTCGGTGATGTTACTGGAAGCAGGCTCTGCGGCCTTGTCGCCCAACAACAGGCGCTCCAGGTAACGGGCCAGCAAGTCCACTTCCAGGTTCACCCGGCGACCCGGCTGGTACGACGCCATGATGGTTTCGCTCAGGGTGTGCGGAATGATGGTCAGCAGGAACTCGGCGCCATCGACCGCGTTCACGGTCAGGCTGGTGCCGTCGACGGTGATCGAGCCTTTATGGGCGATGTACTTGGCCAGTTCTTTTGGCGCGCGGATGCGGAATTCCACGGCGCGGGCGTTCTCGGTGCGGGCAACCACTTCGCCAACGCCATCGACGTGACCGCTGACCAGGTGCCCGCCGAGGCGCGTGGTCGGGGTCAGGGCTTTCTCCAGATTGACCGGGCTGCCGCTTTTGAGGTCGTTCATGGCGGTGCAATCCAGGGTTTCACGGCTGACATCCGCCGCAAAGCCGTTGCCCGGCAATTCAACGGCGGTCAGGCACACGCCGTTCACCGCGATGCTGTCACCCAGCTTGACGTCGCTCAGGTCGAGCTTGCCGGTTTCGACGTGAACCCGTACATCACCGCCCTTTGGGGTCAATGCACGAATACTGCCGATGGATTCGATGATGCCGGTAAACATGAGGTTCTCCTCGAGAACAAAGCCAGCGCTATAGCGATGGCCGGGAATTATACGCTGGCTGCTGGCGAAGGAATGGCAGTGACCCGCCAGTCATCGCCAACCGCGCGAATTTCGGTGATTTTAAGCTCGGGCGCATCCTTCATTTGCGCGAGCGGCCAATCCAGCAACGGCCGCGCCGAAGAGCCCAGGAACTTGCCGGCGATGAAAATCTGGAACTCGTCCACCAGCCCGAGCTGGGCAAAGGCACCCGCCAGCCGTGGACCGGCCTCGACCAGCACTTCATTGACCTGTCGGTTGGCCAGTTCGACCAGCAACTGACGAAGATCGACCTGCCCATCGTAACCCGGCACGATCAGGCATTCCGGGCCGTTGGCGTATTGCTCTTCCACCGCCACACAGGTAGCGACCAGTGCCGGACCGGCCTTGAAGAATGGCGCATCCAGCGGCACCCGCAGGCGGCCATCGACCAGCACACGCAGCGGCGGCCGGCTCATGGCCAATGCGGTTTGTTCGGCATCCAGACCGAGTTCATCGGCGCGCACGGTCAAACGGGCGTTGTCCGCCAGCACCGTATCGGCGCCAGTCAGCACCACGCTGGCCTGGGCACGCAGGCGTTGCACCGCCGAACGCGCCGCCGGGCCGGTGATCCATTGGCTTTCACCGCTTTGCATCGCGGTGCGGCCGTCGAGGCTCATGGCCAACTTCACCCGCACGAACGGCAAGCCGTGTTCCATGCGTTTGAGGAAGCCTTGATTGAGTTTGCGCGCTTCGCTTTCCAGCACGCCGCTTTCGGTGGCGATGCCCGCCTGTTCCAGACGTTGCAGGCCACGACCGGCGACTTCCGGATTGGGGTCCTGCATTGCCGCGACCACCCGCGCCACACCGGCATTCACCAGCGCATCGGCGCAGGGCGGCGTGCGGCCATGGTGACTGCAAGGTTCGAGGGTGACGTAAGCCGTGGCGCCCCGGGATCGCTCACCGGCGGCGCGCAAGGCGTGGACTTCGGCATGGGGTTCACCGGCACGCTCATGCCAGCCTTCGCCGACAATCTGCCCGCCCTGGACGATCACGCAGCCAACCCGCGGATTGGGGTGTGTCGTGTAGTGACCCTTTCGCGCCAGTTCCAGCGCGCGAGCCATGTAGTGCGCGTCGAGGACGGCCTGTTCGGCGGACGTGGTCATTCTTTCACCGGCTCACGGGCCAGGCGATCGATCTCTTCGCGGAACTCGTTGAGGTCCTGGAAGCGGCGATACACCGAAGCGAAACGAATATAGGCGACTTCGTCGAGCTTCTGCAGCTCGGCCATCACCAGCTCACCGACCACGAGGGATTTGACCTCGCGTTCGCCGGTCGCGCGCAGTTTGTGTTTGATGTGCACCAGCGACGATTCGAGGCGCTCGACACTCACCGGGCGCTTTTCCAGCGCACGCTGCATGCCGGCGCGGAGTTTTTCTTCGTCGAACGGCTGGCGACTGCCGTCGGTTTTGATCAGGCGCGGCAACACCAGTTCAGCCGTCTCGAACGTCGTGAAACGTTCGCCGCAGGCCAGGCATTCACGCCGGCGGCGCACCTGTTCGCCCTCGGCGACCAGACGCGAGTCGATGACCTTGGTGTCGTTGGCACCGCAGAAGGGACAGTGCATGGTGGCAGGCAACAAAAAAAGGGAGGGCCATGGTAGCGCATCCCGGTGGCAAGACAAGCCATAGGGTTTGCGGTATACAGACGGGATGATCATTTGATCCATGGATTTCATCATTCCGGAGCTGCCCATGTCGTTACGTCCGCTCGTTTTGCTCAGCCTTTTGAGCCTGTTGGTGGCCTGCAGCAGCGATGCACCGCAGCCCCAGCCACCGCCCCCGGGCCCTGCGCCGCAACAAGCGCAGAAAAAAGCCAAGGAAGCCGCCGAACTCGGCCCGCTGCCCGCGTACCAGCGCGAGTTGAGCGGCACCCTTCAGGGTGTGCCAACCGGCGCTGTAGTCGAACTCGCGCTGCTGGTGATCGACGACAAAGACCGGCCGCAACAATTGCTCGCCAGTTCCAGCCTGATCGGTAACAACCAGATATTGCCGTTCCACCTGCGCTTCAATCCGGAATCCTTTCCAGTGGGTGCCCGGGTTGAACTGCGTGGCCGCGCCAGCCAGTCCGGTCAGTTGATCCTGCACCTGCCGTCGCAACTGATCAGCCAGCCGACAACCCAGACACTGGGCCAGCTGCAGTTCGTCAAAGCCCCATGAGTGCACCGCTCGACCTGCAACAGGCGTTGGGTGAGTTGCTCGGTGATGCGCAATTGGTCGCCTGTGAACTTCCGCAGACCGACCTGAAGCTGTGGCTGATCGATGGCGACAACATGGACCGCGCCTTCAGCCCGGAAGAAACCCGGCGCATCCTGCACGAGCCGCCCTACTGGAGTTTCTGTTGGGCCAGCGGGTTGGCCGTGGCCCGTTACCTCGCAGAACACCGCCATTGGGTCGAAGGCAAGCGGGTGCTGGATTTCGGCGCCGGCTCTGGCGTGGCGGGGATTGCCGCGGTGAAGGCCGGGGCGCTGGAAGTGGTGGCCTGTGACCTCGACCCGCTGGCGATTGCCGCCTGTCGGGCGAATGCCGAACTCAATAATGTACAGCTCAGCTACTCGACGGATTTTTTTGCCGAGGCCGATCGCTTCGATCTGATCCTGGTGGCGGACGTGCTGTACGACCGGGCCAACCTGCCGCTGCTCGATGAATTTCTCAGCCGTGGCCGCGAAGCGCTGGTGGCGGATTCTCGGGTGCGGGATTTTCGTCATCCGCTGTATCGGCGTATCGAAATGCTTGAAGCGATGACCTTGCCGGACCTGGCCGAGCCGGAAGAATTTCGGCATGTGAGCCTGTACCACGCGCAGCGCGGCTAAGAGCATCGCGGGCAAGCCCGCTCCCACAATGGTCGGTGTGAACCACAAATTTTTTGACGACCCCAATTCCTGTGGGAGCCGGCTCGCGATGACGTCCTGTCACACGAAGCATCTCTAACGAACACCCCGCTTCCGGCGCGACCCCGCCAAGCCGTATAGTTGCCCCATTCACGCTTCTACGAGATTGCCCATGAGTCAGGAAACGCCGTACATCTTCGACGCCACGACTGCCGATTTCGACCAGTCAGTGATCGAGAACTCTTTCCACAAACCGGTACTGGTGGATTTCTGGGCCGAATGGTGTGCGCCGTGCAAAGTGCTGATGCCGATGCTGCAGACCATCGCCGAGAGCTATCAGGGCGAGTTGCTGCTGGCCAAGGTCAACTGCGACATCGAACAAGACATCGTCGCCCGCTTCGGTATCCGCAGCCTGCCGACGGTGGTGCTGTTCAAGGACGGTCAACCGGTCGACGGTTTTGCCGGAGCGCAGCCGGAGTCTGCTGTACGCGCCCTGCTCGAACCCAATGTGCAAATGCCGCCACCGGCCGCCGCCGATCCGTTCGAACAGGCCCAGGCACTGTTTGACGACAGCCGCTTTGCCGATGCCGAAGCCTTGCTCAAAGTGATCCTGGGCGAAGACAACACCAACGCCAAGGCGTTGATCCTGTACGCCCGCTGCCTCACCGAGCGCGGTGAGCTGGGGGAAGCGCAGGCGGTGCTCGACGCGGTCAAGAGTGATGAGCACAAAGCTGCCCTCGCCGGAGCCAAGGCGCAGATCAAGTTTCTCGGGCTGGCCAGGGACTTGCCGGATGCCGCTGATCTGAAGGCGCGACTGGCGAAAGACCCGCAGGACGACGAAGCGGTCTATCAACTGGCGATCCAGCAACTGGCCCGCCAGCAATACGACGCCGCACTGGATGCCCTGCTCAAGCTGTTCATCCGCAACCGCAGCTACAGCGAAGGCTTGCCACACAAGACCTTGCTGCAAGTGTTCGAACTGCTGGGTAACGATCACCCGCTGGTGAGCACCTACCGCCGCAAGTTGTTTGCTGCCCTGTACTGATCTCGACCTGTAGGAGCCGGCTCCTACAGCCAGCGGTAGAGCGGTGTATCCCCGCCGCTCTCCACCTTCACGTCCGGGCTATGGCGCAAACGCACCAACAGGCGTTTGCCCGCCGACGCATTGCCGGTCAGCCCTTCCAGTTGCTCCAGCAAATCCGGTCCACTCAACTGCCCTGCCTTGCGCAGCAGGTCCCTGGCGATCTGCCACAGCGCATCGTCCTGATTCTGCGGTTTGGCCGGCGCGGCGCTGACCTCGGTTTTTTCCACGGTCAACTGCGCACCCAGCTTCGCCCAGTCGGCATCATCCATCTCCAGGGTCAAATCCACCGGCCAGTCGCCGATGCTTCCGCGAATTCGCAACATGAGTCTGCTCCTGCACATTTCTGACCTGCATGCTCCCATGGGACTTGTGCAACGCCAAGCAGCCAGTCAAACTCCCCACACTTACGTTATAAGATTACATAACAAATTCTTCATTCAACTTTCGGAGACTCGCCATGCGTCGTCTGCTGCTCGCTTTGCCGTTTGCCTTGCTGCCCCTGGCTGTCGCCCATGCGGCTGACGAGCATGACCACGATCACGATCATGAACACGGCAGCCTTGGCGCCCACGAGCACGGTGTCGGTCGCCTCAACGCAGCACTGGACGGTCAGACCCTGGAGCTGGAACTGCAAAGCCCGGCGATGAACCTGGTGGGTTTCGAGCACGCCGCCACCACCGACGCCGATAAAGCCAAAGTCGCCGCCGTTCGTACTCAGCTGGAGAAACCACTGGCACTGTTCGACCTGCCGAAAGCCGCAGGCTGCGTGGTGAAAAACCAGGAACTGGAAAGCCCGCTGTTTGGCGATAAACCGGAAGTCGATGATGACCACGACGAGGACGCCAAGGATGAGCATCACCACGATCACAGCGAAATCCACGCTCACTACCAGTTCACCTGTGCCACACCAGCGGCGCTGAAAACCCTGGACCTGGCGAACATTTTCAACGCCTTCCCGGCGACCCAGAAAATTCAGGTACAACTGATCGGCCCGAGCGGGCAGCAAGGGGTTGAAGTGACGCCCAAGGCTGCCAGCCTGAAATTCTGAATCCACTGAAGATCCCCTGTGGGAGCGAGCTTGCTCGCTTCTACGCGGGCTCATCTCTCAACAGACCGGCTCCATATGACCCAAGCACTCATCGAACTGTCCGACCTGGGCTTCAGTTGGCCCGGTCATCCGCCGCTGCTGGACATCCCGGCGTTTCGCCTGGAACCGGGCGAAACCCTGTTTCTCAAAGGCCCCAGCGGCAGTGGCAAGACCACCCTGCTTGGCTTGCTCGGCGGCGTGCAAAAACCCGACCGCGGCAGCATCCGCCTGCTCGGCCAGGAGCTGACCGAACTCTCGGCCGGTGCCCGCGATCATTTCCGTGTCGATCACACCGGCTACATTTTCCAGCAGTTCAACCTGCTGCCGTTTCTGTCGGTGCGCGAGAACGTCGAACAGCCCTGCCACTTCTCGAAACTGCGCGCCGAACGGGCGAAACAGCGTCACGGCAGTGTTGATAAAGCCGCCGCCACCCTGCTCGCCCACCTGGGCCTGAAAGATGAAAACATCCTCGGTCGACGTGCCGATTCGCTGTCCATCGGCCAGCAGCAACGGGTGGCCGCAGCACGTGCATTGATCGGTCAGCCGGAACTGGTGATCGCCGACGAACCGACCTCGGCGCTCGATTACGACGCCCGGGAAAACTTCATTCGCCTGCTGTTCGCCGAGTGCCGCGAAGCCGGCTCGAGCCTGTTGTTCGTCAGTCATGACCAGAGCCTGGCGCCGCTGTTCGATCGCAACCTGTCGCTGGCCGAGCTTAATCGCGCCGCCACCCCGTCCGAGGTCTGAGATGTATTTGTTTCGTCTAGCCATGGCCAGCCTGGCTAACCGCCGCTTCACTGCGATCCTCACCGCGTTCGCCATTGCCCTGTCGGTGTGCCTGCTGCTGGCCGTGGAGCGCGTGCGCACCGAAGCCAAGGCCAGTTTCGCCAGCACCATCAGCGGTACCGACCTGATCGTCGGCGCGCGTTCCGGCTCGGTCAATTTGTTGTTGTACTCGGTGTTCCGCATCGGCAACGCCACCAACAACATCCGCTGGGACAGCTTCGAACACTTCGCCAACAACCCGAAAGTGAAGTGGGCGATCCCGATGTCCCTCGGCGATTCCCATCGCGGCTATCGGGTGATGGGCACCACCGAGGCCTACTTCGAGCATTACCAGTACGGCCGCCAACAACACCTGGAACTGGCCGACGGCCGACCCTTCGCCACCGACCCCTTCGAAGTGGTGCTCGGCGCCGAAGTCGCGCAGGCACTGCACTACAAACTCGGTGAAAAACTGGTGCTGGCCCACGGTGTCGCGGCGATCAGCCTGGTCAAGCACGACGACAAACCCTTCACCGTGGTCGGCATTCTCAAGCGCACCGGCACACCGGTGGACCGCACACTGCACATCAGCCTCGGCGGCATGGAGGCGATTCACATCGATTGGCACAACGGCGTACCGGCCCGGGGTAACGGGCGGATCAGTGCCGAGCAGGCCCGTAACATGGACCTGACGCCACAAGCGATCACCGCGTTCATGCTCGGCCTCAACAGCAAGATTTCAACCTTCGCCTTGCAGCGCGAGATCAACGAATTCCGTGGCGAACCGATGCTAGCGATCCTGCCGGGCGTAGCGCTGCAAGAGTTGTGGAGCCTGATGAGCACGGCGGAAAAAGCCTTGTTCGTGGTGTCGCTGTTTGTGGTGCTGACCGGGTTGATCGGCATGCTCACGGCGATTCTCACCAGCCTTAACGAACGCCGCCGCGAGATGGCGATCCTGCGTTCGGTGGGCGCGCGGCCGTGGCATGTTGCGACGTTGCTGGTGCTTGAGGCATTTGCCCTGGCGCTGTCCGGCGTGGTGGCAGGCGTGGCCCTGCTTTATGCGTGCATCGCCGTGGCCCAAGGTTACGTGCAAGCCAACTATGGGCTGTTTTTACCGTTGGCCTGGCCCAGCGATTATGAATGGACGCTGCTCGGTGGCATTCTGATCGCCGCGCTGCTGATGGGCAGCGTGCCGGCCTGGCGCGCTTATCGCCAATCCTTGGCCGATGGCCTGTCGATCCGTTTATGAGGACTTTGAAAATGCCCCGCGCTTTCCTTGCGCTGTTGATGCTGGTCGCCCTGCCCCTGTGGGCGGCCGAGCCGAAAGAGCTGACCTGGTCGGAAATGATTCCACCGGACGCGCCGCCGGAAGTGCCGAACATGACACCGTTGCACGACATGTCGAAGATGAGCGATGCACTGTCCGCCGAGTCGGCACCGGCAGCCAGGCAGGACATGCCCAACGCGCCGGTTGTCAAAGCGCTCGACGGCCAGAACATTCGCCTGCCGGGCTACATCGTGCCGCTGGAAGTGAGTGAGGACGGCCGCACCACGGACTTCCTGCTGGTGCCGTATTTCGGCGCCTGCATTCACGTGCCGCCACCGCCGTCGAACCAGATCGTGCATGTCAAAAGCGAGGTCGGCGTGAAGCTCGATGAGTTGTATCAGCCGTACTGGGTCGAAGGACCGATGCAGGTCAAAGCGTCGACCAGTGAATTGGCGGATGCCGGGTATCAGATGGAGGCGGACAAGATTTACGTGTATGAATTGCCGGAGTGAATCCGGCAGGTTTGCGCAGTCAGTAACACCGTCATCGCGAGCAGGCTCGCTCCCACATTTGGAATGCAATTTCCTGTGGGAGCGAGCCTGCTCGCGATGGGGACATCAAAAACACCACAAAACTAACCCCATTCCACTTTCATTGAGCTGCGTCAAAAGACCAAATAGTTAGCCGGCTTACCATTGGACATCGAAAATTTTTAACGTCCTTTGGAGCCCCCATGAACAAGTCCTTGCTCGGTGCCTCGCTGGTTGCCCTTGCGCTCGCAGCCCCGCTTGCCCACGCCCATGAGGCGGGCGACATCATCCTTCGTGCCGGCGCGATCACCACCAACCCAACCGCTGACAGCTCCAGTGTCAAGGTCGATCAAGGCCCGCTGAGCGGCGCCGACCTGGGTGGCAAGGCGACCATGAGCAGCGACACGCAACTGGGCCTCAACTTCGCCTACATGTTCACCAGCAACTGGGGTATCGAACTGCTCGCGGCGACGCCGTTCGAGCATGACGTGAAACTGAAAAACACCGCGCTGAGCGCCGCCAACGGCAAACTGGGTACGCTGAAACACCTGCCGCCAACCCTGAGCGTTGTGTACTACCCGCTGGACGCTAAATCCGACTTCCAGCCGTATGTCGGCGCAGGTATCAACTACACCTGGATCTACGACGAACACGTTGGCAGCGAAGCCAGTGCCGCCGGTTTCAGCAACTTCAAGGCGAAGAATTCCTGGGGCATGGCCTGGCAGATCGGCGCGGACTACATGCTGACCGATAACGTGATGATCAACGGCCAGGTGCGCTACATCGACATCGACACCCGCGCGACCGTGGAAAATAACGCAGTGGCACCGGGCACCCGGGCACGGGTGAACGTGGACGTCGATCCGTTCATCTACATGGTTGGTCTGGGTTACAAGTTCTAAGGATTCACGTGGTGGTGAATGGGTCGTTCCACGCCCTGCACGGGAACGATCAGCAACAAAAGAAGGCGCCTGTCAGGCGCCTTTTTCTATCGTCCCAGCAACCGCGCCAGGCCGACACTCATCGGCGTTTGCTCGGGGGCTTTGAAACGCTCCAGCAGTCGCTGGTTGTTCGCCCGCGAATGGCGAATGTCACCGGAGCGCGCCGGGCCGTAACTCACGGGCGGCAACTGGCCGACCACGACTTCAAGCGCGGCGAGCAACTGCTTGAGACTGGTCGCCTGATTCCAGCCAACGTTAACGGCGCCGACGTCAGCCTGCGGTTTTTCGATGCCCTGCATCAGCAGCTTGACCAGATCTTCGACGTAGAGAAAATCCCGGGTCTGCTCACCGTCGCCAAACACGGTGATCGGCAAACCTTTCTGCGCGCGCTCGCTGAAAATACTGATCACCCCGGAGTACGGCGAGGACGGATCCTGGCGCGGGCCGAAAATGTTGAAGAAGCGGAAGATCACCGGTTCAAGACCATGCTCGCGGCGGTAGAAATCGAAGTAATGCTCGCTCGACAACTTGTCCGAGGCATAGGGCGTCAACGGTGCCTTGGGCGTGTCTTCATCGATCGACTCGCCTTCGCCGTTATTGCCATATATCGCAGCGCTGGAAGCAAACAGCACGCGCTTGACGCCCGCCTGGCGCATGGCTTCGCAGACATTCAGCGAACCGATGAAATTGCTCTGGTGCGTCTTCACCGGATCGTCCACCGACGCCTGCACCGACGCCACGGCCGCCAAGTGCGCCACGGCGCGGCAACCGGCCACAGCCCGAGCCACCAGCGCGGCATCGGCGACGTCGCCGACGATCAACTCGACCTTGGGATTGTCCAGCGGCAGGTTGCTGCGCTTGCCGGTCGACAAATCATCAAGGATGCGTACCGAATGGCCCTTGGCGAGCAACGCGTCGGTCAGGTGCGAGCCTATGAAACCGGCGCCGCCGGTGATTAAAACGGGACTGTCAGCCATGGCGATAGAACCTGTCCAGTAGTCCGGGAAGTGCCGCACGCCAGGCGCGTGGCTTGATTCCAAAAGTGTGCAGAATTTTCTTGCAGGCCAGCACCGCGTGTTGCGGCTCTTCGGCGGCGTCCGGGCGCGCGGCGTGGGCCTGGGCGGTCGGTGCCTCGATGGCCAGCGCATGCAAGGCCCGCGCTTCAGTGAGGATAGCCTGCCCCAGCGCCAGCGGCGTGGTCGCCTCATGCCCGGCGTAGTGGTAGGTCCCCCACAGTGGCGCGGCGCAGTCGAGTTGCTTGAGCACCGAAATGATCACCCGGGCAGCGTCGTCCACCGGCGTCGGATTACCCCGACGGTCGTCGGCCAGCAACAACTCTTCAGGCTGTTCGGCCCGTGCGAGGAAACGTCCGAGGCTGCCGTCGGGACTGTCATCGAGCAGCCAGCCGAAACGGAGTAGCACGTGCTGCGGGCAAGTGGCGCGCACGCTTTGTTCGATCCGCCACAACGCCTGACCGCGCAGGCCCAAGGGCACCGGTTCGTCTTTTTCGCTGTAGGCGGTGGCGCGAGAACCATCGAACACGCGATAGCTCGAAGGCTGCAACAACACGATGTTGTGGTGCTGGCACAGCTCGGCGAGACGCTCGACCGCGCGCTCTTGCCCGGCCAGACGCTGCTCGCTGACCGCCTCGGCCTGGAACCAGTCGAAGTAGTAGGCGAGATTGATCAACGCGTCCGGGCGGGTGTCGTCGAGCAGTTGCGTCAGGCTCGCGGCGTCCCAGCCGTCTTGCGGCGGGCGGGGGGCGAGGAAACCGATGTCTTCCTCTGCACCGAGGCGAATCAGCGCCTGCCCAAGGGCATTTCCACCGCCCAGTAACATAAGGCGCATTCGCATAGAGTCAGCAGGCCCAGTCTGATTGAAACAATGGCTGTATCGACAACGCCCACGGGCGATGCCGTTGATAGATGCCGGAATCGTTGCATTTTGCGGGTTTAGTGCGCAACCGTCATCCGTAAAGTGTAGATGTCCGGGATTTCAGTGCGCCCCCTGTGGCGAGGGAGCTTGCTCCCACTGGGCTGCGAAGCGGCCCCAAATTGCTGGCGACTGCTACGCAGTCGAACGGGAGCAAGCTCCCTCGCCACAGGGGGGATTAATAAACCGAGCGGTACTTGCATCTGCCCGTCCCCACCCGCATAAATCACTCCATGAACCTGCCCATCCCCGCAGACAGTGCCCTGAACGGCTTCCACCCCGCCGTCAGTGCCTGGTTCAATCACACCTTTCCCGCGGTCACCGCCGCTCAGGCCCGGGCGTGGCCGTTGATTCGCCAGCGCCGCTCGACGTTGATCGCGGCGCCCACCGGTTCCGGCAAGACCCTCACCGCCTTCCTCGCCGTCATCGACGACTTGGTGCATCGCGGCCTGGAAAGCCCCGAAGGCTTGCCCGACGCAACCCTGGTGGTCTACATCTCGCCACTCAAGGCACTGTCCAACGACATCCGCATCAACCTGCAAAACCCGCTCGCCGGCATCACCGAACAATTGCGCCTGATGGGCCTGCCGCCATTGCAGATCACCACCGCCGTGCGCACTGGCGATACGCCGCAAAAAGACCGCACGGCGATGCGCAAAACCGCGCCGCACATTCTGGTGACCACTCCGGAATCGCTCTACGTGCTGCTCGGGTCCGATTCCGGCCGACAAATGCTCCGCTCCACGCGCACGGTCATCGTCGACGAAATCCACGCCATCGCCGCCAGCAAACGCGGCAGTCACCTGGCCTTGAGCCTCGAACGCTTGCAGGCGCTGTGCGCCGAGCCGCTGGTGCGCATCGGCCTGTCGGCCACGCAGAAACCCATCGACGCAGTCTCGCGCTTTCTCGCAGGCCGCGACCGTCCCTGCGAAATCGTCGACATCGGCCACGCCCGCCCACGGGATCTGGACATCGAAGTGCCGCCAGTGCCGTTGTCGGCGGTGATGGCCAATGATGTCTGGGAGCTGGTCTACGACCGCCTCGCCGCCCTCGCCCGAGAACATCGCACCACGCTGATTTTCGTCAACACCCGACGCCTGGCCGAACGCTTGAGCCGACACCTGAGCGAACGCCTGGGCAAGGACGCCGTGGCCGCCCACCACGGCAGCCTGGCCAAGGCGTTTCGCCTCGACGCCGAGCAGCGGCTCAAGCGCGGCGACTTGCAAGTGCTGATCGCCACGGCATCGCTGGAACTGGGCATCGACATCGGCGATGTCGACCTGGTGTGCCAGATCGCCTCGCCGCGTTCGATCTCCGGGTTTCTGCAAAGGGTTGGCCGGTCCGGACACCAGGTGGGCGGCACGCCCAAGGGTCGTTTGTTCGCCACCACTCGCGACGACCTGATCGAATGCGCCGCCTTGCTGGACTGCGTCCGCCGGGGCGAACTCGATACGTTATTGATCCCCGTGGCACCGCTGGACGTTCTGGCGCAACAGATCATCGCCGAAGTCAGTTGCCAGGAGTGGCAGGAACAGGCGTTGCTGGAGATGTTGCGTCGCGCTTCGCCCTACGCCGAACTCGACGACAAACACTATCAGGCACTGCTGCACATGCTTGCCGAAGGCTACAACGGCCGTCAGGGTATCCGCAGCGCTTACCTGCACCGCGACGCCGTCACCCGCAGCCTGCGCGGGCGCCGTGGCGCGAAGCTGACGGCGGTGACCAGCGGCGGGACCATTCCGGACAACGCCGACTACAGCGTGCTGCTCGAACCCCAAGGGCTGAACATCGGCAGCGTCAACGAAGACTTTGCCGTGGAAAGCATCGCCGGGGATATCTTTCAGCTGGGCAATACGTCCTATCGCATCCTGCGCGTGGATACCGGCAAAGTGCGGGTCGAAGATGCACAGGGCCAACCGCCGACCATTCCGTTCTGGCTCGGCGAGGCGCCGGGACGCAGTGCCGAATTGTCGGTGGCCGTCGCCCGTTTGCAAGTGCATCTCGATGAGTTGCTGGGCGCCACGCCGGGCAACTTGCAACCGAGTCTCGATTGGCTGACGGACACCCTCGGCCTGAACCTGGCCAGCGCCGGGCAATTGGTCGAATACCTCGCCCGGGCGCGCCAGACCCTCGGCGCCCTGCCATCGCAAGATACGCTGCTGATGGAGCGTTTTTTCGACGAGTCCGGCGGCACGCAATTGATCATTCACAGCCCGTTCGGCAGCCGCATTAACCGCGCCTGGGGCCTGGCCCTGCGCAAGCGTTTCTGCCGTACCTTCAACTTCGAACTGCAGGCCGCCGCCAGCGAAGATGCCATCGTACTGTCGCTGTCCACCAGCCACAGCTTTGAGCTGGACGACGTCTGGCGCTACCTGCACAGCAACAGTGCCGAGCACCTCCTGATTCAAGCGGTACTCGACGCACCGTTGTTCGGCGTGCGCTGGCGCTGGAATGCCGGGGTGGCCCTGGGCCTGCCGCGCTACAGCGGCGGACGTAAAGTGGCGCCACAAATCCAGCGAATGAAAAGTGAAGACCTGATCGCCAGCGTGTTTCCCGACCAGATCGCCTGCGTGGAAAACCTCGCCGGCGAGCGGGAAATTCCCGACCATCCGCTGGTGGAACAAACCCTCGACGATTGCCTGCATGAAGCCATGGACTGCGAAGGCTGGCTGGCCTTGCTGCGGCGCATGGAGCGCGGCGACGTTCGCCTGATCAGCCGCGACTTGCCGGCGCCCTCGCCGCTGGCTGCAGAAATCCTCAGCGCTCGCCCCTACACCTTTCTCGACGATGCGCCGCTTGAGGAGCGCCGCACGCAAGCGGTGCTCAACCGACGCTGGAGCGATCCGCAATCTACCGACGACCTCGGCGCGCTGGATGCCGAGGTGATTGCCGCTGTGGGCGAAGAAGCCTGGCCGACACCCGGCAACGTCGATGAGATGCACGAGGCATTGATGAGCCTGGCGTGCATCACCGACACCGAGGCCCGGGCCAATCCGCACTGGCTCGACTGGCTGCAAACCCTGGCCGACGGCGGACGTGCCTGCCAGATCAATCGTGCCCTGTGGCTGCCACGGGAACGCCTGACCTGCCTGCGGGCAATCTATCCACAGGCCGAGATGTGGCCGGAGCTGGGAGCGTTGCCGGGTTTTGATGAGCCCTGGGAAGTGGACGACGCCGTGCTGGAAGTGATTCGTGCGCGGCTCAGCGCTTTCGGCCCGTTGCCGCTGAAGGCGATTGCCGGACCGCTCGGGTTAGCGACGATTCAAGTCAACCAGGCCTTGGCGCAACTGGAGCGCGAAGGCTACGTGCTGCGAGGCCGATTCACCCCGGGCTGCGCCGAAGAAGAGTGGTGCGAACGGCACCTGCTCGCGCGGATTCACCGCTACACGGTCAAGCGTCTGCGGCGGGAAATCGAGCCCGTGGCGTTGCAGGATTTCATGCGGTTTCTGTTCGACTGGCAGCATCTGTCCAGCGCGACCCAAGGTCAGGGCACTGCGGTGTTGCCGGCGATCATCGCGCAATTCGAAGGCTACCCCGCCGCCGCATCAGCCTGGGACAGCGACATCCTCCCGGCGCGCATCAAGGACTATTCGCCGACCTGGCTCGATGAGCTGTGCCGCAACGGCAAACTGGTGTGGACTCGCCTGACCGCGCACAACAAGAGCGCTGGCACCGCCCTGCGCAGTACGCCCATTGTGTTGTTGCCGCGCAACCGGGTCGGGCTCTGGAGCGAGTTGACCGAGCAGACGCCGGTCAGCGAACTGTCGCCGAAAACACAAAAGGTCCACGCGGCCCTCAGTCAGCATGGCGCACTGTTTTTTGACGAGCTGACTCATGAAGCGCACCTGCTGCGCTCGGAACTGGAAATCGCCTTGCAGGAGCTGGTTGGTGCCGGGCTGGTGAACGCTGACAGCTTTGCCGGTCTGCGGGCGCTGATTACTCCGGCCAGCAAACGGCAGAACCGCAGCAGCCGGCGCGGACGCGGGGCCTTTGTCGGGGGGATGGATGACGCCGGGCGCTGGGCGTTGCTCAGGCGTGGTGTCGCTGCGCCGGTTGTGGATAATCCGCGTCCGGCGGCAACTCCCGCCGAGACCCTCGAACACATCGCCATGACCTTATTGCGCCGCTATGGCGTGGTGTTCTGGCGATTGCTTGAGCGGGAGGCAGACTGGTTGCCGAGCTGGCGGGAATTGCTGCGCACTTTCCATCGCCTGGAAGCCCGGGGCGAGATTCGTGGCGGGCGGTTTGTCAGTGGCCTGGCGGGCGAGCAATTTGCGTTGCCTGAGGCCATACCGTTGCTGCGGGAAGTCCGGCGTCGGCCCCATGACGGGAGCTTGATTGCGGTGTGCGGGGTCGATCCGCTGAACCTGGCCGGCACGCTGTTGCCGGGCGCTAAAGTGCCGGCGCTGGCGAGTAATCGTCTGGTGTATCGCGATGGGTTGCCGGTGGCGGCGGAGATTGCGGGCAAGCAGGTTTTCTGGATGGAACTGGAACAGTCGGTCAGTGCCGAGATCAGTAACAAGCTGATCCGGCATTGATGTTGTCTGGGCCGGCCTCTTCGCGGGCAAGCCCGCTCCCACAGGGTTTTGTGAACAACAGAAATCTCTGTGGGAGCGGGCTTGCCCGCGATGAGGCCAGCACAGCCGACACACCTATTGAGGATGCGCCCGACCCGGCATCAACAGCGCCGAATGCTCTGGTTCCTCAACGCCATCCAGCGGCGGCTCTGGATGCCGCGGCATCAAAACCTGCTGTGGATAAGTCTGCGCGAAATGCACCCACGGGCTGTTATCCACAAGCTTTTTCAAGCGTTGGTTGAACGCTCGGCTCACCGCATACTGACCACCCGACACGGTACGGAACTGCGCCGTCAGCACCACGCCATTGAGGTCCATTTTGTCGACGCCAAATACATCCAGTGGCCCCTGCAAGTTGTACCTGAGGAACGGGTCTTCGCTGATGGAATGCCCGGCCTCACGAATCAGCTCAATCGCCTTGTCGACATCGGTGTCGTAGGTGAACTGCACCGAGAAGAACGCATAGGCGAACTGCCGCGATTGGTTGGTCACTGCCTTGATCTGACCGAACGGCACCGAGTGCACAAACCCCTTGCCGTCGCGCAAGCGCAAGGTCCGGATGGTCAGGCCTTCGACCGTGCCGGCGTGTCCAGAATCGAGCACCACCCAGTCGCCGATGGACAAGGTGTCTTCGATGATGATGAACAAGCCGGTAATCACGTCCTGCACCAGTTGCTGGGAACCGAAACCGATCGCCAGGCCGATCACCCCGGCACCGGCCAGGAAAGGCGCAACGTTGATCCCCAGGTTGGCCATGGTGGTGATTGCGCAGATCACCACCAGAATGATTTTGATCGCGTTGCGCAGCAGCGGCAGGATGGTTTTCACCCGTGTGCTGGGCTGGCGCGCCGAGCGTTTATTGGCCGGGGGTTTCAGGGCTTCCTGGATCGCCGTGTCGAGCACGACCCAGACCATCCAGGTGATCAGGAAGATCAGGCCGATATGACTGAGCGAATCACTGATCGCCCGGCCGACCGAATTGCTCACCGCGAAATCGAACAGCGATACGCCCCAGATGCGCCCGAGGATATCGATGAACACGATGGCCATGGCGATGCGCAGCAAGGCGTGGGACAAGTTGAGAAAACGCGCTTTGTAGACACTGCTGCGGCGCACGTCGGCGGCACTGCGCGCCTTGAACAGGTGATGCAGCGTGGTGCTCAAAAACACCGTGGCAATCAGCAGGACCGTGGTGAACAGCGCACTGCGCAGTACCTGCTGATTGTCTGCACTGACGCTGATCAGATTGATGATCGAGACCAGCACCATCAACAGAATCGGCCAATACCAGAGCCCGGAAAAAATCCGCAGCGTTTCACGCAGTGCCGGCTGTTTTCGCCGTTGCGCCAGCGGCAGAATCCGAATCAGATGAGCGACCGGGCGGCGCATGCGGATCACCAGCAGACCAAAAGAAAACGAGGCTGCCAGACCGGTAAACACTGCGATGCTGCTGGTGAGGTTGTTGCCCAGCTGATGAGCGATCTGCGGGCTGGTCAGGGCATCACTGAGCGCGACAAGAAAACCGATCGCAAACAGCGGTCGCGGACTGTGCTGGCGAATAATATGTACTGCCTGGCGTTTGTGCCCGGTGTTGAACAGCACCACCAGCGACATCACCAGCGATGCCGCAAACACACCGCTACTGGTGGCATAGGCAAAGCACAACGCGAGCGCCCGCCCCGCGGATACCGGTAGAAACTGACTGGCATAAATTGTCAGTGGCAGGCTGACCAACGCCGCAATGCTGTAGGGCAACACGTAACCCAGCAAGGCCTGGCCACGCTCGCGAGTGAGTAGCAGCCGGTGTTCACACAGACGTTGGGCGGACCATTTGCCGAGCAACCATAGCGAGGCAAAAACAGCGGCCCAGACAAAGGTGAGCAACAGGAAATCACCGGTCACGTTCCAGCTCGAACGAGCAGACGGGCGATTGACCAACTGATCCACCTCATCCGCCGCGCGATCCGCGCGCAGACGCCAGGCGTCGACCAGGTTTTCATTGAGGTCGAGCTTGTTTTGCACCTCGTCAATGCTGGAACTGATGGCGCCCAGCAACCCGCCCTGTACCAGCGGTTGAGGGTGGGCCGGGGGCGTCGCGGCGGTGGCACTTGCAGGCACGCCCGGGATGGCGGCCGCTTCCAGCTCCTCGCTGCCCAGAAACAGCAACGCACCCAGTAACATCGCGGTCTTGAGCTTGATCAAGGCATCCGCTCCTTTGGATAAGACTGTAAGGAACTGATCAAGAAATGGCGGACTAGTTCGCCAGCGGCCCGTAACTGCCCGGCGATCTTCGCGCTATAGCCCGCAAGCCGGCGTCTACAGGTGTTATGGCAATCTCGCAAACGCATGCCGTTCATAGCCCCACCGAAACTTTCGTCGTCGCCCCGCAGTCAGCAAAAGAATGGGGCACTCAGACGGGAGGCGACATGGCGGCGATTCACATCGGAATTTCAGGTTGGCGCTACACACCCTGGCGGGGGGATTTCTACTCAATGGGCTTACCCCAGAAGCGCGATCTGCTCACCGCTCCCGGCGAACCCGCCGCCGAAGGAGTGCTGCCATGAGCATGTCCGAGCCGATCGGCGTCACGGACGAGCAAGCGTCCGTTAACACCGTCGTGCACCGTTTTACCGTGCTGACGGTCAACACACACAAGGGTTTCACGGCATTGAATCGCCGTTTCATTTTGCCGGAATTGCGTGAAGCGGTGCGCAGCGTCTCTGCTGACGTGGTGTTTTTGCAGGAAGTCCACGGCACGCACGAACAGCACCCAAAGCGCTACAGCAATTGGCCGGCGATGCCGCAGTATGAGTTTCTCGCCGACACGCTGTGGCCGCAGTTTGCCTACGGACGCAATGCGGTTTATCCGGCGGGCGATCACGGCAACGCGCTGCTGTCGAAATTCCAGATCGTTCGCCATGACAACCTCGACGTAACCATCAGCGGTCATGAAAACCGCGGCATCTTGCATTGCGTACTGCGCCTGCCCGGTGAAGGGCCGGAGGTCCACGCGATCTGTGTTCACCTGGGCCTGCGAGAAACCCACCGCCATGAACAACTCAAGTTGCTCGCCCGGCGCCTGGAGGAACTGCCAAGTGATGCGCCAGTGATCGTCGCCGGCGATTTCAACGATTGGCGCCAGCGCGCCGATGACCTGCTCAAACCCTGCGGATTGTACGAGGTGTTCGCCCAGCACCACGGCAAACCGGCGCGCAGTTTTCCGGCACGCCTGCCGGCCCTGCGCCTGGATCGCATCTATGTGCGCAACCTCAAGGCCAGCCGTCCGCAAGTGCTGACGACCCGGCCCTGGTCCCACCTTTCGGATCACGCACCGCTTTCGGTGGAGATCGAGCTATGAGCATCCCGTCGATGGAAAAAACCACGTTGGAAACGATTGCCGCGCCCCCCACGAGTGCGCCGACGGCGGTCGACGTCGAGTACGGCTGGCAAGGCAACAACCGGGTCGAACTGCTGGAAAACGGCGAAGCCTATTTCCCTCGGGTGTTCGAGGCGATGCGTCAGGCAAAAACCGAAATCCTCCTGGAAACCTTCATTGTCTTTGAGGACAAGGTCGGCGATGAATTGAAGGAGGTGCTCATCGCAGCGGCTCAACGGGGCGTGCGCGTCACCGCGAGTTTCGACGGGTTTGGCTGCGGCGAACTGAGCGCCGCTTACCTCACCGCCCTGAGCGGCGCCGGCGTGCACTTGCAAATGTTCGACCCGGCACCGAAGCGTTTGGGCATTCGCACCAATTGGTTCCGGCGCCTGCACCGCAAGATCGTGGTCGTGGACGGGACGATCGCGTTCATCGGCGGGATCAATTTTTCCGCCGACCATCTGGCCGATTTCGGCCCCGAGGCCAAGCAGGATTATTCGGTTGAAGTGCAAGGCCCGGCGGTGGCCGACATTCATCACTTCGCCCTGCTGCAATGCGGTCGCCCGGCGCGTGCCAAATATTGGTGGCAACGCCGACGACAACGTCGCTCGGAACTGGCCGTGACTGATCACGATGGCCAGGTGCGTCTGGTGTACCGCGATAACGCCGAGCACTCGACCGACATCGAAGAGGTTTACCGCCTGGCGTTGCGCACGGCGCAGCGGCGCGTGGTCATCGCCAACGCGTACTTTTTCCCCGGCTACCGGTTGCTGCGGGAAATCCGTAACGCGTCTCGCCGGGGGGTTGAAGTACGCCTGATTCTGCAGGGGCAGCCGGACATGCTGGTGGCCAAACTGGCAGCGCGCATGACCTACGATTACCTGCTCAAGTCCGGGGTGAAAATTTTCGAATACTGCGACCGGCCGCTGCACGGCAAAGTCGCGTTGGTGGACGAAGACTGGAGCACCGTCGGCTCCAGCAACCTCGACCCATTGAGCCTGTCGATGAACCTGGAGGCCAACGTGTTGATCCGCGACCGGGCATTCAACCGTGACCTGTTCGAACGGCTCGAAGAACTCAGCGACAACCATTGCAAGGCCATGTCGGTGGACAAGGCTCCGCGAGGGCGCATCTGGCATATGACCGTGGGGTTTCTGGTGTTCCACTTCCTGCGGCATTTCCCGGCCTGGGCCGGGTGGTTGCCCGCCCATAAACCACGTCTGAAAGCGTTCACCCCACCGACCGGGAGCGATCAACATGAGTCGCACTGAAGCACACGCGGCGCCCCACGCCGATCACCCGGCCAAGTCGCGTCTGGGCCGCTGGAAAAGACCGCTGACCCTGCTGTTTTTTCTGGCGCTGATCGTCCTGTTGACGATGTTTGCCCAGCGCATCGAATGGGCCGAAGTGCTCGAAACCCTGGCTGATTTCAAGGTGCGTACCTTGATCATCGCGTCGAGCCTCACCGCGGTGAGTTTTCTGGTGTATGCCTGTTTCGACCTGATCGGCCGCACTTACATCCGCCAGGACCTGACGTGGAAACAGATCCTGCCGGTGGGGATCATCAGCTACGCCTTCAACCTCAACCTGAGCGCCTGGGTGGGCGGCATCGCCATGCGTTATCGCCTGTATTCGCGGCTTGGCGTGAGCAAAGCCAACATTGCGAAAATCCTCGGGCTGAGCCTGGCAACCAACTGGTTCGGCTACATGCTGATCGCTGGCGTGGTGTTCAGCAGCGGACTGGTGCGGATGCCGCCAGGCTGGCAACTGAGCAGTGGTGCCCTGCAAGCGGTGGGCGTGCTCCTGCTGTTGGTGAGCGCCGGGTATCTGGCGGCGTGCCAGTTTTCCAGGCGTCGGGAATGGTCGATCCGCGGCGTGGAAATCAATCTGCCGTCGCTGCGCATGGCGATCCTGCAACTGGCCCTCGGTGCCTTGAACTGGTCGCTGATGGCGGCGGTGATTTTCACTTTACTGCCGAGCAAACTGGATTATCCGTTGGTGCTTGGCGTGTTGCTGATCAGCGCGATTGCGGGAGTCATCACCCACATCCCGGCCGGGCTTGGTGTACTGGAAGCGGTGTTCGTTGCCCTGCTGCAACATGAAGCATCGCGAGGCAGCCTGGTGGCGGGGTTGCTGGCGTATCGGGCGATCTATTTTCTACTGCCGCTGTTGATCACGCTGGTGATGTATTTGCTGGTGGAGGCCAAGGCCAAATCGTTGCGGATCTCGAAGAAACCCAAGTGATGGGCAGTGCCTGCTCGCGAAGGTGTCCAGAAGAACACCGGAAAATCACTTGGACTGAATAATGCTCAACCGCTCACCCACCACCATTTCCGTGATCCAGTCCACGAGGATCGAGGTGTAAGCCTGCTGTGAAACGGGATCACTCAGTGCGTGATCGGCACCGTCGATAATCCGGTGGGTCAACGAATGCGTCTGCTGGCACGCCGCGCGGTAACTCATGATGGTTGCGTGGGGAACGTAGTCATCGGTTTCCGATTCCACCAGCAGCACATCCCCGGTGAATGCCGAGCACGCATGCAAGGCGCGATTGCTGTCGGCGCGCACCAGCGTACTGCGGTAATCGCGCAGGTCGAGCTTGTCCAGATCCCGCTTCGGCGTGTGCCATTTATCGTCGCGATACAGCGCCGGCACCCGCAGCGCCAGCCATCGCACGGGGCGCAACGACGTCAGGATCGAGGCCAGGTAGCCGCCGTAACTGGTGCCCACCACGGCAATGGCCGACGTATCGAGCGCCGGGTGTGCCAGCAAGCGGTCGTAGGCCGCCAGCAAATCACGCAGATTATCTTCGCGGGTCACCCGCGACAGGGGAATGCCGGTGCCGCCGGTGTGGCCGCGCAGGTCGAACGTCAGACAGACACATCCAAGGCCGGCGATCCCCTTGGCCCGCTCAAGGTCCCGCTCCTGACTACCGCCCCAACCGTGCACAAACAGCACGCCGGGGACCTTCGATTTGGGACTGAGGAACGTCCCGCTCATTTGTTCATCATCGATGTCGATTTGAATGCTTTCGCTTCTAGCCGTCATAGGATTTGACCGTTACGTACTTGAGAAGAAATTCACTGTTGTGCGCCGGTCCGCGGTACACCTCGATGGCGTCCACAGGCAGCGGCTGGTCGATGTAGGTTTCCACCGAGGACACGCGAATGGCGCGCATTCCCGGGTCATTGAAAAAGGCCTGCAACGCCGCCACTTCGGCGCTGCTGGCACCGCCCATGCGCCACGATTGTTCGAGCACACCACTGCGCTGCTTGCCGTCGCTGGCCACTCCTTGGGCGATGTCGTAGTTGCGCCGCGAGGCATAGAACGCGGGATAGGCTTCATCAGCGGCTTTGTCGAACACCTGCGCTTGATGAATCGCCAGTTGCACATCATCCGGCAAGTCCAGTTTCAGCAACGCGTCATAGTCGCCCTGCACCACCAGCAGGTTGGAACCACCATAGACCTCTTCGCCGTGGGCGTCCTTGGTCAAGTATTGATCACCGCAATAACTCAGCACTTTGCCACCGATAAAACTCTGACCGACGCTGTGGGTGATCACCTGGCCCAGGTCCTGCTCCAGCACTACACCTTCGGTGAACAATGCTTTGGCCTCGGGGCGCGCGAGGACGTCGTCAAATTCATCGAGGCTGCTGATCACTTCCTGACCGCGCCCGGCGCACGCATGAATGGGCTTGATACGGATCGGCCCGGTGTAGAGCAAATGCTCCGCCGCCGGCCGTGCATCTTCGAAAGAGAACACGCTGAGGCCGTCGAGCACGACACTGCGCACCCGTTCGGAAAACAGCGGCGCCCAGCCTTTCGGCGCATGGGCGTGATGGTTCAACAGACCGTGGCTGATGGCTTTGGTGCAGATGAAATCATGCTCGACATACCCGCCCCATAAATCTTCCGGCCCCTCGACGCCCAATTGCCGAGCGGCTGCGGCGCCCACCAGGGTTTGGGTCGGCAGCAGGTAAAGATCGCGACCGTCATGCTGTTGCGGGTCGTAGCTGCCACCGAATTTGAGCCCAAGGATTTGCGCCAGCCAGCGGGCCAACGCGCGGTTGGTTTCGACTTCGTGCACCGGCGCATCGGCGTGCACTGAGTGGGCGACCACCAGTTTCTTGCAGTTTGGTGGGGTCATGCATCCCCCTCGTCGCTTGATGAGTGTAGTGGTTGGGGTGCAGAGATCAGGCCAACCGCAGCGGTTGAAAAAGGTTTTTCCAATCAGTCGGTTGCAGGATCGGTGATGGCAGGACGCCTGCTTTATTCTGCACGACCGCTACGCCATTTCTTGCAATTTGCACGATTGATAGGTGAATACGATCCCGCAGGGGATTTGTCGTGATGCCTCTATCGAGCCGCGTTACTCGGCGTCACCCCAAACCGCGTCCGGTAATCACTCGGTGCCAGCCCGGTAATTTTCTTGAACGTCGAACGGAACGCCCCCGGATCCTGATAGCCCACGGTCCAGGCAATGTGATCGATGGTGCCATTGGTGAACTCAAGCATTTCCCGGGCCTTGCCGACGCGCAAATGCTGGCAGTACTCGGTGGGTTTGAGCCCCGTGGCCGCACGAAACCGGCGCAGAAACGTGCGCTCCTCCAACCCTGCCCGCTCAGCCATCGTCGGGAGCGAAACGTCGGTGGCGCCGGTGCTTTGCAGCCAGTGCTGGACCTTGAGGATCGACCCGTCGCCATGGTTGAGGATTGGCGCAAAGTTGCTGCCGCATTCGCTGGCGCTGTCGCTGTGCTCGACCACCAGGAAACGCGCGGTGCCCGTGGCAATGCTGGGCCCCAGCAGACGATCCACCAGACGCAGGCCCAGCTCGGACCAGGCCATCAGCCCGGCGGTGGTGATCAGGTCACCATCGTCGACAATCGGCGTGTCGGCCTTGAGCTTGATGGCCGGATAGCGTTCGGCAAAGGCCTTGGCCGAAGTCCAGTGGGTCGTGGCGCTGCGACCGTCGAGCAGACCACTTTCGGCCAACAGCAGTGAACCCACGCAGACACCGCCCAAGGTCGCGCCGCTGGCATGTTGTTGGCGAAGCCAGCCGAGCAATTTTTGCGGTGCCTGGCCTTCGGAGAACCCGGCGATTGACGGCGGAATCATCACCGCCACCAATGCGCGGTCGGTGCCGGGGTGGCTGTCGTAGACCCGCACCGGTTCCTGATCACCCTCGACCCGCCAATGGCTGACACGCAACAGCGGCAAATGCGCTGCCGGATGCTCCTCGGCGATTCGGTTGGCCACCCCGAACAGGTCCGTCAACCCATGCACCGCCGCCATTTGCGCACCGGAGTAGATCAGCACACCCAGCTCGGCGATTGCCCTTTGTGCATCCATTGTCAGTTTTCCCCTTTCTATTGTCGGTGCGGCCAATCCTCGAAAGGCCTGCCAAAGCCAATACTTCATTCCACACCCAAACCGCACTTCGAGGAAACAGTCATGGCCAAGCAAGCACTCATCGTAGTTGATATCCAAAACGACTACTTCCCACAAGGCAAGTGGCCGCTGGTCGGCGCAGATGCCGCCGCAGACAACGCCGTTCGCCTGCTCAAGGCCTTCCGCGAGGCCGGTGATTCGGTGGTGCACATCCGCCACGAATTCACCTCCGAGCAAGCGCCTTTTTTCACCCCGAACTCCGAGGGCGCAAAACTGCACCCCAAAGTCCTCAACCAAGCCAACGAGCCGGTGGTACTCAAGCACTTCGTCAACTCGTTCCGCGAAACCGAACTACAGTCAATCCTCGACGAGCAAGGCATCAAGGAACTGGTGGTCGTCGGCAGCATGAGCCATATGTGCATCGATGGCATCACCCGCGCCGGCAACGACCTCGGCTACAGCGTCACGGTGATCCACGATGCGTGTGCCTCACGTGACCTCGAATTCAACGGCGTAACCGTTCCAGCGGCACATGTTCATGCCGCCTTCATGTCGGCCCTGGGCTTTGCCTATGCCAGCGTGGTGTCCACCGATGAGTTCCTCGCCCGTTAATTCAGCGCTTGCCAAGGGCTAGCCCGCATCAAAAAAGCAAAAGCCCATGGCCGCAATGCCATGGGCTTTTTACCAGTGAGTCTGGACGATCTGCATCGAACGCAATACTGCCAGAACCCTGAAAAGTCATGCCGAAGCCAACAATGTCCCCACTCCCAACGCATCCGCGCAGGAGTGTTGCTTTCACCCCATGCCACTTTCAAGACAACTCACTGGAAGCCTGAACAATGAACAGCACGACGATAAGCACTGACAGCCTGACGAAAAAAACCCTCGGTCTGACCACCCAGGCGATCGGGACCTACGGCATCTACTTCGCCCTCGCCGTTATCTACTTCTGGTTCGGCGGTATGAAATTCACCCACTACGAAGCACAGGGGCTGGTTCCGTTGGTGAGCAACAGCCCGTTCCTGGGTTGGGTCTATCAGCTTTTCAGTGTCGATCTGTTTTCCAGTTTGCTGGGTGTCCTGGAGGTTTCGATCGGCGTACTGATTGCCGGTCGCTTGCTCTCGCCAAAGCTCTCATTGATCGGAGGTGCCTTGTCGGCCGTGCTGTTTCTCACCACATTGAGTTTCATGTTCTCGACACCCGGCGTGATTGAGCCCGGTCTTGGTTTCCCGGCCATAACCGTAGCGCCAGGCCAGTTCCTCCTCAAGGACATCGGTTTGCTTGCTGCATCCCTGTTCGTGGCGGGCCACTCGCTGACCCGACTGGAGACGCCTTGAACTGACAACGTCGCCCGCCGATGACCTGTATCAGTTCATGGATTCAGGTCATCGCCGCCCTCGGCAAGTACCGCTCCCTCAACGGTCAATGATTTCATCCAGTCCCGTGGACTGCAGCCGGTCTTGCGGCGAAAGGCACGGGCAAGAGCCGATGGACTTTCATAGCCCACCTCATCGGCGATCAGCGTGATCGGCCGCCCCTCCCGCAGACGCTTCTGCGCCAGACTGATCCGCCAGCTCAACAAATAATCCAGCGGGGTTTGTCCCAGGACCGCACGAAAATGCACTGCGTAGGCGGCGCGCGACATGTTCGATTCGTCCGCCAGTTCGGCCACGGACCAAGGCCGTTGAGGTTGGTTGTGCATCTTCATTAGCGACCGCGCCAGGCGCACGTCGGCCAACCCAGCCATCATCCCGGTACTCAACTGCTGATGGTCGAGCAAATGCCGGAACAGCAGGATGATCAACAGTTCGAACAGGCGATCAAGTACCGCCTCCCGGCCACAATGCCCACCCGAGGCCTCACTGAACAGCCATCTCAAGGTGTCCGCCAGTTGTGGCAGCTCATCCAGGGGCAGCACCAGCAGGTCCGGAAGCGAAGCACATATCGGATTGCTTACGCCGCCATCAAACAGCATCGACGCGCACAACAGTTGAGCACCTTCAGCCTCACTGGCGATGAGCTGATGACGACTCGGGCGCGGCAGGAAAATCAGGCTCGGGCAAACCAGTAACAAGTCACTTTTGCCAGGCCCTTTGAGCGTGACAGTGCCACCTTGCAACAAATGAATAAGACCGCGTTGATCGGCCCCATCATAGGAAGACACTCCGCACAGCTTGCCGCTGTAAAACAGGTGTGCGCGTACGCCGAACTGTGACAACAACGTGGAAAGGCGATCCATGGGGCAACTCTTCACAGGAACTACATCTGAAGGAGAGTATCACCGCACGTAGAAGCTTGGTCAGGCCTGGACCTCGGCAAGATTTGCCAGGTTAAAAAACAAAAAGCCCGGCATCCATCAGGAGGCCGGGCTTTTCAGGTTCTATTCCGGGTTGCAGGAATCAGAAGGGTAGTTCACATAAGGCGGAAAATTAGAAAGCGATAACTCTTCTAACACCCTGACTCTATGCGAATTTCCTGACCGTACGCGTGAGCACTACAAAAAAATGTAAAGAAAGTCCGCGCGGGACTGAATGCGACTGCTTGCCTTCCTTTCCCCCCACTCTTGCGTAAAGCATATGCTTTACAGAAAAAGAACGCCGACCGCCTGACGCTAGCATCGGCAAGACTGGCTGACCGGGAAGAATAGCTAGCAGACAAACCTGCTACACCCACATCCCTGCCATCGCAATCTATCCGATTCCCCCCTCCAACGACTAAATCCGGCTACTCACGAAGGATTAGCACCCTGAGCCTCCTCTTAGAACGCACCAACGAACGTTTTCACGAGATGCGCACTGTAGAGACTTTCCGATTGCCAAGTCGATTGGTGCCTCGCCCTGCTGAGAAACTTGGTGCAAAGCCGAAACCGCCTTCTTAATCGGCCGCATCGAATCCGGTGGGTAGCTGGCGCGAATGGGGGGGAAACGATGCCTGGATTACTCCAGCTCTTGATCCACGAGCACCGCTGACCACCTAAAATGTCATCAAGAATCGTCCACCTGAGGGCGAGGGAATAAAGGAGGCAAAGGGTGTCCTAATGCCTCCGCGATCTCGACCATGGGTGCAACAATGGACGACGATCGCCAGAACCCCTCGAGCTCATCCATCTGTCGACCTCCCCATTGATAAGAAAGTAAACTGGCTATGCTCGAATCTGCTAGAAGACTCTAAAGCCCGGACCACAATGCGAGAAAAGGACAGTGATGATAAATGTCAACGAGGAAGTAGCTGATTCTGAAGCTGAACCTATTGAAGGCCTAGACAAGGATGAGGATATTTCCTTTGGCGATTATCCAATCGATACAGTATTAATCCGGAACGAAAACAGGACAGTCCATGATGTCCTGCGTCGCATCGAGAAAGGAAGTTTTGTCATGGACCCAGACTTTCAGCGAGATTTCATTTGGGCCGAAGACAAGCAATGCAAGCTTATAGAATCGGTAATGATGCGAATACCTCTACCGGTTTTCTATCTAGCGGAAAATATCAAGGGACAAATGATAGTCGTTGATGGCCTCCAGAGACTATCGACTTTCCAACGCTTCGTGAATAACGAGCTAAAGTTAAAACTACCGCACCAAAGCGAACTCCACAATAAACATTTTCAAGACTTATCTCCAAAACTGCAAAATCGAGTCGAAGACTGCAACTTAGTATTATATGTTATTGACGCCAAGGTTCCCGCACAGGCACTACTCGACATATTTGAACGAGTAAATGGAGGCGTGCCTCTTACCCGCCAACAAATGCGAAACTGCTTGTATTCCGGCAAGGCTACACGCTTTTTGAAAGAAGAATCAAAAAACAACGCATTTATAAAATCCACAGGCGGAAGCCTGAATAAAAAAACGATGCGCGATCGCGAACTAATAAATAGATTCTGTGCTTTTGAGCTTTTAGACTTGTCCCGCTATAAAGGTGACATGGATGACTTCTTAGCGCAGGCTTTAGAAAAGATGAATGAGCTATCAGAGCGTGAGCTTGAGCAGCTTTCGGCACGATTCAGAGCAAGTATGCGAAACAATTTTCTAATTTTTTCAAAGCATGCGTTTCGGAAGCATTCATCGCCTTACGATAGCAGGAGTGTGATTAACGCTTCACTTTGGGACGTGATGTCAACAGGCTTGAGTCGTTACCCAGAGTCATTGGTGGAAGCTCATGCAGAGGAGCTGCATAGTGGATTCTATACGCTTATGGAAAACGCTATATTTAGAGAGGCGATTTCCTTAGGCACAAATCAGGTCGCGCGCGTCAGCTCGAGATTCGACCTGACCAAAAAAATGCTAGAGGAGGTTCTTGGTGATCAGTAAAATTGAACTGCGGAATTTCAAATGTTTCCAGTTACTTAAACTACCACTTGCGGAACTGACTCTGCTTGCAGGTTCAAATGCCTCTGGAAAATCCTCACTGCTGCAGGCGCTAGTAGTATTACATCAAACCATTCGAGAAAATGAATGGAGCACACGACTAATACTAAATGGCGGAATTCTTAACCTAGGCACGGTGCAAGATGTAATAAATAAAATTCACGGCCGCAACGAGTTTGATTTAGCGCTGACAAACGAGGAGTCGACATACCGCTGGACCTTTACGGGCGATAGGCCTGAAATGTCTATGGAAGTAAGTTGTCATCCCAAAAGAGATGATTCGCCCAAGGAAATCTTGAATAAACTGTTACCCGCCGGTGCAGGATGTGAACCTACAGTCTGCTCCACACTTGAGTCCCTAACTTATATAACAGCCGAGCGAATTGGTCCTCGTGACTTCTATCCTCTAGAGGATAGAAGTACTATTCAAACTGTTGGGCCAAAGGGAGAGCACGCTGTCAGCTGCTTATATCGCTTGGCAGAAAAGCCAATAACTCAAAAAATGTGTATAGACACTGCACCACCTACGTTGATGAGACAGGTAGAAGCGTGGATGCAGTACTTTTTCCCGGGGTGTGGCATCGAGGTGACACCCATTGCTCGTATGAACGCTGTATCGCTGGGCATCCGAACTTCAGCGGAAACTGACTATCATCGACCAGTCAACGTCGGATTCGGTCTCACCCAAGTTTTGCCAATTATAGTCGCTATATTATCGGCAAATGAAAACGACTTGATTCTGATTGAAAACCCTGAGGTCCATCTCCATCCAGCGGGCCAGGCATTGATGGGAAGCTTTCTAGCAATGGCTGCCGGAGCAGGATCTCAAATAATATTAGAAACACATAGTGATCACGTGTTAAATGGGATTAGGCGAGCGGTGCGAAAAAAGGTACTTACTCAGTCTCAGGTTGCATTGCACTTCTTTCGTCCTTCAACACCTGAGTTGGATCAGGTTGTCTCACCGCAGCTTGACGCTTCCGGAAATGTTGATTTTTGGCCGGAAGGTTTCTTCGACCAGTTCGATAAGGATATGAATCACTTCGCGGGGTGGGGAGAGTGAGATGGAACTTTTTTTCAATGAATGCTCGTTGCATGGTCAATTCGCGGATACACAAAGCTTTGAAGACTCCTTAGAGGTGCTGATGGCGATGCGAGGGGTAGCGAGAAAATATGATCGCGACCTTTACTGCCATCGCCAGCTAATGCAATCGATGGTAACCCACCAACTGAACCTTCCTCAGACAATGCGGAGTCTTGATAGAAATAAAGCGTCTGCATTAATGGGGTGGCTGGGACGAACAGGTCCTTTTTGGGAGGATACCCGTCGCCACCCAACAGAAGAGTATTTGGAATGTCTAAACGAAGTCGTCACAGATACGGCTATTGGTGAGTGCGCTTATCTAAGTTTTTTGAGTAAAGAGGCGCAACTTACGAGTATCTCTCCGTCAGGCTGGAGTAATTCCTTGCTTGAGGTAACCTGGCATCGAGCGGAATTGCCTACCCAAAGTAAAAATTTGATCAATCATTTCACTGCTGCGACTCTTGAAGCCGAATTGCAAAAAGCTGAGCCACCAATGCAATCATGGGAGCAACTGGCCCGGACATGTCAACAAAGATTCGGCGCCTTACACTTCTCGGCTGCCACCTTTGCCCCACTAACAGGCACTCCTTTTGTAGCTGCTGCGGCTAGAAGCATTCTGGACCTCTTAGCAATACTCACAAAATTTAAGACAACCCATATCATAGATAGCGGCAGAAATCGCGAAGGAGATGAACTTTATCAGACTTATTTCACCGGACCGAGAGCATGGTTTTCGGATTCTAGCGATCGAGAGAAACGTGATTTTGAACACGAGATGAGATTTGTGCATCCGGAGCAGCAAGGAGAGAAAATATCTGCTCCATACCACGGAAAGGTTCAAACGCCCCAAATGCGAATACACTTTTCGTGGCCTGTAACCGCTCAAACACCGCTGTACATACTTTACATTGGCGACAAAATCACCAAGTACTAATAACTGGCGGGAGGGTGGGGTATCGCCAGAAACTTTATTTCGGCAATACCCCTGCTCAATACACGGACTATCGGCGGATAGATAGTCATTCATGAGACACCAGTTCAACACTACGTAAGTCGTACTGAACTGGTCAGATCAAAGACTTCTCAGCAGCTCACATGCATCCGCCCAAGAGTATGCTCCATCCAGCGGATGATGCTCAAAAACCATTAGATAACGATAATCACGTCCAGCACACTTCTCCCATAGCTTACCAAGCTCGATCTTCGCTCCCGAGTCAGAATTATCCCTATCTCCTCCCTTCGTTTCTAACAAAATAATCAACCCTGAACTAAGCCGCAATATAAAATCAGGGTAATGATTTATAGGACCATTTAACGAAAATCCGCGGCCGCTGGCATTTCGATGCCACCACCTTACATTGTCACAGTCAGAGAGAAATTCAGACATCCTCTCTTCCAGCCCGTTTCCTTTTTCCTCGCGGACATAAAGCGAATTTGAAGCCGCGACTGACGCTATGAGACGAGGAGAAATCTCGAGGGGGAGCATATAAAAAGGTCGAGTATCTACTTTATTCAGATCAATCCAGTTTTTGAATCGTCGACGAGAAAAGGCGAGCATTTCGCTTCGCACTCGCTGCTTTATACTTTCAACATATGAGTGCTGCTGCTCTAAAATCTCATCCAGCTGACCAACACTAAGACGAGCCAATATCTTCTTAATGTAAGCTTGAAGGTCTGATTCCGCCAAGGGTGGCATTTTACCGAGCCAGCTACTGACTAGCCCAGTGAGTTGTCGTCTTTTGGCGTCAGCATCAAGGCTCGACAGGTAATCTTTTAGCTTTCGGACCTCGTTATCTTTGAGACGTATACGAGTGGGTTCGTAGTCTCCCTGCGAATCACCAACTCTCAGAAGATCGAGCTTTACTAGATCGCCACTTACAGGTGCAACTGAAAAATCATTTATGTCACAGTCAGCAAGACGAAACTCATGATCGACAAGCTGAGACTTCTCAAGGAGAACATCTCCAGCCTCATCAGCAAAAATTAGGCCGGGCGGTGCTTTCCTAAAAAACTGCGGGAGTTTTAGAGATTTGATCTCATCTAAAAACTCCGGACGGAGCGAGTACAATTCCATTGCGCTTCTTACCTCCGCAGGTATGTGACCACTCAGGTTTGCCGCGCTCGCTGCCACCAGCTCCGCATTCGCCTCCCTTGCAGCAAGCATGGTCGAAGCTAAGAAATCTTGACCTTCACCAGCATCTGTTTTGGCAGAGGTTAGATCAACTGAAGTTGAGTGTATATTAGACTTCGAAAAAAGAGGAAGATCACCAGTCGCGCCGTGCAAGGGCGTAACTTTCGCTGTAGTTTTAAGCTCTAATTTAGGCTCATCTTGACTCAAATCTGGCGTTCTGAAATCCGCGCGACTAAACCCTGCACGATTAAGCCCAGCGACAATTCGTTCAAGCGTGTTACTGAATATGCTCGACGCAGTCAGGACGTAACTCATATTTAATGGTTCGTGCCCGTGCGCGCGAACATAGGGTTGCCTTAAAATTCGGCCCAGTATTTGCTCAACATCTACAGGTGATGATCTGTCGGCAAGAGTGGCTAGGACGTAGGCAAACGGACAATCCCACCCCTCTTTTAATGCGTTCACTGTAATTACAAATCTCACAGAGCACGAGGGAGACATGAGATCAATCCCACTCAACTCGTCCCTATCAGCGGTTTTTATTTTAATCCAGTCCTCTTGAACTCCATGTTCGAGCAGTTCAGCTTTCACTTTTTCAAAAGTTTGTGCATCTGCTTTATTCCTACTTTCGGCCTGGATTAAAGCTATCGGGCGAATGTAGGATCCCCCCAGGAGCTCTTCCGCCTGCGACTCCGCCTCGAGACGAGCTCTAAGATCTATAGTGTGTGCTATTACGGAGCTTCTGCTGGGAAGGTTTCTAACGATAACCGGTAGCTTCACCATGTGCTGATCACGCATAACCAAAGCATCGACGAAACTGATGATGTTAGCTCCCATGCGCGGAGTAGCAGTCAGTTCAAAAACGAAGCTTGGGTTCAAGTTACGAAGCATATCCTGCGAAAGGCTGCTCGTGACATTATGGCTTTCATCAACAATTATGACCGGCTGTAAGCCTGCCATCGACGCGACGAGAGAAAATGGGTCGACTCCTTCACCAACTGCGATAGCAGTAGATGACAGATCATCCAAGGCGGAGTTCTCTTGGTATAGTTTTCGATCATCTTTATTACGCGCCTTCAAGCTGTCGTACGTAAGCACTGCTAAAACAAGGCCATCCTCAACTTCGTCTCGAGAAAGGTGTCCAGACAAGAGATCCCGCTTATCCATGATACTCACGCGGCCTTCAAAAAGCCGATTGAGGCTCTGCCTATACGGGTGAGTAGGATTGCGCAGCGCGCTTAACACTTGCTCCAGAATCGACAGCGAGGGAACCAGCCACAAGCACAAGCGGGCGTCGCCTTGGCGTTTCTGGAGCGATTTAAATATGCTGGATACCGCATGAAGCCCTATGAAGGTCTTTCCCCCGGCAGTGGGAACCTTGGCACAGACTTGCGGTGCCCCATGTACGGGATTCTGATACCCAGGCATCTTGGTGGCGCCCCGTGCGTCCCAATGCGCTCGGTAGGCAAACTGAGCATCGTCACAAGCAGTCCAACGACGGAGAAAGAGCTCCAAATCTTCAATGACCTGACTCTGATAGCTATTCAATTGCATTGTCTAGTTCCTCAGAGCCGAGCAATATCGCGGGGAATTTTTTTGAATCCTATGCAGTGACGTCGCATAAAATCTTCGCCTAGTGCAAGTTGGTCCGCATAAATTAGAACGGGTCCTACCTCCTTCACCAAATCGGCTAAAAGCTCGAGATCTAGGGTAGTTGCAGTTTTATCTTCATACGCAAAGAAAACCCTTAACCCATTTGCCTCGCCCAACCAATAAGGGTGTCGTGCTGCTTCAGAGTTAAGGAGAGAGGCTTTAGGTATTCCCTCTTGCCAGGCAACATACTCTCGAATAGCGGTTAGTCCGACTTTCGGATTTAGATTCCCATACTCTACGAACAGTGGCTCCCCTAAGGAATAGTACGTAAATGCACCTCCGAGCCCCGGTATCGCTTTATTTTTTCTCCGTATCCCTCCATGACGCGCTTAATCCGTTCTGCTGTCAGAGATTCGGCATAATCCATCATTTCAATCAAGACAAAGCGACGTGTACCTTCATCTTGCAAATTAGCTTTAAGCACCGCGTGCCCGGTGGTTCCCGACCCCGCAAAAGAGTCAAGTACGATCGAATCGTGGTCTGCGGCAATATCGAGAATACGAGCGATCAACGTGCTAGGTTTTGGAGTGTCAAATGATGAAGCCCCAGAAAAAATTGCTCGCATTTCATTTTTCGAGCTACGGTTGCTACCCACATCTTTTTTCCAAAGAGTCCGGGGAACTAAATCTCCAACCTCATTCAAGTAGCGCTTGATACTTGGCCGCGCGTCCCCAGTAGGCCCCCACCATACGCGCCCTTCAGAATCCAGGGATCGAAGGCGGTCCTCCGACACCCGCCAAAATCGACCTGGAGGGGGGGAAAACTCACGCCCTGTAGGACCAGAGATAGTGAACAATCCTTTTGAATATGGCTTATTAGCAAACGGATCACCCGCGATCCAGGAACCATTGGGGTCGTCATCCGGGTTTTCATATATGGAGTCCGACTCAGCCGTCCTTGCCAACCTAGCCGGCACCCAGTTGGGGCGTTTAGAGTAGACTAAGATGTAATCATGGTCGGTTGAAAACTGATTGGCAGAATTACGTGGAGAGTCAGCCTTCTCCCAAATCACGCATGTGACAAAATTTCCCACCCCGAATATTTCGTCCAGAATGGGGCGTAATATTCCTACTGCGTTGTCATCAATGGATACCCAGATCGATCCATCATCCGAAAGTAACCGATGCAATAGTTTTAAGCGAGGATACATCATGCACAGCCATTTATCTTGGCGACTCATATCCTCATTTTCTTTGCCAACAACCTTACCAAGCCATTTCTTTATACGGGGGTCATTGACATTATCGTTATACACCCAGCCTTCATTGCCAGTATTATAGGGCGGATCAATGTAAACACACTTCACTTTTCCTTCATATTCTGGCAGCAAACTCTTAAGCGCCTCCAAATTATCACCCTGAATAACTTTGTTATCCACAGTGTTCTTTGGGCACGATGATGTTGCCTTAAAAGTATAGTGATCGCGTAGAACGCGATAGGTTACATCCCGATGATGGTTTCGGACCTGATCCTTACCCACCCAGTGCAATGTCGGCATGGTGCTCGCCTTTTCCTCAAAAATAACGCATAAACCACCTCGCAAGGCAGCCGGTGATTTGACACTAATGATCACCTGCAAGGCAAGCGGATGCTGCCCTTGGGCAAAGCGCTATAACCGTCCAAGCAACGACGCACCTTTCTGACACCGTCGCTTAAGGCGATGGCTTCCACCTAAACTGAGTGGATACCATTTTGGCCGTTTCAAGCGGCCTCAAGGCTTTGGTCACCGCTCAGTGCACGCAGCCTGACCCTCGATTGCCAACGTCGCGTTGATCCACATCCTCAATGACAACCTCGTCCATAAATGGACACGCATGCATGCGCAGAAGAACCTGGCGCTGCAAACTGCCCTCATCCCAAATCAAGGCATTGCCACCGGCATTTTGTCGGGACTGATGACAGAACTGCATTGGCTATCTCTGAAGTAGCGGAATCAGGCGGGGCGGACACTTTGGCTTAGCCGCCCGCAGCACTCATCACGTTCCATTTTTGTTCCAACCGCCGTAGTGTCATGATGCCATAAGCCGTCTCGCCAGCGCTGAAGATGAGGATGGCACCCCTTGATTGGAAACCGAATGGAATCTGCGATCAATGAATGACTCGACTGGAACGCTCTCGCCCACAACATCCGAAGCCACAGCGCTTGCATCAATACTTGAATGGTCTGCCAAATGTCCGGACTGGCAGAAAGATGCCCTACGCAGGATCTATCTGAAGGAGAGACTGGACGAAGCTGACCACGCCGAGCTTTTTGAAATCAGCAAGGGAACTGTGGTGGGGATACCATTAATGGACACCCATCTGAAAGATCCTAATGCGGGTGGCGCAGTCGTGACGCTCCACCGTCTCCACGGCCTGAAGAACGTGAATGCTCTGGCGGAAGGCGAAGCATTAGCTTTTGCTAAAAAAGGGATGACTGTCGTGTATGGTGACAATGGGGCGGGGAAATCCGGATACGCCAGGGTGTTGAAACACCTGTGCCGAGCTCGCAAAGCACAACGCGATATCATTCTTCCTAATGTGTACCTTAACTCCACCGCAAAACCATCGGCCTGTGTCGACTTCGCGGTGGGTCAGCAGCACCAAAAAAGCCAATGGGTCTTCGGCACCCCCTCCGATGCTCGATTGTCGGCAGTCAGCGTGTTTGACAGCAGCACGGCCAACATTCATGTAGATGGTGCGAACAACCTTGCGTATACCCCAGTTGCGCTTGGAATCCTTGCCTCACTTGCTGAGACATGCAAGACCCTGAGCGTTCGCTACCAGCAGGAAATATCGACCATTCGGTCTCAAACACCTGCCCTCATGCATTCCCCCACCTGCAAGCCAGGAACAGGCGTTGGATTAGTATTTCGCACTTTAAGCCACAAAACAGATAAGTCGAAAATAACAGCCTTGTCCGCGATGACACCTAAAGAAATCGCACGACTTGAGAGCCTAACCAAGGAGCTCGCAGAGGACCCTCAAACCCTACACAAACAGTTATTGGGACGAAAGCGTAGGATTGAAAAGGGCTTAAAAGCACTGTCTGACCTAGACGATGCGATATCGGACGATTGTTATCTGAGCTTGATGTACGAGTTGAAAGCGCTCAAAGACGCCAAGTACGCTGCGACAATAGCTTCGACGAAGCTGTTCTCCAATCAACCGCTTCCGGATGTTGGTTCAGATGTATGGCGCACCCTATGGACTGCCGCGCGCGATTACTCGGTAAAGCACGCATACCACCGTAAGCCGTTCCCTAACGTAGATGATGGCGCGCGCTGCCCCTTGTGCCAGCAAGCCTTGTCGGACGAAGCAAAAGATCGGCTTGAATCCTTCGAGACCTTCGTCAAAGGGGAAAGCGAACGACAGGAAACGCTCGCTCAACAGACTTACAGTCTATCCCTGCGAGCATTGAAAAATGCTAGGCCGATCATCAGAAGAATTCCGGAGAGCGCCGCGTGGTACCGGGATGACCTCGGGCAGAAAGAGCTATCGCAGAAACTCAGAAAAGCCTTCGTTCAGGCCTCGTGGAGACTTCGCGCAATCATTCGCTTCCGGGATCCTGAGGACGCGCGCGAGTTACCGCCTCTTCCCGTCATGCCCATTGATGACCTCTCTGCCCTTATTATCTCCATCGATACCACCATCAGTGCGTTGACCGCAGAAAATGATTCACTTGAACGCAAAGCTCTAGTCAATGAACGTGACGAGCTAATCGACCGAAAATGGCTCGGCATAGTCATCACTGAAGTTATGCAACAGATTGACCGTCTGAAGCAGATAGAAACTCTTGAGCAGCTAGCTAAACAAACCGCTACGCATCGCATCAGTGCTCATACGACAACGCTGGCCCGTTCTCACGTGACCGACCACCTCAAAGCCTGCTTCGATAACGAGATCACTAAGCTGGGGATCTCGATGCTGGGAATCGAGCTCCGGCAAGTCAGAACTGTAGGAGGTGTGCCGCAATTCCAGGTGCGTCTAAAGGGTGAAACGAAACACGCGGCTGGCCAAGTCCTCAGCGAAGGAGAGCATCGCTGCGTAGCCCTGGCCGCGTTTCTCGCCGAACTTGCCACCACCAATACTCGCTCAGCAATTGTATTTGACGATCCGGTGTCGTCGCTGGACCACATTCACCGGCAAGCGGTGGCGGAGCGGCTGGCTGAGGAGTCAATGCATCGGCAAGTAATCGTACTTACACATGATGTGGCGTTCCTTCTATTGCTGGAAGAGGCATGCAGGGAGCTAAAAACTCCGATCGCCTACCGTTTGATTAGCCGAGGCTCCCAACAACCGGGTTATTGCAACGAAAGCCCGCCGAATGACGTACTACCGATCGATCAGGTCCTGTCGTCATTGGCGAAACACCTCACCAATGTTTCAAATCTGCACGATCGGGGTGACTCTGCTCGCTGGCGGTCGGAGGTCAACAACTTTGATGTAGAGCTGCGCACCGCCTGGGAGCGGGCAGTTGAAGAAGTCGTGAAGCCGGTACTAAGGCGATTGGGGAGGAAAGTGTCCACCGGTGGTCTTCTACAATTGACGGTACTGACTGAAGGCGATCATAAAGAGATGCGTCAGGCATATGGACGTCTATCAATGCTGCTTCACAATCAGCCTGATGGGTTGAGCGAGAAATTACCTTCACCAGACACGATACAATACGAGATAGACACCCTCTCCAATTGGGTTACTTCGATTAGAAATCGACAACAAGCCATTGCTCCGTGACACAGCGGAGCCTCCCCGCTTAGTGCACGTGCCTGACACTATCGCCCCCAAGCGATAGCGTCAGGAAGGCGTGCTCCCGGACATACACAAAGCGCTTGGTGTCGCGAACACTTCAGTTGCTCCCCTCCAGTGCGGGTAGTAGGTAGGCGTTCCGCCAACTCAGCTTGCGTGGTTGGGGTATTGCGCAGACTCGCCCATCCAATTGCATTCGACCTGACCAGCCATTTGCATGGAATTGACCACCACATTTCATGGACCTTGAGCGGCAGAGAACGACTGCGGATTCAAACAGTGGCTGTAATAATAGCCAGCCTACGCTCCGTCCTGGAGCCTGTATGCTGAAAGCAAAGCCAGAGCCGTTTGTAGGAGTCAGCGATGAAAATAACCGGAAGAGTCGAAGTCGAGACCGTCACGGATGTCGTGTGCGATGTATGCCGTTGCTCCACCCGCTTGGATACTGGCGGGCATCAGTTCGGCACCCTACAAGCACACTGGGGCTATGGCACTGCCCATGATGGGGAGCGCTATGAGCTGCACCTGTGTGAGGAATGCTTCTTCCGAACGTTGGCTTACCTCAAGCAGGAGCGGCGAACTCAACATCTGCTCAGCGAGAACGGCCAGGATCTCACCGATAATCTTGGTCTGGTCGCGAAGGATGATTATTTTGGTGACGCTGGAAGCCGATAGATAGTCTCCGTAAATCGCAAGCGGTCGGATACGAAGAAGCGTTTGCCCTGCACATCTTGCGTGGTTAGATGGACGCCCACTTATGCGGCAGGAGCTCGGTGAGGGGCAGCTACTAGGGTCGCGGTAGGGATGGCAGTTGTGCGAATGAGAATGTACTTGTGCTCGCCTAGTCACTCCAAATCGAGGCCAAAAAAAACCGCCTGAGGGGCGGTTTTCTTTTGCGGGTCTGGTTGAGAGACCTAACCTGCGGGTTCCACTAGATACAGTCACTGAGGACAATCATAAATAACGATTCCACAAGCGTCAACAAGGCTCTACAAGCGTTCACAAGAGATTTCGAGCCTAGATCGGTTGCCTGCGAGCATGGCGACAGGCCATTCTTAGCTTACGGTTTTGTCCGTTTTCTCTATTCACCCCGGTACGTATAGCGCGTGGCATGACGTCGGGCGTTGGCGCCTTGCGCTGGGTCAAAACCGCCCGTGCGCTTCGGTGAGACCTGCTCGCAGATCTTGGTAGCTCACCTATTTGAGCCACCCCTAGCTCATGCCTGAACGATAGCGTTCACGCGCAGATCCGCATAGGTGGACTCCCGCCTAATAACGTAAGCTGGGATGTGCGGATGCTCACGTTGAAACTCCACATGGAAGACTTGGAATGACTCGAATTATTGAAATCCTGATGTACACCTTAAAGCCAGGATCGGGATTGGACTTTCATCAAATAATGCAGAATGTAAGTGTTCCGCTTCACCTAGAAGCAGGCATAGATGTCGTTTCTTATGGCAGCTCATTACATGATTGTGACAGCTATCACCTAATTCGCTCCTATGAAAGCGAGAGCCATCGCCAAGTATCTCAAGATGCTTTTTACGCAAGCGCTGCCTGGAAACAGGGCCCGAGAGAAGACATTATCAGTCGAATTGAAATCAGTACAACGACAGTTATGGCGCTCGCTCAAGACGTAATTGATGCCATCAGAGCTTCCGTAGATCTATCTAGAGCCGAGGCTCGATCCGCGTAGCTGACATCGACAAAGGCAGACCCCGTAGCCTTAAACGCGGGGATCAGGAAGATGTGTTGGCCGGACGGTTACGCTACTAGGTGGACACCATCGCCCTAAGCGAGGGCGTCAGGAAGGCGTGTTTGCCGGACGGTTACGGTAGTAGTTTTGTGGACCCGCGTTAAGGTTTACATGCAAAGGGAGACTCGCTACTGAGCTTGTATCCACCAAGTTGAGGTTGGCGCGTTCCTTCTGAATCTATACCGTCCACGAGACTCCTTGCGCGTACCTGCAGCAGACGTTCCTTTGCTTGGTAACCTCAAGGATCTGGTCGCTTCATAATTGTTGTGCCGGTGGTAGCCTAGGCATTGGTTCCCTAAGTGTCCCCGCGCCCAACCAAAGCAACGGAGAAATTATTCGAATGGATTCAGCCCCCCCATTAGTGGATTCCCGATACAAAAATCCAGACAACGATCCCCGAGGGGCATACTTACTTTCAGATCTGACTGCACCGTTTCATCGCCCGGCAATGACATATCAACTGAAAGGTCATATGCCACCAGCTGGTCGATCCTGGCGTTACACCCAAGAGGCCACTGCGGCGCTGGAACTGGATGGCAGAATTGTTTTCCCATTAGCTGGTAGGCCCAGACTCAAGCGTTACCTGAGTGAAGTGATCCCCGAAAGTAAAGCTTGGACTGCTACGGAAGCGTCTTCTCGTCTTGAGGTTATTGTTAGAACAGCAATGAAAGCCATGGCTTCTGAGATAGCTAATAATCCGCTGACGCTCAGATATGTTGAATGGCGAGATCTTGAAAGGGTCATGCGAGAGATATTTGAGGAGCTTGGATTTACTACAGAATTAACTAGACCTGCACAAGATGGTGGCTTCGACCTTCGTTTGGAAACAATCGACGATGGTGAGCCCTGCGTCTTTTTAGTTGAGATTAAGCACTGGCTTCCAAGCGGACAAAAGCCGGGAACCAAAACTCTCAGTGCCTTGATAGACGTCGTTGCAAGAGTCGGCGGTCCGACCAAGGGATTGCTTTTATCAACCTCGGGATTCACAAGAAATATCCTGAGCGGGCGAACTGAAGTTGAGCAGCACAGCGTCCGGATTGCGGGGCAGAGTAAAATTGTTTCGTTGTGCCAGAGCTACCTCGAAAGCATCGAGGGAATCTGGCTACCCACCACTCACCTGTCGGAAATGTTGCTTCAAGGTTCAAGATAGATGCCCAAGAGGGATGATACGGTTGAAACTACACCGAGTTTGGGCAGGGTAAAACGTACACAGAAGAAATCGCTCAAATTTGAGCTAGGGATGGCTCAACCATGAACGCTATCGCTCAAATTTGAGCTAGGGGTGGCTCCCCCCCCAAATTTGAGCCACGGATGGCTCAATCTTGATCATCATCGTTTATCAAGCTTGCGCAGGCTCAGCGATGGGCGGGCTCGCCCAAATTTCGGCTAGTTTCCGAAAAAACCCATTCATACTCCCCTTTCACCTGACGCATCAGCGCTTCCAAAGCTGCAGAATCTTTGATTGTGTAGGCGACCGCCAAAACCGTCAGTGGGTGGACGTTCAAAACGGCAGCAAGATCTTCGACTTTCTCAAGAGTCGGGCATTTCAAACCCCTTTCGAGAGAGCTTAGGTAGGTTCTGCTGCTGATTACACCAAAGTCTTCCTGAGTCATCCCCCTTCTGTTGCGGATGAGTTTGAGAGCCGTTCCAAACGCAGGCTTCAGTTCCATGATCCATCCTAAAATGAAACATGAAGCCTCCGCGAACTCTATAGGACTACAATCTATAGGACTCATTTGCCAAAGGGACGCTCCACATGTTCACCACCCCGCATTGGGCGCTTCTTAGCGAGCCCGGTTCAGAAAGCGACGCGCTCCATTGGACCGCAGTGGAGCACACCCTCAATCTCCCATGGTTTTACCTAACCCTGCTGCGTGTTACACCGACCGGTACGCGAAGATCGATGATTCAGGTAATGGATCCGGCTCTCCTTTGCAGACTGATACAGACAAGACCACAACACACGGTGATTGAAACAATAAAACTTGTTAGTCCAGATTATTTAAATGAGTCAGGCGACTGGAGAATGGAAAAATTAGTTGATCTAACTATTTATCACTGTAGCGCCTACGGCACCGTGGAGGCATACTCAGTCGAAGGCAATAAAGTTTACTATCAGCCAAACAATCATATATCGGCCACAGATCTAATATCTAAGGCGACAGAAAAGAAGATCATCTACAAAGAACAACAACACCAATTGACCCCCTTTTAAACGTGACAGGGCGCCGCATCTACTCTTCATCTTTGGACCGAGAGTTAAGTTTCAATATTGACTGCATCCAGGCGCCTGCCAGCCGCATTTCCTGGCGCAATGATGCCAACTCAACGGAGCTTAGTGCTTGTGATTGCGATAAAAAGCAAACGGTCTCAAGCTTTTCACTAGCAGAACACAGGCGTCTAACTGTTTCTCTTGTGCAGAAGACGTTTCGTCCGCAGCAACTAGAAATATATTTAAATATCATAATATTTCACTCCCGCTCAATGTACGCTAACCAAGCTTACACCCTCCAGCTACCACTGAAAATTCCACCGTGAGATTTCAGCCGTGTAGAATTACCATTGAAACCCGAGCTTTGACATTCCATGACAACGCGAATAGAACTGGACTGGGCTACCTATCCACACTCAGTCGCCACCAAAAGTTTAGGGAGAAAGTCAGTTTTCACGTCCCTACAACACTAATCGGTATTAGCATCCAAGCTCCCCACTGGCGGAATGGGGCTATCGAGGTGCCTAAGGATGCTCTCTGCAGTACGCAGACTTGGTAGCCCCTCTAGCGAGCCGCCAGGCATATCGATGCTGCTCATCTGAGCGCCAAACCTTGCTCTGATGTTGTAGGCAATTTGCTGCCATCTCAGCAGCCATTTCGCCTCTCGATCTTTATATGCCTGCAACTCCCTTTCGAGCTGCTCAACCTTGAGCGCTAGCTGGCCAGAATCTCTAGCCGCGTTTTTTTGTTTAGCCGCCAATCCTCCCGCAAGCGAGGCCTTGGCCGCGTCGAACGCGACCTTTATTTCAAGACGCGCATTCAAGGCCTGCCGAGTAAAGCCAAATTGGTCCTCCAAGATTTTCCATCGCAACCCAGATCCGAGGTCGCCAAGAGCCCATCGATCTAGCTCTTTAATGATGGCTTTAATATCAGCGGAATCCATTCGCTTTGCAAACTTGCTCATGCCTATTCTCCAAGTGCGCTAGCTTTAATAACCTCAGCGTCCAACTGAAAATCGTCCAACATTGCTGTTAGCGTTTCGATCTTTTTCTTTGAGTGCGCCATCCACTGGTTGCTCTCACCTGGTCTGCTGGACTGGGACTTAGCCAGCGCATTTTCGTATTGAACGACTTCAACTTCAAAAGCGCGAACTACACCTGCTTTTTTGCTATCGTCGTCTTTCTCCCAAGAAAAGTCGGAACATTTTGCATGACATTCGAGATGATTCGGACATGGTGCCTGCGACAGATTACGGGTACACATGCCAGTACCAAGCTCATGAACGCCAGAAATCTTGGCTCTCAGGTAAGCCTCTTTATACTCAATTGGCAGCTGAACATAATTATCAGCAATTGCGCCGCCGATTTTACCTTCGCGAATTTTCTCTTGATATATCAGCGCTCTTTTTTCGCGCGAGGTGTGCTGATAGGCTTTAGTATCATTCGCATATCTTCGTCCAAACCACTTGGTTTGAACAAAATCACTCATTCCTCCATCGTTCAGAAGCGTGTTAATGGTGTGCCTGAAATCATGGCTTGAATAATCAGGTTTGACGCTACCATCGCCATACTCATGCGTAAGGGGCTCAAGATGGTCTCTCAAAAAAGTTGCGAACATTGAATGAGTTACGGTTGTGACCACACAGATAGAAACACCACCCGAAGACATACCTTGATATCGCAAGAATAACAAATCTTCCTGATGGAAGACTTGACCGGTGGTAGCGATGCGAATGGCATCGTTCAAGCGCGGATCAAATGTACTTTCGCAGTAGGAAATCAACCCTCGCTTTGTTGTGAAGCGCGAAGGCTTCGCTGGGCGTCTACCTTGAGATGTAAGTTTTTCAGGGTCAGGGAAAGTATGGCCATTCAATGTCAGCCAGCCGTTTGGGCGTAACACGGTAAAGCTGAAACCCAACGCTTCCAAGTCCGCAATATAAAACCTGCAGTCGTCGGCGTAAGGCGTGATCCAGCGTAGATCGGGACCGCCTGTTTTTCGCATTTCAACTGCGGTCGATCTCGCAGCCAGAGTCATTGCCGTTAATTCGCCGATCACGTCCTCAATAATTGGTGCAGCCTCGGATGGCAGCCAAACCCTGTCAATTGGGTGATGATTGTCCCCCAAACTTGTCTTCATCAAAAAATACTTTAGGTAACGCCTACCGTCTGCATCAATCGCGATTTGCTGTACAGGTAATGTAGCGACTTCACTATAGCGCCTGCCTATACATGACAAGATGACGAGCATCAGGACGTACATTCGATACTTATGGTGCCTCGGCACGTTTTGATACAGCATACCTATAAGCTTAAACACTTCAAGATCAATAATTCGAGCCCCTGAGGTCTGCTCGAGAACGTGAGGCGAATCTAATCGCTGCTGCTTAGCACCGCTGGCGTTTGCAGGGCGCTTCAATCCTGAATACTTGTACTCAAACCTAACGTTGCACAATTGATTGGCGTCGCAATGGCCCGCAAATTCGTTTACCGCCTTATGGAGATTATATGCGGTTGAGTCCTTATAGTGACTTGATATGAGCCTGCATGCAGCTTCAAGGTCTTCTACCACTAGCTTTGATAACGGACGTTTCTCTCCGCCTACGCAGTGACTGATGTAACTGATTGCCGTAACAAACATCTGATGGTTGCTGATCTTCTGGTTACCCCGATGTGCTCTCAGGGAGAAGAGTGATTTTGCAACCGTTGCCCAATCACCTTCCAAGGGAAGGCCTCCAATATTCGGAGCATGTCTGAAATAAATGCTAGGCTTGCCGGACCGACGAGCCGAAAGAATCGTAAGTGGACCAGCAGTAAACATCCAGCTTGGCTCGCCCCAGCTAATCTCTTCAAAGCCCAACATACGCAGCATCCGAGCTTTTCCTGCCAGACGACTTAGGTTTGCTACGCGATCTAGTTCAATCTTACTTAAAAAAGCCGCTACCTTTGCCATTACGCCGAGACTCCTTTGACTTCCTTACACTTCTCAACAACTTGTCCAACGGCGAAGATAATTTCGTCGAGCTGCATCGCTATGCGCTTGTTACCCGACTCGAATTTAACTTCACGCTCGTTTATCAGATACAGCAGAACGGCTTCATGATCTGCATTGATATAAGCTTGGAATTTCGGACACTTGTAACAAGAGTATGGTGGATGAAGTGAACATAGCGAGTGCTTACCACAAACACCCAAATCAATATCAGGAGCGTCTTCAATGTAAACAAATGGGATGTGCTTTCCAGCATCCTCTTCGTTTACGGCACTATGCCCTGGTGCAATGAATTCACCTCGAAAGAAACCGAGCATTTGCGCGTAAGGGCCAATCAAAGCCTTATCCAATAATTCGACTATATTTCCCGCCAGGTCGAAATAAACCTGTACATGTTGGAGGTCTGTATGATCAAGAATTTGAGCCAACTGCCGCTGAGCAACCCCGTCTTTTACAAGATTCGTGGCCAATGTATAGCGAAGGCGTCTAGGACTAAGATGCAGCAACATATTAGTAAGAGGTGAGATTATACGGTGCGTCAGAACAAAGCCCTGAAGCAGCGTCGCAAAATATCCTGACTCATAGTTGAAGAATGCCTCGCGTTGACCCGCCTTCGCCGCTGCAGTATTGACGGCGGTGTTGAAAAACAGTGGCCTGTCAAAATCTTCTGGATTTACACCCATCCACGTATCTGGCTCAGTGATTCGATTCACTGCAATGAGTTGTTGTATATAGGGTGCGAACTCTGTCGGAAGCTGCGCCTCAACAAAATCATCGCGAGGGTTTAGCAATTTCTTTTTGATACGCGGGTACTTTATTACCCAACAAGGTTCGTCCAAACCTGGAGCCACGTTGATGAGATCACTTTCTCGCAACCATGATAGATTGGCGGGGTTTCTACCATGAGCAATAAATAAAGCTAAAGCAGCTCGTTGCTGATAGTCAGAAACAGAGTTACAGGTAGTATTATGCAGCGCATTATATAGTGGCTGTAGCTCATAGACACGGTGCAGTGGGCCGGCGTCCACGTCTTCATTCTTTACCGCCGCACCTTTGGGGCCGCCCGGTATTCGGAGCGCTTCCAACACACAGGCATACTCGTCATTAAAGCCAATCTCACTAAGGTATTGACTACACCAGAGATACCAAGACTTTACGCGAGGGACTTGATAGAGCTTATGATCCCGTCTTGTGTCAGCGAGCATCTTCTCTACGTATGCGACCAATTCCTCTTCAAAATTGACGACATTAGCATCATTGAATTCTGGATTTACGAGCAGAAGGAAGCGCCAACAGTCAGTGTAAACGTTATAGGCATATGCAGCAGATATATTTTTTATGACATGCATACAGTAACGCATGAGCGCGTAGCGGAATTTTAAATTCTTAATACGATCAAACGTACACGTTGCGAATCGACCACTGGTAGACGGTAAGTGCCAGCTTAACCCACTAGTGTCGATAACATGTCCTTCTCTACTTATAATCGACTTAGGGATGGGCTCCCACTGCTCAACCTGCTCAGGCTGTTTTACCCGCGCTTGATTCGTAACTTGCATATTCTAAAAAGCTCCTCATAAGTGTGTCATGATACTTAGACTGAATAGCACTTGCTTGACGAACAATTTCTCCATGAATATAAACTTCCTGAGAGCGTACGCTGCTGTCCCCCCTTAGATAAGCCAAAACTTGTTTCCGCTCATCCTCCGGAACACCCCTCTCAGCCATCTCCCTCTCGGTCATACTTGAATAGGTGTGCCGGAGAGATTTCGGGGTGAGGTTTGAAGGAAGCTCATCCTTGAATTTCGCGCGAATAATCTGAAAGTAATTCGATATGCTGTTTCCGTGTAATGGATCCCCCTCATCCGAGACAATTAGGTACTGATGATCCTTACCAACGCGATCCATAACTTTTTCTCGATGGACTTCAACATACTCATCGATAAGTCGCAGCAGAGTCGGCTTCTGCACAATGAGATCCCGTCCATTTCGCTTAACCCTTGGTTGTGGGCGTCTTAGGTCATTGGGATCTGCCTTACGCCTTAATACTCGAAGAGCTGAGACACTTCCAAACTCGACGTCCTCCAGCCTAAGAGTCAGCACTTCCGCCGGCCGCAGACCAAAATTGAGCATAATCATTACAATTAGAAAGTTTCTAAATCTAACATGGTGATTTATGCCATATGCCTTTTCGTTTCTGAAATCGACGCACCAAATTAAGTCCTTAACCTGGGAATCCCTCAACCCCTTCGTTATCGACTTATTCTGAGGGGGATTATTTATCTCCTGGCTGCTCAGGAGTCTATCTACGTGATCTTTATGAGCACTCACTCTCACGAGCGCGGGATCGCTTGAGGCTAGCGAACCTAGCGTTACACGAAAGCACCAGCTAATAAACTGCCTAACAGTAATCAGCCGGAGCTTGTAGGTAAAAGGGGATACGGCGACCTTCCTGCTATGGCTTATAGATTCGAGCCTGGCTTGACCTGGACGGACTTTAACCCCAACCCGCAGACGCTCACACAGACTTCCCGTGATCTCAGCCTCAGTGAACATACGCTCGCCAGCCATATATGCTGAGAAATCAATACGACGCGCATCGAACCATGCAAAGAGGATAGCTAGCTCTCTAAGATTCCTTGTTAATGTGTTAGGACTAAGATCCCGCCTAGTGAGGACCCACTCATTCGCAAGTGGTATGGGCAAGCCAAAGTCATCGAGCAGGATAGGAAGATTTTGTCCCGAAGGGTGCCGCACCATCCTCACTTCCATACGTCCCCCAACCTTTACACATTATTACGTCGGCTTTTATCTTTACATTCTTTGATTGTGGGGCAATTGTAGGTCAGCTTTACACATGGCGAAAAAAAACCCTCTTAGCTTTACAGCGAAGAGGGTTTTCATCTAACTCTAAAAGATCAGCGAGTAAGGAGTTTTAACTCCTAAAGTCCCCCGCTTACCTTTACAACTAAATATTATGTAGGTTAGAACGGGATATCGTCATCAAAGCTGTCGAAATCCGGAGCCGGTTGCGGTGCAGCCTGTTGTGGGGCTGGACGCTGTGGCTGCTGTTGCGGTGCAGGGCGTGGAGCCTGCTGGCGCGGAGCGGATTGCTGGTAGTTGTTACCGCCGCCCTGGCCTTGTTGGTCGCCCTGAGGACGGCCGCCCAGCAATTGCATGGTGCCTTGCATGTCCACCACGATTTCAGTGGTGTAACGCTTGATACCGTCTTTTTCCCACTCGCGGGTCTGAAGTTTGCCTTCGATGTAAACCTGCGACCCCTTACGCAGGTACTCGCCAGCGATTTCCGCGACTTTGCCGAACATCGACACACGGTGCCATTCGGTTTTTTCGACTTTCTGACCGGTTTGCTTGTCGGTCCATTGCTCGCTGGTCGCCAGACTCAGGTTGGTCACGGCGTTGCCATTCGGCAGGTAGCGAACTTCAGGATCCTGGCCGCAAGTGCCGACCAATATGACTTTGTTAACCCCACGGGCCATTACGTTCTCCTAGGCTACGCACGCTGCCCCGGCCGGGTTGTTCACCAGGCTCTCAAGGGTGGTGCGATCCAATAGTTCGGTGTCCAATTTGATGTAAATGGCCGCTTCATCAGCGACTATCACTGCATCTGTTACCCCTACGACGGCCTTCAGGCGCTCGACCAGACCCGCTTCGCGGATCGCCTCGGGCGACAACGGCAAGCGCAGGCTTGTCACGTAGGGAGGTTCACGCATGGTAACAGCAAAGACCAGCCAAAGTGCAGCCAGCCCGGCGCAACCGAGGAACACAACCGACAAACCGCCATGCTGGAACAACCAGCCGCCGAGGATACCCCCCAGTGCCGATCCGAGGAACTGACTGGTGGAATAAACCCCCATCGCCGTGCCTTTGCCGCCTGCCGGTGAAACCTTGCTGATCAGCGACGGCAACGAAGCTTCCAGCAGATTGAACGCGGTGAAGAACACCACGGTACCCATCACCAGAGCCCGCAAGCTATCGCCGAACTGCCAGAAGAATAGCTCAGTGAGCATCAGCGTCACGACGGCGCCGAGCAAAACTCGTTTCATTTTGCGTCGCTTCTCGCCGTAGATGATGAACGGGATCATCGCGAAGAAGGAAATCAACAGCGCGGTCAGATACACCCACCAATGCTGCTCCTTGGGCAGCCCGGCCTTTTCCACCAACGCCAGCGGCAAGGCAACGAAGCTCGACATCAGCATTGCGTGCAAGACGAAAATGCCCAGGTCCAGACGCAGCAAGTCCGGGTGCTTGAGGGTCGGAATCAAAGCCTGGCGCGCCACGCCGGATTCGCGATGCTGCAACGGCCCGGTGGAGCGCGGCACCATGAACATCACGATCACGATGCCGAACAGCGCCATGCCGCCCGTGGCGAGAAACAGCCCGGACAGGCCGAAGGCGCTGGTCAACAAGGGCCCGACCACCATGGCGACGGCGAACGACAAACCGATGGTCATGCCGATCATGGCCATGGCCTTGGTCCGGTGCTGTTCGCGGGTCAGGTCCGACAGCAACGCCATGACCGCTGCGGAAATCGCCCCGGCGCCCTGCAGGATGCGTCCGGCGATCACGCCCCAGATCGAATCGGCGTTGGCCGCCAATACGCTGCCGAGGGCGAAGACGATCAGCCCCAGGTAAATCACCGGACGGCGGCCGATGCGGTCGGAAATGAAACCAAACGGAATCTGGAAAATCGCCTGGGTCAGGCCATAAGCGCCAATCGCCAACCCGATCAGGGCCGGGGTCGCGCCTGCCAGGTCCATGCCGTAGGTCGCCAATACCGGCAACACCATGAACATGCCAAGCATACGGAAGGCGAACACCAGGGCCAGACCGCTCGCCGCGCGGGTCTCGCTGCCACTCATGCGTTCGCTGTGGGGATCGTGCATGGAAAAACCTCATGTGAACCGGCGGCGATTCTACCAGTCCCATCGATTGGCAGGGTATATCGCGACGCTTTGCCGCGTGTAGATGACAGAGCTTTCATGTAAGCCTGCAATGACATCATTCGATAGTGTGCATCCATCCAGTATTTGGCCGTATACTCCTACGTTTTCGACGCCCGCCAAGCGAGGCCACTTTGGACAAGATCCTGATTCGTGGGGCTCGAACCCACAACCTGAAGAATATCGACCTGACCCTGCCACGGGACAAGCTGATCGTCATCACCGGCCTCTCGGGCTCCGGCAAGTCATCCCTGGCTTTCGACACCTTGTACGCCGAAGGTCAGCGCCGCTACGTCGAATCGCTGTCGGCGTATGCCCGCCAGTTTCTGTCAATGATGGAAAAGCCCGACGTCGACACCATCGAAGGCCTGTCGCCGGCGATCTCCATCGAACAGAAATCGACCTCGCACAACCCGCGCTCGACCGTCGGCACCATCACCGAAATCTACGACTACCTGCGCTTGCTGTATGCCCGCGTGGGTATTCCGCGCTGTCCGGATCACGATATTCCGCTGGAAGCGCAGACTGTCAGCCAGATGGTCGACCTTGTCCTGGCACAACCGGAGGGCAGCAAACTGATGTTGCTGGCCCCGGTGATCCGCGAGCGTAAAGGCGAACACCTGTCGGTCTTCGAAGAGCTGCGTGCCCAAGGCTTTGTTCGCGCCCGGATAAACGGCAAGCTTTACGAGCTGGACGAAGCGCCCAAGCTCGACAAACAGAAAAAACACACCATTGATGTGGTGGTCGACCGTTTCAAGGTCCGTGCCGACCTGCAGCAACGTCTGGCCGAATCCTTCGAGACCGCGCTGAAGCTGGCGGATGGCATTGCCCTGGTGGCACCGATGGACGACGAGCCCGGCGAAGAGATGATCTTCTCCGCGCGCTTCGCCTGTCCGATTTGCGGCCACGCCATCAGCGAACTCGAACCGAAACTGTTTTCCTTCAACAACCCGGCCGGCGCTTGCCCGACCTGCGATGGCCTGGGCGTGAAGCAGTTCTTCGACATCAAGCGGCTGGTCAATGGCGAGCTGACGCTTGCCGAAGGGGCGATTCGCGGCTGGGACCGGCGCAACGTCTATTACTTCCAGATGCTCGGGTCGCTGGCGTCGCATTTCAAGTTCAGCCTGGAAGTGCCGTTCAACGAGCTGCCGGCCGATCAGCAGAAACAAATCCTGCACGGCAGCGGTTCGCAAAACGTCGACTTCAAATACCTGAACGACCGGGGCGACATCGTCAAACGCTCGCACCCGTTCGAAGGCATCGTGCCGAACCTGGAGCGTCGCTACCGCGAAACAGAGTCTGCCTCGGTGCGTGAAGAGCTGGCCAAGTTCCTCAGTACCCAGTCGTGCCCGGACTGCCGCGGCACCCGCTTGCGTCGTGAGGCGCGGCACGTGTGGGTCGGCGAGAAAACGTTGCCGGCGGTGACCAATCTGCCGATCGGCGATGCCTGCGATTACTTTGGCGGACTGAAACTGACCGGTCGTCGCGGTGAAATCGCCGACAAGATCCTCAAGGAAATCCGCGAACGCCTGCAGTTTCTGGTCAACGTCGGGCTCGACTATCTGTCGCTGGATCGCAGCGCGGACACATTATCCGGCGGTGAGGCACAGCGTATTCGCCTGGCCAGCCAGATCGGCGCGGGCCTGGTGGGTGTTCTGTACATCCTCGACGAACCATCGATCGGTCTGCACCAACGTGATAACGACCGACTGCTCGGCACCCTGAAGCACCTGCGCGACATCGGCAACACGGTGATCGTCGTCGAGCACGACGAAGATGCTATCCGTTTGGCCGACTACGTGGTGGATATCGGCCCGGGGGCTGGGGTGCACGGCGGGCATATCGTCGCCGAAGGCACGCCGGCCGAGGTCATGGCGCACCCTGACTCCCTGACCGGCAAGTACTTGTCGGGTCGGGTGAAAATCCAGGTGCCCGCCAAACGCACGCCCCGCAACAAGAAGCTGTCGTTGTCGCTCAAGGGCGCTCGCGGCAACAACTTGCGCAACGTCGACCTGGAAATTCCAATCGGCCTGCTGACGTGCGTGACCGGGGTCTCCGGTTCGGGTAAATCGACGCTGATCAACAACACGCTCTTCCCGCTGAGTGCTACCGCTCTGAATGGCGCGACAACGCTGGAAGCCGCGCCCCATGACAGCATCAAAGGCCTGGAGCATCTGGATAAGGTCGTCGATATCGACCAAAGCCCGATCGGTCGTACACCTCGTTCCAACCCGGCGACCTACACCGGTTTGTTCACGCCGATTCGCGAGCTGTTCGCTGGCGTGCCCGAGTCACGCTCACGCGGCTATGGTCCGGGGCGTTTCTCCTTCAACGTCAAGGGCGGACGCTGCGAAGCTTGCCAGGGTGATGGCCTGATCAAGGTCGAAATGCACTTCCTGCCCGACATCTATGTGCCGTGCGACGTTTGCAAGAGCAAGCGCTACAACCGCGAAACCCTTGAGATCAAATACAAGGGCAAGAACATCCACGAAACCCTCGAGATGACCATCGAGGAAGCACGTGAGTTCTTCGATGCGGTGCCGGCGCTGGCGCGCAAGCTGCAAACGTTGATGGACGTCGGCCTGTCGTACATCAAACTGGGGCAATCAGCGACAACCTTGTCCGGTGGTGAGGCCCAACGGGTGAAACTGTCCCGCGAGCTCTCCAAACGCGATACCGGCAAGACCCTGTACATCCTCGACGAGCCAACCACCGGTTTGCACTTCGCGGACATCCAGCAACTGCTCGATGTACTGCATCGATTACGCGACCATGGCAATACGGTCGTTGTGATCGAGCACAACCTGGACGTGATCAAGACTGCCGACTGGCTGGTCGATCTTGGACCGGAAGGCGGCTCCAAGGGCGGGCAAATCATCGCAGTGGGTACACCGGAAGACGTGGCCGAAATGAAGCAATCTCATACCGGCTTCTACCTGAAACCGCTGCTGGAACGTGATCGGGCCTGAATCCGGGCCAAGAAAAAGCCCCTGTCACTTCACTAGTGACAGGGGCTTTTTTATATCCGCAGCAATCAGGTATGCGACTGCAGGTAATTCTCCAGCCCGATCAATTTGATCAGACCCAACTGCTTTTCCAACCAGTAAGTGTGGTCTTCTTCAGTGTCATTGAGCTGAACACGCAAGATCTCGCGACTGACGTAATCCTTGTGCTGTTCGCAGAGCTCAATGCCTTTGCACAGTGCGGCGCGGACTTTGTACTCAAGACGTAGATCCGCTTCGAGCATCTCCGGCACGGTTGTACCCACATCGAGGTCGTCCGGACGCATACGTGGCGTGCCTTCGAGCATCAGAATGCGACGCATCAGAGCATCAGCATGACCTGCTTCTTCTTCCATCTCGTGGTTGATACGTTCGTAGAGCTTGGTGAAACCCCAGTCCTCATACATCCGCGAATGGACGAAATATTGATCACGCGCGGCCAGTTCGCCGGTCAGCAACGTGTTGAGGTAATCGATAACGTCTGGGTGGCCTTGCATCGCCCTACATCTCCCTGCTTGAAAGTCTGTAGTTTGAACCACGACGGCGGATTGGTCACTCCGTTTACGCGATAAAAGCGAAGATATTCTGAGAAAAGTGGTTGAAATAACGCAAAAACCGCCCAATTAAGGGCGGTTCTGCTTCTCATTTAGACTTCGTTAAGCTGTACGTTGAGCAACTTTGCGATTGCTTCTCCATACGCCGGGTCGGCCTTGAAGAAATGCTGCAGCTGACGGTCGATCACGTCACTCGAAACGCTCGCCATTGCTCCAGCGATATTGCTGACCAGCAGGTTTTTCTGTTCATCGCTCATCAACCGAAACAGCGCACCGGCGTGGCTGTAGTAGTCGGTATCCGCACGATGATCGTAGCGATCAGCAGCGCCGCTCAACGCCAATGCAGGCTCAGCATAACGAGGTGCCTGTTTAGGCGACTCCACGTAGCTATTCGGCTCGTAGTTCGGTGCTGCACCGCCATTGCTACCAAACGCCATCGAGCCATCTCGCTGGTAAGTATTCACCGGACTGCGAGGCGCATTCACCGGCAGTTGCTGGTGGTTAGTGCCCACACGGTAGCGGTGCGCATCCGCGTACGCGAAAACACGACCCTGCAGCATGCGATCCGGCGACAGGCCCACACCCGGCACCATGTTGCTAGGACCGAAAGCGGCTTGCTCAACTTCAGCGAAGTAATTGAGCGGGTTGCGATTGAGTTCGAGCACGCCGACTTCGATCAGCGGAAACTCTTTCTGCGACCAGGTCTTGGTGACATCAAACGGGTTTTCATAATGAGCGGCTGCCTGATCTTCGGTCATGATCTGGATGCACACGCTCCATTTCGGGAAGTCACCGCGCTCGATAGCCTCAAACAGGTCGCGCTGAGCGTAATCCGGATCCGTGCCAGCCAGACGCGCAGCATCTGCCGGTGCCAGGTTCTTGATCCCTTGCTGGGTCTTGTAGTGCCACTTGACCCAATGACGCTCGCCGTTGGCATTAATCAGACTATAAGTGTGGCTACCAAAGCCGTGCATGTGGCGGTAACCATCAGGGATGCCGCGATCTGAAAACAGGATCGTGACCTGGTGCAGCGCCTCTGGAGAATGCGACCAGAAGTCCCACATCGCCTGAGCGCTTTTGAGGTTGCTCTGCGGCAGACGTTTTTGCGTGTGGATAAAGTCCGGGAATTTCAGCGGATCACGAATGAAGAATACGGGCGTGTTATTGCCGACAATGTCCCAGTTGCCTTCTTCGGTGTAGAACTTCAAGGCAAAGCCGCGGGGGTCACGCTCAGTGTCAGCAGAACCACGCTCACCACCTACAGTGGAGAAACGCAGAAACGTCGGAGTCTGTTTACCCACAGCCTCGAACAGCTTGGCGCTGGTGTACTGAGTGACATCACGCGTCACGGTGAACGTCCCGTAGGCACCCGAGCCTTTGGCATGTACACGGCGTTCCGGGATATTTTCGCGATTGAAGTGGGCGAGCTTCTCGATCAGATGAAAATCGTCGAGCAGCAGCGGGCCACGAGGGCCGGCGGAGCGGGAATTCTGGTTGTCGGCGACAGGAGCGCCACTGGCGGTGGTAAGCGTTTTATTTTGGCTCATGCGATCTCTTCCTTTGTCGGTCTAGAACTGCCGGCTAATCGGCTGAGAGGAAGTATTGATGATCGAGATGACATCTTCTAATTCATTGACTATTAGCAATCGATAGAGAAAGCCTAACTGGATTCGCAAGCTATCAATCAGCTTGGCAAACTTTTCGAGCGCGCACAAAAAACCGGGCACTAGGCCCGGTTCTTTGTTTCAGACTGACGTCTTACTCGGCAGATACAGCTTCGCCAGCAGTAGCACGATCAACCAACTCGACGTACGCCATAGGCGCGTTGTCGCCAGCGCGGAAACCGCACTTGAGGATGCGCAGGTAGCCACCCTCACGGGTAGCGTAACGCTTGCCCAGGTCGTTGAAGAGCTTACCAACGATAGCTTTCGAACGAGTACGGTCGAAAGCCAGACGGCGGTTAGCAACGCTATCTGTCTTGGCCAAAGTGATCAGCGGCTCGGCAACGCGGCGCAGTTCTTTAGCTTTTGGCAGAGTAGTTTTGATCAGCTCGTGCTCGAACAGCGACACCGCCATGTTTTGGAACATGGCCTTGCGGTGCGAGCTGGTGCGGCTCAGGTGACGACCACTTTTACGATGACGCATGGTTCATTCCTTACCAAACACTACGTTCGGTGATTACGACGATCAGGCAGTCGCCTTGTCGTCCTTCTTAAGACTTGCAGGCGGCCAGTTGTCGAGGCGCATGCCGAGGGACAGACCGCGGGAGGCCAGAACGTCCTTGATTTCAGTCAAGGATTTCTTGCCCAGGTTCGGAGTCTTCAACAGTTCTACTTCGGTACGCTGAATCAGGTCGCCGATGTAGTAAATGTTTTCCGCCTTAAGGCAGTTAGCCGAACGTACAGTCAGTTCCAGATCGTCAACCGGGCGAAGCAGGATCGGATCGATCTCGTCTTCCTGCTCGACAACCACTGGCTCACTGTCACCTTTGAGGTCGACGAACGCAGCCAACTGCTGTTGCAGGATGGTTGCAGCGCGGCGGATAGCCTCTTCAGGATCCAGAGTACCGTTGGTTTCCAGATCAATAACCAGCTTGTCCAGGTTAGTACGCTGCTCGACACGGGCGTTTTCCACCACGTATGCGATACGGCGAACCGGGCTGAACGAAGAGTCAAGCTGCAAGCGACCGATGCTGCGGCTTTCGTCTTCATCGCTCTGACGCGAGTCGGCTGGTTCATAACCACGACCACGAGCTACTACGAGCTTCATGTTCAGGGCGCCGTTAGACGCCAGGTTAGCGATTACGTGATCGGGATTAACGATCTCGACATCATGATCCAGCTGAATATCGGCAGCGGTAACCACCCCCGAACCCTTCTTCGACAAGGTCAGCGTAACTTCGTCACGGCCGTGCAGCTTGATAGCCAGACCTTTAAGGTTCAACAGGATTTCAATTACGTCTTCCTGTACACCTTCGATGGCGCTGTACTCGTGGAGCACACCGTCAATCTCGGCCTCGACTACTGCACAGCCAGGCATTGAGGACAACAGGATGCGGCGCAGCGCGTTGCCCAGGGTGTGGCCAAAACCACGCTCGAGAGGCTCGAGAGTGATCTTGGCGCGGGTTGGACTGACAACCTGCACATCAATGTGGCGGGGTGTCAGGAACTCATTTACCGAAATCTGCATGGATGCACCTATTTTCTAGCCCTTACTTGGAGTAGAGCTCGACAATCAGGCTTTCGTTGATGTCGGCGGACAGATCACTGCGAGCTGGAACGTTCTTGAAAACGCCCGACTTCTTCTCAGTGTCTACTTCTACCCATTCTACGCGGCCACGTTGGGCACACAGATCGAGAGCTTGGACAATGCGAAGTTGGTTTTTTGCTTTCTCGCGAACAGCAACCACGTCACCAGCACGAACCTGGTAGGACGGAACGTTAACGGTCTGACCGTTTACGCTGATCGACTTGTGCGATACCAGCTGACGGGATTCGGCACGAGTCGAACCAAAGCCCATACGGTATACAACGTTGTCCAGACGGCATTCGAGCAGTTGCAGCAGGTTTTCACCGGTTGCACCTTTCTTGCCAGCAGCTTCTTTATAGTAGCCGCTGAATTGACGCTCGAGAACGCCGTAGATACGACGGACCTTCTGCTTTTCACGCAGTTGGGTGCCGTAATCGGACTGGCGACCGCGGCGTTGGCCGTGGATACCAGGTGCTGCTTCAATGTTGCACTTCGATTCGATCGCGCGCACGCCGCTCTTCAGGAAGAGATCGGTGCCTTCGCGACGAGCGAGTTTGCATTTTGGACCAATGTAACGAGCCATTCTTTACAATCTCCTGGATTACACGCGGCGCTTCTTCGGCGGACGGCACCCGTTGTGCGGGATTGGCGTCACGTCGGTGATGCTGGCGATCTTGTAGCCACAGCCGTTCAAAGCGCGGACTGCGGATTCACGACCTGGACCTGGACCTTTGACGTTAACGTCGAGGTTTTTCAGGCCGTATTCCAGCGCAGCTTGACCAGCACGTTCAGCAGCTACTTGAGCAGCAAACGGGGTGGACTTGCGGGAACCGCGGAAACCCGAACCACCGGAGGTAGCCCAGGAAAGAGCGTTACCTTGACGGTCGGTAATGGTCACGATGGTGTTGTTAAAAGATGCATGGATGTGGGCGATGCCATCAACCACTGTCTTTTTAACTTTTTTACGAGGACGAGCAGCAGGTTTTGCCATGATTAAATTCCTGTCGATTCGCTGGGGCGATTACTTGCGGATCGGCTTACGCGGACCTTTACGGGTACGCGCGTTGGTCTTGGTACGCTGACCGCGTACTGGAAGACCACGACGATGACGCAGACCGCGATAGCAACCGAGGTCCATCAAGCGCTTGATTTTCATGTTGATTTCGCGACGCAGGTCACCTTCAGTGGTGAACTTCGCCACTTCGCCACGCAGCTGTTCAATTTGCTCGTCGCTCAGATCTTTGATCTTTGCTGCTGGGTTTACCCCAGTCTCTGCACAAATTTTCTGTGCAGTAGTGCGACCAACACCATAGATGTAGGTCAGCGAGATAACAGTATGCTTGTTATCTGGAATGTTAACGCCTGCAATACGGGCCATTCAGTGGGACTCCAATTGACAGCTACCTACGCCCCGGAAGCCAAGAAATAGGGCGCGAGATAATATCGCTGTAATAACAAATAATCAACCCGGTAGCGCACTAGCTACCGGGCTTGAAGCACAATCACACTCAGCCTTGGCGCTGTTTGTGACGCGGTTCCGCGCTGCAAATTACTCGAACAACACCTTCGCGGCGAATAATCTTGCAGTTGCGGCACAGCTTTTTCACCGATGCACGAACTTTCATCACCAACTCCTCGAACCTTATGGGTACTCAGCGCAACATGCCGCTGCCGTAACCCTTCAGGTTGGCTTTCTTCATCAGGGATTCGTACTGGTGCGAAACGAGGTGCGATTGTACTTGGGACATGAAGTCCATCACAACCACGACGACGATCAGCAACGAGGTCCCGCCAAGGTAGAACGGAACGTTGGCTGCAACCACCAGGAACTGGGGCAACAGGCACACGGCCGTCATGTAAAGAGCACCGAACATGGTCAAGCGAGTCAGAACGCCATCAATGTAGCGCGCAGACTGCTCACCTGGACGGATGCCCGGAATAAAGGCACCGGACTTCTTCAGGTTTTCCGCTACGTCTTTCGGATTGAACATCAACGCCGTATAGAAGAAGCAGAAGAAAATAATCCCTGCACTAAACAGCAGAATATTCAACGGCTGACCAGGAGCGATCGACTGCGAGATGTCCTGCAACCAGCCCATACCTTCAGACTGACCGAACCAGGCACCCAACGAAGCCGGGAACAGCAAAATGCTGCTCGCGAAGATAGCCGGAATAACACCGGCCATGTTCACCTTAAGCGGCAAGTGGCTAGTCTGCGCAGCAAACACCTTACGGCCTTGCTGACGCTTGGCGTAGTGAACAGCAATACGACGCTGACCACGCTCAATGAACACCACGAAACCGATAATCGCTACTGCCAGCAAACCGATGGCAACCAGGGCGAAGATGTTGATATCACCCTGACGTGCAGACTCGAAAGACTGCCCGATCGCTCTCGGAAGACCGGCGACGATACCTGCGAAGATCAACATCGAGATACCGTTGCCTACACCGCGCTCAGTGATCTGCTCACCCAGCCACATCATGAACATCGCACCAGCCACAAATGTGGTTACCGCAACGAAATGAAAGCTGAAGTCAGCAGTGAACGAAACGCCCTGCCCCGCCAAGCCGATGGACATGCCAATGGCTTGAACGAGAGCGAGGACGACAGTGCCGTAGCGGGTGTACTGGCTGATCTTGCGACGGCCAGCTTCACCTTCCTTCTTCAACTGTTCCAGCTGCGGGCTGACGGCGGTCATCAGTTGCATGATGATCGATGCCGAAATGTACGGCATGATCCCCAGTGCAAAGATGCTCATCCGCTCCAGCGCGCCGCCGGAAAACATGTTGAACAAGCTAAGAATGGTCCCCTCATTCTGTCGAAACAGGTCCGCGAGTCGGTCCGGGTTGATACCTGGAACCGGGATGTGTGCGCCTATTCGGTAGACGATAATCGCCAGGAACAGAAAACGCAGACGAGCCCAGAGTTCAGACATACCGCCTTTGCCGAGCGCAGAGAGAGCACCTTGCTTAGCCATTTATTCCTCGAACTTGCCGCCAGCTGCTTCGATAGCCGCACGCGCACCTTTGGTGGCGCCGATTCCCTTGCCGATAGTGACAGCGCGAGTCACTTCACCGGACAGCATGATTTTCACACGCTGTACGTTGACGTTGATCACGTTGGCATCTTTCAGGGACTGCACGGTGACGATGTCGCCTTCCACTTTAGCCAGCTCGGACAAACGCACTTCTGCGCGGTCCATGGCTTTCAGGGAAACGAAACCGAACTTCGGCAGGCGACGATGCAGCGGCTGTTGACCGCCTTCAAAGCCTGGAGCAATGGTGCCACCGGAGCGGGAGGTTTGACCTTTGTGACCACGGCCACCAGTCTTACCCAAACCACTACCGATACCACGGCCCGGACGATGCTTTTCGCGACGGGAACCCGGCGCTGGACTCAGATCATTGAGTTTCATCGATTAACCCTCGACACGCAGCATGTAGTAAGCCTTGTTGATCATCCCGCGATTCTCGGGAGTATCCTGGACTTCTACAGTGTGACCGATGCGACGCAGACCCAGACCCTTAACGCACAGTTTGTGGTTAGGGATGCGGCCGGTCATGCTTTTGATCAGCGTTACTTTAACGGTAGCCATGATCAGAAGATCTCCTTGACGCTTTTGCCACGCTTGGCGGCAATGGATTCAGGAGACTGCATTGCTTTCAAACCCTTGAAAGTGGCGTGAACCACGTTTACCGGATTAGTCGAGCCGTAGCACTTGGCCAGAACGTTCTGAACGCCAGCAACTTCGAGAACGGCACGCATTGCGCCGCCAGCGATGATACCGGTACCTTCAGAAGCAGGCTGCATGTACACCTTCGAAGCGCCGTGAGCGGACTTCATTGCGTACTGCAGAGTGGTGCCGTTCAGATCAACCTGGATCATGTTGCGGCGAGCAGCTTCCATTGCCTTCTGGATCGCAGCAGGCACTTCACGCGACTTGCCACGGCCGAAGCCAACACGGCCCTTACCATCACCAACCACGGTCAACGCGGTGAAAGTGAAGATACGGCCGCCTTTAACGGTTTTGGCTACGCGGTTAACTTGAACCAGCTTCTCGATGTAGCCTTCGTCGCGCTTTTGGTCGTTATTTGACATAACTTAGAACTCCAGCCCAGCTTCACGAGCAGCATCAGCCAGCGCTTTAACGCGGCCGTGGTACTTGAAGCCAGAGCGGTCGAAAGCCACCTGCGAGACGCCAGCGGCCTTAGCACGCGTAGCGACCAGCTGGCCAACCTTAGTGGCCGCGTCGATGTTGCCAGTGGCGCCATCACGCAGTTCTTTATCCAAAGTCGAGGCACTTGCCAGGACTTTGTTGCCGTCGGCCGAAATGACCTGGGCGTAGATGTGCTGCGAAGAGCGGAACACGCAGAGACGCACGACTTCGAGTTCGTGCATTTTCAGGCGTGCTTTGCGAGCGCGACGCAGTCGAGTAACTTTTTTGTCGGTCATTTGCTATGCCCTACTTCTTCTTGGCTTCTTTACGACGGACGACTTCGTCCGCGTAGCGCACACCTTTGCCTTTGTACGGCTCTGGTGGACGGAAGTCGCGGATCTCGGCGGCCACTTGACCTACCAGCTGCTTGTCGATGCCCTTGATCAGGATATCGGTCTGGCTAGGAGTCTCAGCGGTGATGCCTTCCGGCAGTTCGTAATCCACTGGGTGCGAGAAGCCAAGAGCCAGGTTCAGCACTGTGCCTTTAGCTTGCGCTTTGTAACCAACACCGACCAGCTGGAGCTTGCGCTCGAAGCCTTGGCTTACGCCTTGGACCATGTTGTTTACCAACGCACGAGTGGTACCAGCCATTGCGCGAGTCTGTTGATCGCCATTGCGAGCAGCAAAACGCAGCTCACCGGCTTCTTCAACGATCTCAACGGACGAATGGATGTTCAGTTCGAGAGTGCCCTTGGCACCCTTCACCGAAAGCTGTTGGCCTGCGAATTTTACTTCGACACCGGCTGGCAGCTTAACGGGGTTCTTAGCGACGCGAGACATGCTTATCCCCCCTTAGAACACAGTGCAAAGAACTTCGCCGCCGACACCGGCAGCGCGCGCAGCACGATCAGTCATCACACCCTTGTTGGTGGAGACGATAGACACACCGAGACCGCCACGAACTTTCGGCAGATCTTCGACGGACTTGTACTGACGCAGGCCTGGACGGCTAACGCGCTTCACTTCTTCGATAACCGGACGGCCTTCGAAATATTTCAGCTCGATAGACAGCAGTGGTTTGATTTCGCTGCTGATCTGATAACCCGCAATGTAACCTTCGTCCTTCAGGACTTTGGCAACAGCTACCTTCAAAGTAGAAGATGGCATGCTTACGACGGACTTTTCAGCCATCTGGGCATTACGGATTCGAGTTAGCATGTCCGCTAACGGGTCCTGCATACTCATGGGCTAGACGCTCCTAATACAGAAAAATTAGCCTTGCGGCTACTACGTGTCGCCGAGAATCTCCGAGCGTATAAAAACACGGGCTCAGGCGAGCCGGGTATTCTAGACACACCCCAGAAATGAATCAAGCCCCAAAAGGGGCTTGATTCAGATTCAAGGCCACCGGCGGTCAGGATCTTGCGAACCTGAACACCGAGACTTTGACAGTACTTACCAGCTGGCTTTAACCAGGCCTGGTACGTCACCACGCATTGCCGCTTCACGCAGTTTGTTACGGCCAAGGCCGAACTTGCGGTAAACGCCGTGTGGACGACCGGTCAGGCGGCAGCGGTTACGCATGCGCGAAGCGCTTGCGTCACGTGGCTGCTTCTGCAGGGCTACTGTAGCTTCCCAACGCGCTTCTGGACTTGCGTTCAGATCAACGATGATTGCTTTCAGTGCTGCACGCTTTTTGGCGTACTTGGCAACCGTGAGCTGACGCTTCAGCTCGCGGTTTTTCATGCTCATCTTGGCCATGGTCCTACTCCAATCAGTTGCGGAACGGGAATTTGAACGCACGCAGCAGAGCGCGGCCTTCATCATCGTTCTTGGCAGTGGTGGTCAGGGTAATGTCCAGACCGCGGAGAGCATCGATCTTGTCGTAGTCGATTTCCGGGAAGATGATCTGCTCTTTTACGCCCATGCTGTAGTTACCACGACCATCGAAGGACTTGGCATTCAGGCCGCGGAAGTCGCGAACCCGAGGCAGGGAGATCGACAGCAGACGATCCAGGAATTCGTACATACGCTCACGGCGCAGAGTCACTTTGACGCCGATCGGCCAACCTTCACGGACTTTAAAGCCAGCGATGGATTTACGAGCGTAGGTCACAACGACTTTCTGGCCGGTGATCTTTTCCAGGTCAGCAACAGCGTGCTCGATGACTTTTTTGTCGCCGATCGCTTCGCCCAGACCCATGTTCAGGGTGATTTTGGTAACGCGCGGAACTTCCATCACGTTCGAAAGCTTAAGTTCTTCCTTAAGTTTCGGAGCGATTTCCTTCCGGTAAATCTCTTTTAGTCGTGCCATGGTCTTCTACCTAGCAGTGTTCAAGCATCAACCGCTTTTTGGGTCGACTTGAAGACACGAATTTTCTTACCGTCTTCTACTTTGAAACCAACGCGGTCAGCCTTGTTGGTTTCGCCGTTGAAGATGGCGACGTTGGAAGCGTGCAGTGGCGCTTCTTTCTCGACGATACCGCCTTGTACGCCCGACATCGGGTTAGGCTTGGTATGGCGCTTGACCAGGTTCAGACCACCAACAACCAGACGGTTGTCAGCAAGAACCTTCAGCACCTTACCGCGCTTACCTTTGTCTTTGCCGGCGATCACGATGATCTCGTCGTCACGACGAATCTTTTGCATGTCGGATCTCCTTACAGCACTTCTGGGGCGAGCGAGACGATCTTCATGAACTTCTCAGTACGAAGTTCACGGGTCACTGGCCCAAAGATACGGGTGCCGATCGGCTCTTGCTTGTTGTTCAGAAGAACAGCAGCGTTGCCATCAAAGCGGATAATGGAGCCATCAGCACGACGTACGCCGTGACGAGTGCGGACTACAACAGCAGTCATCACTTGGCCTTTTTTCACTTTACCGCGAGGAATTGCTTCCTTCACGGTAACTTTGATGATGTCACCGATACCAGCGTAACGACGATGGGAGCCACCCAGCACCTTGATGCACATAACGCGGCGAGCGCCGCTGTTATCGGCCACATCGAGCATGGATTGAGTCTGAATCATATAATTTCTCCGACCCCTAGTCCTTAGACTTCCACAGCGCGTTCGAGAACATCAACCAGCGCCCAAGACTTGGTCTTGGCCAAAGGACGAGTTTCACGAATAGTGACTTTGTCGCCGATGTGGCACTGATTGGTTTCGTCGTGCGCGTGCAGCTTAGTCGAACGCTTAACGTATTTACCGTAGATCGGGTGCTTAACGCGACGCTCGATCAGAACGGTGATGGTTTTGTCCATCTTGTCGCTGACAACACGGCCAGTCAGCGTACGGACAGTTTTTTCGGCTTCAGCCATGATTACTTACCTGCCTGCTGGTTGAGCACAGTCTTCACGCGAGCGATGTCACGCTTAACTTGCGAGAGCAGATGAGACTGCCCCAACTGGCCAGTTGCTTTCTGCATACGCAGATTGAACTGGTCGCGCAGCAGGCCGAGCAGTTGCTCGTTCAGCTGCTGTGCGGATTTTTCACGAAGTTCATTCGCTTTCATCACATCACCGTCCGTTTAACAAAGGAGGTGGCGAGCGGCAGCTTTGCAGCAGCCAGGGCGAAAGCCTCACGCGCCAGCTCTTCAGAAACACCCTCGATTTCATACAGGACTTTGCCTGGCTGAATCTGGGCAACCCAGTATTCCACGTTACCCTTACCTTTACCCATACGAACCTCGAGAGGCTTTTTGGAGATCGGCTTGTCCGGGAATACACGGATCCAGATCTTGCCGCCACGTTTTACGTGACGGGTCAGAGCACGACGCGCTGACTCGATCTGACGAGCGGTGAGACGACCACGAGCAACAGACTTCAGCGCGAACTCGCCGAAGCTGACTTTGCTACCGCGCAATGCCAGGCCACGGTTGTGACCAGTCATTTGCTTGCGGAACTTCGTACGCTTTGGTTGCAACATTTGGCGTACCCCTTACTTAGCAGCTTTTTTACGAGGCGCTGGTGCTTGTGGTTTCAGCTCTTCTTGGCGACCACCAATTACTTCGCCTTTGAAGATCCAAACCTTTACACCGATCACACCGTAAGTGGTGTGAGCTTCGTAGTTGGCATAGTCGATGTCGGCACGCAGGGTGTGCAGTGGCACACGACCTTCGCGATACCATTCAGTACGTGCGATTTCAGCACCGCCGAGACGACCGCTCACTTGGATTTTGATGCCTTTGGCACCAATGCGCATGGCGTTCTGTACAGCGCGCTTCATAGCGCGACGGAACATTACGCGACGCTCCAGCTGCTGAGCTACGCTCTGCGCAACCAGCATACCGTCGAGTTCCGGCTTGCGGATCTCTTCGATATTGATGTGCACAGGCACACCCATTTGCTTGGTCAGGTCCTGACGCAGTTTCTCAACATCTTCACCTTTCTTCCCGATAACGATACCTGGACGAGCGGTGTGGATGGTGATACGTGCAGTTTGGGCCGGACGATGGATATCGATACGGCTTACGGACGCGCTTTTTAGTTTGTCTTGGAGATACTCACGCACCTTCAGATCAGCGAACAAGTAGTCCGCATAAGTCCGACCGTCTGCGTACCAGACGGAGGTGTGCTCCTTGACGATTCCCAGGCGAATGCCAATGGGATGTACTTTCTGACCCATCTCTTCGACTCCGTTACTTGTCAGCAACCTTGACAGTGATATGGCAAGACCGCTTGACGATGCGATCAGCACGGCCTTTGGCACGTGGCATGATGCGCTTCAGCGAACGCCCTTCGTTGACGAAAACGGTGCTGACCTTCAGGTCATCAACGTCTGCGCCTTCGTTATGCTCGGCGTTGGCTACGGCCGACTCCAGCACTTTCTTCATGATCTCGGCGGCTTTCTTACTGCTGAAAGCCAACAGGTTGAGCGCTTCGCCCACCTTCTTCCCGCGGATCTGGTCGGCGACCAAGCGGGCTTTCTGGGCGGAGATTCGAGCGCCCGACAACTTAGCGGCTACTTCCATTTCCTAACCCCTTAACGCTTGGCTTTCTTGTCTGCCACGTGCCCACGATAAGTGCGGGTACCGGCGAACTCGCCCAGTTTGTGGCCGACCATGTCTTCGTTAACGAGAACTGGGACGTGTTGACGACCGTTGTGTACTGCGATGGTCAAACCGACCATTTGTGGCAGGATCATCGAACGACGCGACCAGGTTTTAACTGGTTTGCGATCGTTCTTTTCCGCCGCCACTTCGATCTTCTTCAGTAGGTGAAGATCGATAAAAGGACCTTTTTTCAGAGAACGTGGCACTGTCGTATCCCTCTATTTACTTGCGACGACGGACGATCATTTTGTCGGTACGCTTATTACCACGAGTCTTCGCGCCCTTAGTCGGGAAGCCCCATGGCGATACCGGATGACGACCACCAGAGGTACGACCTTCACCACCACCATGTGGGTGGTCAACCGGGTTCATGGCAACACCACGAACGGTTGGGCGAACGCCACGCCAGCGTTTGGCACCAGCTTTACCCAGCGAACGCAGGCTGTGCTCGGAGTTCGAGACTTCGCCCAGGGTCGCACGGCATTCAGCCAGCACTTTACGCATTTCACCGGAACGCAGACGCAGGGTAACGTACACACCTTCACGAGCGATCAGCTGAGCCGAAGCACCAGCGGAACGAGCGATCTGTGCGCCTTTACCTGGCTTCAATTCGATGCCGTGTACGGTAGAACCGACTGGAATGTTGCGCAGTTGCAGAGCGTTGCCTGGCTTGATTGGAGCCAGGGCACCTGCGATCAGCGTGTCACCAGCACTCACACCCTTAGGGGCGATGATGTAGCGGCGCTCGCCGTCTGCGTAGCAGAGCAGTGCGATGTGAGCAGTACGGTTTGGATCGTATTCGATACGCTCGACAGTGGCGACGATGCCATCTTTGTCGTTGCGACGGAAATCGACCATACGGTAATGCTGCTTATGACCACCACCGATGTGACGAGTGGTAATACGGCCATTGTTGTTACGACCACCAGTCTTCGACTTCTTCTCGAGCAGCGGTGCGTGAGGAGCGCCTTTATGCAGCTCCTGGTTGACCACCTTGACCACAAAACGGCGGCCAGGGGAAGTCGGTTTGCATTTAACGATTGCCATGATGCACCCCTTCCTTACTCAGCACTGCTGCTGAAATCGAGATCTTGGCCTGGCTGAAGGGAGATAACTGCCTTCTTCCAGTCATTACGCTTGCCCAGACCGCGAGCAGTGCGCTTGCTCTTACCCAGAACATTCAGGGTAGTAACACGCTCTACTTTCACGCTGAACAGGCTTTCGACGGCCTTCTTGATTTCCAGCTTGGTTGCGTCAGTAGCAACCTTGAAAACGAACTGACCTTTCTTGTCTGCCAGAACCGTAGCCTTCTCGGAAACGTGCGGGCCAAGCAGAACTTTAAATACGCGTTCCTGGTTCATCCCAGCAGCTCCTCGAATTTCTTCACGGCCGACACGGTGATCAACACCTTGTCGTATGCGATCAGACTAACTGGATCGGAACCTTGCACGTCACGTACATCTACGTGTGGCAGGTTACGAGCAGCCAGGTACAGGTTCTGATCAACAGCGTCCGACACGATCAGAACGTCGGTCAGGCTCATGTTGTTCAGTTTGCCCAGCAGGTCTTTGGTTTTCGGCGTTTCAACGGCGAAATCCTGAACCACGACCAGACGATCAGTACGCACCAGCTCAGCAAGGATGGAACGCATTGCTGCGCGATACATCTTCTTGTTCAGCTTCTGGGAGTGATCCTGTGGACGAGCTGCGAAAGTGGTACCGCCGCCACGCCAGATTGGGCTACGGATAGTACCGGCACGAGCACGGCCAGTACCTTTCTGACGCCATGGGCGCTTACCGCCACCACGAACGTCGGAACGGGTCTTTTGCTGCTTGCTACCTTGACGGCCGCCGGCCATGTAGGCCACGACTGCTTGGTGAACCAGCGTCTCGTTGAACTCGCCGCCAAATGTCAGTTCGGAAACTTCGATCGCTTGAGCGTCATTTACATTTAATTGCATGTCAGCTTCCCCTTAACCGCGAGCCTTGGCTGCTGGACGTACAACCAAGTTGCCGCCAGTAGCGCCAGGAACAGCGCCCTTGACCAACAACAGATTGCGTTCAGCGTCCACGCGCACTACTTCGAGGGACTGCACGGTCACGCGCTCAGCGCCCATATGACCGGACATTTTTTTGCCCTTGAATACACGACCAGGAGTCTGGCACTGGCCGATAGAGCCTGGAACGCGGTGGGATACGGAGTTACCGTGGGTGTTATCTTGCCCGCGGAAATTCCAACGCTTGATCGTACCCTGGAAGCCTTTACCCTTGGACTGACCGGTTACATCAACCAGTTGACCAGCGGCGAAGATTTCAGCGTTGATCAGATCGCCGGCCTGGTACTCGCCTTCTTCAAGACGGAATTCCATTACGGTACGACCAGCGGCAACGTTCGCCTTAGCGAAGTGGCCAGCCTGAGCTGCTGTTACACGCGAAGCACGACGCTCGCCGACAGTGACTTGCACTGCACGATAGCCATCGGTCTCTTCAGTTTTGAACTGGGTGACGCGATTCGGCTCGATCTCAATGACCGTGACCGGAATGGAGACACCTTCTTCGGTGAAAATACGGGTCATACCGCATTTACGACCGACTACACCAATAGTCATGTTGTAAACCTCATGAGTGTACGGGGCTTTCACCCGCTATGGCCGCCCATTTCAGAGCGTTACACGACTAAGACCGAGTCTTAGCCGAGGCTGATCTGCACTTCCACACCGGCCGCAAGATCAAGCTTCATAAGAGCATCAACGGTTTTATCCGTTGGCTGGACGATGTCCAGAACGCGCTTATGAGTACGGATCTCGTACTGGTCACGCGCGTCTTTGTTGACGTGCGGGGAGACCAGAACGGTGAACCGCTCTTTACGGGTAGGCAGTGGAATTGGACCACGCACTTGAGCACCAGTACGTTTCGCGGTTTCCACGATTTCCTGGGTTGATTGGTCGATCAGGCGATGGTCGAAAGCCTTCAACCTGATACGGATTTGCTGATTTTGCATTGGATTTCAGACTCCGGCTGCTATTCCCACCGGGCGCAATACGCCCGTTAAAAGGAGGCGCAATTCTATAGACGCCCCAGATAGGTGTCAACCCAATAAAAAAGCCCCCGCTGAGCGGGGGCTTTTTCAAAGCATCGAAGCTATCTCAAAAGAGATGCTTACTCGATGATTTTAGCTACAACACCAGCACCAACGGTACGGCCGCCTTCACGAATAGCGAAGCGCAGACCGTCTTCCATTGCGATGGTTTTGATCAGGGTAACAGTCATCTGAATGTTGTCACCTGGCATTACCATTTCAACGCCTTCTGGCAGCTCGCAGTTACCGGTCACGTCAGTAGTACGGAAGTAGAACTGTGGACGGTAGCCTTTGAAGAACGGAGTGTGACGGCCGCCTTCTTCCTTGCTCAGAACGTAAACTTCTGCGGTGAACTTGGTGTGCGGCTTAACCGAACCTGGCTTAACCAGAACCTGACCACGCTCAACGTCGTCACGCTTGGTGCCACGCAGCAGAACGCCGCAGTTCTCGCCAGCACGACCTTCGTCGAGCAGCTTGCGGAACATCTCAACACCGGTGCAGGTGGTGGTGGTGGTGTCACGCAGACCAACGATTTCCAGTGCATCTTGAACGCGAACGATACCGCGCTCGATACGACCAGTCACAACAGTACCACGACCCGAAATCGAGAATACGTCTTCGATTGGCATCAGGAATGGCTTGTCGATAGCACGCTCTGGTTCTGGGATGTAGCTGTCCAGAGTTTCAACCAGTTTACGAACGGCAGTGGTGCCCATTTCGTTGTCGTCTTTGCCTTCCAGCGCCATACGAGCCGAACCGATGATGATTGGAGTGTCATCGCCCGGGAAGTCGTAGGTGGACAGCAGGTCGCGAACTTCCATCTCAACCAGTTCCAGCAGCTCTGCGTCGTCTACCAGGTCAGCCTTGTTCAGGAAAACCACGATGTACGGAACGCCTACCTGACGGGACAGCAGGATGTGCTCACGGGTTTGTGGCATCGGACCATCAGCGGCCGAGCAAACCAGGATCGCGCCGTCCATCTGGGCAGCACCGGTGATCATGTTCTTCACGTAGTCAGCGTGACCTGGGCAGTCAACGTGAGCGTAGTGACGAATCTTCGAGTTGTACTCGACGTGCGCGGTGTTGATGGTGATACCACGAGCTTTTTCTTCTGGAGCGCTGTCGATTTTATCGAAATCAACGATTGCCGAACCGAAAACTTCGGAGCAAACGCGAGTCAGAGCTGCGGTCAGAGTGGTTTTACCGTGGTCAACGTGACCGATGGTGCCAACGTTGACGTGCGGTAGGGAACGATCAAATTTTTCTTTAGCCACGACAATTAACTCCTTGCCTAAAGGACTGAATCAGCCTTGTTTTTTGGTAACGGTTTCGACGATGTGCGACGGAGCCGTATTGTATTTTTTGAATTCCATAGAGTAGCTTGCGCGCCCCTGGGACATCGAACGAACGTCGGTCGCATAACCGAACATCTCGCCCAACGGAACTTCAGCACGGATAACCTTACCGGAAACCGTATCTTCCATACCCAGAATCATGCCGCGACGACGGTTCAGGTCGCCCATCACGTCACCCATATAGTCTTCAGGCGTAACAACCTCTACCGCCATGATCGGCTCGAGCAACTCACCACCGCCCTTCTGGGCCAGTTGCTTGGTCGCCATGGAAGCAGCCACCTTAAACGCCATCTCGTTCGAGTCGACGTCGTGGTAAGAACCATCAAACACGGTAGCCTTCAGGCCGATCAGCGGATAGCCGGCAACAACACCGTTCTTCATCTGCTCTTCGATACCCTTCTGGATAGCCGGGATGTATTCCTTAGGAACCACACCACCCACTACTTCGTTCACGAATTGCAGACCTTCCTGACCTTCGTCAGCAGGTGCAAAACGAATCCAGCAGTGACCGAACTGGCCACGACCGCCGGACTGGCGAACGAACTTGCCTTCGATTTCGCAGCTCTTCGTGATGCGCTCACGATAGGAAACCTGAGGCTTACCGATGTTGGCTTCGACGTTGAACTCACGGCGCATCCGGTCAACCAGGATGTCCAGGTGCAGCTCGCCCATGCCAGAGATGATCGTTTGACCAGTCTCTTCATCAGTTTTTACGCGGAAAGACGGGTCTTCCTGAGCGAGCTTGCCCAGAGCGATACCCATTTTTTCCTGGTCATCCTTGGTCTTAGGCTCAACGGCAACCGAAATAACCGGCTCCGGGAAGTCCATGCGAACCAGGATGATTGGCTTGTCAGCGTTGCACAAGGTTTCACCAGTGGTGACGTCCTTCATGCCGATCAGGGCCGCGATGTCACCAGCGCGTACTTCCTTGATCTCTTCACGGGCGTTTGCGTGCATTTGCACCATACGACCCACGCGCTCTTTCTTGCCTTTAACCGAGTTGATCACGCCGTCGCCGGAGGCCAACACGCCCGAGTAAACTCGAACGAAGGTCAAGGTACCCACGAATGGGTCGGTAGCGATTTTGAACGCCAGAGCCGAGAACGGCTCGTTGTCGTCTGCATGACGCTCCATCTGCTTTTCCTCATCATCCGGGTCAGTACCCTTGATGGCAGGAATGTCAGTTGGTGCAGGCAGGTAGTCGATAACGGCGTCGAGAACCAGGGGAACACCCTTGTTCTTGAACGAAGAACCGCAAACAGCCAGAACGATCTCACCAGCGATGGTACGCTGACGCAGAGCGGCCTTGATTTCCTCGGTGGTGAGCTCTTCACCTTCGAGGTACTTGTTCATCAGCTCTTCGCTGGCTTCGGCCGCAGCCTCAACCATGTTGCTGCGCCACTCTTCAGCCAACTCCTGCAGCTCAGCAGGGATAGCTTCGCGACGTGGAGTCATGCCCTTGTCAGCATCGTTCCAGTAAACCGCTTCCATGGTCATCAGATCGATCTGACCCTGGAAGTTGTCTTCGGAACCGATAGCCAACTGGATCGGCACCGGAGTGTGACCCAGACGCTGCTTGATCTGAGCGATCACGCGCAGGAAGTTCGCGCCGGCACGGTCCATTTTGTTCACGTAAACGATACGCGGAACACCGTACTTGTTGGCTTGACGCCATACGGTTTCGGACTGAGGCTCAACACCGGAAGTACCACAGAACACAACGACAGCGCCGTCGAGTACACGCAGGGAACGCTCTACTTCAATGGTGAAGTCTACGTGACCCGGGGTATCGATGACGTTGAAGCGGTATTGGTCCTTGTGCTGCTTCGCAGAACCCTGCCAGAAGGCGGTAATAGCAGCAGAAGTAATGGTAATACCACGCTCCTGCTCCTGAACCATCCAGTCTGTGGTCGCGGCGCCGTCATGCACCTCGCCCATCTTGTGACTTTTGCCAGTGTAAAAAAGGACGCGCTCGGTGGTGGTGGTTTTACCAGCATCCACGTGAGCAACGATACCAATGTTACGGTAGCGATTAATCGGTGTAGTACGAGCCATAAAGCCCTCGCAAAATTAGTGACGCTAAAATTAGAAGCGGTAGTGCGAGAAAGCTTTGTTAGCTTCAGCCATACGGTGCACGTCTTCACGCTTCTTAACTGCAGCACCTTTACCTTCGGCAGCGTCCAACAGTTCGCCAGCCAAACGCAGAGCCATAGACTTCTCGCCGCGCTTACGGGCGAAGTCTACCAACCAGCGCATTGCCAGAGCGTTACGACGGGACGGACGAACTTCAACCGGAACCTGGTAAGTAGCACCGCCTACACGGCGCGACTTTACTTCGACCAGCGGAGCGATGGCGTCGAGAGCTTTCTCGAAGATTTCCAGGGGGTCGCTGTTCTTGCGTTCTTTAACCTTTTCCAGCGCGCCATAAACGATACGCTCGGCAACGGCTTTCTTGCCGCTTTCCATCACGTGGTTCATGAACTTGGCCAGGATTTGGCTTCCGTATTTTGGATCGTCAAGCACTTCGCGCTTGGCTGCTACGCGTCTTCTTGGCATGGATAAGCCCTCAAACGGTCTTCAGGTTCGCTCGGAATCGGTGCCCTGTACGGGACGCCTCCGACCTTACTCTTATCGACTCAGAAAAATAGAAAATCAGTTTTACAAAAAGCCGCTACTACTTAGGCTTCTTGGTACCGTACTTCGAACGACCCTGGTTACGACCTTTAACGCCGGAAGTATCCAAAGAACCGCGAACGGTGTGGTAACGAACACCTGGCAAGTCTTTTACACGACCGCCGCGGATCAGTACCACGCTGTGCTCTTGCAGGTTGTGGCCTTCACCACCGATGTACGAGGAAACCTCGAAACCGTTGGTCAGACGCACACGGCATACTTTACGCAGTGCCGAGTTAGGTTTTTTCGGCGTAGTGGTATACACACGGGTGCACACGCCACGACGTTGCGGGCAGTTCTGCAGCGCAGGTACGTCGGATTTCTCGACGATACGCTTACGCGGCTGACGTACCAGCTGGTTGATAGTTGCCATCTACTAGCTCCACTGTTGTCTTGCGACGCTATTGTCTTGCAAGAAAAGCAAAATGGCAGGAACGAATCCCCGCCAAATTTAGGGGTACAAGAGTCTAAAGAGGATCTTGCCCCCAGTCAAGGCAAGGCCCCGACGTCTCCACCCATCGAACCTCGACAATTTGTCTGGATTCGATGAACGGAGCTGCCAGGGCCTTGCGCTCATTTATCGCAGAACTCAGTTACCGCTAGAGTTCAGCGCTTCGGTCAGTGCAGCTTCCACTTCACTGGCGCTTACGCGCAACGGCTTGTCGGCATCACGACGACGCTTACGCTCGCTGTGATAAGCCAGGCCGGTACCAGCCGGGATCAGACGACCCACGACCACGTTTTCTTTCAGGCCGCGCAGGTAATCGCGCTTGCCGGTTACCGCCGCTTCGGTCAGTACGCGAGTGGTTTCCTGGAAGGAAGCCGCCGAGATGAACGATTCGGTGGACAGCGATGCCTTGGTGATACCTAGCAGAACGCGAGTGAACTTGGAGACAAATTTGTCTTCGCCGCTCAAACGCTCGTTCTCTACCAGAACGTGAGTCAATTCCATCTGGTCGCCCTTGATGAAACTGGAATCGCCGGATTCAGCAATTTCAACTTTACGCAGCATCTGACGCAGGATGGTCTCGATGTGCTTATCGTTGATCTTCACGCCTTGCAGACGGTAAACGTCCTGGATCTCGTTAACGATGTACTTGGCCAGCGCACTCACACCCAGCAGACGCAGGATGTCGTGTGGATCGCTTGGGCCGTCGGAGATAACTTCGCCGCGGTTTACCTGTTCGCCTTCGAACACGTTCAGGTGACGCCACTTCGGAATCAGCTCTTCATACGGATCGCTACCGTCGTTCGGAGTAATGACCAGACGGCGCTTGCCCTTGGTCTCTTTACCGAACGCGATGGTGCCGCTGACTTCAGCCAGAATCGACGCTTCCTTCGGACGACGAGCTTCGAACAAGTCGGCAACACGCGGCAGACCACCGGTGATGTCACGGGTCTTCGAAGTCTCTTGCGGGATACGAGCGATAACGTCACCGATCGCGATCTTCGCACCATCCGCTACACCGACCAAGGCGTTGGCTGGCAGGAAGTACTGAGCGATAACGTCAGTGCCTGGCAGCAACAGATCCTTGCCGTTGTCGTCGACCATCTTCACGGCAGGACGGATGTCCTTACCAGCCGCTGGACGGTCTTTGGCATCGAGTACTTCAATGTTGGTCATACCGGTCAATTCGTCAGTCTGACGCTTGATCGTGATGCCTTCTTCCATGCCCACGTAGGTCACGGTACCTTTCATTTCGGTAACGATTGGGTGAGTGTGCGGATCCCACTTGGCCACGATTGCGCCAGCGTCGACCTTGTCACCTTCTTTAACCGAAATCACAGCACCGTATGGCAGCTTGTAACGCTCACGCTCACGACCGAAGTCATCAGCGATAGCCAGCTCACCGGAACGGGACACAGCAACCAGGTGACCATCCACTCGCTCAACGTGCTTCAGGTTATGCAGACGGACGGTACCGCCATTCTTCACCTGAACGCTGTCAGCAGCGGAGGTCCGGCTTGCCGCACCACCGATGTGGAACGTACGCATCGTCAGCTGGGTACCCGGCTCACCGATCGACTGTGCAGCGATTACGCCGACAGCTTCACCAATGTTCACCTGGTGACCACGAGCCAAGTCACGGCCGTAGCACTTGGCGCAAATGCCGTAGCGGGTTTCGCAGCTGATCGGCGAACGCACGATCACTTCGTCGATGCTGTTCAGCTCGATGAATTCAACCCACTTCTCGTCTACCAGCGTGCCGGCAGGAACGATAACGTCCTCGGTACCTGGCTTGAATACGTCACGGGCAATAACACGACCCAATACGCGCTCACCCAGCGGCTCTACAACGTCACCGCCTTCAATGTGCGGAGTCATCAGCAGACCGTGTTCGGTGCCGCAATCGATCTCGGTTACAACCAGATCTTGCGCTACGTCTACCAGACGACGGGTCAGGTAACCGGAGTTCGCAGTTTTCAACGCGGTATCCGCCAGACCTTTACGAGCACCGTGAGTCGAGATGAAGTACTGAAGTACGCTCAAACCTTCACGGAAGTTCGCAGTAATCGGCGTTTCAATGATGGAACCGTCCGGCTTGGCCATCAGGCCACGCATACCGGCCAGCTGACGAATCTGAGCTGCGGATCCCCGCGCACCCGAGTCGGCCATCATGTACATCGAGTTGAAAGACTCTTGGTCGACTTCGACGCCATGACGGTCGATGACTTTCTCTTTCGAGAGGTTGGCCATCATCGCCTTGGAAACTTCGTCGTTCGCCTTGGACCAAAGGTCGATCACTTTGTTGTACTTCTCGCCCTGGGTAACCAGGCCGGAGGCGTACTGACTTTCGATTTCTTTCACTTCGTCGGTAGCAGCACCGATGATGCGGGCTTTTTCGTCCGGGATAACGAAGTCGTTAACGCCGATGGAAACGCCGGAAATGGTCGAGTAGGCAAAACCGGTGTACATCAACTGGTCAGCGAAGATCACGGTCTCTTTCAGACCAACCACGCGGTAGCACTGGTTGATCAGCTTGGAGATCGCTTTTTTCTTCATCGGCAGGTTGACGACGTCGTACGACAGACCTTTTGGCACAACCTGGAACAACAGCGCACGGCCGACAGTGGTGTCGACGATACGGGTGTTGGTCACGCTGCCGCCATCACGGTCGTTGACGGTTTCGTTGATCCGCACTTTGACTTTAGCGTGCAGTGCGGCTTCGCCGGCACGGAACACACGGTCAACTTCCTGCAGATCCGCGAACACACGACCTTCGCCTTTGGCGTTGATCGCTTCACGAGTCATGTAGTACAGACCCAATACAACGTCCTGCGACGGAACGATGATTGGCTCACCGTTGGCTGGCGACAGAATGTTGTTGGTCGACATCATCAACGCACGCGCTTCGAGCTGGGCTTCCAGCGTCAGCGGTACGTGCACGGCCATTTGGTCGCCGTCGAAGTCGGCGTTGTACGCGGCGCAGACCAGAGGGTGCAGCTGGATAGCCTTACCTTCGATCAGTACCGGTTCAAACGCCTGGATACCCAGACGGTGAAGGGTCGGCGCACGGTTGAGAAGAACCGGGTGTTCGCGAATCACTTCAGCGAGAACGTCCCAAACTTCCGGCAGCTCGCGCTCGACCATCTTCTTGGCAGCTTTGATGGTGGTAGCGAGACCACGCATTTCCAGCTTGCCGAAAATGAACGGTTTGAACAGCTCGAGAGCCATTTTCTTCGGCAGACCGCACTGGTGCAGACGCAGGGTCGGACCTACGGTAATTACCGAACGACCGGAGTAGTCAACACGCTTACCGAGCAAGTTCTGACGGAAACGACCCTGCTTACCCTTGATCATGTCAGCCAGGGATTTCAGAGGACGCTTGTTGGAACCTGTGATAGCGCGGCCACGACGACCGTTGTCGAGCAGTGCGTCGACGGCTTCCTGCAACATACGTTTTTCGTTGCGCACGATGATGTCCGGCGCGGACAGATCCAGCAGGCGCTTCAAACGGTTGTTACGGTTGATCACACGACGATACAGATCGTTGAGGTCGGAAGTCGCGAAGCGACCGCCATCCAGCGGGACCAGTGGACGCAGATCTGGCGGCAGAACCGGCAGAACGGTCAGCACCATCCACTCTGGCAGGTTGCCGGAACCCTGGAAGGCTTCCATCAACTTCAGACGCTTGGACAGCTTCTTGATCTTGGTTTCGGAGTTGGTTTGCGGAATCTCTTCGCGCAGACGGCCAATCTCGTGCTCCAGGTCGATAGCGTGCAGCAGTTCGCGGACAGCTTCGGCACCCATGCGGGCATCGAAATCGTCGCCGAACTCTTCCAGCGCTTCGAAGTACTGCTCGTCGTTCAGCAGCTGACCTTTTTCAAGGGTGGTCATGCCTGGATCGATAACGACATAGCTCTCGAAGTAGAGAACGCGTTCGATATCACGCAGGGTCATGTCCATCAGCAAGCCGATACGGGACGGCAGCGATTTCAGGAACCAGATGTGGGCAACAGGCGAGGCCAGTTCGATGTGCGCCATACGCTCACGACGAACTTTTGCCAGCGCGACTTCAACACCGCACTTCTCGCAGATCACGCCACGATGCTTCAAGCGCTTGTACTTACCGCACAGGCACTCGTAATCCTTTACCGGGCCAAAGATCTTGGCGCAGAACAGGCCGTCACGCTCAGGTTTGAACGTACGGTAGTTAATGGTTTCCGGCTTTTTAACTTCACCGAACGACCACGAACGGATCATCTCAGGCGATGCCAATCCGATACGGATGGCGTCGAACTCTTCGACTTGACCCTGGTTTTTCAGCAAATTCAGTAGGTCTTTCAAGGCCTTTCCTCCTGGCGGAGCAGAGAGCGGGCAATCCTGCCCCGCTCTCGATTCGCGTCACGTGTTATTCGGTTTCCAGATCGATATCGATGCCGAGGGAACGAATTTCCTTGATCAACACGTTGAAGGACTCGGGCATGCCCGGCTCCATACGGTGATCGCCATCCACGATGTTTTTGTACATCTTGGTACGGCCGTTCACATCGTCCGACTTCACTGTGAGCATTTCTTGCAGAGTGTAAGCGGCACCGTATGCTTCCAGTGCCCAGACCTCCATCTCCCCGAAACGCTGACCACCGAACTGCGCCTTACCACCCAGCGGCTGCTGGGTAACCAGGCTGTACGAACCGGTAGAACGAGCGTGCATCTTGTCGTCTACCAAGTGGTTCAGCTTCAGCATGTACATGTAGCCAACGGTAACCGGGCGCTCGAACTTGTTGCCGGTACGGCCGTCGGTCAGCTGCATCTGGCCGCTTTCTGGCAGGTCTGCCAGTTTCAGCATGGCCTTGATTTCGCTTTCCTTGGCGCCGTCGAACACTGGAGTGGCCATAGGAACGCCGCCACGCAGGTTTTGAGCCAGATCCAGGATTTCCTGATCCGAGAAGTCATCGAGGCTTTCCTGACGACCGCCGATCTCGTTATAGATCTCGTGCAGGAACTTACGCAGTTCGGCGACTTTGCGCTGTTCTTCAACCATGCGGTTGATCTTCTCGCCCAGACCTTTGGCCGCGAGGCCAAGGTGGGTTTCGAGGATCTGACCAACGTTCATACGCGAAGGTACGCCCAACGGGTTGAGAACGACGTCGACCGGGGTGCCATTGGCATCGTGCGGCATGTCTTCAACCGGCATGATCACGGAGACCACACCTTTGTTACCGTGACGACCGGCCATCTTGTCGCCCGGCTGGATGCGACGACGGATTGCCAGGTAAACCTTGACGATTTTCAGCACGCCTGGAGCCAGGTCATCGCCCTGCTGCAGTTTGCGCTTCTTGTCTTCGAACTTGTCGTCCAGCAGACGGCGACGATCGACGATGTAGGCCTGAGCCTTCTCGAGCTGCTCGTTCAGAGCATCTTCAGCCATGCGCAGTTTGAACCACTGGCCGTGCTCAAGACCGTCGAGTACTTCGTCGGTGATGTCCTGACCCTTCTTCAGACCGGCGCCGCCTTCGGCTTTGTGGCCGACCAGAGCGGAACGCAGACGTTCGAAAGTAGCACCTTCAACGATGCGGAACTCTTCGTTCAAGTCCTTGCGGATCTCGTCGAGCTGAGACTTCTCGATCGACAGTGCACGAGCATCACGCTCAACGCCGTCACGGGTGAAGACCTGTACGTCGATGACAGTACCTTTGGTACCGGTAGGTACGCGCAGGGAGGTGTCTTTAACGTCGCTGGCTTTCTCACCAAAGATCGCACGCAGCAGTTTTTCTTCCGGAGTCAGCTGGGTCTCGCCTTTCGGAGTGACCTTACCCACCAGGATGTCGCCTGCGCCTACTTCAGCACCCACGTAAACGATACCGGCTTCGTCCAGCTTGTTCAGTGCAGCCTCACCCACGTTCGGGATGTCCGCAGTGATTTCCTCTGGGCCAAGCTTGGTGTCACGGGCCACACAGGTCAGTTCCTGAATGTGGATCGTGGTGAAACGGTCTTCTTGAACAACGCGTTCCGACAGGCAGATGGAGTCTTCGAAGTTGAAGCCGTTCCATGCCATGAAGGCGATGCGCATGTTCTGACCCAGCGCCAGTTCACCCATGTCGGTGGACGGGCCGTCGGCCATGATGTCGCTACGCTGTACCCGATCACCTTTACGCACCAGCGGACGCTGGTTGATGCAGGTGTTCTGGTTGGAGCGGGTGTATTTGGTCAGGTTGTAGATGTCGACACCAGCTTCACCGGTTTCAACTTCATCATCAGCAACACGAACCACGATACGGCTGGCGTCGACAGAGTCGATCACGCCGCCACGACGAGCCACGACGCAAACGCCGGAGTCACGGGCTACGTTACGCTCCATGCCGGTACCGACCAGCGGCTTGTCAGCACGCAGGGTTGGTACAGCTTGACGCTGCATGTTCGAACCCATCAACGCACGGTTGGCGTCGTCGTGCTCGAGGAACGGAATCAGCGACGCAGCAACCGAAACTACCTGCTTCGGCGAGACGTCCATCAAGGTTACGTCTTCCGGCGCCTTAACGGTGAATTCGTTCAAGTGACGAACAGCTACCAGCTCGTCGATCAGGACTTTCTTGTCGTTCATCGTGGCCGAAGCCTGAGCGATCACGTGATCTGCTTCTTCGATGGCGGACAGGAATACGATCTCGTCGGTGACCAGAGCGTCTTTCACCACACGGTACGGGCTCTCGAGGAAGCCGTACTGGTTGGTGCGCGCATAGGCAGCCAGGGAGTTGATCAGACCGATGTTCGGACCTTCCGGCGTTTCAATCGGGCATACACGACCGTAGTGAGTCGGGTGTACGTCACGAACTTCAAAGCCGGCACGCTCACGAGTCAGACCGCCAGGGCCGAGTGCAGAGACACGACGCTTGTGGGTGATCTCGGACAGCGGGTTGTTCTGGTCCATGAACTGGGACAGCTGGCTGGAACCGAAGAACTCTTTCACCGCCGCAGCCACAGGCTTGGCGTTGATCAGGTCTTGCGGCATCAGGCCTTCGCTTTCAGCCATCGACAGACGCTCTTTGACCGCACGCTCAACACGTACCAGGCCAACGCGGAACTGGTTCTCGGCCATTTCGCCTACGCAGCGAACACGACGGTTACCCAGGTGGTCGATGTCATCGACGATGCCTTTACCGTTACGGATGTCGACCAGAGTCTTCAGTACCGCGACGATATCTTCCTTGCACAGCACGCCCGAACCTTCGATCTCGGTACGACCGATACGACGGTTGAACTTCATCCGGCCGACCGCAGACAGGTCATAGCGCTCAGGGCTGAAGAACAGGTTGTTGAACAGGGTTTCGGCAGCGTCTTTGGTTGGCGGCTCGCCAGGACGCATCATGCGATAGATCTCGACCAGCGCTTCCAGTTGGTTGCTGGTGGAGTCGATCTTCAGCGTGTCGGAGACGAACGGCCCGCAGTCGATGTCGTTGGTGTACAGAGTTTCGATGCGAACAACGCCGGCCTTGGCGATTTTCGCCAGGATCTCGGTGTTGAGCTCGGTGTTGCACTCTGCCAGGATTTCGCCGGTTGCCGGATGCACGATGACCTTGGCGGTTGTGCGACCCAGGACGTAGTCCAGTGGCACTTCCAGCTCTTTGATCCCGGCTTTTTCCAGCTGGTTGATGTGGCGAGCGGTGATACGACGACCTTGCTCGACAATAACCTTGCCTTTGTCGTCCTGGATATCCAGAACAGCGATTTCACCACGCAGACGCTGAGGCACCAGCTCCAGGCTCAGGTTCTCGCCCTTCACATGGAAAACGTTGGTGGTGTAGAACGCGTCCAGCACTTCCTCGGTGGTATAGCCGAGCGCGCGCAGCAGTACCGATGCAGGAAGCTTGCGACGACGGTCGATACGCACGAACACGCAGTCTTTCGGGTCGAACTCGAAGTCCAGCCACGAACCGCGGTAAGGAATGATGCGCGCGGAGTACAACAGTTTACCGGAGCTGTGCGTCTTGCCACGGTCGTGGTCGAAGAACACGCCCGGGGAACGGTGCAGCTGGGAAACGATTACACGCTCGGTACCGTTGATTACGAAGGTACCGTTCTCAGTCATCAGGGGGATTTCACCCATGTAGACTTCTTGCTCTTTGATGTCCTTGATCGCTTTGTTCGACGATTCTTTGTCGAAAATGATCAGGCGCACTTTTACCCGCAAAGGTACGGCGTAAGTTACACCGCGCAATACGCATTCTTTGACATCAAATGCCGGTTCGCCCAGACGATATCCGACGTACTCCAGCGCAGCATTGCCGGAGTAGCTGATGATCGGGAAAACGGATTTGAAGGCCGCATGCAGGCCCACGTCGCGGAACTGATCTTTAGTCGCTCCCGCTTGCAAGAATTCACGATACGAATCCAGCTGGATGGCCAGGAGGTACGGCACATCCATGACGTCCGGCAACTTGCTAAAGTCCTTGCGGATACGTTTTTTCTCAGTATATGAGTAAGCCATCAGCGTTCCCCAGCTTGGTCACCTGCTTGTTTGGCCCCTCCCGACGGGAGCAGCCAGAAAATCGTGCAAACCCCATGGTTTGCGCCACCGCATCGGGTGGTTACAGCACGTTACCGGCACCGACCCAGTCGGCTGCCAATAACGGAAAAAGGCCGGTGGCAAGAGCCACCAGCCATCAGCCTGTCGCTTATCGCTCGGGCTGGAGGAGCAAAGTCGATGCTTACTTCAGCTCGACTTTAGCGCCTGCTTCTTCCAGAGCTGCTTTGGCTTTGTCAGCTGCGTCTTTGGCAACAGCTTCCAGAACCATGGCAGGAGCGCCGTCAACTACAGCCTTGGCTTCTTTCAGGCCCAGACCGGTCAGTTCACGTACTGCCTTGATCACGTTAACTTTCTTCTCGCCAGCTTCAGTCAGCATGACGTTGAATTCAGTTTGCTCTTCAACAACGGCGGCAGCAGCAGCTGGACCAGCCGATGCAGCTGCAGCGGTAACGCCGAATTTTTCTTCGAAAGCTTTGATCAGCTCAACAACTTCCATTACGGACATGTTGCCAACTGCTTCAAGGATATCGTTCTGAGAGATAGACATGAATCTAATTCCTGATATTGGGGACGGCCTACGCGACCATCGAAAAAAACAAAAAACGCGAGAAGTTGACGAGCCTTAGGCTGCAGCAGCTTCTTTCTGGTCGCGAATTGCCGCCAGGGTACGAGCCAATTTGCTGGTAGCGCCTTGAATCACGCTCATCAGCTGAGAAATTGCTTCGTCACGGGTCGGCAGAGTTGCCAGTACGTCGATTTGGTTAGCTGCGAGGAACTTGCCCTCGAACGCAGCTGCCTTGATCTCGAACTTGTCCTGACCCTTTGCGAACTCTTTGAAGATCCGGGCAGCAGCGCCTGGATGTTCTTTGGAGAATGCAATCAGGGTAGGGCCAGTGAACACGTCGTTGAGGACACTGAATTCAGTGTCAGCAACAGCGCGCTTGAGCAGGGTGTTACGTACAACACGTACGTAAACGCCAGCTTCACGAGCCTCTTTACGGAGTCCGGTCATCGCGCCTACTGTTACGCCACGGGCATCAGCCACGACAGCGGACAGAGCGACTTTGGCAGCCTCGTTGACTTCAGCGACGATGGCCTTCTTGTCTTCGAGTTTAATTGCCACGGGTTTAACTCCTGCTTGTTACCGTTTCATCTGGTCGAAACCGGATGTCGTTTTGGTGTCTGATTCGGTAAGGAACCGGGAGCACCATCTGCGTAGGCTTGTGGTTTAAGACTTGCGTCGCCTACGGTCTTGGATAGCCCCCGCCAGGCAGGGACCCCAATTTTTCAATTGACGCAATCGCTTGCGCCAATCGTTGTCTTACGCGTCGAGCGAGCTTTGGTCGATGACCAGACCTGGGCCCATAGTGGTGCTCAGGGTAACGCGCTTGACGTAGATGCCTTTCGAGGAAGCTGGTTTGATACGCTTCAGATCAGCGATCAGGGCTTCAACGTTTTCCTTCAGCTTGACGGCATCGAAGCCGATCTTGCCAACGGAAGTGTGGATGATGCCGTTTTTGTCGGTGCGATAACGAACCTGACCAGCCTTGGCGTTTTTAACCGCGGTAGCTACGTCTGGAGTTACGGTGCCGACTTTAGGGTTAGGCATCAGACCACGTGGACCGAGGATCTGACCCAACTGACCCACAACGCGCATTGCATCCGGGGATGCGATAACTACGTCATAGTTCAGGTCGCCGCCTTTCATTTCGGCAGCCAGGTCGTCCATACCTACACGGTCAGCGCCGGCAGCCAGAGCGGCCTCAGCAGCTGGACCCTGGGTGAACACAGCAACGCGAACGGTCTTGCCAGTGCCGTGTGGCAGCACAGTAGCGCTACGAACGACCTGGTCGGATTTACGCGGGTCAACGCCCAGGTTAACAGCTACGTCGAACGACTCGCTGAACTTGACAGTCGACAGCTCAGCCAGCAGGGCAGCAGCGTCTACAAAGTTGTAGGACTTGCCTGCTTCGATTTTGCCGGCGATAGCCTTTTGACGCTTGGTCAGCTTAGCCATTACACACCCTCCACGTTAAGGCCCATGCTACGAGCAGAACCGGCGATGGTACGCACGGCTGCTTCCATATCAGCTGCAGTCAGATCCGCGTTTTTGGTTTTCGCGATTTCTTCCAGCTGAGCACGAGTTACAGTGCCAACCTTAACGGTGTTCGGACGAGCGGAACCGCTGGTCAGACCGGCCGCCTTCTTCAGCAGAACCGAAGCAGGGGTGGATTTGGTTTCGAACGTGAAGCTACGGTCGCTGTAGACAGTGATGATCACTGGAGTCGGCAGACCTGGCTCAAGACCCTGAGTACGGGCGTTGAAAGCCTTGCAGAATTCCATGATGTTCACGCCGTGCTGACCCAGAGCAGGACCAACAGGTGGGCTTGGGTTAGCCTGAGCGGCCTTCACTTGCAGCTTGATGTAAGCGGTAATCTTCTTGGCCATGAGGCACTCCAATTACGGGTTCAAACGCCTCGAAAGGCTCCCCGGTTACTTGCGCGTTTATCCCAGTGACGACAAAACCCCACAGCCTAAGGCTGCGGGGTTGGGATGCTTGCTCAGTTAGACCTTTTCGACCTGACTGAACTCCAACTCTACCGGGGTAGAGCGTCCGAAAATGAGCACTGCGACCTGGATCCGGCTCTTCTCGTAGTTAACCTCTTCGACCGTGCCGGTGAAATCGGCAAACGGACCGTCGTTAACGCGAACCGACTCGCCCGGCTCGAACAACGTCTTCGGCTTGGGCTTATCGCTACCGTCAGCGACGCGACGCAGAATCGCTTCTGCCTCTTTATCAGTAATCGGTGCCGGCTTATCAGCTGTACCGCCGATAAAACCCATCACCCGAGGAGTATCCTTGACCAAGTGCCAAGTACCCTCATTCATATCCATCTGTACCAGCACATAGCCAGGGAAGAACTTACGCTCGCTCTTGCGCTTCTGGCCGTTGCGCATCTCGACCACTTCTTCAGTGGGAACCAGAATCTCGCCGAAGCCATCTTCCATGCCAGCCAGCTTTACACGCTCGATCAACGAACGCATGACATGCTTCTCGTAACCCGAGTAAGCATGCACAACATACCAACGCTTAGCCACGGGACACCCTTAGCCGACAATCAAGGAGACAAGCCAACCGAGCAGGGAATCAAGCCCCCACAACAGCAACGCCATAACCAGGACAACAGCCACAACGATCAACGTGGTCTGCGTGGTTTCTTGGCGAGTTGGCCATACGACTTTACGAATCTCGGTGCGCGCTTCCTTAACCAGTACGAAGAAAGACTTGCCCTTAACTGTCTGCAGGCCTACAAAGGCAGCTACAGCAGCAATCACAAGCAATGCGAGTACGCGGTACAGGATCGGCGAAGCAGAGTAATACTGATTACCAACAACGCCAACAACCACCAAAGCGACTACCACTAGCCACTTGAGCAGATCGAAGCGAGAGCCTTGAGCTTCAGCTTTAGGAGTCATCTATGAAGATCCTGTGAAAAGAAAGCCAGATACACCGAGTGAATCTGGCAGGTCAGGAGGGAATCGAACCCCCAACCTACGGTTTTGGAGACCGTCGCTCTGCCAATTGAGCTACTGACCTAAAACAAAATCAGGCCGACCATTATGCCGGCCCGAAAAAGACTTTACAACATTTAACTCTTAGACCCAGGCACGGCACCAACACCAGCAAGCGAAACATCCAACCCTGCGGCGCGACCGACTACAACCCCAGCCCTTAAAACAAAGGCAGATATTTTCATATCTGCCTTGTTATATGGAGCTCTTGAGCGGATTTGAACCGCTGACCTCACCCTTACCAAGGGTGTGCTCTACCAACTGAGCTACAAGAGCGAAACACTGTGCAAAACCTGTAAACTTGGAGCGGGTAGCGGGAATCGAACCCGCATCATCAGCTTGGAAGGCTGAGGTTCTACCACTAAACTATACCCGCGAGGCTTACAGCTCTCGCTAAAAATGGTGGAGGGGGAAGGATTCGAACCTTCGAAGTCGTAGACGTCAGATTTACAGTCTGATCCCTTTGGCCGCTCGGGAACCCCTCCTAAGCGAGCCGGCATTCTACATCATGCCAGCCTTCTGTCAAGCATTTTTCTCATTAAAAACCTGAGCTTAGCTGCGTTGACCTCGCTTCACTTCGCTCACCGTTTCCGGTGTTCGCTGTGGAGCGGGCGCCATTCTATGCAAACTATTCGAAGGGTGCAACCCCCTCACAAGGCATTATTTTATGTTTTAACTCATTGAATTCTTTAGAAAGGTTTATCAGCTGCAGATCATCCAGCCAGCGCCGGCTTTCAGGGGCTACGCGCAGCCAATAGCCAGCGGATTCAGAGCTACCCCGAGGCAACGCCTGAAACTTCACCTCCATGCCTGTCAGTCTTCGCTCAAGCCCCTGAGCAACGTCTTGACGCGCAAAGCCACCCACATAAAGACAACCAGGATCGGCCTGGCCCGGCTTCTCTTTATCTTTAGGCGCGACCTCGGTCTCGCTCAACAGCCGGATATCCTGCTGCGACCCTCGATACAAACTCAAAGGCGTTACATCCTTGGCACGCAGCGGAGCCTCTTGTTGATGCCATATGTAATAAAACACATTGAGAACAAGCAGCAGCAGAAACAACCAACGCATAAGAACCTCAGGCCAAAGGGCACGCCATAGCCAAACCGACAAATACGAGATCAGGGACTACCTTGGCCTCAGGCACCATCTCGGAGACCAGGGCTGCGTCACCACCCGTAAGGAAAACCGTGAAGTCCTCCCCCCAATGGCCCCGCGCCAACTCTAGCTGCGTCAGCACGAAACCCCGAAGCATCAATAGGCAACCCCGCTCGACAGCCTCAACTGTAGTGCGGCCTGGATCGAGACTTTCCAGCGCACGCTCAGCCGCAAGATCCCCGTAACGAATTTTGCGAGTATGCGTGCGAAGCTGATTTCGCATTAACGGCATACCAGGACATATGAACCCACCGAGATGCCCCCCATCCGCAGCGACGAAGTCGGCAGTGACAGCGGTCCCGAAATCCAATACGAGGCACGCACCACCCGCCAAATGGAATCCACCGAGCAGGGCGAGCCAACGGTCAAGCCCCAGCTTCTCGAATTCTTCATATCCGTTTCGTACGCCGGACATCTCTCGTGCAGGCGACGCACTAACGACCGATACATCGAAGGACTCTTTCAGCAGAGAGATCAATAACCCGGTCTCCTCTGGCGTCCTCACACTGACCAGCCGGCAGTACTTGAGCGCCAACCCGCTGAGCTGCTTCAAGTCCGAGAGCAAGGCAAGATCCGAATCCACGACCCCACCACCCCGCGCCACCCGGGCATTCGATTCGAGCACACGCCACTTGATGAAACTATTTCCGCAGTCGAGCTCAAGAATCATTGCGCAACCTCAGGCTCAGCTCGCCACCACTAAAGACTTTTTCCACACCATCCACCTTCAAGCGCAGGGCGCCCTGACTATCGATACCCAGTACCTCGCCATCTATTTGATTTACACCCGCAATCAATGACACAGCGCGCCCCTGCCACAAGTGATGTTGCTCCCACTCAGCCTGAATAGCAGAAAAGCCTGCAGCCTGATGACGAGCGAGATACTTCTGCAGCATCTCTCCGAGTGTCGCCACCAGCTGATTACGATCAAACATCTTCCCGGACTCCAGGCGCATGGACGTCCATTGCTGATCGACCTCGTCGGTCATCTGCATGTTTACATTAATCCCAACACCCAGAACCACATGACAGACGTCTGCTGGGTCTCCCACCAACTCAAGCAGAATTCCGGCAATCTTCTTTTGACCTACCAGGACATCGTTCGGCCACTTCAAACCCGCCTCGGAAATCCCAAGCTCACGCAACGCCTGCATGACAGCAAGCCCCACGACAAGACTCAGCCCCTCCAGTTGACGCATCCCACCGTCAATACGCAATACCAGGCTGAAGTAAACGTTCTCGGCAAACGGACTGGCCCACTTTCGCCCTCGGCGCCCCCGCCCCGCCGTCTGCCGCTCGGCGAGCACCAAAAAAGGCGCGATCTGGAGACGATCAATCGTTCGAAGAGCCTCAGCGTTAGTCGAATCAATAGAGTCGAAAACCAGAACAGGCCATTGCCAAGAAGGAGAAAGCCTCGCTATCTCGGCGGGATCAAGCAGCGTCAATGGCGCCGCCAATTGATAACCACGCCCGCGAATTTTATGAATGGACAACCCCAGGTCTGCCTCCAAATGCTGAAGCTGCTTCCACACAGCGCTACGACTAACGCCGAGGGCAGCACCAAGCGCTTGACCCGAATGGAATCGTCCATCTTTAAGAAGCTTTAACAACGTCAGCATGCAAGTCTCGCCTCACAATGAGGCCCGCATGATAGCCACGCGCCGAGCAATTGCATAGAAATCGAGCAAGACAGATTTTCCTGCGGGCAAAACAAAACCCCAACTGCTTTCGCAATTGGGGTTTCGGAATTTAATCTTGACGATGACCTACTCTCACATGGGGAAACCCCACACTACCATCGGCGATGCATCGTTTCACTGCTGAGTTCGGGATGGGATCAGGTGGTTCCAATGCTCTATGGTCGTCAAGAAATTCGGTGTGCCGACTCGTCTTTCAACGCTTCAGCAAATTGGGTATGCGATAGTCTTGCGGTTTTGTGAACGATACGAACTTTCGGTTCATTGCGTCTTCACACACCGCAATCTGATGCTCTTTCGAGTAATCAAATTGCTTGGGTGTTATATGGTCAAGCCTCACGGGCAATTAGTATTGGTTAGCTCAACGCCTCACAGCGCTTACACACCCAACCTATCAACGTCGTAGTCTTCGACGGCCCTTCAGGGGACTCAAGGTCCCAGTGAGATCTCATCTTGAGGCTAGTTTCCCGCTTAGATGCTTTCAGCGGTTATCTATTCCGAACATAGCTACCCGGCAATGCCACTGGCGTGACAACCGGAACACCAGAGGTTCGTCCACTCCGGTCCTCTCGTACTAGGAGCAGCCCCTCTCAAATCTCAAACGTCCACGGCAGATAGGGACCGAACTGTCTCACGACGTTCTAAACCCAGCTCGCGTACCACTTTAAATGGCGAACAGCCATACCCTTGGGACCGGCTTCAGCCCCAGGATGTGATGAGCCGACATCGAGGTGCCAAACACCGCCGTCGATATGAACTCTTGGGCGGTATCAGCCTGTTATCCCCGGAGTACCTTTTATCCGTTGAGCGATGGCCCTTCCATACAGAACCACCGGATCACTAAGACCTACTTTCGTACCTGCTCGACGTGTCTGTCTCGCAGTCAAGCGCGCTTTTGCCTTTATACTCTACGACCGATTTCCGACCGGTCTGAGCGCACCTTCGTACTCCTCCGTTACTCTTTAGGAGGAGACCGCCCCAGTCAAACTACCCACCATACACTGTCCTCGATCCGGATAACGGACCTGAGTTAGAACCTCAAAGTTGCCAGGGTGGTATTTCAAGGATGGCTCCACGCGAACTGGCGTCCACGCTTCAAAGCCTCCCACCTATCCTACACAAGCAAATTCAAAGTCCAGTGCAAAGCTATAGTAAAGGTTCACGGGGTCTTTCCGTCTAGCCGCGGATACACTGCATCTTCACAGCGATTTCAATTTCACTGAGTCTCGGGTGGAGACAGCGCCGCCATCGTTACGCCATTCGTGCAGGTCGGAACTTACCCGACAAGGAATTTCGCTACCTTAGGACCGTTATAGTTACGGCCGCCGTTTACCGGGGCTTCGATCAAGAGCTTCGCGTTAGCTAACCCCATCAATTAACCTTCCGGCACCGGGCAGGCGTCACACCCTATACGTCCACTTTCGTGTTTGCAGAGTGCTGTGTTTTTAATAAACAGTCGCAGCGGCCTGGTATCTTCGACCGGCGTGGGCTTACGGAGCAAGTCCTTCACCCTCACCGGCGCACCTTCTCCCGAAGTTACGGTGCCATTTTGCCTAGTTCCTTCACCCGAGTTCTCTCAAGCGCCTTGGTATTCTCTACCCAACCACCTGTGTCGGTTTGGGGTACGGTTCCTGGTTACCTGAAGCTTAGAAGCTTTTCTTGGAAGCATGGCATCAACCACTTCGTGTTCTAAAAGAACACTCGTCATCAGCTCTCGGCCTTAGAATCCCGGATTTACCTAAGATTCCAGCCTACCACCTTAAACTTGGACAACCAACGCCAAGCTGGCCTAGCCTTCTCCGTCCCTCCATCGCAATAACCAGAAGTACAGGAATATTAACCTGTTTTCCATCGACTACGCTTTTCAGCCTCGCCTTAGGGACCGACTAACCCTGCGTCGATTAACGTTGCGCAGGAAACCTTGGTCTTTCGGCGTGGGTGTTTTTCACACCCATTGTCGTTACTCATGTCAGCATTCGCACTTCTGATACCTCCAGCAAGCTTCTCAACTCACCTTCACAGGCTTACAGAACGCTCCTCTACCGCATCATCCTAAGATGATACCCGTAGCTTCGGTGTATGGTTTGAGCCCCGTTACATCTTCCGCGCAGGCCGACTCGACTAGTGAGCTATTACGCTTTCTTTAAAGGGTGGCTGCTTCTAAGCCAACCTCCTAGCTGTCTAAGCCTTCCCACATCGTTTCCCACTTAACCATAACTTTGGGACCTTAGCTGACGGTCTGGGTTGTTTCCCTTTTCACGACGGACGTTAGCACCCGCCGTGTGTCTCCCATGCTCGGCACTTGTAGGTATTCGGAGTTTGCATCGGTTTGGTAAGTCGGGATGACCCCCTAGCCGAAACAGTGCTCTACCCCCTACAGTGATACATGAGGCGCTACCTAAATAGCTTTCGAGGAGAACCAGCTATCTCCGAGCTTGATTAGCCTTTCACTCCGATCCACAGGTCATCCGCTAACTTTTCAACGGTAGTCGGTTCGGTCCTCCAGTCAGTGTTACCTAACCTTCAACCTGCCCATGGATAGATCGCCCGGTTTCGGGTCTATTCCCAGCGACTAGACGCCCTATTAAGACTCGCTTTCGCTACGCCTCCCCTATTCGGTTAAGCTCGCCACTGAAAATAAGTCGCTGACCCATTATACAAAAGGTACGCAGTCACAGAACAAAGTCTGCTCCCACTGCTTGTACGCATACGGTTTCAGGATCTATTTCACTCCCCTCTCCGGGGTTCTTTTCGCCTTTCCCTCACGGTACTAGTTCACTATCGGTCAGTCAGTAGTATTTAGCCTTGGAGGATGGTCCCCCCATATTCAGACAAAGTTTCTCGTGCTCCGTCCTACTCGATTTCATGACTAAGAGATTTTCGCGTACAGGGCTATCACCCACTATGGCCGCACTTTCCAGAGCGTTCCGCTAATCTCAAAGCCACTTAAGGGCTAGTCCCCGTTCGCTCGCCACTACTAAGGGAATCTCGGTTGATTTCTTTTCCTCAGGGTACTTAGATGTTTCAGTTCCCCTGGTTCGCCTCTTGCACCTATGTATTCAGTACAAGATAACCATCTTATGATGGCTGGGTTCCCCCATTCAGACATCTCCGGATCAAAGTCTGTTTGCCGACTCCCCGAAGCTTTTCGCAGGCTACCACGTCTTTCATCGCCTCTGACTGCCAAGGCATCCACCGTATGCGCTTCTTCACTTGACCATATAACCCCAAGCAATCTGGTTATACTGTGAAGACGACATTCGCCGAAAATTCGAATTTCTCAACTAAGAGAACTCACAAATTTTACCTTAGCCTGATCCGTTACCAGTGAAAGTAACGTTCAGTCTATCTTTCTATCACATACCCAAATTTTTAAAGAACGATCTAATCAAAAGACTAGAAATCAATATTCATCAGTGAATATTCATTTCTAAACTCTCAAACTTTCGAAGCAGTTTATGGTGGAGCCAAGCGGGATCGAACCGCTGACCTCCTGCGTGCAAGGCAGGCGCTCTCCCAGCTGAGCTATGGCCCCATAACAAAATTGGTGGGTCTGGGCAGATTCGAACTGCCGACCTCACCCTTATCAGGGGTGCGCTCTAACCAACTGAGCTACAGACCCAATTTCGAGCTTGTAACTGTTAGCTCAGAGCTATCAGCTTGGAGCTTAAAGCTGCTTCTATCGTCTTCTTCAATGAATCAAGCAATTCGTGTGGGAGCTCATGGAGCAGCTGAGTCGTCGATTAAGGAGGTGATCCAGCCGCAGGTTCCCCTACGGCTACCTTGTTACGACTTCACCCCAGTCATGAATCACACCGTGGTAACCGTCCTCCCGAAGGTTAGACTAGCTACTTCTGGTGCAACCCACTCCCATGGTGTGACGGGCGGTGTGTACAAGGCCCGGGAACGTATTCACCGCGACATTCTGATTCGCGATTACTAGCGATTCCGACTTCACGCAGTCGAGTTGCAGACTGCGATCCGGACTACGATCGGTTTTATGGGATTAGCTCCACCTCGCGGCTTGGCAACCCTCTGTACCGACCATTGTAGCACGTGTGTAGCCCAGGCCGTAAGGGCCATGATGACTTGACGTCATCCCCACCTTCCTCCGGTTTGTCACCGGCAGTCTCCTTAGAGTGCCCACCATTACGTGCTGGTAACTAAGGACAAGGGTTGCGCTCGTTACGGGACTTAACCCAACATCTCACGACACGAGCTGACGACAGCCATGCAGCACCTGTCTCAATGTTCCCGAAGGCACCAATCCATCTCTGGAAAGTTCATTGGATGTCAAGGCCTGGTAAGGTTCTTCGCGTTGCTTCGAATTAAACCACATGCTCCACCGCTTGTGCGGGCCCCCGTCAATTCATTTGAGTTTTAACCTTGCGGCCGTACTCCCCAGGCGGTCAACTTAATGCGTTAGCTGCGCCACTAAGAGCTCAAGGCTCCCAACGGCTAGTTGACATCGTTTACGGCGTGGACTACCAGGGTATCTAATCCTGTTTGCTCCCCACGCTTTCGCACCTCAGTGTCAGTATCAGTCCAGGTGGTCGCCTTCGCCACTGGTGTTCCTTCCTATATCTACGCATTTCACCGCTACACAGGAAATTCCACCACCCTCTACCATACTCTAGCTTGTCAGTTTTGAATGCAGTTCCCAGGTTGAGCCCGGGGATTTCACATCCAACTTAACAAACCACCTACGCGCGCTTTACGCCCAGTAATTCCGATTAACGCTTGCACCCTCTGTATTACCGCGGCTGCTGGCACAGAGTTAGCCGGTGCTTATTCTGTCGGTAACGTCAAAATTGCAGAGTATTAATCTACAACCCTTCCTCCCAACTTAAAGTGCTTTACAATCCGAAGACCTTCTTCACACACGCGGCATGGCTGGATCAGGCTTTCGCCCATTGTCCAATATTCCCCACTGCTGCCTCCCGTAGGAGTCTGGACCGTGTCTCAGTTCCAGTGTGACTGATCATCCTCTCAGACCAGTTACGGATCGTCGCCTTGGTGAGCCATTACCTCACCAACTAGCTAATCCGACCTAGGCTCATCTGATAGCGCAAGGCCCGAAGGTCCCCTGCTTTCTCCCGTAGGACGTATGCGGTATTAGCGTTCCTTTCGAAACGTTGTCCCCCACTACCAGGCAGATTCCTAGGCATTACTCACCCGTCCGCCGCTGAATTCAGGAGCAAGCTCCTGTCATCCGCTCGACTTGCATGTGTTAGGCCTGCCGCCAGCGTTCAATCTGAGCCATGATCAAACTCTTCAGTTCAAACATCTTTGGGTTTTGAGAAAACCCTAAACTTGGCTCAGCAATCGTTGGTTACATCTTTGATTTCTCGCGGAGTAACTTGTGATGCTGATAATCTGTTGACTAGCAGTCTGACTCCACAAGCACCCACACGAATTGCTTGATTCAGTTGTTAAAGAGCGGTTGGTTAAGATCTTTCGTCTCAACCGAGGCGCGCATTCTACAGCAGCCTCATTTGCTGTCAAGTGGTTATTTTCAGAAGTTTTCAAGGATTTCCTTAACAACTTCAACCACTTGCGCTTTCGATCTCTCGTCAGCGGGAGGCGAATTCTACAGCGTTACACGCTGCTGTCAACACCTCTTTTTCAACTTCCTTTGGGCTTCGACGACCTGAAGCAACTTGCTGCCGAAAACTTCGTAACTCGTTGTTTACCAAGGAGTTTTCCGTTTCGACTGCGCCGGAAGTGGGGCGAATTATAGGCCTCTAGAATTCGCCGTCAACCCCTTATTTCAGGTTTATTCGGATTTGAGTGTAATACGCGCAAATGCCTTCTTCCCTGCCTGACAAACATGGGTCGCACCCAGTACGCATATAAAGGTGCGATCGACAACCTCACCATCTATACGCACACCACCGGAACCCAGGAGATCTCGCGCCATCGCCGAGTTCTTAACCAGCCCTGCTTTATTAAGTACAGCAGCGATCGGCATATCCTCGGCAGCAGTCAATTCGATTTCCGGCAGATCATCCGGCAGCTCGCCATCCTTCATGCGGTTGCCAGCGGCGCGATGAGCATTGGCTGCAGCCTCCTCACCATGGAAGCGCGCAACAATCTCTTCAGCCAGCTTGATCTTGATATCGCGCGGATTAGCACCCGCCTCTACATCAGCACGCAATGCATTGATCTCATCCATGGAGCGGAAGCTGAGCAACTCAAAGTAGCGCCACATCAGCGCATCCGGAATGGAAACCAGCTTGCCGTACATAACACCCGGCGCTTCCTGGATACCGACGTAGTTGCCCAACGACTTGGACATCTTCTTCACGCCATCCAGGCCTTCGAGCAGCGGCATGGTCAAAATGCATTGCGCTTCCTGACCATACCCACGCTGCAGCTCGCGCCCCATGAGCAGGTTGAACTTCTGGTCGGTACCACCCAACTCAACATCCGCACGCAGGGCAACCGAATCGTAGCCCTGAACCAGCGGATAGAGGAACTCGTGAATGGCAATTGGCTGATTGGTCGTGTAGCGCTTGTCGAAGTCATCGCGCTCGAGCATCCGCGCCACGGTGTATTGAGAAGTCAGACGAATGAAGTCGGCCGGCCCCATCTGATCCATCCAGGTGGAGTTGAACGCCACTTCTGTCTTGGCGGGATCAAGAATCTTGAAAACCTGAGTCTTGTAAGTCTCAGCGTTCTCCAGAACCTGCTCACGGGTCAACGGAGGACGAGTTGCACTCTTGCCGCTCGGATCGCCGATCATCCCGGTGAAGTCACCGATCAGGAAGATCACCTGATGCCCCAGCTCCTGGAACTGGCGCAGCTTATTAATAAGCACGGTATGACCCAGGTGCAGATCCGGCGCGGTCGGATCGAAGCCTGCCTTAATACGCAGCGGCTGGCCGCGCTTGAGCTTTTCAACCAGCTCGGACTCGACCAACAGTTCTTCTGCACCACGTTTGATCAGCGCTAGCTGCTCTTCAACCGACTTCATAACCAACCTGCAAGGCTCAGATTCAAAGGGAACCAACCATACAAGAACGCGCGTCAAATACAAGGTTTGCCCGGCGCGCGGACGCCAATCCACAGACAGGGCGTCTGCAGACTTGCTTCAGAGATGATTTGGTTATATTTTATACAGTTATTTCATCTTCATCATGTCATTCATCTTTTCCAATTCATTTTTTCAAAGTCAAAAAATTACTTATGACCAAAGAATCGTCTAAAGCGCCACCGCTTTACCCGAAGACCCACCTGCTCGCAGCGAGCGGCATCGCCGCCCTTCTGAGCCTGGCGCTTCTGGTATTTCCTTCCAGTGATGTAGAAGCCAAAAAGACAACCCTGAGTCTTGAACTGGAAAGTCCTGCTGAACAACTGACACAAGATCAAGACGCTGCTGAAGCCGTCGAAGCCACAAATGAGCCAGCAGTTTCTCCGTTCGCGCAGATTGAAAACAGTGCCGAAGATTCACCTCAAACCGCTGAAGCCGCACCAGAACCAGCTCCCGCAGAAGTGGTTGCCGAGGAAAAGAAGGCCCCCAACCACAGGGAAGTGATTGTCGCCAAGGGCGATACGCTCTCCACCCTTTTCGAGAAGGTCGGCCTTCCTGCCACTTCGGTACATGACGTGCTCGCCAGCGACAAGCAGGCCAAGCAGTTCAGCCAGCTCAAGCGCGGGCAGAAACTCGAATTCGAATTGGGTCCGGATGGCCAGCTGAGCAACCTGCACAGCAAGGTCAGCGACCTCGAAACCATCACCTTGAGCAAGAATGACAAGGGCTACACGTTCAACCGCATTACCGCCAAGCCGACCGTACGTTCCGCCTATGTTCACGGCGTCATCAATAGCTCGCTATCGCAATCTGCAGCTCGCGCCGGCCTGTCTCACAGTCTCACCATGGACATGGCCAGTGTGTTTGGCTACGACGTCGACTTCGCCCAGGATATACGCCAGGGTGACCAATTCGACGTGATCTACGAGCAGAAAGTGGTCAACGGCAAAGCTGTCGGCAACGGGCCGATCCTGTCTGCCCGGTTCACCAACCGCGGTAAGACCTACACGGCCGTGCGTTACACCAACAAACAAGGCAACACTAGTTATTACACCGCCGATGGCAACAGCATGCGCAAGGCTTTCATCCGTACTCCGGTTGACTTCGCCCGCATCAGTTCGAAGTTCTCCATGGGCCGCAAACACCCGATTCTCAACAAGATCCGCGCCCACAAAGGTGTGGACTACGCAGCGCCGCGCGGTACGCCAATCAAGGCTGCAGGTGATGGCAAGGTATTGCTGGCTGGTCGCCGCGGCGGTTACGGCAACACCGTGATTCTCCAGCACGGTAATACCTACCGCACGCTGTATGGCCACATGCAAGGCTTCGCCAAAGGCGTCAAGACTGGCGGCACGGTCAAGCAGGGCCAGGTTATCGGCTACATCGGCACTACCGGCCTATCCACCGGCCCGCACTTGCATTACGAGTTCCAGGTGAATGGCGTGCACGTCGACCCGCTGGGGCAGAAAGTCGCGATGGCAGATCCGATCTCCAAAGCCGAACGCGCACGCTTCCTGGCACAGAGCCAACCGCTGATGGCGCGCATGGACCAGGAAAAAGCCACTCAGCTGGCTTCGGCCAAGCGCTAAGTCATGGCGCTTTATATAGGTGTGATGTCCGGGACCAGTCTTGATGGCCTGGATATCGCGCTGATCCAGCAGACTCCGGCGATCAAGCTGATCGCCACGCACTACATTCCCATGCCCGATTCCCTGCGCACAGAGCTGCTTGGCTTGTGCGCCAGCGGTCCGGACGAGATTGCACGCTCAGCCATCGCCCAGCAAAACTGGGTAAGGCTGGCGGCACAGGGTATCAATACCCTCCTCGCTCAGCAGAATCTCACCCCTGACGATATTCGCGCGATTGGCAGCCATGGCCAGACCATTCGCCACGAACCAGCACGCGGCTTCACGGTGCAAATCGGCAACCCCGCACTGCTGACCGAGCTGACGAACATCACCGTGGTCAGCGACTTCCGCAGCCGCGACGTAGCCGCCGGCGGTCAGGGCGCGCCTCTGGTTCCAGCCTTTCATGAAGCCTTGTTCGAAGAGCGTGCCGGCAACCGTGCCGTCCTGAACATCGGCGGTTTCAGCAACCTTAGCCTGATCGAGCCTGGCAAACCGGTGGCCGGCTTCGACTGCGGTCCGGGCAATGTGCTGCTCGATGCCTGGATTCAACAGCAGCGCGGCGACAGCTATGACCGTGACGGCCAGTGGGCCGCCAGCGGCAAGGTCGAACCTGCCCTGTTGAAGTCACTGCTCAGCGACCCATTCTTCGTTACTCAAGGCCCGAAGAGCACCGGCCGGGAAGTGTTCAACCTGCCATGGTTGATGCAGCACCTGGCGCAGCTACCGACCTTTGCGGCCGAAGACGTCCAGGCAACACTGCTTGAGCTGACCGCCCTGACCATCATTGAATCGTTGCAAGGCGCGCAGAACGACACTCAAGAAGTGCTGGTCTGCGGCGGTGGGGCGCATAACGCCGCACTGATGAATCGCCTCGCCAGCCTGCTGCCAAAGGCGCAAGTCAGCAGCACATCAGCCTATGGCGTCGATCCTGACTGGGTCGAAGCCATGGCGTTTGCCTGGCTCGCTCACTGCTGCCTCGAAGGCATCGCCGCCAATCGCCCAAGCGTTACCGGCGCCCGTGGATTGCGAATCCTCGGCGCCATCTACCCCGCATAAACCCCAGACAGCAAAACGCCGCAGGGCCGGAAGGCCATGCGGCGTTGAGTGATGCTGGAGCGCTGATCAGATCGAGAACGAAGACCCGCAACCACATGTAGTGGTCGCGTTCGGGTTCTTGATAACAAAACGCGAACCTTCCAGACCTTCCTGATAATCCACCTCAGCGCCTGCCAGGTACTGGAAGCTCATCGGATCGACGACCAGACTCACTCCTTCGCGCTCGACGATGGTGTCGTCATCGGCCACTTCTTCATCGAAGGTGAAGCCGTACTGAAAACCTGAACAACCGCCGCCCGTAACGAATACGCGCAGCTTCAAGCGATCATTCCCCTCTTCATCGACCAGGCTCTTCACCTTGTGCGCGGCACCGTGGGTGAATTGCAAAGCCGTGGGGGTGAAGGATTCGACGCTCATACTGACTATCTCCCGGCGTTACGCCGTCATATTGCGTGATGACGCGCATTATCCGCTTCTCCTAGAAAAGCGGTCAACTATTGTTATGGTATATCAACCAATCCAACCGCCAGCCGAAAATGCAAAAAGGCCCGTTTAACGGGCCTTTTTACTGTGCGCGATCGAGTCCTACGGCAACATGCCTGCGTGGGACAGACCAAAGCGCTCATCCAGACCGAACAGGATGTTCATGTTCTGCACCGCCTGACCCGACGCACCTTTGACCAGATTGTCGATCACAGACAGCACCACCACCAGATCTCCGTCTTGCGGACGATGCACCGCGATACGGCACACGTTGGCTCCGCGAACACTGCGGGTTTCCGGGTGGCTGCCGGCTGGCATTACGTCGACGAACGGTTCGTTGGCATAACGCTTTTCAAACAGCGCCTGCAGATCCACCGAGCGATCCACGACGGTCGCGTACAGCGTCGAGTGAATGCCACGGATCATCGGCGTCAGGTGCGGGACGAAGGTCAGGCCGACGTCTTTGCCGGCCGCCCGACGAAGGCCCTGGCGAATTTCCGGCAAGTGACGGTGACCTTTGACGGCGTAGGCCTTCATGCTTTCCGACGTCTCGGAGTACAGCGAGCCTACAGCAGCGCCACGACCGGCACCGCTGACGCCGGATTTGCAGTCGGCGATCAAGACGCTGGTATCCGCAAGACCGGCTTCAAGCAGCGGCAGGAAACCCAATTGCGTGGCCGTTGGATAGCAGCCCGGCACAGCAATCAGGCGCGCCGTCTTGATTTGCTCGCGGTTGACTTCCGGCAGCCCGTAGACCGCTTCGTCCAACAGCTCCGGTGCGCCGTGCGGCTGGCCATACCACTTGGCCCATTCATCGGCGTCCTGCAGACGGAAGTCTGCCGACAGGTCGATGACTTTGGTGCCGGCGGCCAGCAGCTCACCTGCCAAGGCATGGGCGACGCCGTGTGGCGTAGCGAAGAACACCACGTCGCAGGCCCCCAGGGTCTTGATGTCCGGAACGCTGAACGCCAGGCCGTCGTAATGGCCTCGCAGGTTCGGATACATATCGGCCACGGCCAGGCCTGCCTCGGATCGGGAAGTGATCACAACCACTTCAGCTTGCGGATGTTGCGCCAACAGACGCAGCAGTTCGACACCGGTGTAACCCGTGCCGCCGACGATACCGACCTTGACCATAAACCTGCCCTCAACGAACCCACTGGAAAGCCGTCGATAATAGGGGCCGCGCGCGCCTGCGACAACCGGCAAGGTGACGTGCGGACGCTCAAGCCTCTACTATTCGGGCTACCGTGAATCCTGGAATAACTAAAAATGCTTTTTCTTTGGCTCAAAGCGCTCCACATCGTCAGCATCGTTTGCTGGTTTGCCGGTCTGTTCTATTTGCCGCGCCTGTTCGTTTATCACGCCCAAAGTGAAGACACGATCAGCAAAGAACGCTTCAGCCTCATGGAGCGCAAGCTGTACCGGGGCATCATGGGACCGGCGATGATCGCGACCCTGATCTTCGGTGGCTGGCTGATCAGCCTGAACCCCAGCGCGTATTTCGGCCAAGGCGGCTGGATGCACGCCAAGTTGACTCTGGTGGTGTTGCTGATCGGCTATCACCACATGTGCGGCGCGCAGGTGAAGCGATTTGCGCGTGGCGAAAACACCCGCAGCCATGTCTTCTTTCGCTGGTTCAATGAAGTGCCGGTTCTGATATTGCTGGCAATCGTAATTCTGGTCGTGGTTCGGCCGTTCTAATTCCAACAGACAACTCACCGGGGTACTTCCAATGTCGCTGCCCGCTCTGCTCGAACAACGCCTGCGTCTGCCCGTGGTGGCAGCGCCGATGTTCCTGATATCCAACCCGCAACTGGTGCTCGCCTGCTGCCGCAACGGCGTGGTCGGCAGCTTCCCGGCATTGAACCAGCGCGAGAGCAGCGGCTTCAAAGCCTGGCTGGAGGAGATCGAAGCAGGGCTGGCGACAATGGAGAACCCTGCGCCCTATGCGGTCAATTTGATCGTCCACAACAGCAACCCTCGACTGCAGGCTGACCTTGATATCTGCATCGAGCACAAAGTGCCGATCGTGATCACCAGCCTCGGCGCGGTGAAAGAACTGGTCGATGCAGTCCACAGCTACGGCGGCCTGGTGTTCCATGACGTGACAACCCGTCGCCATGCCGAGAAGGCTGCCGAGGCCGGTGTGGATGGACTGATCGCCGTGGCTGCAGGCGCCGGCGGGCATGCCGGGACCTGGAGCCCGTTTTCGCTGATCGCCGAGATCCGGCAGTTCTTCGACAAGACTCTGTTGCTGGCCGGCTGCTTGAACCACGGCCACGAAATTCTCGCTGCACAACTGCTCGGAGCGGACCTCGCCTACTTCGGCACGCGATTTATCGGCACCACCGAAAGTCATGCGCCTGACGCTTATAAAGAGATGCTGCTGACATCCAGAGCTGCGGACATCGTCCATACTCCAGCGGTGTCAGGTGTACCGGCGAGCTTCATGCGCCAGAGCCTGGAGGCCGCTGGCTTTGACATGGCGGCACTGCAAAACAAAGGCGAGGTCAATTTCGGCTCTAAACTCAAGCCGTTGAACGACGAAGCCAAAGCCTGGAAAACCGTATGGTCCGCGGGCCAGGGCGTAGGCGAAATCGATGATTTGCCGAGCGTTGACCAGTTAGTCGCGCGCCTCGACGCCGAGTATCGCAAGGCTCTGGAACACGCTGCGCAACTGCCCAAGCGGTGGCCACGCTGAAACAAATATGGGCCAGCCAATCAGCGCTGGCCTTACACTCGCGGTACTAAAACTCTCGCGACAAGGATGCCTCGGCAATGAGCGAAAACCGTTTCAAGATCGTGTTCGACGGCGCTTTGCTGCCAGGTGTCGATATCGGTACCGCCAAACTCAATCTCGCGGCGCTGTTCAAGAGTGACGTCAGTGCCATCGAGCGCTTGTTCAGTGGCCGGCCTGTGGCACTCAAGCGCGACCTGTCTCACGCCGATGCACAAACCTACCTCCAGGCACTGAAGAACACCGGTATCGAGGCCCGCATCGAGTCCGAACCTTCGATCGAATTGAATCTGTCCGACGTTCACGAGCATGTGCCAACTGCCGCCGTCGCAGAACCGCAATCCCCTTACGCCCCTCCATTGGCTAATGTGGGTGAAGGTGTTGCGGGGTTCGCCACACTCAAACCCTTTGGCGTTGAAGGGCGTATCGGGCGTCTACGCTTTCTCGCCTGGTCGATGGTGCTGAGCCTCGTGACAATGGCCGTCGTTGGTGTGTTCGCCATCATCGGCCTCGCGCTGGTGAGCAGCGACTCGACCGCCGGCCTGATCATCGGTGGCATCCTGGCCTTCTTCCTCTGCCTGGCGTTCCTCATCGCCAGCATCATGATCAGCGTCCAGCGCTTGCACGATATTGGCTGGTCAGGCTGGCTATGGCTGCTGAACCTTGTGCCATTCGTGGGCAGTTTCTTTCCGCTGTTGCTGCTGGCAATGCCGGGAAATCAAACCGCCAACCGGTATGGCGCTCCGCCGCCGCCCAACAGCACTGCGGTCAAGGTGCTGTCTGCGTTATGGCTCGTGGTGATTGCGCTGGTTATCGTCGGTGCACTGGCGGGAGGCCTCTCGGCCATTCAGGACGAATACGAAAACACCCTCGAAAGCAGCTACCAAAGTGGCTCGGTCACCAGCGACGAAATTGAAATCGAGGTCGAACCAGACGCAAATTCGGCCGCCGATGCAGCCGAAGAAGCCCAGCCCCCTGTAGACTCTGCGAAAGAATGAACAGCGCTCCCCACCCGTGACATCCGCGTCGCGGCGCGGAGCTGTTGCGATGGAGAACTGCATGACCCGTTACGCTCTGATCACTGGTGCTTCCAGCGGCATCGGCCTGGCGATGGCCGAAGCGCTGGCCCGGCGCGGCCGCAGCCTGCTTCTGGTGGCACGACAGCGTGATCAGCTGGAAAGTATTGCGACTGAACTGACTCAACGCTTTGGCGTGGAAGTGCTGTTCCGTGCCTGCGACCTGGGCGAACCGCTGCGGTTGTCCGGGTTCCTGCTGGAGCTGGAGGAAAGCGACCGCCAGATCGACTTGCTGGTCAACTGCGCCGGTATCGGTACGTGCGGACCCTTTCTGGCCCAGGACTGGATGACCGAGCAAGACCTGATCGAAGTAAACATCCTGGCCCTGACCCGCCTGTGCCACGCCATCGGTAACAGCATGGCGCTACAGGGCGGTGGGCAGATTCTGAATGTCGCCTCGGTCGCGGCCTTTCATCCCGGCCCATGGATGAGCACTTATTACGCGAGCAAGGCCTATGTGCTGCACTTCTCCGAAGGGTTGCGCGTCGAGCTGAAAAAATGTGCGGTCAAAGTCTCGGTGCTCTGCCCCGGTCCGACCCGCACCGGTTTTTTCCGCACCGCGCAGCTGAACGCAGACAAACTGGCCGACAGCAAACTGCTGATGAGCCCGGAAGAAGTCGCGCTCTATACCGTGCGGGCCCTGGAGAAAAACCGCGCAATCATTATTCCGGGTCGGCGCAACCGCTGGTTCGCCACCCTGCCCCGCTTCGGCTCGCGCTGGCTGATCCGGACAATCACCGGCATGGTCAACAAGGCTTACTGCCCACGCTGACCGGCCTGCCAGGTAAAAAGCTGGGCTCGGGCAAATCCCGTGAGTACACTCAGGCCAGCCCAAACAACGGAGAAAACAGCTGTGGATACTCTGTTCACCAAGATCATCAACCGGGAAATCCCGGCAAAGATTATTTACGAGGACGACCAGGTCCTGGCCTTCCACGACATCGCCCCACAGGCACCGGTACATTTTCTGGTGATTCCGAAGAAGCCGGTGCGCACCCTGAACGACCTGACCGAAGATGACAAAGCATTGGCCGGGCACATCCTGTTCACGGCCCAGCGCCTTGCCATGGAGCTGGGTTGTGAAAAAGGTTTTCGCGTTGTCATGAACTGTAATGAAGAAGGTTGGCAGACTGTCTATCACATTCATATGCATGTGTTGGGTCAGCGCCAGATGCACTGGCCGCCGGGCTAATTGTTAGCCAGCGGTTATCGCAGCCGGCGTGCAGGCGATGGCGTTCTTAATGACGCCATCGCCTGCACGCCGGCTTCTAGGGTGGGGTGGTGACCTCACACATGACCCAGCGCAAACCTTCCCCGGCCGATTGGGTTAAACTGGCCGCCGAGATTCCTCCGGAGGTCAGCATGACTACCCAACGTCACTACTCGCCGATTGACCGCCTTCTGCTGCAAGCCGATGCCGCGATGCGTACTTTGCTGCCGTTCAGTGGCCAGCCGTACCGCCCGTCGCCCGCCATCGTGCAGCCGGATGTGAAAATGAGCGACGAAGACACCCGGCACGTCGCCGGCCTGATGCGCATCAACCATACCGGCGAGGTCTGCGCCCAGGCGCTGTACCAAGGACAGGCCCTGACCGCCAAGCTGCCGCAAGTGCGCGCCGCCATGGAACATGCCGCCGAAGAAGAAGTCGACCATCTGGTCTGGTGCGAACAACGCATCCACCAGTTGGGCAGCCACACCAGCATTCTCAATCCGCTGTTCTACGGCATGTCGTTCGGGATCGGCGCTGTTGCGGGGCTGATCAGTGACAAAGTCAGCCTGGGGTTCGTTGCGGCGACAGAAGATCAGGTGTGCAAACACTTGAACGAACACCTTGAGCAACTGCCGGCCGAGGATGAAAAGTCCCGGGCGATTCTTGAGCAGATGCGCCTTGATGAAGAGCAGCATGCCGAAAGCGCGCTGGAGGCCGGTGGTTTTCGTTTTCCGGCGCCGGTGAAGTTCGGGATGAGTTTGTTGGCCAAGGTGATGACCAAGAGCACTTATCGGATCTGACCTCTTCGCCAGTAAGCTGGCTCCTGCAGCGGAGGTGCGACAGATATGAAAAAGGCGACTGCCGTGAGGTAGTCGCCTTTTTCATGAATCATTGAATCTCGACTCAGCCGAGCTCAATGATTTCGTAGTCGTGGGTAATTTCGACCCCGGCCGCGCCCAGCATGATCGAAGCCGAGCAGTATTTTTCGGCGGACAGTTCGATGGCGCGCTTGACTTGGGCTTCTTTCAATCCTCGGCCCTTGACCACAAAGTGCATGTGGATCTTGGTAAAGACCTTCGGGTCCTCAGTCGCGCGCTCGGCTTCGAGGAACGCTTCGCAGCTCTCGACAGCCTGACGGGACTTCTTGAGGATGCTGACCACATCGAAGTTGCTGCAACCGCCAACACCCAGCAGGAGCATTTCCATCGGCCGGACACCCAGGTTGCGACCGCCGGCATCGGGCGGACCATCCATCACCACGACATGACCGCTACCGGATTCGCCGAGGAACATGGCTTCGCCAGCCCATTGGATGCGTGCCTTCATCGCCAAGACTCCACTGTATAAAAAAGGGTCGCCAGCTTAGCACAGCCCCTTGAGGTGAAAGCGTCCCGAGGTCCTAGGACTTATCCATCTGCCGTGTAGGTAAAATCTCGAATATTGCCAGAAGTGTCTGTTAAGCTGACGCCAATTCGCTGACGCACAACCAGCCTTTGCCGCGGCTTGCGCAATTCATAAAAAATCAAACATACCGTGCAGTTTTTTCGGGATACAACCATGGTTGCTATTGCCCCCACACTCAAGATTAAAAACCTCGATAAACTGCTGATGCATTGTCAGCGTCGTCGCTATCAGGCCAAGAGCAACATCATTTGTGCCGGAGACCGCTCAGAGACGCTGTTCTTCATCATCAAAGGATCGGTCACCATCCTGATCGAGGATGACGACGGTCGGGAAATGATCATCGCGTATCTCAATACCGGGGACTTCATCGGCGAGCTGGGCCTGTTTGAACAGGCGGGCCTGGAGCAGGAGCGCAGCGCCTGGGTGAGGGCCAAGGTCGAATGCGAAGTCGCGGAAATCAGCTACGCGAAATTCCGCGAACTGTCGCAGCAAGATCCAGACATTCTTTACGTGCTCAGCGGACAAATCGCACAACGCCTGCGCAACACCACGCGCAAGGTGGGTGACCTGGCGTTCTTCGATGTGACCGGCCGCGTTGCACGTTGCCTGCTGGAGCTGTGCAAACAGCCAGACGCCATGACCCACCCCGACGGGATGCAGATCAAGGTAACCCGTCAGGAAATCGGGCGAATTGTCGGGTGTTCCCGGGAGATGGTCGGTCGCGTGCTCAAGGATCTTGAGGAGCGCAACCTGGTGGACGTCAAAGGCAAGACCATGGTGGTCTTTGGTACTCGATAAGTTCGAAAACCTAGCCGCTGAACATCTGCTTGAGCATTAGCCCGTAGAGTTCGTCCAGACGGGCCAACGCATCCGGCGCCGCGAACTTTTCATGCAGGGCGATGTGGCTTTCGGCGTGAACCCTCTGCTCCAGACCGCACGCCTGGTTGAAGCGATTGACCGCCGCGACCATCGACTCTCGTTCGTTATCAATCAACATCGCCCCGTGCACCAGCCCGACGGGACGCTGACCGTCCTGACTCTGGCGCCAGCGCTGGGCGGTGCCGACCATCTTGCGGCCGTCCAGGTTAACGTTGAAGCGTCCGTCGCAGAACGCACCGTCGATTTCACCGAGGGACGACGTGCCGCCCAACTCATCCAGCAACTGGCAGATCGGATCGCACAGACGCCGGTAGCCGGATTCGATGCGGTTCAAATCGCCTTCGCTGCGCGGTGGTGCGTAAACCAGGGCAATGTTGATCGTTGTGGCTGACTGAGGAACCGGTTCGCCGCCGGTATCGCGCAACAACACTGGCCAGCCCGCCGCTGCCGAGACTTCACATGCAGCATCGAAACCTGGCAAACGATTCAATCGGCGAGGCATCACCAATGCCTGATCGCTCGGTTGCCAGAACAGCAGGCCAAACTCCGACTCACCGGCACAGACCGACGCCAACAGATCCTGTTCGGCTTGCAGGCCGGCTTCGATGGTCAGAGCATCTGGGGTCATATAGAAATCCGAAAGACGTTCAGTCTGTAGTGAATCTTATACCGCCATCGCGAGCAGGCTGGCTGGTTGGCTGGCTCCCACAGTGGACCTGTGGTGCCAGCAAATCCTGCTCGCGATGGGGTCGACTCGATCTGCGGGCAATCAGTCCAGTGAAGAACCGCTGACAGGAACGCCACGCTCAGGGAAGAACAGACGCTGCAGCTCGGTGCCCGGGCTTTCGGCGCGCATGAACGCCTCGCCGACCAGGAACGCGTAGACGTCGCTGATTTCCATCAACTCGACATCGGCGCGATTGAGGATGCCGCTTTCGGTGATCACCAGGCGATCGCGTGGAATGCGCGGCAGCAGGTCGAGGGTGGTTTCGAGGCTGACGTCGAACGTGTGCAGGTTGCGGTTGTTCACGCCGACCAGCGGCGTGTCGAGGGTTTTCAAGGCCCGCTCCAGCTCGTCACCGTCGTGGACTTCCACCAGCACATCAAGGTCGACGCTTTTGGCCACGGCCGCCAGCTCAGCCATTTTCACGTCATCCAGCGCGGAGACAATCAACAGCACGCAATCGGCACCGAGCGCACGGGCTTCAATGATCTGGTACGGGTCGATCATGAAATCCTTGCGAATGACCGGCAGCTGGCACGCCGCACGAGCCTGTTGCAGATACGCATCGGCACCCTGGAAGTAGTCGATGTCAGTAAGCACCGAAAGGCAGGTCGCGCCGCCCTTCTCGTAGCTTTTAGCGATGTCGGCTGGAACGAAGTGCTCGCGGATCACGCCTTTGCTCGGCGAAGCTTTCTTGATTTCAGCGATGACCGCCGGCTGTTTCAGCTTGGCCTGAGCCTGCAACGCCTTGGCAAAGCCGCGGGGTGCATCGGCCGCCTTGGCCAGGTTTTCCAGCTCGGCGAGGCTTACGCGAGCACTACGCTCGGCAACTTCCTCGACTTTTCGCGCCAGAATCTTTTCCAGAACCGTCGGTACACTCATCCCTCATTCTCCACTTTGAATACCGCGGTAAATGCACCCAACTCCTCAAGTTTTTCCCGAGCGAGACCGGTATGCAGCGCATCGTGCGCCAGGGCTACGCCCTCTTTCAGGCTGCTGGCATGGTCGGCGGCGTACAGCGCAGCGCCGGCATTGAGCATGATCATCTCCGCAGCCTTCTGACCGTTTTCGGTCTTGCGCTTGCCCAGGGCATCGCGAATCAGCTCAAGGGATGCCGCCGGGCTTTCCACCGCCAGGCCGTGCAGGCTCTGGCTTTTCATGCCCAGATCTTCCGGCTCGACCCAGTATTCGGTGATTTTGTCGTCCTTGAGCTCCGCCACGAAGGTCGGTGCCGCCAGGCTGAACTCATCCAGGCCATCTTTCGAATGCACCACCAGCACGTGTTTGCTGCCCAGACGCTGCAACACTTCGGCCAGCGGCCGGCACAATGCCTGGGTGAACACGCCCACCACCTGATGTTTCACGCCGGCCGGATTCGTAAGCGGGCCGAGCATGTTGAACAGCGTACGCAAGCCCAGATCCTTGCGCGGACCGGCGGCGTGTTTCATGGCGCTGTGGTGGGTCTGGGCAAACATGAAGCCGATACCGACGTTGTCGATGCAGCGCGCCACCTGGACCGGCGTCAGGTTCAGGTAAATACCGGCGGCTTCGAGCAGGTCGGCACTGCCGCTCTTGCCCGAGACCGCGCGGTTACCATGCTTGGCCACGGTGCAGCCGGCCGCCGATACGACGAACGCGGAAGCGGTCGAAACGTTGAAAATATTCGCGCCATCACCGCCGGTGCCGACTACATCGACCACGCCGTCGAGGGTCTTGAGCTCGACCTTGTCCGCCAGTTCGCGCATGACCGACACGGCGCCGACGATTTCGTCGATGCTCTCGCTCTTCATGCGCATGGCCATCATGAACGCGCCGATCTGCGCCTCGGTGCATTGGCCGGTCATGATTTCGCGCATCACATCGCGCATTTCATCGGTGCTGAGGTCGAGGTGATCGACGATACGGCTCAGGGCTGTCTTGATATTCATGAGGAGTCCTTAGCGCGTGCCGCCGGTTTGTTTGAGGAAGTTGGCGAACAGTTCGTGGCCCTGCTCGGTCAGGATCGACTCAGGGTGAAACTGCACGCCTTCGATGTTCAAGGTCTTGTGACGCAGGCCCATGATCTCGTCGACCGAGCCGTCTTCGAGCTGAGTCCATGCGGTCAGTTCGAGGCAATCAGGCAAGGTTTCGCGTTTGACGATCAAGGAATGATAGCGGGTGACGGTCAGCGGATTGTTCAGGCCGGCAAAGACGCCCTTGTCTTCGTGGAACACCGGGCTGGTCTTGCCGTGCATGACCTGGCGGGCGCGGACCACATCGCCACCAAAGGCCTGGCCGATGGATTGATGGCCCAGGCACACGCCCAGAATCGGCAGCTTGCCGGCGAAGTGTTTGATGACGTCAATCGAGACGCCGGCTTCGGTCGGGGTGCAAGGACCGGGAGAAACAACGATGCGCTCTGGGTTGAGGGCTTCGATTTCGGCAACAGTAAGCTCATCGTTGCGCACGACTTTGACCTGGGAGCCCAGCTCACCAAGGTATTGCACAACGTTGTAGGTAAAAGAGTCGTAGTTATCGATCATCAGCAACATGGCGTTAAGAACCTCTAAAATTTACTGACTTAATACAGCCTTCGAATGATTTACCCGCAGCGTCCTGCACTTTGGCGGTCGCTGGAATCGCGAAGCAAAGCGCAGTGTCACGAAACAAAGAAGGCAATGCGGTAAAGATCCGGCCGGGCCGGCAGAAGGATTCAGGCGCGCCAACGCCAACGGGCGTGTGCCTTGATGACTTGATCCAGGAGTTTGCTGACGATCAACACGGGGAAGGTCTCATTTATACGTCTTGGCACAGTAACTTAGCTGGGCAGAGCGTGCAATATGGGGTGATCGAAGCAAGTAAAACATTCGCCAGGTTCGCGCCGAATGGCGTCAGGCTCTATAGTTTTTTGGCACTGTCGTTTCATCCACTAAAACAATAAACAAACGGACTTGCTCATGATCAGACAGACGCTGTTCACACCGCTTGTCGGTTGCCTGCTCGCCATGGCCTGCGCCCAGGCGAGCGCGGCACCCAATCCTTTTTCGAACTTCATCGTCTTTGGCGACAGCCTCAACGATGCGGGGCAGTTTACCGACACGGGCGGGCCTGCCGGTTCGACGCTGCGCTTCACCAACCGGACCGGGCCTACATATCAGGACGGCAGCGGCGAAGTGTATTCCGCCAACTCAACACAACTGCTTGGGGGCAGGCTTGGATTCTCAGCGGACCAGACCGCCGCGTCGACTTCAGCCGCCCGCGCCGCCCAAGGCCTGCCGGATGGCAACAACTGGGCCGTTGGCGGCTACCGCACCGACCAGATCCTCGCTTCAATCACCACCGTATCTGCTACGGGTGAACGTGCGCGAGCGGGTTACTTACCGGCCAATAGTCTGCGCGCCGATCCGAACGCGTTGTATTACCTCTCCGGCGGCGGTAACGACTTCCTGCAAGGACGCGTGCAAAGTGGCGCCCAGGCGAATGCCGCTGCGGACCGCCTGGCCAACAGCGTTCAGGTCCTGCAAACGGCCGGCGCCCGATACATCATGGTCTGGCTGTTGCCGGACCTGGGACTGACACCGGCCATCAATGGCACCCCGCTGCAGGGACCGACCTCGCAACTGAGCGCGGCTTTCAACCGGCAACTGGTCACTCGACTGGCGGGGATCGATGCTGAAATCATTCCGCTGAACATTCCCCTGTTGTTGCAGGAAACCTTCGCCGATCCGGCGCGATTCGGCTTTGCAACAGGCCAGAATCTGACGGCGACCTGCTTCAGCGGTGACGGCTGCACCGAAAACGCAACCTTCGGTATCAACAGCGCCACCCCGGACCCCAGCCAGCTGATTTACAACGATGGGGTGCATCCGACCGAGGCCGGGCAAAAGCTGGTGTCGGATTACGCCTATTCCCTGCTCGCCGCGCCTTGGGAGCTGACGCTGCTGCCGGAAATGGCCCACGCCACATTACGTGCGCATCAGGATGAACTGCGCAGCCAATGGCAATCCGACTGGGAGGACTGGCAGGCTGTTGGCCAATGGCGCGCCATTGTGGCCGGTGGTGGCCAGCATCTCGATGTCGATCACCAAAGCAGTGGCGCCGACGCCGATGGCAGCGGCTACAGCTTGAACATCGGCGGCAGCTATCGCCTCAATGACGCCTGGCGCGTGGGTGTGGCGGCGGGGTTCTATCGTCAGGATCTGGAGGCAGGCGATACCGATTCGGACTACAAACTCAACAGTTACCTGGCCACTGCATTCGCCCAATTCCAGCAGAACCGTTGGTGGGCTGATGCCGCGTTGACCGGCGGCAAGCTGGATTATGACAATCTCAAACGCAAATTCGACCTGGGCGCTGGCGAAGGTGCGGAGAAAGGCGACACCGATGGCTACCTCTGGGCTTTCAGCACACGCATCGGCTATGACATTGCACAGCCGGGCAGTGACTGGCACCTGTCGCCGTTCATCAGCGCCGATTACGCGAAAGTAGAGGTCGACGGTTACTCGGAGAACGCCACTCGCTCCACGGCACTGACCTTTGCTGACCAGAAGCGCGATTCAAAGCGTTTGGGCGCCGGGCTGCAGGGTAAATACCAGATCACCCCGCAGACTCAGGTGTTTGGCGAATACGCCTACGAACGCGAGTACGACGATGACACCCAGGACGTGAACATCGCGCTCAACAGCCTGCCGTCCCTCGACTTCACGCTGGATGGCTATACCCCTCAAACCCATATGAATCGCGTGAGCCTTGGCGTCAGCCACAAGTTGACGGCCGACCTGGCCCTGCGCGGCGGGTATACGTTGCGCAAGGATGATGACTTTACCCAGCAAGGCATCAACGTAGGCGTTGCGCTGGACTTCTGATCAAGCAAACAGCACGCATAAAAAACGCGGCGCCTTGACGGGCGCTGCGTTTTTTTATGCAGGTGAAGCCAATGTGGGAGCGAGCCTACTCGCGAAAGCGGTGGATCAGGCTACATCAATGTTGGCGGTGCCGGCCTCGTCGCGGGCAGGCTCGCTCCCACAAGGATTAGCGGCGAAATCAGGCGTCCGGAGTTTGTTCGGCCAGGGCCACTGCGCGGAACATCGCACGGCGCTTGTTCAGGGTTTCTTCCCATTCCAGCGCTGGCACCGAGTCGGCGACGATGCCGCCACCGGCCTGCACGTGCAGTTCACCGTCCTTGATCACCGCCGTGCGAATCGCGATGGCGGTATCCATGTTGCCGTTCCAGGCGAAGTAACCGACGGCACCGCCGTAGACGCCACGCTTGACCGGTTCCAGTTCGTCGATGATTTCCATCGCGCGAATCTTCGGTGCGCCGGACAAGGTGCCCGCCGGCAGAATCGCCCGCAGCGCATCCATCGCCGTCAGCCCTTCCTTCAATTGCCCGGTCACGTTGGAAACGATGTGCATCACGTTCGAATAACGCTCGATGACCATCTTCTCGGTGAGCTTCACCGAGCCCACTTCCGACACCCGACCGGTGTCATTGCGGCCCAGGTCGATCAGCATCAAGTGCTCGGCAATTTCCTTGTCGTCGGACAGCAGGTCTTTTTCCAGCGCCAGGTCAGCTTCTTCGTTGGCCCCACGCGGGCGGGTGCCGGCGATCGGTCGCACGGTGATCAGGTTGTCTTCGACCCGCACCAGCACTTCCGGCGAACTGCCGACGACGTGGAAGTCGCCAAAGTTGAAGAAGTACATGTAGGGCGTCGGGTTGAAGCAACGCAGTGCGCGGTACAGGTCGATGGGTGCAGCCTTGAAGTCGATCGACATGCGCTGGGACGGCACGACCTGCATGCAGTCACCGGCCAGGATGTATTCCTTGATGGTGTCGACGGCTTTTTCGTAATCGTCCTGGGTGAAACTGGAGCGGAACACCGGGTCAGCCGCTTGCTGCTTGCTGAAATCGAGGCCACGACGCGGGGTGATCGGCTGACGGAGTTTTTCCAGCAACTCTTCCAGGCGTGCTCGCCCTTGCTCGAAGGCGTCTTCCTGAGCGGGGTCGGCCAGGACGATCGCGTGCATTTTGCCGGCGAGGTTATCGAACACCACCACCGCGTCGGAAACCATCAGCAGAATATCGGGCACGCCCAGCGGGTCCGGGTTCGGGCACTTGCCCAGACGCTTCTCCACATAACGCACGCAGTCGTAACCGAAGTAACCCACCAAGCCGCCGTTGAAACGCGGCAGGCCGGCGATGGTCGGCACGTTGTAGCGGGCCTTGAAGGCTTCGACGAACGCCAGCGGGTCTTCCACGTCGTGGCTTTCGGTCTCGACGCCATCAATGGTCACGCTGACATGATGATCGTGAACCCGCAGCACGGTGCGGCACGGCAGGCCGATGATCGAGTAACGCCCCCATTTCTCGCCACCCTGCACCGATTCGAGCAGATAGGAGTTCGGCTCATCCGCCAGTTTCAGGTAGATCGACAGCGGTGTGTCGAAGTCGGCCAGGGTTTCGCAGGCAAGCGGGATGCGGTTGTAGCCGGCAGCGGCCAAACGCAGGAATTCTTCGCGGATCATGAGGTGCCTCGTGGCTTGAGGGTCTAACAGTCAGGTATGCAAACGCGCCGGATAACCGGCCAGGATCAAGTCAGGCGCGCCAACGCCAGCGGGCCAGGGCCTTGATGACTTTCATCCAGAGTTTGCGAGTGACCACCACGATGGGATTTCCAGGAGGGGATTGAACAGCGTCGGGCAACGTTATCCCAGCGGCAAGATCCAGGCAACCGGGAATTAACTTGCGCAGATCGTCGATCACCAGCGCCGGCGACTCTTCGGCGATTGGCCGGCCATGGTTATAGCCGTAGCTCAGCGCCACGCACTTGACGCCGGCTGCCTTCGCCGCCAGCACATCACTGCGCGAATCGCCGACGAACAAGGATTGCGAGGCCGGGATGTTGGCCATTTTCATCACGAAAAACAGCGCGGCCGGATCGGGCTTTTTCTGTGGCAGGGTATCGCCACCGATGATCCATTTGAAATACCGCCCGATCTTCATCTGATCCAGCAGTGGCGCGACAAACCGCTCCGGCTTGTTGGTGATCAGCGCCATCTCCACGCCCTGCTTGTGCAGCCATTTCAGGGTGTCGCGCACACCGGGATAGACCACGGTCAACTCGTGGCTTTCGCCATAAGCCTGCATGAAGATCTCCAGCGCCTGCTCGGCCTCGGTGTTGTCGACCATCGAATGATCGATACCACCGGCCAGCGCCCGTCGCACCAACACAGGGGCGCCATTGCCCACCCACTCGCGCACCGATTCGATGCCGGCAGGTTGGCGTCCGAGTTTGAGCAGCATGTTATCCACAGCCGCCGCGAGATCGGGGACCGAATCGATCAACGTGCCATCCAGATCGAACATCACCAGACGCGGCAAACGCCCTGGGAACAACTGCTCAAAGCCACTCATGGGCGAGCCAGCGCCAATTCGGAACGCATCTTGTCGATGACTTCCTGATAGTTCGGCGCATTGAAGATGGCCGAACCGGCGACGAAGGTGTCGGCGCCCGCCGCAGCGATTTCACGGATGTTGTTCACGTTCACGCCACCGTCGATTTCCAGGCGGATATCGCGACCGGAAGCATCGATCAACGCCCGTGCTTCGCGCAGTTTGTCGAGGGTGCCGGGGATGAACTTCTGCCCGCCGAAGCCCGGGTTGACGCTCATCAGCAGGATCATGTCGACCTTGTCCATCACGTACTTGAGCACGTCCAGCGGGGTCGCCGGGTTGAACACCAGACCGGATTTGCAGCCGCCTTCGCGGATCAGTTGCAGGGAACGGTCGACGTGCTGCGTGGCTTCCGGGTGGAAGGTGATGTAGGTCGCGCCGGCTTCGATGAAGTCTCCGACGATGCGGTCCACCGGGCTGACCATCAGGTGCGCGTCGATCGGCGCGGTCACGCCGTACTTGCGCAGCGCCGCGCAGACCATCGGGCCGATGGTCAGGTTTGGCACGTAATGGTTGTCCATGACATCGAAGTGCACGAAGTCGGCGCCAGCGGCCAGGACATTGTCCACTTCTTCACCCAGGCGGGCGAAGTCGGCGGAGAGAATCGACGGAGCAATTACGAAGGGCTGCATGACGCACCTTTTCTGAGCAGAATCACGATGGCGCGCATTGTATACCTCATGCTTTGGCGCGCGCACCGTGAGCGCGATGATCAGTAGGCGGCGCGGTAGATCTTCTCGATATCAATCGCGCTCAATTTGCGCGGATTGTTGCGCATCAAGCGCTCAATGCCCGCGGCTTCCACTGCCATGGCCGGGATGGCGTCCTCGGGCACCCCGAAGCTGCGCAGGCCGGTGGGGATTTCCACCGCAGCACACAACTGAGTCATGGCCTCCACGGCTTTGTCGGCCGCGTCATTGGCGCTCAGGTGCGCGGTTTTCACACCCATGGCTTCGGCAATATCCTGCATGCGTTCGACGCAGGCCATCTTGTTCCAGGTCATGACATAGGGCAGCAGCAAGGCGTTGCTGACGCCATGAGCAATGTTGAAGCGCCCGCCCAACGGATACGCCAACGCATGCACCGCGCCGACCCCGGCATTGCCGAACGCCATGCCGGCCATCAGGCTGGCGGTGGCCATGTCTTCACGGGCCTGCAGGTTAGAGGGGTTGGCGTAGGCCTTGGGCAGCGCCTTGGCGATCAACTTGATGGCGCCGATGGCCAGGGAATCGGTGATCGGCGAGGCATTGACCGACAGATAGGATTCGATGGCATGCACCAACGCATCGACACCACTGGCGGCAGTGACGCTGCGCGGGCAGGTCAGGGTCATTTGCGGGCTGACCAGCGCCACGTCCGGCAATAGATAGTCGCTGACGATGCCCTTCTTCAATTGCGCGACCTTGTCGGAAAGGATCGCCACGTTGGTCACTTCCGAGCCGGTGCCGGCGGTCGTCGGGATCGCAATCAACGGCGGGCCTTTACGCGGCACCTGGTCGACGCCGAACAAATCCTCCAGGGCGCCGTGATAACCGGCATACGCCGCGACACTCTTGGCGATGTCGATGGCACTGCCGCCGCCCAGACCGATCAAGCCGTCATGCCCGCCTTCGCGGTAGACCCGCATGCAGTCTTCGACAATGGCGATTTCCGGGTCAGGCAGCACTCGATCAAAGATCTCGTAGGTTCGACCGCCCAATTGCGCCAGTGCCAGCTCTACCGTGCCGGACTTGACCAGCGCGGCGTCGGTGACGATCAGCGGGTTGTCGATGTCCAGACGCGTCAGCTCGGCCGCCAGTTGCTCGATGGCCCCTGCGCCGGTGATCAGTTTGTGAGCGATTTTGAAAGAGGAAAGACTCATGTGCGCAGCCTCTTATAGGAGTGGGAGCTGGGCACAAGAGTAGCTGGGGATTGGGCGTTGTCTGCTATTCAGGTCATGAATGACCCCATCGAGCTTTCCACTTCCCCTTGTAAGAGCCGGCTTGCTGGCGAATGGCGCAACGCGGTGCACCTGATACACCGCGTTGCATCTTTCGCCAGCAAGCCGGCTCCTACAAGGTGTGGTGTCAGACCTGTGCGGTACGCAGTTTTTCGCTACGGCCACGCAGCCATTCCAGGGTCAGCAGCAGGATCACCGAGAAAGCGATCAGCAGCGTCGCGGCGGCGGCGATGGTCGGGCTGAGGTTTTCGCGGATGCCGCTGAACATCTGCCGAGGCAAGGTCGCTTGCTCGGGGCCGGCGAGGAACAGTGTCACCACGACTTCATCGAACGACGTAGCGAAGGCGAACAGCGCACCGGAAATCACGCCCGGCGCGATCAGCGGCAGCGTCACACGACGGAACGCAGTCAGCGGCGACGCACCGAGGCTGGCAGCGGCGCGTACCAGGTTATGGTTGAAACCCTGCAACGTTGCCGACACCGTGATGATCACGAACGGCACGCCCAGCACCGCATGCACCACGATCAGCGAGAAGAAGCTGTTGCCCAGCCCCAGCGGCGCAAAGAACAGGTAGCTGGCCACACCAATGATCACCACCGGCACCACCATCGGCGAAATCACCAGCGCCATCACCAGCGCCTTGCCGGGAAAGTCGCCGCGAGTCAGGCCGATGGCCGCCAGCGTACCGAAGACCATCGCCAGCACCGTGGCCGCCGGGGCGACGATGATGCTGTTCTTCAGGGCGCGCATCCACTCCGCCGAGGCGAAGAAGTCGTGATACCACTGCAGCGAGAAGCCTTGCAGCGGGTACACCAGGAAGCTGCCAGAGTTGAACGACAGCGGGATGATCACCAGCACCGGCAGGATCAGGAACAACAGGATCAAGCCGCAGAGAATCCGCAAGCTGTAGAACCACACCCGCTCAATGGGCGACATATAAGGACTCAGCATCTCAAACTCCCCTTAGCTCAGGCGCAGGCGGCTCGCGCCCACCAGCCAGCTGTAAATCAGATAAAGCACGACCGTCGCCAGCAACAGCAGGCCGCCCAGCGCGGTCGCCATGCCCCAGTTGATGCTGGTGTTGGTGTAGAAGGCGACGAAGTAGCTGACCATTTGATCGTTCGGGCTGCCCAGCAGCGCCGGGGTGATGTAGTAGCCGATGGCGAGGATGAACACCAACAGGCAACCGGCACCGACACCGGCATAGGTCTGCGGGAAATACACCCGCCAGAAACTGGCGAACGGATGGCAACCGAGGGAGATCGCAGCACGCATGTAGGTCGGCGAGATGCCTTTCATCACGCTGTAGATCGGCAGGATCATGAACGGCAGCAGGATGTGCACCATCGAGATGTAGACCCCGACCCGGTTGAACACCAGCTCGATCGGCTTATCGATGATGCCCATGGCCATCAGGCCGCTGTTGATCAGGCCACCCGATTGCAGCAACACGATCCACGCCGCGACTCGCACCAGGATCGAGGTCCAGAACGGCAACAGCACCAAGATCATCAGCAGGTTGCTCTGCCGCGAGGGCAGGTTCGCCAACAGGTAAGCCAACGGATACGCCAGCACCAGGCAGATCACGGTGATGACCAGGCCCATCCAGAAGGTGCGGGCGAAGATGTCGAGGTAGATCGCCTGGTCCGGGGTGGCCGGGGCGATTTCGCCGAGGTCGTCGATGCGGTGATCGACGGCCGCCAGCAAGTAGTACGGGGTGATGCTGCTGGTGTTGCGGCGCACCGCTTGCCAGTAGGCCGGATCGCCCCAGCGCTCATCGAGACCTTCCAGCGCTTCTTTATAAGAGGCCGGTTCAGTGGCGAGCGGCAAGGCGCGGGCGGTTTTGGTCAGCAGGCTGCGGTAGCCGGCCAGTTCCATGTTCAGGCGTTTGGACAAATCGCCCAACATTTGATTCTTGCGGGCTTCGGCGAGGTCTTCGGCGGCCGCTTTGTAAACCGGTTCAGCGGGCAGGCCGCGGCCGTCCCAACTGGCGATGGCGGACACAGTGCGCGGCATGCCGCCGACCACTTCCGGGTTGCCCACGCTTTTGTAGAGCAGCGCCACGATCGGCACCAGGAACACCAGCAACAGAAACAGCACCAGCGGCGCGATCAGCGCCTGTGCCTTCCAGCGGTTGACCCGCTCGGCATGCTTGAGCCGCTGCTTCAAGGTGGGGTCAGTGCCCGCGTTGACGGGAACGGCGATAGCCATGGCGTACTCCGGAAATCTTTGATCAATCGATAATGTGGGGAGCGAACTTTGTGGCGAGGGAGCTTGCTCCCGCTGGGCTGTGAAGCGGCCCCAAGATTGTGGTGGCAATACCCATTTTGTGAGTGCTTCGCACTCAAGCGGGAGCAAGCTCCCTCGCCACAAAAGCCCGCCCTCACTAGAGGGCGAGCCCTCTACTTATTTCGCCGCCCAGGAATTGAAGCGCTGTTCCAGTTGCTCGCCGTTGTCAGCCCAGAAGCTGACGTCGATTTGCACTTGGTTGGCGATGTTTTCCGGGGTGGTCGGCATGTCTTTCAGGACATCCTTGGCCAGCAACGGTACGGCTTGGGTGTTGGCCGGGCCGTAGGCGATGTTTTCCGAGTAAGTCTTCTGCTGCTGTGGCTGCACCGAGAAGGCGATGAATTTCTTCGCCGCTTCGGCACGCTTGGCGTCCAGCCCCTTTGGAATGGCCCATGCATCGAAGTCGTAGATGCCGCCGTTCCACACCACTTTCAGGTTGCTTTCTTTCTGCACGGCAGCGATACGGCCGTTGTAGGCCGAGCTCATGACCACGTCACCGGAAGCGAGGTATTGCGGCGGTTGTGCGCCGGCTTCCCACCACTGGATGCTCGGCTTGAGTTCATCGAGTTTCTTGAACGCGCGGTCCTGACCGTCCTTGCCGGCCAGCACTTTGTAGACGTCTTTGGGCGCAACGCCGTCGGCCATCAGTGCGAATTCCAGGGTGTACTTGGCGCCTTTACGCAGGCCACGCTTGCCCGGGAACTGCTTGGTGTCCCAGAAATCCGCCCAGCTGGTCGGTGCGGTTTTCAGCTTGTCTGCGTTGTAGGCCAACACGGTCGACCACACGAAGAAGCCCACGCCGCATGGCTGGATGGCGCCCTTGACGTAATCTTCAGCCTTGCCGAACAACGCCGGGTCCAGTTGCTCGAACATGTCTTCGTCGCAACCACGGGACAGTTCTGGCGATTCAACCTCTACCAGATCCCACGACACGCTTTTGGTGTCGACCATGGCCTTGACCTTGGCCATTTCACCGTTGTATTCGCCCGCCACGATCTTGCCGTTGCCCGCCGCTTCCCAGGGTGCGTAGAAGGCTTTGACCTGCGCCGCCTTGTTCGCCCCGCCAAAGGACACCACGGTCAGGTCCGGGCCTGCGGCCATCGCGTGCGAGGCGCCGATCATGCCCATGACCAGAGCTGTGAATTTCAGGGATTTCAACATTTATATTGTTCTCCACGTGCAGGGTTGGTGAAGCAGAAGGGCGATCAGTTCGCCTCTAGAAGTGGGTCGAGCGCACGAACGTGTTCGACCTGCCAGCCAAGCGGTACCACATCGCCGACCGCCAGCCCTGGATCGAGCTCGGCAATCGGTTGTTTCACGAAGAAGTCGGTCTTGCCGCAGACTTCCAGGCGAACCCGGACGTGGTCGCCCAGATAGATGAATTCCGCCACCCTTCCCGAGAAGCGGTTGACGCACGACTCGCTGGAACCGTTGAGGCTCACGCGCTCCGGGCGAATAGACAAGGTGACGGGTTCGCCGGTCCGGCCGACGTTGACCGCCAGGGCTTCCACCTTTTCACCGCGACCCAGTTCCACGATGCAACGATCGCCGGTCTGGCTGTGCAGACGGCCATTGAGGCGGTTGTTCTCACCGATGAAGTTGGCGACGAAGGTGTTTTTCGGCTCTTCGTAGAGGGTGCGCGGCGGCGCGATCTGCTGGATTTCGCCTTGATGGAACACCGCCACCCGATCGGACATGGTCAGGGCTTCACCCTGGTCATGGGTCACGTAGACCACGGTCACGCCTAGACGCTGGTGCAGGTGTTTGATTTCCATCTGCATGTGTTCACGCAGTTGTTTGTCGAGGGCGCCGAGGGGTTCGTCCATCAACACCAGTTGCGGCTCGAACACCAAGGCGCGCGCCAGTGCCACACGCTGCTGCTGACCACCGGACAGTTGCGCCGGGTAACGCTGGGCGAACGCATCGAGCTGCACCATGCTCAGGACTTTTTTGACTTTGTCGCTGACGTCGCTTTTATTCAGCCCGCGCACGGTCAGCGGGAACGCCAGGTTCTCGGCGACGGTCATGTGCGGGAACAACGCGTAATTCTGGAACACCATGCCGATATCGCGCTTGTGCGGCGGCACGTTGTTGATCGAGCGCCCGGCCAGCAGGATTTCACCCGCGGTCGGTGTTTCGAAGCCAGCGAGCATCATCAGGCTGGTGGTCTTACCGGAGCCGGACGGCCCGAGCAAAGTGAGGAATTCGCCTTTGCGAATGTCCAGGTTGAGGTCTTTGACGATCAGGTTTTCGCCGTCGTAGCTCTTCTGCACTCCACGAAAGCTGACCAGAACATCATTGGCCCCTGCACTTGAATCGACCTGGCTCATACCCACACCTTTGTTGTTGATGACTGCTGTGAACTAAGCCTAGTGGACGCCGGGACCTGCGCAAATCGGGGCGCAGGAGAGATTGGCCTCAGCCGGATGGAAGGTTGGGGGTAGGGATTGCCCTACAAGGATGGCGCGTTTTGGCAAACGCAGCGGCAAGCTGTTGGCTACGAGCCGCGAGTAATGGCAAAAACGGTGGCGGGCAGTGTCGTAAATGGATATGACGCTGCGTTTTTCTGTAGGAGCCGGCTTGCTGGCGAAGGGCGCGCATCCATCAAATATTGATGCGCCTGATACATCGCCAACGCCAGTAAGCCGGCTCCTACAGGGAATTGGGTGCGGTCAGAGAAGTTTGTGTTCCATCGCGTACTTCACCAGCTCGGCCAGTGAGGTGATGTTGAGCTTCTGCATCAATCGCGCCTTGTGGGTGCTGATGGTCTTACTGCTCAGGGCCAGTTGCTGGGCGATGTCGTTGACGTTGGCGCCTTGGGCCAGGCGTTCGAACACGGAAAATTCACGCTCTGACAGCAGTGAGTGCAACGGTCGCGAATCGGTCAGGCCGACTTCAAAGACCATGCGATCGGCCAGGTCAGGATCGATATAACGCCCACCCGCCGCCACCCGGCGGATGGCCGTTAGCAACAGCGCCGGATCGCTGTCCTTGGTCGCATAACCGGCAGCCCCGACTTTCAACGCCCGAGCGGCCATCTGCGCTTCGTCATGCATCGACAGCACCAGGATCACCGGCGGATTGTTCAGCGCTCGGATCCGTGGAATCGCTTCCAGGCCATTCACCCCCGGCATGGAGATATCCAGCAACACCACCTCGCAGGGGACATGCCGCAACGTTTCGAGCAATTGCTCGCCATTGCTCGCCTCCCCCACCACCAGCAAATCCTTGGCGAGGCCGATCAGTTGCTTGATGCCTTCGCGGACGATGGTGTGGTCTTCGGCTACCAGTACACGGATCACTTACTTCTCCTCATCAAGCGGCACTCGCACGATAAGGGTCGTGCCCTCCCCCAACTCACTTTCAAGCGACAACTCACCGCCCATGATCAACACCCGCTCGCGCATGCCGACCACGCCGAAGGATGTCGGCCTGCCAGCTGTGGCGACAAATCCTACGCCATCATCGCTGACCGTCAGACACAACTCGTCGCCTTCAAGGGCCAGCGTCAGTTCAACAGTATGCGCCTGAGCGTGGCGCATGACATTGGTCAGGGCTTCCTGAAGGATTCGAAACAGACCGATTGCCTTGGCGTCGCTGAGCATCGGCAAATTGTCCGGTACCTGCACCAGGCACGGGATCTGCGTGCGCGCCTCGAATCGCCGGGCCTGCCATTCAATGGCCGAGGCGATCCCTGCATCGAGGATCGGCGGGCGCAATGCCGTCGCCACATCGCGGACCAGCTGAAACAACTGGGCGATCAAACGCTTCATGCTGTTCAAGCGCTCGTTCAAACCAGGGTCAAGGTGCGCGTAGGCCAGTTCGCACATCGACGTTTCCAGCTTCAACACGGTCAGCATCTGACCCAATTCGTCGTGAACTTCCCGGGCAATGCGCGCCTTTTCCTCTTCACGCACGCTCTCCAGGTGCGCCGACAATTCCCGCAGCTGCGCCCGGGAGCTGGCCAGTTCCAGTTCGATGCGCTTGCTCTCACTGATGTCCCAGACAATGCCGTCCCAGACGTAGGCGCCGTCCTCCAGTTGACGGGTGATCGCCTTGATTTCCGCCCAGCGTTGTTCACCCTGGCGCGTCAGGATTCGCCCTTGCCAGGACCAGTCGCTATCAGTGTCCAACGCATGGTCCTGGGTCTGGTGATAGCTGGCTTTGTCGTCAGGATGCACCAGACTGCGCAGGCCTTTGTCGCGATGCGCCAGGACCGCCGGCGCATAACCGACCAGGCTTTCACTGCCCTCACTGATGTAGGCAAAGTCGATTTGGCCTGTCACCGGCGCCCGTTCCAGACGAAAGACCAGGCCTGGCACATTCGCCGCGATCCCTTGCAGCCGCGCCTCACTTTCCTGCAATGCTGCCAGGGCGCGGCGCCGCTCGGTGACGTCGGTGAGGTAGACCACCAGGTATTCGCCATCGCGAAAGCGCAGGAAGCTCAGCGACACATCGGCGGGCAGGATGCTGCCATCGGCCCGCAAGCAATTGGTTTCGAAACTTTGCGGCGACTCGTCGCTGGCTCTGGCGCGCTTCCACAGGTTCAGCCAGCGATCCATGTGCAGGCCGGGTTCGAAATCAATCAACGGGCGATCGATGATCCCGCCCGATGGATAGCCGAGCATGGTTTCGGCGGCGCGGTTGGCGTAGCGCACGTGGCTGTCCCAATTGACCCAAAGGATGCCGACGGTGCTTTGATCGATGGAAAACTGGGTCAGTCGCAGCGCTTCTTCACTGGCGGTACGCAAGCAGATGTCCGCTTGCGCGGCCGCCAGTCGCTGCTCGAGGCTGTGGTGCTGACGGCGCTGCCAGAACACGATCGCCATGCTGCTCAGCGCCACAATCAACAACAGCAGGCAGAGGTTTTGCCAGAACCCGGGGGACTCGGTCAGCCGCGGGTACTTGGGTTGCAGCCACTGGTTGTGCAGGGTTTCCAGATCCTTGGCCGGGATCGCCCGCAGCGCACTTTCGACGATACCGGCCAGTTCCGGTTTGTCGCGCCGCGTCGCCACCCGCAGCAATTGCGGTAGACCGATGTCACCCACCACCACCAGGCCGGCGAATTCCGGCTCGACCGACAGGCGCCCCAACTGCGCCTCATCGACCACGGCATAGCCAGCTTGCTGGCTCAACAACAATTGCAGTGCCTGACGCTCCATCGGCACGCCCTGAAGGTTCAGATGCGGATAGTTGCCACGCAGGTAGTCGGCGGTCGCGCTGGGCATTCGCACGGCCACGCGAGTCTGGCTGTCGAGTTTTTCCAGCTCCACCGCACCGGTGCTTTTCTGGTCGCTGACGACCAGTTGCGGCACTCGCATGTACGGATCGGAAAACTGCCAGAGGCGCAGACCACCGGGCGTCTGGCTCAGCCCCGGGGCGATATCGATTTCACCCGCACGCGCGGCGGCTTCCAGCTGTTCAAGATCAGGAAAGTTGCGCCAGCTCAGCTCGACGTTGAGCGACTTGGCCAGCCACTTCATCAACTCGACATTGACCCCGGACAGGCGCTGCAGGCGGCGATCGTATTGAGCGTAGGGCGCTTGCAACACCAGCCCGACACGCAATTCGCCCTGTTGTGCCAGCCATTGTTGCTGGGCGGCGGACAACACGGCGACGTGGGCCGCAGGCGCGGCCGCCGCCCAGCCCATCAAGGGAAACCACAACCAGCCGATAACCCACAGGCAGCGAAAACGCATCATCGAACTCTCACACACTGACAAATACTGACCAACCCATTAGGCTGCCGGAATCACTTCTGGCCTGGAATATCCGATGCCCCCTGTCTACCGCCTGGCACTGCCAGCATTGTGCCTGTCGCTGATCCTGCCATGCGCTTTTTCCGTCGAGGCTGCCGACCCGGCACCTGCCGCCGTGGAACAACCCGCGCAGGAAAAGCCGCTTGAGCGCCAGCCGTTGCCTGAGCGTAGTCAGGAAGAAGCGACTGCACTCGAACGAAAAATTCCTGCCCAGGAGCAGCAACAACTGCAAGCGGGTAGCGACACGTTCCTCGCCTTGTGGAAACCGGCCAATACCGCCGAACCGAAAGGCGCGGTGATTATCGTCCCGGGCGCTGGCGAAACCGTTGACTGGCCGCAAGCAATCAGTCCGTTGCGCCGCCAATTGCCCGACGCGCAATGGAGCAGCCTGAGTATCACCTTGCCGGACTTGCAAAGCGATGCCATCGCGCCACGCGTCGCCGAAGCACCACCGACGCCGAAAACGCCGGACGTCGGCAGCAAAGACGCGACCACCGCCGCCCCCATCGAGCAGGCTGCGGGAGGTGAAGCTGAAGTGGCTGACAAACCCGTCGCTGAAACCAGCGAAGAACATTCCAAGGCTGACGCCGAACGAATCTTCGCCCGCATCGATGCGGCGATTGCGTTTGCCGAACAGCAGAGCGCTCGCAGCATTGTCGTATTGGGGCATGGCACCGGCGCGTATTGGGCCGCGCGTTATCTGAGCGAGAAGCAGCCATCGCAGGTCGAACGCTTCGTCATGGTCGCCGCGCAAACGCCTGGGCAAGCGAAACCCGAGCTGGACGAACTTGCGCCAACGCTGAAGCTACCCACAGCCGACATTTTCTACATGGACAAGCCGCTGGACCGCAACGCGGCATTGGCGCGGTTGCAGGCCAGCAAACGCTTGAAGACTTCGGCTTTCAGTCAGGTGTCGCTCAAGGCGCTGCCGGGCGACAGCAAAGCGCAGCAGGAACAGCTGGTTCGGCGGGTGCGGGGTTGGTTGAATCCGCAGAATACGGCGAATTGATAGAGCGCGTCGCCCCCATCGCTGGCAAGCCAGCTCCTACGGGATTTATGTCGATGACAAAATTTGTGAACGACTCAAATACTGTGGGAGCTGGCTTGCCAGCGATGGCGCCATTGAAAACAACACCTGACTGTCCTGTTAGCGAAAATCCCGCCGCTGCCGAATCAACGTATAGGCACTGTGCAGTTCCCGGGTTTTCTCGGTGGCCTCACGCACCTGCGACACCGTCGCCCCACTGCCGGCAATCTTGTCCGGGTGATGGCGGCTGAGCAGACGTCGGTAGGCACGTTTGATCTGCTCCGGCTCCGTGGTAGCCGACACCCCCAGCAACCGCAAGGCATCCTGATAGCTTGTAACGCCGTTACCCAGCGGACGTTTCTGCGGCTCGTAGTCGTGGGCCAACGCCTGGACCTGATGAGTCGTCCAGCCCAGCCATTTGCCCCATTGCGCGAGCAGTTCGCGCTCCTGATGACCGGCGCGACCATCGGCCCAGACCATTCGCCAACAGGCACGCAAGACACCTTCCGCCGCATGGGGTTGATTGCTCAACCGGCGTAGATAACCGCGCAAGCGGTCGTCGCCCGACTTGCCACGATTGAACGCGGCAATCGCCCTACGCTGGGACGGTTCGTTCATTTCCAGCGCACGCATTTCCTGACGCGCCTGCTGGATATGACCGTCCACCACCCGCCCGTCGCACTTGGCCAACCTGCCGAGCAACACGAACAGCAGTTCATCGTTGCGCAATGCCGGACGACCGCCGAGCTTTTCCCGCAAATGCGCCCAGCTCTGCAAGTGCAGGCGCCGATCCAGCGCCTGCCCCAACAAAGCACCGAGCATGGCCCCCGGAATGCTGGCAATGGCAAAACCCGCTCCGGCTCCGATCAGAGTCCCTGGCCACAACACGTCAGCGGCCCGCTTCGATGAGGGCTTCCACTTCGGCCAGGCGCTCGTGGGTGCCGACATCCACCCACAGCCCGTTCAGGCGCTCGCCGGACACCTGCCCGTTCGCCATGGCGGCTCGCAGCAACGGTGCCAGTTTGAAAGCCCCGGCGGAGCAACCTTCGAACAGTTGCGGGTGCAGTACCGCGATGCCGCTGTAGGTCAGAGTGTCTGCCGCTGGCTGCCCGTCGCGAACCTTTCCGTCGATCAGCTGGAAATCGCCGCTTGGGTGATGAGCCGGATTGGTCGCGAGCACCAGATGCGCAAGGCCGACAATCGGCTGATGCAGCACACTGAAGTCGTAATCGGTCCAGATATCGCCATTGACCACGACAAAGGCTTCATCACCCAGCAACGGCAACGCACGGTAAATCCCGCCGCCGGTTTCCAACGGTTCGCCTTCCGGCGAATACTGAATGCTGACGCCATAGCGCGAACCGTCGCCCAGGTAATCTTCGATCTGCTGCCCCAACCAGGCGTGGTTGATCACGATCTCGGAAAACCCGGCGGCCGCCAGCGCTCGCAGGTGATACTCGATCAGCGGCACTCCGCCAGCGCGAACCAGCGGCTTTGGCGTGGTCAGGGTCAGCGGGCGCATGCGCTCGCCTTTGCCCGCCGCGAGAATCATCGCCTTCATGCTTTCACTCCAGCACGCAGACTGGCCAGCAATACATCCAGTTCCGCCAGTTCCGGGCGGCGGGCGATCACTGCATCTATATAGGCAAAGAAACGCGGCACATCACTTAGATAGCGCGGCTTGCCGTCGCGGTGGCAGATGCGGGCGAAGATGCCGATCACCTTCAGGTGACGTTGCACACCCATCAGATCACTGGCGCGCAGGAAATCTTCAAAGTCCGGCTGCACCGGGATATCCAGCGCCGAGGCCTGCTGCCAGTAACTTTCCAGCCAACCGCGCACGCGCTCTTCGGGCCAGCTGAGGAACGCATCCTTGAACAGGCAAGTCACGTCGTAGGTCACCGGACCGTAGACCGCATCCTGGAAATCCAGCACGCCGGGGTTCGGCTCGCTGAGCATCAGGTTGCGCGGCATGTAGTCGCGATGGACCAGGACCTTTGGCTGAGCCAGCGCGCTGTCGATCAACAAATCGCTGACTTGCTGCCAGAGCACTTGCTGCGCAGCGTCGAGCTCAATCCCCAATTCGCGCTTCACGTACCACTCGGGAAACAGTTCGAGTTCGCGGCGCAACAATGCCACGTCGTAACTGGGCAGCGGTGCGACCATCGGCAATTGCTGAAAAGCCAACAGCGCTTGCAGGGCATCGCTGAACAAATCGTCGGCATTTTCGCTGTCGATCACGTCCAGATAGGTCTTGTTGCCCAAGTCATTGAGCAAAAGAAATCCGCGCTCGAGGTCTTCGGCATAAATTTTCGGCACATTTATTCCGGATTTCGCCAGTAAAAAAGCGATATCCACGAAGGGTTTGCAGTTTTCCTGGGGCGGTGGCGCGTCCATTACGACGAAACTTCTACCGGCGCCTTCCCAACGAAAATATCGCCGGAAACTCGCGTCGCTACTGGCCGCGGTCAACGTGGCCGGGGGTACGGCGCCCCAGCCCTGATCCGCAAAAAGGATTGCCAACTGCTCATCGAGCCAAACTTTCAGGTGTTGCAAACGTACATCTTGGTCAGGCATTGCAAGGGTCTCCGACGGCGCTAGCCGTCAAGCGGGTCATGCTTTATTATCCAGCATCTTTTTCAGACCATCGAGAGGCGTGCGGCCCACACCGCGGGCAGATGGCACGCAGGAAGCCCGGACTAATAAGATGGCATTGAAATCCCCCGCGTTTCGTAAAAAATTTCCGTTGTTGGTAACCGGCAGTCTGCTGGCCTTGCAACCCCTCGCCACTTCCTTCGTGGTCGCCGCGGAACAGTATGACTGCTCAGTCTCTGCTTCGGGTGCCTGGGACTGCGCGCCAAAGACGCCGGCGGCTGCATTGCCTCCGCGTCCCGTGCATGACGGCAGCGCCGTTTCCGCGACCGGTGAAACCCCGGCCGAGGAAGGCACCAGCGAAGACACTGGTGCCAAGACTGTGCTGGTTACCGAGTCCAAGGGCCGTGGCCTGAAGTCGCGTAGCGAAGACTACAGTCACCTCGACTGGGTTCCCCGCGAGCAGCTCACCGCAGCGCAACTGGCCGAAACCGGTCCTTATTGCTCTGGTTCCTATATCGAACCGATTCGTCCTGGCATGAATGACAAGACGAATAAAAGCGACGCGCCCACCTTTATCGGCGCGAAAGCTTCGCGCTATAAGCAGGATGAGCAAGTCGCCACCCTGGCCGGTGACGTGGTCATGCGCCAGGGCAGCATGCAGGTCGAAGCCGACGAAGCCAATCTTTACCAGGCCGAGAGCCGTGGTGAGCTCAGCGGCAACGTGCGCATTCGCGACAACGGCGCCCTGATCGTCGGTGACCACGCCGACGTGCAGCTGGACACCGGTGAAGCCAAGGTCGACAACGCCGAATACGTGATGCACAAATCGCGCATCCGCGGTAACGCGCTGTACGCCAAACGTGCCGAGAACGCCATCATCCGCCTCAAGGATGGTACGTACACCACGTGCGAACCGAACAGCAACGCCTGGCAGCTCAAGGGCAACAACATCACCCTGAACCCTGCCACCGGCTTCGGTACAGCGACCAACGTGACATTGCGGGTCAAGGACATTCCCGTCCTGTACACGCCTTACATCTATTTCCCGATCGACGACCGTCGCCAGTCCGGCTTCCTGCCGCCGACTATCGGCACCGGCACCGACACCGGTTTCCTGCTGGTCACTCCGTACTACTTCAACCTGGCGCCGAACTACGATGCCACGTTGTACCCGCGCTACATGAGCAAGCGCGGCCTGTTGATGGAAGGCGAATTCCGCTACCTGACCAAGTCCAGCGAAGGTCAGTTCGGCGCCGCGTACCTCAACGACGAAGAGGACGAGCGCAAGCTGCAGACCGACTACGAAAAAACCCGCTACATGTACAACTGGCAGCACAAGGGTGGTCTGGACTCGCGCGTGTTCACGCAGGTCGACTACACCAAGATCAGCGATCCTTATTACTTCCAGGATCTGCAGACTGACCAGATTGGCGTGAAAAGCTCCGACTACGTGAACCAGCAGGGCTCCGTCAGCTACCGCGGCGACAGTTACACCGCTCGCATCAACGCTCAGGCGTATCAGCTGGCAACCGTTTCCAACATCACGCCGTATGACCGTTTGCCGCAAATCACCTTTGATGGTGCGCTGCCGATGCATCCAGGCGGTCTGGATTTCAGCTACAACACTGAAATCGTTCGGTTTGACCGGGATCTGCAAAACGGTAGCTTCACCGACGAAGATGGCAATGTATCCCCACGCCTGGACACCAACGTACAAGGTCTGGCCCGCGCCACCGGTGATCGCCTCAACCTTGCACCGGCTGTAAGCCTGCCGATGCAGGCGTCTTATGGCTACATAACGCCAAAGCTCAAGTACCAGTACACGCAATACCAGCTGGACCTGGACAGCATCGGCAAAAACCAGATTGCTGCGCAGACTGCAGAACAGAACCAGCTGAACGGCACGTTTGACAGCAACCAGAACCGCGGCGTACCGATCGCCAGTATCGACAGCGGCCTGTACTTCGATCGCAACACCCAATGGTTCGGCAAGAATTATCGCCAGACCCTCGAACCGCGCCTGTTCTACCTGTACGTCCCGGAAAAGGATCAGGAAGACATCCCGGTATTCGATACCAGCGAATACACGTTCAACTATGCGTCGCTGTTCCGTGACAACCGCTTCTCCGGCGCCGACCGCGTCGGCGACGAGAACAAGCTGTCCCTGGGCGTAACCAGTCGCTGGATCGAAGACAACGGTTTCGAGCGCCAACGCGTCAGCGTCGGCCAGGCCCTGTACTTCAAGGATCGTAAGGTTCAGTTGCCAGGTGTGAACTTCGAAGATCGCGATGACGCCAAGTCCGACGTTTCCCCCTATGCGCTGGAATACGAATATCGCTTCAACCGCGATTGGCGTACCACTGCTGACTACAATTGGGACCCGGACAGCCGCAGCCCTCGCTCCGGCAGTGCAATGTTCCACTACCAGCCTGAAGACAACCCGAACAAGGTCATCAACGCCGGCTATCGCTATCGCAATGACCAGGTCCGTTACGACCAGAACACCGGTAAGTGGACTGTGGGCGGTGGTGACTATGGCACCCCGGGCCAGCCTGGCTACGTGAAGGATTACTACAAGATCCAACAGCACGACTTCTCGGTGATCTGGCCGATCGTGCCGCAATGGAACGCCATCAGCCGCTGGCAGTACGACTACAACCGCAACCGTACGCTGGAAGCCTTCGGTGGTTTCGAGTACGACAACTGCTGCTGGAAACTGCGCCTGATCAACCGTTACTGGGTTTCCTACGACGAATTCAGTCAGGAAGCACCACAAAACGAAAAAGGCGACCACGGCGTCTTCCTCCAAATTGTTCTGAAGGGACTCGGCGGCCTCACTGGCGCCAAAGTAGAGAGCTTCCTCGACAAAGGCATCCAAGGTTATCGTGAACGTGAAGACCAAGCTTTCTGATTGTCTGCGCCCGCTGTTGCTGGGCGCGCTGTTCCTGGGTACCGCGGCCAACGCCGCGGTACAGTCCATCGATAAAGTGGTGGCCATTGTCGATAACGACGTGGTCATGCAGAGCCAACTGGACCAGCGCGTCCATGAAGTTCAGCAAACCATCGCCAAGCGCGGCACTGCCGTGCCACCGGCCAGCGTACTGGAGCAACAGGTGCTTGAGCGCCTGATCGTCGAGAACCTGCAATTGCAGATCGGCGAACGCTCCGGCATCCGCATTACCGATGAAGAACTGAACCAGGCTGTCGGCACTATCGCCCAGCGCAACAACATGACGGTCGATCAGTTCCGCGCCGCCCTGAGCCGCGACGGCCTGTCTTACGACGACGCTCGTGACCAGATCCGCCGGGAAATGGTCATCAGCCGTGTACGTCAGCGTCGTGTGGCCGAACGCATCCAGGTCTCCGAGCAGGAAGTGAAGAACTTCCTGGCTTCCGACCTTGGCAAAATGCAGCTGTCCGAAGAGTTTCGCCTGGCCAACATCCTGATTCCAACGCCGGAAAGCGCCAACTCCGACGCGATTCAGAACGCTGCCAAACAGGCTGACGCGGTTTACCAGCAGCTCAAGCAAGGCGCTGACTTCGGTCAACTGGCCATCGCCAAATCCGCCAGTGAAACGGCTCTGGAAGGCGGCGACATGGGCTGGCGTAAAGCTGCCCAACTGCCACCTCCTTTCGATCGCCTGCTGAGCAGCATGACCGTTGGCGACGTGACCCAGCCAATGCGCACGCCGGGCGGCTTCATCATCTTGAAGATCCTCGACAAGCGTGGCGGCGAGACTCAGATGCGCGATGAAGTGCACGTGCGTCACATTCTGGTCAAACCAAGCCCGATCCGCGACGAAGAAAAAACCAAGGCGCTGGCTCAGTCGCTCTACACCCGTATCGAAGCGGGCGAAGACTTCGGCGAACTGGCGAAAAGCTATTCGGAAGACCCGGGTTCTGCGCTCAACGGCGGCGACCTGAACTGGATCGACCCGAACGCTCTGGTTCCGGAGTTCCGCGAAGTGATGGCCCAGACCCCACAAGGTCAACTGTCCAAGCCGTTCCAGACTCAATATGGCTGGCACGTACTGGAAGTCCTTGGCCGTCGCGCCACCGACAGCACCACCCAGGCACGCGAACAACAAGCCATGACCGTACTGCGTAACCGCAAATACGACGAAGAGCTGCAAAGCTGGCTGCGTCAGATCCGTGACGAAGCGTACGTAGAAATCAAACTCCCTGGCGCCGACCAGGCAGCGCAGTGAAACCCAAACGTTTCGCGCTGACACCCGGCGAACCGGCCGGCATAGGTCCCGACCTGTGCCTGCTGCTCGCCTCGCAAGCCCAGCCGCACCCCCTGATTGCCATCACCAGCCGCGACCTGCTCCTCGAGCGGGCCGCGCTGCTCGGTGTGGCTGTCGATTTGCTGCCGGTTACGCCTGACAGCTGGCCGGACCTGCCCGCGCCAGCCAACAGCTTGTATGTCTGGGATACACCGCTCAATGCCAAGGTCGTCGCCGGGCAACTGGACAAGGCCAACGCAGCTTTCGTTCTGGAAACCCTGACCCGCGCCGGTCAAGGCTGCCTGGACGGACACTTTGCCGCCATGATCACCGCCCCGGTGCATAAGGGTGTGATCAACGAGTCCGGAATTGCCTTCTCCGGGCACACCGAATTCCTCGCCGACCTGACCCATACCGCGCAAGTGGTCATGATGCTTGCCACCCGCGGATTGCGCGTGGCACTGGTCACCACCCACCTGCCCCTTCGCGAGATCGCCGATGCGATCACCCCGGAGCGCCTGGAACGGGTGACGCGAATCATGCATACCGATCTTCAAGAAAAATTCGGCATCGCCCAACCGCGAATCCTGGTATGCGGGCTTAACCCCCATGCCGGCGAAGGCGGACACCTGGGCCATGAAGAAATCGACATCATCGAACCTACATTAGAGCGCTTGCGCGGCGAAGGCATGGACCTGCGTGGTCCGCTGCCCGCCGACACTCTGTTTACCCCCAAATATCTGGAGCACTGCGACGCAGTGCTGGCGATGTACCACGACCAGGGCCTGCCTGTGCTGAAATACAAAGGCTTCGGCGCAGCAGTCAATGTGACGCTCGGACTGCCGATCATCCGCACTTCGGTCGACCACGGCACCGCCCTGGACCTGGCCGGCAGCGGCAAGATCGACACCGGCAGCCTGCAAGTCGCCCTGGAAACCGCCTACCAGATGGCCGAGACCCGTTTATGACCGAGCAATACCAACACAAGGCGCGCAAGCGTTTTGGCCAGAACTTCCTGCACGATGCCGGCGTTATCGACCGTATCCTGCGCTCCATCCACGCCAAAGCCGAAGACCGTCTGCTGGAAATCGGCCCGGGCCAGGGTGCGCTCACCCAAGGCCTGCTCAGCAGCGGCGCGCAACTCGACGTGGTGGAACTGGACAAGGACCTGATCCCGATCCTCAACCAGCAGTTCGCCGGCAAGAGCAATTTCAACCTGCATCAGGGTGACGCACTGAAGTTCGACTTCAACAGCCTGAATGCGGCGCCTGGCAGCCTGCGCGTGGTCGGCAACCTGCCGTACAACATCTCCACGCCGCTGATTTTCCATTTGCTGCACAACGCCCACCTGATCCGCGACATGCACTTCATGCTGCAGAAAGAAGTGGTCGAGCGTCTGGCGGCAGGCCCTGGCGGCGGCGACTGGGGCCGTTTGTCGATCATGGTTCAGTATCACTGCCGGGTTGAGCATCTGTTCAACGTAGGTCCAGGTGCGTTCAACCCGCCACCGAAGGTCGACTCGGCCATCGTTCGTCTGGTACCTCACGCCGTGCTGCCACACCCGGCCAAGGATCACCGGTTGCTGGAACGCGTTGTGCGCGAAGCCTTCAACCAGCGCCGCAAGACCCTGCGCAACACCCTCAAGTTGCTGCTGAGCAACGACGAAATCGAAGCCGCCGGCGTCGATGGCAGCCTGCGTCCCGAGCAACTTGATCTGGCCGCTTTCGTGCGCCTGGCTGACAAGCTCAGCGAACAATCCCTACAGAAGCCAGCGGACGCCTGACAGAGCCGAAGCGTTATCGGGTAGGACACCAGCGCCCATGTCTGGTTTACTACCCGGTACTTGGCCTAGACTGAACTCAATCAGTTAAGCCCCGCGTCCCGCTTCGTTTTTAAGGCCTCTTGCATGTCCGATCCTCGTTATCAGGTCGACGTCAGCGTCGTCACCCGTTATCTGGCAGAACAATCGCAACCCGAACACGACCGTTTTGCCTTCGCGTACACCATCACCGTACAAAACAACGGCGAGTTACCCGCCAAACTGTTGTCACGGCACTGGGTGATCACCGATGGTGACGGGCACGTGGAAGAGGTTCGTGGCGCCGGCGTGGTCGGCCAACAGCCATTGATCGATGCAGGCCAAAGCCACACCTACAGCAGTGGCACGGTCATGACCACCAAAGTCGGCACCATGCAGGGTACGTACCAGATGATTGCCGACGACGGTAAACACTTCGATGCGATCATTGCGCCGTTCCGCCTTGCCGTGCCGGGGTCGTTGCACTGATGGCAACGTACGCCGTCGGCGACCTGCAAGGCTGCCTCGAAGCGCTGCAGTGCCTGCTCAAGCAAGTGGCGTTCGATCCGGCCAAGGATCGCCTGTGGCTGGTTGGCGACCTGGTCAACCGTGGCCCGCAATCGCTCGAAACGTTGCGCTTCCTCTATAGCATCCGTGAATCGCTGGTGTGCGTACTCGGCAATCACGACCTGCATCTGCTGGCCGCCGGGCAAAACATCGAGCGCCTGAAAAAAGGCGATACCCTTCGCGAGATCATCGAAGCGCCGGATTGCGCCGAGCTGCTGGACTGGTTGCGCCAGCAAAAGCTCATGCATTACGACGAACAACGAAACGTGGCACTGGTGCACGCGGGCATCCCGCCGCAGTGGTCGCTGCGCAAGGCCCTGAAGTACGCAGCCGAAGTCGAAACCGCGTTGCGGGACGACAACCTGTTGCTGCCGTACCTTGATGGCATGTATGGCAACGATCCGGCGAAATGGGACAGCGACCTCAAGGGCGTGACGCGCCTGCGGGTGATCACCAACTATTTCACGCGGATGCGCTTCTGTACGGCCGAAGGCAAACTCGACCTCAAGAGCAAGGAAGGCCTTGATTCAGCACCGGCAGGTTACAAGCCCTGGTTCCAGCACAAGGAACGCAAGAGCCGGGACCTGAAGATCATTTTCGGCCACTGGGCGGCGCTTGAGGGCAACGTCGACGCCCCGGGCATCTTCGCCCTCGACACAGGCTGTGTCTGGGGCGGCGCCCTGACACTGATGAATGTCGACAGCCTCGAACACCTGTCCTGCAAATGCGACGAACATGGCCATCTCGCTGCGCCACCAGTCGCCCCATCCCTTTCCGAACCATCGTCAGTCAGCGTCCCGCGTTAGACTGCGCTTACAGCCGAGCTACAGGAACCCGCCATGAGCGAATTCAAACGTATTCCCCCGGAACAGGCCCAAGCCCTGCGTGAACAAGGCGCGGTGGTGGTCGATGTCCGTGATCCTGCAACCTTTGCGGCGCTGCACATCAGCGGCTCGAAGCATCTGGACAACCACTCACTGCACGCCTTCATTCAGGGCGCCGACCTTGACGCGCCGACGGTGGTGGTCTGCTACCACGGAAATTCCAGTCAGGGCGCTGCCGCCTACCTCATCAGTCAGGGCTTCTCCGACGTCTACAGCATGGATGGCGGTTTTGAGCTGTGGCGTACGACTTATCCTGCGGAAACGGCGCAAGGCACTTCCGAATAATTTTTTTGTAACACGCAAGCCCGCGGCTGCCGTGGGCTCGCGCGGTGGCAGACGAACGGTCTGCCACAACTAATTACGTATCTCGCCTTTACCTCCTGAATTCCCAACTATCCTTAAGCGCAGGCCATCCAAAACAGGGGAGAGCCGGTACACCGGCGCGCGGATCATCGGGAGTAGCTTTCGGAGGCGTCAGCTTCGAAAGGTTTCTGGGGGGTAAACAGCGACTGCCTGTTCGGTTGCTGCCAGCATCGACTGAATGATCCGGCGTCGGCTCCACGTATCGAGCGAGGTGACGTCATGAGTATCTTTAGCCACTTCCAACAACGTTTCGAGTCCACACGCCAGGAAGAACTCTCGCTGCAAGAGTATCTTGAGCTGTGCAAAAAGGACCGTAGCGCCTACGTTTCCGCCGCCGAGCGTCTGCTCCTGGCTATCGGTGAACCGGAGCTGCTCGACACCTCGACCAACTCGAGGCTGTCGCGAATCTTCTCCAACAAGGTGATCCGCCGCTATCCGGCCTTTGAAGACTTCCACGGGATGGAAGAATGCATCGACCAGATCGTGTCGTATTTCCGCCATGCCGCCCAAGGCCTGGAAGAGAAAAAACAAATCCTCTACCTCCTCGGCCCTGTTGGCGGCGGTAAATCGTCCCTGGCCGAGAAGCTCAAGCAACTGATTGAAAAAGTGCCCTTCTACGCCATCAAGGGCTCGCCGGTTTTCGAATCGCCGCTGGGGCTGTTCAACTCCACTGAAGATGGGGCCATCCTCGAAGAGGACTTCGGGATTCCTCGGCGCTACCTCAACACCATCATGTCGCCATGGGCGACTAAACGCCTGGCGGAATTCGGCGGCGACATCAGCCAGTTCCGCGTGGTGAAACTGTACCCGTCGATCCTCAACCAGATCGCCGTGGCCAAAACCGAGCCGGGCGATGAAAACAACCAGGACATCTCGGCACTGGTGGGCAAGGTCGATATCCGCAAACTGGAAGAATTCCCGCAGAACGACGCCGACGCCTACAGCTACTCGGGCGCACTGTGCCGGGCCAACCAGGGCCTGATGGAATTCGTCGAAATGTTCAAGGCGCCGATCAAGGTGCTTCACCCACTGCTGACCGCCACGCAGGAAGGTAACTACAACAGTACCGAAGGTCTTGGCGCGATTCCGTTCACCGGGATCCTGCTCGCTCACTCCAACGAATCGGAATGGCACACCTTCCGCAACAACAAGAACAACGAAGCCTTCATCGACCGGATCTACATCGTCAAAGTGCCATACTGCCTGCGGGTCAGCGACGAAGTGAAGATCTACGACAAGCTGCTGTTCAACAGCTCGCTGGCCAAGGCCCATTGCGCGCCCGACACCTTGAAGATGCTGGCCCAGTTCACTGTTCTTTCACGCCTGAAGGAGCCGGAAAACTCCAACATCTACTCGAAGATGCGGGTGTATGACGGCGAAAACCTCAAGGACACCGATCCGAAAGCCAAGTCGATCCAGGAATACCGCGACAACGCGGGCGTCGACGAGGGCATGAATGGTCTGTCGACCCGTTTCGCGTTCAAGATCCTGTCCAAGGTCTTCAACTTCGATCCGCACGAAATCGCCGCCAACCCGGTGCATCTGCTCTACGTGCTGGAACAACAGATCGAGCAGGAACAGTTCCAGGCCGAGACCCGCGAACGCTATCTGCGCTTCCTCAAGGAATACCTGGCACCGCGTTATATCGAATTCATCGGCAAGGAGATCCAGACCGCGTACCTCGAGTCTTACAGCGAGTACGGCCAGAACATCTTCGACCGCTACGTGCTGTACGCCGACTTCTGGATTCAGGACCAGGAATACCGCGATCCGGAAACCGGCGAAATTCTCAACCGCGTGGCATTGAACGAAGAGCTGGAAAAAATCGAAAAACCGGCCGGCATCAGCAATCCGAAGGATTTCCGCAACGAAATCGTCAACTTCGTACTGCGTGCCCGGGCCAACAACAACGGCAAGAACCCAACCTGGCTCAGCTACGAAAAACTGCGAGTGGTCATCGAGAAGAAAATGTTCTCCAACACCGAGGACCTGCTGCCGGTCATCAGCTTCAATGCCAAGGCCAGCAAAGAAGACCAGCAGAAGCACAACGACTTCGTCACACGGATGGTCGAGCGGGGTTACACCGACAAACAGGTACGACTGCTGTCCGAGTGGTATCTGCGGGTCAGAAAATCACAATAACCCGCTGCCGGTCAGACCGGTTGTCGTCAGCCAGAGACCTGTGTGCGCTTTTTCTGCTACACAGGCCTCTGGAAGGTGTTCGAAAGTCGGTAGCGAGATTCAGGCAGTATCTTCGGCGCTTGGGGGAGCGTTTACTTCCCTTGGCACCCGGTTGGCTGCTGCTTGAGCGCTCGCCCCTTTCAGGACAGCTTCTAAGGAGCAGTCATGAGCTATGTGATCGACCGACGTCTCAATGGCAAGAACAAGAGCACGGTGAACCGTCAGCGGTTTCTGCGGCGTTACCGTGATCACATCAAAAAGGCTGTCGAAGAGGCGGTCAGTCGGCGCTCCATTACCGATATGGAGCACGGCGAGCAAATCAGCATTCCCGGTCGCGATATCGACGAGCCGGTGCTTCACCATGGTCGCGGTGGCAAACAAACAGTCGTGCACCCCGGCAACAAGGAATTCACCAGCGGCGAGCACATTGCGCGTCCACCGGGAGGCGGCGGCGGTCGAGGCCCCGGTAAGGCCGGCAACTCGGGTGAAGGGATGGACGAATTCGTCTTCCAGATCACCCAGGAGGAGTTCCTCGAATTCATGTTCGAGGATCTGGAGCTGCCCAACCTGGTCAAACGCAACCTGACCGGCACCGACACCTTCAAGACCGTACGTGCCGGGATCAGCAACGAGGGCAACCCGTCGCGGATCAACATCATCCGCACCCTGCGCTCGGCCCATGCGCGACGTATCGCCCTGTCCGGCAGCAGCCGCGCAAAACTGCGCGAAGCCAAGGAAGAACTCCTGCGATTGAAGCAGGAAGAACCGGATAACTTCGGCGATATCCAGGAACTCGAAGCGGAAATCGAAAAACTCAGCGCACGTATCCATCGCGTGCCGTTCCTCGACACCTTTGACCTCAAGTACAACCTGCTCATCAAGCAACCCAATCCCAGCTCCAAGGCTGTGATGTTCTGCCTGATGGACGTGTCCGGCTCGATGACCCAGGCGACCAAGGACATCGCCAAGCGCTTCTTTATCCTGCTGTACCTGTTTCTCAAGCGTAACTACGACAAGATCGACGTCGTGTTCATTCGCCACCACACCAGTGCCCGCGAAGTGGATGAGGAAGAGTTTTTCTACTCCCGCGAAACCGGCGGCACCATCGTCTCCAGCGCCCTGAAACTGATGCAGGAGATCATGGCCGAGCGCTATCCGAGCAACGAATGGAACATTTACGCCGCCCAGGCTTCCGACGGCGACAACTGGAACGACGACTCGCCGATCTGCCGCGACATTCTGATCAACCAGATCATGCCGTTCGTGCAGTACTACACTTACGTTGAGATTACCCCACGCGAACATCAGGCCCTGTGGTACGAGTACGAGCGCATCGCCGAAGCCTTTTCTGACACTTTTGCCCAGCAACAACTGGTCTCGGCCGGGGATATCTATCCGGTCTTCCGTGAACTCTTCCAGCGCAGGTTAGTGACATGACCGCCAAAGAGCAGAAGCGCCAACCCATTTCCACCGGCTCCGAATGGACGTTCGAGCTGATCCAGGCGTATGACAAGGAAATCAGCCGTATCGCGGCGGGGTACGCCCTTGACACCTACCCTAACCAGATCGAAGTGATCACCGCCGAACAGATGATGGATGCCTACGCCTCCGTCGGTATGCCGCTGGGTTATCACCACTGGTCCTACGGCAAACACTTCCTCAGCACCGAAAAGTCCTACTCACGAGGCCAGATGGGTCTGGCCTACGAAATCGTGATCAACTCCGACCCATGCATCGCTTACCTGATGGAAGAAAACACCATCTGCATGCAGGCCTTGGTCGTGGCACACGCCTGCTACGGGCATAACAGTTTTTTCAAAGGCAACTACCTGTTCCGTACCTGGACTGACGCCAGTTCGATCATCGATTACCTGGTGTTCGCCAAGCAGTACATCATGCAGTGCGAAGAACGCCATGGCATCGACGCGGTGGAGGACCTGCTCGACTCCTGCCACGCCCTGATGAACTACGGCGTCGACCGCTACAAACGCCCTTATCCGATTTCCGCTGAAGAAGAGCGTCGCCGGCAAAAGGACCGAGAGGAACACCTGCAGAAACAGATCAACGATCTGTGGCGGACCATTCCCAAAGGCGCGGACAAGTACAGCGACAAGGACAACGCACGCTTCCCCGCCGAGCCGCAGGAAAACATCCTGTACTTCATCGAGAAACACGCGCCGCTGCTGGAACCCTGGCAGCGGGAAATCGTGCGCATCGTGCGCAAGATTGCCCAGTATTTTTATCCACAGCGCCAGACCCAGGTGATGAACGAGGGATGGGCCACATTCTGGCACTACACCCTGATGAACGACCTGTACGACGAAGGCCTGGTCACCGACGGCTTCATGATGGAGTTCCTGACGTCCCACACCAGCGTGGTGTTCCAGCCTGGCTACGACAGCCCTTACTACAGCGGCATCAACCCCTACGCCTTGGGCTTCGCCATGTACCGCGACATCCGTCGCATGTGCGAAGAACCTACCGAAGAGGATTACCGCTGGTTCCCGGACATTGCCGGCACCGACTGGCTGGCAGCCATCAAGTTCGCCATGAGCAGCTTCAAGGATGAGAGCTTCATCCTGCAGTACCTTTCACCCAAGGTGATTCGTGATCTGAAGCTGTTCAGCATTCTCGATGACGACCAAAAGGACGACTTGCTGGTCCCGGCGATACATGACGAGGGCGGCTATCGCACCATCCGTGAAACCCTCGCCGCCCAGTACAACCTGGGCAATCGCGAACCCAACGTGCAGATCTACAGCATCGACCGCCGCGGCGACCGCTCGCTGACCCTGCGCCACCAGCAACACGACCGCAAGCCGCTGGGAGAGTCCACCGAGGAAGTGCTCAAACACCTGCACCGGCTCTGGGGCTTCGACATTCATCTGGAAACCCTGCAAGGGGACCAGGTGATGAAAACCCATCATGTTCCACCCAGAAGCGAGCACAGCGAAGCTGATTACGGCCGACTGGACCTGGCCGTCATTCATCTTTGATTCTGTTTCGGCCTCCGAAAGCCCGACGCAACGGTTATCCTGTCGAGCTAACGGAGGTTTTTTATGCGGATCTATAAAGTCGGCGGTGCAGTACGCGATCGCCTGCTGGGCATTCCTGTCACAGACATCGACCGCGTGGTGGTCGGCGCCACGACCGAACAGATGCTCGCCAAGGGCTTTCGTCCCGTCGGTGCGGATTTCCCGGTGTTTCTCCATCCCAAAACCGGTGAGGAATACGCCCTCGCCCGGACCGAACGCAAAAGTGGCCGCGGTTACGGCGGGTTCACGTTCCACGCCAGCCCTGAAGTCACCCTCGAAGAAGACCTGATCCGTCGCGACCTGACGATCAATGCCATCGCCGAGGACGACCAGCAGAACCTGACCGACCCCTACCATGGCCAGCGCGATCTCGAAGCGCGCATTCTTCGCCACGTATCCCCCGCATTTGCCGAAGATCCGCTCAGGGTTCTGCGCGTTGCCCGGTTCGCCGCGCGTTATGCCGGGCTCGGCTTTACCGTTGCCCCCGAAACGCTTGAGCTTATGCGCCAGCTCAGCGAATCAGGTGAACTGCAAGCACTGACGGCGGAACGCAGCTGGAAAGAGATTTCCCGCGCACTGATGGAAGATCAGCCTCAGGTATTTATTGAAGTACTGCGAGCATGCGGCGCGCTCAAGGAGCTGATGCCGGAAGTCGACGCTCTGTTCGGCGTACCGCAACCGGAGGCCCATCACCCGGAAATCGATACGGGCGAGCATACCCTGAGCGTGCTTGAACAAGCCGCGAAGCACAAACAACCGCTGACCGTCCGCTGGGCCTGCCTGCTGCATGACCTGGGCAAAGGGCTGACGCCGGAAGATGAATGGCCACGACACATTGCCCACGAGTTCAAGGGGCTGAAGCTGATCAAAGCGGTCAATGAACGGTTCAAGGCACCGAGGGATTGTCAGGAACTGGCGGTGCTGGTGGGCGAGTATCACACCCATGGACATCGTGCCCTGGAGCTGAAACCGTCGACCTTGCTGGAGCTGTTGCAGAGCTTCGACGTTTACCGTCGGCCGCAGCGATTTGAGGAGTTCATCTCGGCCTGCGAGATGGATGCCCGTGGACGCAAAGGACTGGAAGAGAGAAGTTATCCACAGGCGGATTACCTGCGCGGCGCGGCAAAAGCGGCTCGCGGCGTGGCGGTTCAGCCGTTGTTGGAGAAGGGATTCAAGGGGCCGGAGTTGGGTGAGGCGATCAAGCGTGAGCGGCTCAAGGCGTTGAAAACCTACAAAGAGACGGCGTCGGCCTGACCGACGCGCCCGCTCCCACAGGCATTGCATCGTACCTGTGGGAGCGGGCTTGCCCGCGATGGCTTCATCAATGTCACAACAAATCTGAAGGTGTCAGTTGAATGCCGCGCCACTCAAAAGCCACTGGCGCCAACACCTGATCAATCTGCGCCTCATCCCACAGCGTCGCAAAGCTTTTGCCTACACCCGGATGCACCCGATCCGGCGCAATCAACGATAACGGCCACAATACAAAAGCATTTTTCAGTATTTCTGCCCGCGGCAAGATCAAGCCATCGAAATTGCCCACCAAATCACCGAACAACAAAACATCGATATCCAGCGGCAATCCTCGGCGATCAGGTGCGTAACGACCATTATCCGCCTCAATAAACTTCAAGCGGCGATCCAGCTCCATCAGCGGCAGATCGGTATACGCCGAGACCACAAAATTGAAGAACGGTCCGCTCTTGATCCCCACCGGCTGACTTTCGAAAACCGCCGAGCAACGAATATCCACCAGAAAACCGGCCAAGGCGTCCAGGCCGGCCTGCAAATGGGCTTCGCGCTCGATATTGCTACCGAGCCCGAGATACACCTGGGTTAGCGACATCCGCGCTCGATCTCCACACCCACGCCACCGGTAGCGGCAGGAACGGCACCAGGCTTGGTTAGCTTGAGGCGCATCCAGGTGATCTTGAATTCGCTCATCAGCACTTCAACCAAACGCTCGGCGAACGTTTCAACCAACTGGAACTGTGCCTGCTCGGCAAACGCCTGAATGCGCGACGAAACGCTCGCGTAATCGAGCGCCAGGGTCAGGTCATCACCGGCGGCGGCAGGGCGATTGTCCCAGGCGAAGCTCAAATCCAGACGCAAGCACTGCCGGATGCCCCGCTCCCAGTCGTAGGCACCAATGACGGTATCGACTTCCAGGCCCTCGATAAACACTCTGTCCAAGCACTTTTCTCCGCTACACGACAAGGGCGCAATGCGCCGTTAGAATCAGGGCGTCCTCGCCCGGAATAGTTAGCATGTTTTGGTTATTGGCGATCCTCGCCTACCTGCTCGGCTCTCTGTCCTTCGCCATTTTGCTCAGCCGCCTGACCGGTAACCCCGATCCGCGAATGAGTGGCTCCGGCAATGCCGGCGCTACCAACATGTTGCGTCTGGCTGGCAAAAAACTCGCCATCCTGACCTTGCTCGGCGACTTGTTCAAAGGCCTGTTGCCTGTGCTGATCGCCGGTGTTGCGGGTCTTTCGCTGCAGGATCAGGCCTGGATCGGCGTCTGCGCCGTCATCGGTCATCTGTTCCCGCTGTACTTCCGTTTTCGCGGTGGCAAGGGCGTCGCCACCGCTGCCGGAATGTTGCTGGGCCTGTATCCTCCCGCCGCGCTGCTGGCAGTCTGCGCCTGGCTGCTGACGTTCTACCTGACCCGTACCAGTTCACTGGCTGCCCTGATCGCTACTCCACTGACCCTGCCGCTACTGGCCTGGCAGGAACCGGCTGCATTGCTGCCCATGAGCGCGCTCACGGGGCTGATCGTCTGGCGCCATCGCGGCAATCTACGCGACCTGTTTGCGGGGCGCGAACGGCATTTTTAGTGGCCGTAGATGAACGCCACTCATCACAACGCCGTCAACTGCTCCAGGGGCCAACGAGCCTGCACGCTGATGGCCAGGCTTTCCTGCTGACCCGCCTGCAAGCGCTGGCACCCGGCAAACGCGATCATTGCGCCATTATCGGTGCAGAACTCAGGACGGGCGTAAAACACATCACCCTTCATGTCCCCGAGCATTTTTTCCAAAGAAGCGCGTAGAGCCTTGTTGGCACTGACGCCCCCTGCGATCACCAGACGCTTCATGCCCGCTGCTTTCAAAGCCCGCTTGCACTTGATGGTCAAAGTCTCCACCACGGCCTGCTGGAACGCCAGCGCGATGTCGCAACGGGCTTGCTCGCCGTCGTCCCCGGCGCTGACGCATTGCTGCCAGGTGTTCAACGCGAAGGTTTTCAAGCCACTGAAGCTGAAATCCAGGCCCGGGCGGTCGCACATCGGACGCGGGAAGAGGAAACGTCCTGCAACGCCCTGCTCTGCCAGGCGAGCAATTTCCGGTCCGCCCGGATAATTCAGGCCCATCATCTTCGCGGTTTTGTCGAAGGCTTCACCTGCGGCGTCGTCCAGTGTCTCGCCCAACAGCGTGTACTGACCGATTCCGTCGACCTGAACCAGCTGCGTATGCCCACCGGACACCAACAAAGCGACGAACGGAAATTCCGGCGGCTGCGACTCCAGCATCGGCGCCAGCAAATGGCCTTCCATGTGGTGCACGCCCAGCGCCGGAATGCCCCAGGCAAAGGCCAGCGCCTGTGCACAGGAAGCACCCACCAGCAATGCCCCGACCAGGCCAGGACCCGCGGTATAAGCGATGGCGTCGATCTCGGTCGGCACGCAGTCGGCTTCGGCCAACACCTGACGAATCAAGGGCAGCATGCGTTTGACGTGGTCACGCGAAGCCAGCTCCGGCACCACGCCGCCATAGGCGCGGTGCAGGTCGATCTGACTGAACAGCGCGTCGGCCAGCAGGCCGCGTTCACTGTCATATAATGCGACACCGGTTTCGTCGCAGGAGGTTTCTAATCCCAGTACTAGCATGGGTTTGCGCCTTGTTTAGGCTGAATTCGAAGGCGCGCATAATAGTCGCCGCGTGATGCCCCGACCAGCGGTTTTCGATCAGAGGCTTTGCATTCCGAGCGATGAGGGGTTAACATCCGCAACCCTTAAAAACCGACGTCTTCAAGTGCTCTTTTGCCGCGAGGATGTTGACCCCGGTAATGAATGAAGGTAGCTCTGGATGCCAGCCGTCAAAGTAAAAGAGAACGAACCCTTCGACGTAGCTCTGCGTCGTTTCAAGCGCTCCTGCGAAAAAGCCGGTGTACTGGCTGAAGTTCGTAGCCGCGAATTTTACGAGAAGCCAACTTCTGAGCGTAAGCGCAAAGCAGCAGCCGCTGTTAAGCGTCACGCCAAGAAAGTTCAGCGCGAACAGCGCCGCGCCGTTCGTCTGTACTAATACACAGACGATCGTAGCAAGCTTCTGCCAAGCCCGGCCCTCAGCCGGGCTAATGGCATTTGCGTAAAACGCTTGATGCTTCACCGTCGAAGCCGCAGATGCGACCGAGACAAATCTGCTTCATCACGTCAGACCTGGCTCTTTTGCCAGCGGTGCACGTCTTTTCTGACGAGCCTTTCAAGGCTACTGACGAGCACACTCACTGATTCCTCTCACGACGATCAGCCCAAGGCATCACACGCATGCCAAATGATGAGCTATCCGAGACCTGTTACGGGTCGCAGCCGGATTCAGCGCAACACTTTCAACTAGTCGATGACTGATGAGCATTAACGTCAGTGGATTTTCGGCAGATACACTTCCCGATAGCGATTACGCAGACGACACTGGTCGAGCCGCATACCCTGCGCGCCTCAAACAATGACCCGCGTTTGGCCGCCCTTCGTTTCGGGCACCTTTAAGCGCAGATGACGAGAACGCCATGGCCGGGCTAATTCCCCAGAGCTTCATTGACGACCTTCTGAACCGCACCGACATCGTCGATGTGGTCAGCTCGCGCCTGCAACTGAAAAAAGCCGGCAAGAACCACACCGCCTGCTGCCCGTTTCACAAAGAAAAAACACCGTCCTTCAGCGTCAGCCCCGACAAGCAGTTCTATTACTGCTTCGGCTGCGGCGCTGGCGGTAATGCCCTCGGCTTCATCATGGACCACGACAACCTGGATTTCGTCCAGGCCGTCGAAGAACTGGCCAAAGCCGCCGGCATGGAAATCCCCCGCGAAGAAAGCGGCCGCCCGCACAAGCCGCGGCAACCGACCGATTCGCCGCTGTATGCGCTGCTCACCGCTGCCGCCGATTTCTATCGCCAGGCCCTGAAAAGCCATCCATCGCGCAAAGCTGCCGTGGATTATTTGAAAGGCCGCGGCCTGACCGGCGAAATCGCCCGTGATTTTGGTCTGGGCTTTGCTCCGCCAGGCTGGGACAACCTGTTCAAGCATCTGAGCAGCGATACCCTGCAACAAAAAGTCATGATCGACGCCGGCCTGCTGATCGAGAACGCCGAAACCGGCAAGCGCTACGATCGCTTCCGCGATCGCGTGATGTTCCCGATCCGCGACAGCCGCGGGCGCATCATTGCTTTTGGTGGCCGGGTCCTGGGCGATGACAAGCCGAAATACCTGAACTCCCCGGAAACCCCGGTGTTCCATAAAGGCCAGGAACTCTACGGCCTGTATGAGGCGCGCAAGAACAACCGCAACCTCGACGAAATCATCGTCGTCGAAGGCTACATGGACGTCATTGCCCTGGCCCAGCAAGGCTTGCGCAATGCCGTCGCAACGCTGGGTACCGCCACCAGCGAAGAGCATATGAAGCGACTGTTTCGCGTCGTGCCCAACGTGCTGTTTTGCTTCGACGGTGACCAGGCCGGCCGTAATGCCGCCTGGCGTGCACTGGAAGCTACCTTGTCGAGCCTGCAGGACGGCCGCCGCGCGCGCTTTCTGTTCCTGCCCGAAGGCGAAGACCCGGACACCCTGATCCGCTCCGAAGGCACCGATGCCTTCCGCGCACGCATCAACCAGCACGCACAACCACTGGCCGACTATTTCTTCCAGCAACTGACTGAAGAATCGGACCCGCGCTCGCTCGAAGGCAAGGCCCACATGGCCACCCTCGCGGCGCCGCTGATCGACAAAGTGCCTGGCGCCAACCTGCGCATCCTGATGCGTCAGCGCCTGAGCGAAATCACCGGCCTAAGCGGCGAAGCGGTAAGTCAGCTGGCTCAAAGCGCCCCACAGGAAGCGCCACCGGCATACGACCCCGGCTTCGATTACGACGCAATGCCCGATTTCAGCGACTATCATCAGCCGCAATCGCAAGAAATGTATGTGCCGCAACAGGAATGGACGCCTAAGAAACCCGGCGCGGGCGGCAAGAAATGGGACAAAAAACCGTGGGACAAGAACGGCAAACGAGGCGGCGATCGCGATCAACCGCCGCGCAAACCGATTGCGGTCGAAGCACCTACGCTGATTGCGCTACGCACGCTGATTCATCATCCGCAGCTGGCTGGCAAGGTAGAAACCGCCAACCATTTCGCCAATGAGAGCAACACCTACGCACAGTTGCTGGTAGCCCTCATCGAGGCGGTGCAAAAAAATCCTAAGCTAAACTCAATTCAGCTCATGGCCCGCTGGCACGGCACCGAACAGGGACGCTTGCTCAAGGCCCTGGCAGAAAAGGAATGGCTGATTCAGGGCGACAACCTTGAACAACAGTTTTTAGACACCATTACTAGGTTATCAGCGGGTCAGCACACCGATAGCCTGGAAGAACTCATCAGGAAAGCGAAGCAGCCAGGATTGACTGCCGAGGAAGCAAATCAGATCGCAAATCAGATGCGCGACCTATTAAAACGCAATATGGCTGTACCAAACCCGACCTCAACTGGCGCGTGAGGTCATAGCTCAGGTATAATCCTCGGCTTGTTTTTTGCCCGCCAAGACCTTCAGTGGATAGGGTGTTATGTCCGGAAAAGCGCAACAGCAGTCTCGTATCAAAGAGTTGATCACACTGGGTCGTGAGCAGGGCTACCTGACTTACGCGGAGGTCAACGACCACCTGCCGGAGGATATTTCAGATCCGGAACAGGTGGAAGACATCATCCGCATGATCAACGACATGGGGATCAACGTATTCGAGGTTGCGCCAGATAAGGATTCCCTTATGCTGGCCGACGCCGATACCGACGAAGCCGCGGCCGAAGAGGCAGCTGCTGCGTTGGCAGCGGTCGAGACCGACATTGGTCGCACTACCGACCCGGTGCGCATGTACATGCGCGAAATGGGTACGGTAGAGCTCCTCACTCGTGAAGGCGAAATTGAAATCGCCAAGCGTATTGAAGAGGGCATCCGTGAAGTGATGAGCGCAATCGCGCACTTCCCTGGCACGGTTGACCATATCCTCTCCGAGTACACCCGCGTCACCTCCGAAGGTGGTCGCCTGTCTGACGTCCTGAGCGGTTACATCGACCCGGACGACGGCATTGCGCCGCCTGCCGCCGAAGTGCCGCCGCCGATCGATCCGAAAGCCGTGAAAGCGGACGACGATACCGACGACGATGAAGCTGAATCTTCGGACGACGAAGAAGAAGCCGAAAGCGGTCCGGATCCGGTCATCGCCGCACAGCGTTTTGGCGCGGTTGCCGATCAGATGGAAATCACCCGCAAGGCCCTGAAAAAGCACGGTCGCAACAACAAGGCGGCGATCGCCGAACTGTTGGCGCTGGCCGAGCTGTTCATGCCGATCAAACTGGTGCCGAAGCAATTCGAAGGCCTGGTCGAGCGTGTTCGCAGTGCCCTGGATCGTCTGCGTCAGCAAGAGCGTGCAATCATGCAGCTCTGCGTACGTGATGCTCGCATGCCACGTGCCGATTTCCTGCGCCAGTTCCCGGGCAACGAAGTCGACGAAAGCTGGACCGACGCACTGGCCAAAGGCAAAAGCAAATACGCTGAAGCCATTGGTCGCCTGCAGCCGGACATCATTCGTTGCCAGCAGAAGCTGACCGCGCTGGAGACCGAAACCGGTCTGACCATCGCCGAGATCAAGGACATCAACCGTCGCATGTCGATCGGCGAGGCCAAGGCCCGTCGCGCGAAGAAAGAGATGGTTGAAGCGAACTTGCGTCTGGTGATCTCCATCGCCAAGAAGTACACCAACCGTGGCTTGCAATTCCTCGACCTGATCCAGGAAGGCAACATTGGTTTGATGAAAGCGGTAGACAAGTTCGAATACCGCCGCGGCTACAAATTCTCGACTTATGCCACCTGGTGGATCCGTCAGGCGATCACTCGCTCGATCGCCGACCAGGCCCGCACCATCCGTATTCCGGTGCACATGATCGAGACGATCAACAAGCTCAACCGTATTTCCCGGCAGATGTTGCAGGAAATGGGTCGCGAACCGACCCCGGAAGAGCTGGGCGAACGCATGGAAATGCCTGAGGACAAGATCCGCAAGGTATTGAAGATCGCGAAAGAGCCGATCTCCATGGAAACCCCGATCGGTGATGACGAAGACTCCCATCTGGGTGACTTCATCGAAGACTCGACCATGCAGTCGCCAATCGATGTTGCTACCGTTGAGAGCCTTAAAGAAGCGACTCGCGAAGTGCTGTCCGGCCTCACTGCCCGTGAAGCCAAGGTACTGCGCATGCGCTTCGGTATCGACATGAATACCGACCACACCCTCGAGGAGGTTGGTAAGCAGTTCGACGTGACCCGTGAACGGATTCGTCAGATCGAAGCCAAGGCGCTGCGCAAGTTGCGCCACCCGACGAGAAGCGAGCATCTGCGCTCCTTCCTCGACGAGTGATCACAAAACCCCCGGCCCAGGCCGGGGGTTTTGTTTTATGGCAGATTAATATCGCCGCACCTCCCCCCTCCCCTCCGTAGCCCGTCTACACTCGAAACATTCCCCGAGCCATAACGAGACCGTTATGCCCAGACTGTCGACCGTGCTTTTTTTACTGTCGCTGATGACCTGGACCGCAACGGCTGGCGCGCTGACTCTTACCGACGAAGAACGCAGCTGGCTTGCGGACCACCCGGACTTGCGCCTGGGTGTCGATGCGTCCTGGCCGCCCTTTGAGTTTCGCGACGATGAGGGGCGCTATCAGGGCCTTGCGGCGGACTATATCAACGTGATCCGCCAGCGCTTGGCCGTCAAACTGACGCCTATCGAACCGGTCAGCTGGACCGCTGTGCTGGAGCAGGCCAAGCAAGGTCACCTCGATCTGTTGCCAGGCATCATGTCGACCCCGGAACGCCAGGCTTTTCTGTCATTTACCCGCCCCTACCTGGACTTTCCGATTGTAATCCTGGCCCACGTCGGCGGTGCCCAGCCACGCAAACTCGACGACCTGTACGGCCTGAAAATCGCCGTGGTGGAAAACTATGCGCCCCACGAACTGTTGCGCACTCACCATCCCGACCTGAACCTGGTGGCCATGCCCAATGTCAGCTCGGCCCTGCAGGCACTGGCCACCGATGAAGTGGACGCCGTCGTGGGCGACCTTGCCTCCAGCGTCTGGAGCCTGCGGCAACTGAAGCTCGACGGGCTCTACGTCAGTGGCGAGACACCCTATCGTTACCAACTGGCCATGGGCGTACCGCGGAATAACAAAGTGCTGGTCGGCATTCTCGACAAAGTCCTGGCCGACATGACCCCCGCCGAAATCAACAGCATCCAGGAGCAATGGGTTGGCAACGTTCTCGACCACCGCACGTTCTGGTCCGACCTGCTGCTCTATGGCCTGCCGGGCTTATTGCTACTGATCACCGTACTGGCCGTGGTGATCCGGATCAACCGCAGACTGAGTTCGGAAATTGCCCGACGGGTCGACCTGGAACAGGAACTGCGCAGCAGCGAATATCACTATCGCGGCTTGGTGGAGAGTTTGTCGGCCATCGCCTGGGAAGCGCGGATGAGCGACTTCACCTACAGCTATGTGTCGCCCCACGCCGAAGACCTGCTGGGCTATCCCTTGTCCCATTGGCTGATCCCGGGCTTCTGGCGCAACATCATTCACCCCGCCGACCTCATCCGCGCACAAAGCTTTTGTGACCACGAAGTCTTGGCCGGGCGCGATCACAGCCTCGATTACCGAGTGATCACGGCGGATGGGCGCTGCCTGTGGGTGCGTGACATTGTCAGTTTGATTGAACACGGGCATGAGCCGGTGATGCGCGGGCTGATGATCGACATCAGCGAGGCCAAGCGCACCGAAGAAGCGCTGCGGCTGTCGGAGCAAAAGTTTGCCTCGGTGTTCCAGCAATGCCCGGACATCCTGGTCATCGCGCGACTGTCCGATGGCTGCCTGCTGGAAGTCAACGAAGCCTTCGAGGAGCAGATCGGCTTGCGTGCCGAAGACGTCATCGGCCAGACCGCCACCAATCTCAAGATCTGGGGCATTCCCGGCGTGGGCCCGGGTTTGCTGCAACGCTTGCAGGCCGGCAGCATCCGCAACCTGGAAATGCCGTTTCGCCGCAGCAATGGCCAGGTGTTTACCGGCCTGATCTCCGCCGAACCGTTCGACCTCGATACAACCCCGGCGCTGGTGGTGGTCGTGCGCGACATCACCCAACTCAAGGAAACCCAACAGCAACTGCAAACGTCCGAAGAGAAATTCGCCAAGGCGTTCCACGCCTCTCCGGACGGTTTGTTGCTGTCGCGCCAGAGCGACGGCCTGCTGATTGAGGTCAACGAAGGTTTCAGCCGCATTACCGGGTTCAACAGCGCGATGTCGGTCGATCGCTCGGCCCTCGATCTCGGGATCTGGGTCAACCTCAACGAACGCAAGCAGATGCTCGACCTGTTGCACCGCGACGGTTTCGTCCGCGACTTCAGTTGCCATATCCGCCGCAGCGACGGGCAGATCCGCCTCTGTGAGGTGTCCAGCCGTCCGTTGCCGATCGGTGACGAGGACTGCATGTTGACCATCGCTCGCGACATCACCGAGCGCCACCTGATGCAGGAAAAATTGCAACAGGCCGCTACCGTATTCGAGAGCACCGCCGAAGGCGTGTTGATCACTGACACCCAACAGCACATCAGCGCGGTCAACCGGGCGTTCACCGAGATCACCGGTTACAGCGAAAGCGAAGCGCTGGGTCACACCCCGCGCCTGCTTGCCTCGGGCCTGCATGACAGCGCGTTCTACGCCGCAATGTGGCACCAATTGACCGCCGAAGGTCACTGGCAAGGGGAGATTTCCAACCGGCGCAAAAACGGTGAGCTCTACCCGAGCTGGCTGACCATCAGCGCCGTGCGCAACCGCGACAAATTCATCACGCACTTCGTGGCGGTGTTCGCCGATATTTCCAGCCTCAAGCACGCCCAGGCCAAGCTCGACTACCAGGCCCACCACGACCCGCTGACCGGCCTGCCCAACCGTACGCTATTCGAAAGCCGCCTGCTGACCGCGCTCAATACCCAGAAAGAAAATGGCGGCCAAGGCGCCGTGCTGTTCCTCGACCTCGACCGTTTCAAACACATCAACGACAGCCTCGGCCACCCGGTCGGCGACCTGCTGCTCAAGGGCATTGCGGTTCGCCTCAAGGAACAGTTGCGCGATATCGACACCGTGGCGCGCCTGGGCGGCGACGAATTCATCATCCTGCTGCCCGGCCTGCAGCAACCCAGCGATGCCGACAACATTGCCACCAAGCTGCTCAATTGCTTTACCGCGCCGTTCCAGGCCGGTGAGCACGAGTTCTTCATCAGCTCCAGCATCGGCACCAGCCTTTATCCACAGGACGGCTGCGACGTGGCCACACTGATCAAGAACGCTGACGCGGCGATGTATCGCTCCAAGGCCAAGGGTCGTAACCGGGTCGAAAGCTACACCCGCGACCTCACCGCCCAGGCCAGCGAACGCGTCGCCCTTGAACACGAACTGCGCCGCGCCATCGAACGCAACGAACTGCACCTCTACTACCAGCCAAAGATCAGCCTCGACGACTACCGCCTGGTAGGCGCCGAAGCCTTGATCCGCTGGCGCCACCCGACCTTTGGCGACGTGCCACCGGAGCACTTCATCTCCCTGGCCGAAGAAAACGGCATGATCCTGCAGATCGGCGACTGGGTGCTGGAAACCGCCTGCCGGCAAATGCACGAGTGGAACAAATCCTACGAAGGCCTTGGCCCCCTGTCGGTCAACCTCGCCGGCGCACAACTGCGCCAGCCGAACCTGCTCGGGCGCATCGAACAACTGCTCAAGGACTACCGCCTCGAACCCGATTTACTGCAATTGGAGATCACCGAAAACTTCATCATGAGCCAGGCAGAAGAAGCGCTGGCCGTGTTGCACCAACTCAAGCAGCTGGGCGTGCAACTGGCCATCGACGACTTCGGCACGGGCTACTCGTCATTGAGCTACCTCAAACGCCTGCCGCTGGACATCCTCAAGATCGACCAATCCTTCGTCCGCGGCCTGCCGGACGATCCCCACGATGCAGCGATCGTTCGCGCCATCATCGCCCTCGGGCGCAGCATGCAATTCACCGTGATTGCCGAAGGCGTCGAGACCCAGGCGCAACAGCAATTCCTCGCCACCGAAGGCTGTGAACAAATCCAGGGCTACATCGTCAGCCTGCCCCTACCCCCCGACGAATTTGCCGCGACGTTTCTTCGTACGACCGTATTGGATTTTTCGGATAGCACAGCCGCGAAACCGTCGCTATAATCCGCGACCTACTGAGGGCCTATAGCTCAGTTGGTTAGAGCAGAGGACTCATAATCCTTTGGTCCACGGTTCAAGTCCGTGTGGGCCCACCAAACATGAAAGCCGCGCAATGCGCGGCTTTTTCGTGTCTGGGGTTTGGTTTTGTTTACTTAAGGTCTCGCTTTATCGGATGACGCCGTAGGACCTTGTAGGCAAACTCTGAATCTTCTATTTGGGCACTTTGGCACCTTGTTGCGCTTTTGTTTGACGGGATAGTCTCTGGACGTCGCTGACCATTCAGCGATCGGGCTTGGAAACCCGTCGAACCGTAGCGCAACAGTGCCCAATCAAGACTGCAGCCGTTTTTATCGCTGCAACTCTGTGTCATGGCAGCTGTGCGTGGGACGCTTTCGAGCGTGCCGGTTTCTCTGGTTCCCGGTTTTCCAACCTGCGCTCAGCTGCCACCCATTCGCTTGGAAACGAAAGTGGCGGTTCCCTGAATAACCAGGAGTTATCCCATGAGTAAAATCAATCCGCCCTTACCTTCAGAACAAAAAACCATCGGCTTCACCCCCTTCATCTACTGCAAGAACCAGGCGCTGTTCCACGTCAGTCGCGGCGTTCCGCTGGCTGATGCATTAGCTCAGGCTTCCGATCTGTTGTACCTCGCCAAGGGGTTGACCATGGATGCCGCCTACGCCAAAGACACTGACCGCCACGCCTGGGCGGCGCATTACCTGACGGCCATGAGCAAGGCCGTGATTGATGATGTGGCGAAAGTGCTGGAACGTGTCCCAGTTCAAACCGGAAAGGAAGCAAACCCATAGAAAAACACATAATCACGGCAGAGTTGAAAATTCCCAAAAAGGGACCTATCGTTCCCTTTTTGGGACTCATAGAATTGACCATGCCCGCCATCCCGCTCAGCGATGCTCTGTTCACTGCTACTCAGCAAAAAGTGCTGGGCATTTTGTATGGCAAACCGGATCAGAGCTTCTATGCCAATGAAATATCCCGCTTGGCGCAGGTCGGCAAGGGCAGTCTGATGCGTGAGCTGGAGCGTTTGCACGGCGCGGGCATTCTCACAATGAGTCGACGGGGTAATCAGACCCACTACCAGGCCAACCCTGAGTGCCCCATCTATTTGGAACTACTTGGGATCGTGCGTAAGACTTTTGGCATAGCAGAGCAGCTGCGTACGGCACTGTCTCCGGTGTCTGATCAGTTTGTATGGGCGTTCATCTATGGCTCCATTGCCAAGGGTAATGAGCATGCAGGCAGTGACATTGATCTGATGTTGATCGGCGAAAATCTCAGTTACAGCGACTTGATGGAACGGCTGTTACCCGTAGAGGAACAACTCGGCCGCACCATTAACCCAACGCTCTACACACTGGCCGACTGGCAAGCCAAGAAAGCGGCCGGCAACAGCTTTGTCGTGCGGGTTGAACAACAGGAAAAAATTGATTTGATTGGCCGTAATCCAGCGGAGATAGCCAATGGGCAGTAACGAAAATCTGGAGAATCTTGTTCGCAGCGGCGGTCTCAAAGCCGAAGCGCCAGATCGCAATGAATGTGAGGGGCTGCTGAGATCGGCCGCGGACCGTTTGAAGGATGCTCACAGTTCCGCACTGTCGTTCGCCAGTCGTTTCGACCTCGCCTATAACTCCGCACATGCCCTTGCACTGACGGCCATGCGTTTGCAGGGTTTTCGCTCTGACCGCCGTTACCTGGTGTTTCAGTGCCTCGTACATACTCTCGGACTTAACAAAATTCAGGTACGCCTTTTCGCGCTTTGTCACGAGCGCCGCAATCTGGCTGAGTACGAAGGTTATATGGATGTGGACGAAACCCTTCTGGCTGAGCTGCTAGCGGCGACTGATGCACTGTTGTTACTGGTGCAAGACGCAATGCTTGCTAGCAAATAACACTTCAGCCCTTCATTATTTCCAGACCTGAACGGTCTCCTGGAAACCGTCAGCCCCAACACCCACCAAAGGAATATCCCGCACCGCCCGCATCCGTTCCAGCATCGGCCCGGTGAACACAACTTCATACGTATCCGCCGCCCGCCCCCACTGCTCCACGATAGCCATGCCGTCGACCAACGCCACGGCCAACCCGGCAATCGTTTCGGCTTGATCCTCTATGATTTTTTGCGTCCGAACCCACACCCGATCCGTCATGGCTTTTAGCTGCGCCGCTATTCGCTCAGACGACGCCGGGGCGGTTTCGGGATAGACGATGTTGCGCAGCAGATGCTGCAGCTCCCTGATTTTTGCGTAGTCCTGTTCCGCCCCCTGCTCGCCTTTGAGGATGGCTGTGGCTTTGGGCTTGTCGACGCGTTTCGGGGCTGAAGGTTTTGATGGGAGTGTCTGCGCCATCGCGCCCGCCAGGAGCACCATCATCCGGGCTTCGAGATGTTCTTTCATGGCGCCCAGCGATGAAATTGGCCGCACCAGCGTAATGCAGGCCCCGCCCTGGTGGCGCAAGTCCATAGTCACCGTCAGGGTTACGCCGCCCGTGGCAAAACCCAGGGCGCGGGCCACGACGTAGTGGCCCATTTCGTGATGGGCGATCTGCAATGCGCGTTCGCGTACTGGGGTCGGTAGCTTAGTTGTCATGTCCTTCGCCTCGCGCCCTCGACTGCCTCAATCCTAGCCGATTTCCACGCACACTTTTTCGCCCGACAAAACGCCTCAGCCCTTACTCGCGAGCGTCGTGCATTAACTGCCTGTAACATGCTTGCGCATCGATTCATGCCGCTGGAGACATTTCTTTGCCTGACATTCGCCCACCCGTTCTCGATGAAATCGATCGCCAATTGATCGCGGCCCTGCAAATCAACGCCCGCGAAAGCGTGGCCATGCTCGCCCGGCAACTGGGCATCGCCCGCACTACCGTCACCTCACGCCTGGCGCGGCTGGAAAAAGCCAAGGTGATTACCGGTTATGGCGTGCGTCTCGGGCAACGCGTGGTGGATGGCGGGTTGCAGGCGTATGTCGGGATTACCGTGCAGCCGCGCTCGGGCAAGGAAGTGTTGCGAAGGCTGAGCGCGATGGCGCAGGTGCAGCAATTGTGTGCGGTGAGTGGTGAGTTCGATTATGTGGCGTGGTTACGCACCGATTCGCCGGAACAGCTGGATCAGTTGCTGGATCAGATTGGCAGCGTGGATGGGGTGGAGAAGACCACGACGTCGATCATCTTGAGTAGCAAGATTGATCGGGGGCAGCCGGTTTGATTATTTGTGCATGGCTTCAGGGTTGTCTGGGCTGAGGCCGTCGCGAGCAAGCTTGCTCCTACAGGGCCCCCATTGTCAGTTTATGTGGTTTGTTCGTCAGATTGATCTTAATACTGGCAAAACGACGACACTTTGCGTCTTATTAACGTGTTCTGTGCTCTCTAGAATGGCTGGCATCTTTTCCTATACTCAGATGCGCATTCCGCGTCGGGTCGCCAGCAAGGTCAGCCATGAACAAGAACAATCGCCATCCTGCAGACGGTAAAAAACCAGTCACCATTTTCGGCCCGGACTTTCCTTTCGCTTTCGACGACTGGATCGAACACCCGGCCGGCCTGGGCAGCATTCCCGAGCACCATCACGGTGCCGAAGTGGCGATTGTCGGCGCCGGTATCGCAGGACTGGTGGCCGCTTACGAATTGATGAAGCTTGGCCTCAAGCCCGTGGTCTATGAGGCGTCGAAGTTGGGCGGTCGCCTGCGCTCCCAGGCCTTCAACGGCACCGACGGCATCGTCGCCGAACTCGGCGGCATGCGCTTTCCGGTGTCCTCCACCGCGTTCTATCACTATGTCGACAAGCTGAACCTCGAAACAAAACCCTTCCCCAACCCCTTGACCCCGGCCTCCGGCAGCACTGTCATCGATCTGGAAGGCAAGACTCACTACGCACAAAAACTGGCGGATCTTCCTGCACTGTTCCAGGAGGTCGCCGACGCCTGGGCCGACGCCCTGGAAGCCGGCTCGCAATTCGCTGATATCCAGCAGGCCATCCGCGACCGCGACGTTCCGCGCCTCAAAGAGCTGTGGAACACCCTTGTACCGCTGTGGGACGACCGAACCTTCTACGATTTCGTTGCCAACTCCGAAGCCTTCGCCAAGCTGTCGTTCCATCATCGCGAAGTGTTCGGCCAGGTCGGTTTCGGGACCGGTGGCTGGGACTCGGACTTCCCCAACTCGATGCTGGAAATCTTCCGCGTGGTGATGACCAACTGCGACGATCACCAGCACTTGGTGGTCAGTGGCGTGGAACAAGTGCCTCAGGGCATCTGGCGCCACGTCCCGGAACGCTGCGTGCACTGGCCGCAAGGTACTAGCCTGAAGTCGTTGCACAGCGGTGCGCCTCGTTCCGGCGTGAAGAAAATCGCCCACGCGCCGGACGGGCGTTTTGCGGTCACCGACAACAACGGTGACACCCGCGAATACGCCGCAGTGCTGACCACCTGCCAGAGCTGGCTGCTGACCACCCAGATCGAATGCGACGAAACCCTGTTCTCGCAAAAGATGTGGATGGCTTTGGACCGCACCCGCTACATGCAGTCGTCGAAAACCTTCGTGATGGTTGACCGCCCGTTCTGGAAGGACAAAGACCCGGAAACCGGCCGCGACCTGATGAGCATGACACTCACCGATCGCCTGACCCGCGGCACTTACTTGTTCGACAACGGCGACGACAAGCCGGGGGTGATTTGCCTGTCGTACTCGTGGATGAGCGACGCGCTGAAAATGCTTCCGCACCCAGTGGAAAAACGCGTGAAGCTGGCATTGGATGCGTTGAAGAAGATCTACCCGAAAGTCGACATCGCCGCACGAATCATCGGCGACCCGATCACTGTTTCGTGGGAAGCCGACCCGCACTTCCTCGGTGCCTTCAAAGGCGCCCTGCCCGGCCATTATCGCTACAACCAGCGCATGTACGCGCACTTCATGCAGGACGACATGCCAGCCGAGCAGCGCGGAATCTTCATCGCTGGCGACGACGTTTCGTGGACGCCAGCCTGGGTTGAAGGCGCGGTGCAGACCTCGCTCAACGCGGTGTGGGGGATCATGAAACACTTCGGCGGTGCAACTCACGCCGAGAATCCGGGTCCAGGAGATGTGTTCAACGAGATCGGACCGATCGCCCTGCCCGAGTAAGAGGAATCCGAAATGCGCGTAGCCCTTTACCAATGTCCACCGTTGCCTTTGGATGTCGCCGGCAACCTGCAACGCCTGCATCAGCTTGCACTGGAAGCCAAAGGTGCAGATTTGCTGGTGCTGCCGGAGATGTTCCTGACTGGCTACAACATCGGCGTCGATGCCGTCAGCGTGCTGGCGGAGGTGTACAACGGTGAGTCGGCGCAACAGATCGCGCGCATTGCCAAGTCTGCCGGGATCGCCATTTTGTATGGCTATCCCGAGCGCACCGAGGACGGGCAAATCTACAACGCCGTGCAACTGATCGACGCCACCGGCGAGCGCGTCTGCAACTACCGCAAGACGCATTTGTTCGGCGATCTCGATCGTTCGATGTTCAGCGCCGGCGCCAACGATTTCCCGGTGGTTGAACTCAACGGCTGGAAGCTCGGTTTCCTGATCTGCTACGACCTGGAGTTTCCGGAAAACGCCCGACGCCTGGCGCTCGAGGGTGCCGAGCTGATTCTGGTACCGACGGCGAATATGATTCCTTTTGATTTCATCGCCGACGTCACGGTCCGCGCCCGCGCCTTCGAAAACCAGTGCTATGTGGCGTACGCCAATTACTGCGGGCATGAGGGCGACATCCATTACTGCGGCCAAAGCAGCATCGCCGCGCCGGATGGCAGCCGCATCGCCCAGGCGGGTCTTGATGAAGCGTTGATCGTCGGTGAATTGGACCGTCAGTTGATGAGCGACTCGCGCTCCGCCAACCGCTACCTCCTCGACCGTCGCCCGGAGCTTTACGGCGACCTGAGCAAGCGCTGATCCCCTGTTATCCGCTAGCATTGGCACTTCACTGTTCTGGAAGTGCCCATGCCCGCGCTGAATCACCCTCGCCCCCACACTGAAACCCTGGCCAACGGCTTGCGGGTGACGCTTCGTCATGGCCCGAATTTGAAGCGTTGCGCGGCGGCGTTAAGGGTCGCTGCGGGCAGTCACGACGTGCCGCTGGCGTGGCCCGGCCTGGCGCATTTTCTTGAGCACTTGTTGTTTCTCGGGACTGAGCGTTTTCCTGCGGGCCAGGGGCTGATGGCCTACGTACAGAGCCACGGCGGGCAACTGAATGCGCGGACCAGCGAGCGCACCACGGATTATTTTTTTGAATTGTCCCCCTTGGCGTTCGCCGGTGGTCTGGAGCGTCTGTCAGACATGCTCGCCCACCCGCGTATGAATCTGGACGATCAGCAGCGGGAACGGGAGGTGCTGCACGCGGAATTTGTCGCGTGGTCGCAGGATCCGGCGGCGCAACAGCATTTGGCGTTGTTCGAGGGGCTGTCCGAGCGTCATCCGCTGCGGGGTTTCCATGCCGGCAATCGCGATAGCCTGCCGCTTGAGCAACCGGAGTTTCAGCAGGCATTGCAGGACTTTCATCAGCGGTATTACCAGACCGGACAAATGACCTTGAGCCTGGCCGGGCCGCAGAGTCTTGATGAGCTGCGGGTGATGGCCGAAGCATTTGGCAATGCCATCGCCCAAGGTGAAAAAGTCCCGCAACAACTCCCCGTGCCGCTGACGACGACTTTAAATCCAAGTTATCAACAGGCTGGTGAACGTCGGCTGGATTTGCTGTTTGCCCTCGAAGCGCTGCCCGACTCCTCCCGTGAAGCCTTGGAATTCCTGTGCCATTGGCTCAATGCCGAGAAACCGGGCGGTTTGCTGGCGGATTTGCGCGAGCGCGAACGGGCGGAAAAGCTCAAGGCAGAAATGTTGTATCAATTCGCCGGGCAAGCCTTGCTGCACATCGAATTCACAGTGCCGGGGCAATCACCAGTAACCGGCATTCGCGAACGCCTAACGGATTGGCTGGGGTTCTTCGCCCGGCAAGACTGGAGCAGGTTGCGAGAAGAATACGCCGCCCTGCTCCAGCGCCAGCAACACGTCAGCCCTGCTTTGCAATTAGCCCGACTGGACAGCGAACAACGCGATGTCGGGTTATCCGAAGCCGGTGTAAAAGCCCTTGAACACATCCTCAAACAGATCGGTGCTGTGGATAACTTCAGCGGTCCATGGCGGCTGCCCGCACCGAATCCGTTCCTGAGCACCGAAACGCCAGCGCCCAACGCCGGATTGATTCGCGGCCAGACCAGCGCCCACCGCGGCTTGCGCACATTTGCCCAGGATCGCTCGCGCAGCCGTCGCGAACGTTCACCGATGCAATTCAGCCAGGCCTTGCCGGACAACGGCGTTGATGGCGCGATTTATCTACGCTGGCGCCTGGAATCAACACCCGGCAACCGGCTTCAAACACGGCTGGACAACAATCTGCATGCGCTACGCGAAGACGCGCGTCAGGCGGGCGTGGACTTTTCCTTCAGCGCCTCGGGCAATGAATGGCTGCTGAAGATGACCGGTTTACAGGAGCCGATGCCCAAGGTCCTGGAGCACGCGCTGAAAGAGCTGACAAAGCCTGACGCCGTGGTCTCACAATCAGAACCGCCGAGCGTTGCACTGATACCTATTCGACAGTTGCTCAAGGCTTTGCCCGATCACTGCCTTGAGCACACCGCGAATACCGACGACCTGCAGCAACTTTGGTCGAATGCACGCTGGGACGGTCTGGCGATGGGCCTGTCCGCCCAGACTCAAGCAGCCATGGGCCTGGCTTTGAGCCGCATACCCGGCACGCCGGACGCTCAACTGACCCTGCCACCTTCGATCCAGTCACAATGCTTGTGGAACACTGTCGATACCGACTCGAGCGAGCATGCGATCCTGCTGTTCTGTCCGACTGCAACCAACGAATTGGCCGACGAAGCCGCGTGGCGTTTGCTGGCACACCTCTGTCAGACACCGTTCTACCAGCGCCTGCGGGTGGAGTTGCAGTTGGGTTATGCAGTGTTCAGTGCCCTACGCCAGATTCACGGGCAAACCGGGCTGCTGTTCGGCGTGCAATCGCCCAGCGTAGCGCCGGTGGACCTGTTGCAGCACATTGAGCAATTCTTCAGCAGGTTGCCGGAGCTGATCAACGTCATCGACGACAACGCCTTCATTGCCCAGCGCCAGACATTGGCCGGGCAGTTTTCCAACGCGGCGTTGCCCACTGCCCTGGCTGCGGAATTGCTTTGGCAGGGCAAGTTGGCGGGCCGCTCGTCGGATTATCTGGCGCAATTGCCCGAAGCCATTCTCCTGATCGACCGGGCCAGTTTGCTGGCCGCCGCACAACGTTTGAAGCAGGCGGCGGGGGGCTGGCGCTGCCTGGCCAACAGCCCCGCACCGAGCGCGCCCTGGCAAGCGACAAAATGATCATTACCGGGGCTGCAATGAGCTTTCTCAAAGTTTCACAGGCAAACTCTTTGAAATTTTGAGTAACATAGCAGCCTAACTATTTGGAACATCTCTGACTTGAGGTGGACTATACCTATAGATAGCGCTGTCCCACCCTACCTGAAGGAGTTCAATTTATGGCCTGGACCAAACCGGCTTACACCGACCTGCGTATCGGCTTTGAAGTCACCATGTACTTTGCAAGCCGCTAATCTCTGCCTTGGCAGATGAGCAGCACAACGCCTCGGATATCCGAGGCGTTTTATTTTCAGCGTTGAAATGATGGAGCGCCCATGTTTGTCCAGATTCTAGGTTCCGCTGCCGGCGGCGGTTTCCCCCAGTGGAACTGCAACTGCGTGAACTGCGCAGGCTTTCGCGACGGCAGCCTGCGGGCCAAGGCGCGGACGCAATCGTCCATCGCGATTTCCGATGACGGCGTGAACTGGGTGCTGTGCAACACCTCCCCGGACATTCGCGCCCAGCTTCAGAGCTTCGCCCCGATGCAACCGGGCCGCGCCCTGCGCGATACCGGGATCAGCGCGATCATCCTGATGGACAGCCAGATCGACCACACCACCGGCCTGCTCATGCTGCGTGAAGGTTGCCCGCATCAGGTCTGGTGCACCGACATGGTCCACGAGGACCTGAGCACCGGTTTTCCGCTGTTCACCATGCTCAACCACTGGAATGGCGGACTGACCTGGAACCGCATCGAACTCGACCAGAGCTTCAGCGTGCCGGCCTGCCCGAACCTGCGTTTCACCCCGCTGCCCCTGCGCAGCGCCGCGCCGCCCTATTCCCCGCATCGATTCGACCCGCATCCGGGCGACAACATCGGCCTGATCGTCGAAGACCTGAACACCGGGGGCAAGCTGTTCTATGCACCGGGCCTGGGCAAGGTCGATGCCTCGTTGCTGGAGATCATGGCCGGGAGCGACTGCCTGCTGGTGGACGGGACGTTGTGGGACGACGATGAAATGCAGCGCCGCGGCGTCGGCACCCGCACCGGTCGCGAGATGGGGCACCTGGCGCAGAACGGCCCTGGCGGCATGCTCGAAGTCTTTGAGCAACTGCCACAGCCGCGCAAAGTGCTTATCCACATCAACAACACCAATCCGATTCTTGATGAAGATTCGCCGCAGCGCGCGGAGCTGGATCGGCGCCAGGTTGAAGTGGCGTATGACGGCATGAGTATTGTGTTGTAGCTGACGCCCTATCACTGGCAAGCCAGCTCCCACAGGGGCACGCGATACCTGTGGGAGCTGGCTTGCCAGCGATGACGTCCGACCAGACACCAAAGATTTCAACGGTTGCACACCGGAGAACCGAAATGACTGACACCCCGATGTCCCCCGCCGAATTCGAGGCCGCCCTGCGTGCCAAGGGCGCCTACTATCACATCTATCACCCGTATCACGTGGCGATGTACGAAGGCCGGGCGACCCGCGAGCAGATCCAGGGCTGGGTCGCCAACCGTTTCTACTATCAGGTGAACATCCCCCTGAAGGATGCGGCGATTCTGGCCAACTGCCCGGACCGCGAGATCCGTCGCGAGTGGATTCAGCGCCTGCTCGACCACGACGGCGCGCCCGGTGAAGACGGCGGTATCGAAGCCTGGTTGCGCCTGGGCCAAGCCGTTGGCCTGGACCCGGACCAACTGCGTTCCCAGGAACTGGTGCTGCCCGGCGTACGTTTCGCCGTCGATGCCTACGTCAATTTCGCCCGCCGCGCCAGTTGGCAGGAAGCCGCCAGCAGCTCGCTGACCGAACTGTTCGCACCGCAGATCCACCAGTCGCGCCTGGACAGCTGGCCCCAGCACTACCCGTGGATCGACCCGGCCGGCTACGAGTATTTCCGCACTCGCCTGGGCCAGGCACGGCGCGATGTCGAGCACGGTCTGGCGATCACCCTTGAGCATTACAAAACCCGGGAAGGCCAAGAGCGCATGCTGGAAATTCTCCAGTTCAAACTGGACATTCTTTGGAGCATGCTCGATGCCATGAGCATGGCCTACGAACTCAAACGCCCGCCGTATCACAGCGTGACCGCAGAACGGGTCTGGCACAAAGGAATCACCTTATGAGTTTCGATCGCAGCAAGACCCCGACCTGGCGTCCCGGCTATCGCTTCCAGTACGAACCGGCACAGAAAGGCCATGTGCTGCTGTACCCGGAAGGCATGATTAAGCTCAATGAAAGTGCCGCGTTGATTGGTGGTTTGATTGACGGCGAGCGCGACGTCGCGGCGATCATCAAGGCGCTCGACGAACAATTCCCCGGCGTGCCCGAGCTCGGTGACGACATCGAGCAGTTCATGGAGGTTGCCCGTGCGCAGCACTGGATCGAACTTACCTGAATCATCGGTGCAAGTACCGCCCAAACCAGAAATTGGCCTGCCGCTGTGGCTGCTGGCCGAGCTGACGTACCGCTGCCCGCTGCAATGCCCGTACTGCTCAAACCCGCTGGACTTCGCCGAGCAAGGCAAGGAGCTGAGCACCGAACAGTGGATCAAGGTGTTTCGTGAAGCGCGGGAAATGGGCGCGGCGCAACTGGGCTTTTCCGGTGGCGAACCGCTGGTGCGTCAAGACCTCGCCGAGCTGATTGGCGAAGCCCGCAAACTGGGCTTTTACACCAACCTGATCACCTCCGGCATCGGTCTGACCGAACAGAAAATCAGCGATTTCAAGAAGGCCGGGCTCGATCATATCCAGATCAGTTTCCAGGCCAGTGACGAGCAGGTGAACAACTTGCTGGCCGGTTCCAAAAAGGCGTTCGCGCAGAAGCTGGAAATGGCCCGCGCAGTGAAAGCCCACGGCTATCCGATGGTGCTTAACTTCGTTACCCATCGGCACAACATCGACAAGATCGACCGCATCATCGAGCTGTGCATCGCCCTTGAAGCGGACTTCGTCGAGCTCGCCACTTGCCAGTTCTATGGCTGGGCGCAGCTCAACCGCGTCGGGCTGTTGCCGACCAAAGAACAATTGGTACGCGCCGAACGCATTACCAACGAATATCGGGCCAAACTCGAAGCCGAAGGGCATCCGTGCAAGCTGATTTTCGTCACGCCGGATTACTACGAAGAACGTCCGAAAGCCTGTATGAACGGCTGGGGCAGCATTTTTCTGACCGTCACACCGGACGGAACCGCGTTGCCGTGTCACGGTGCCCGACAGATGCCTGTGCAGTTTCCCAACGTGCGCGACCACAGCATGCAGCACATCTGGTACGACTCGTTCGGCTTCAACCGCTTTCGCGGCTATGACTGGATGCCCGAGCCCTGCCGCTCCTGCGACGAGAAAGAAAAAGACTTTGGCGGCTGCCGCTGCCAGGCATTCATGCTCACTGGTGACGCGAGCAATGCCGACCCGGTGTGCAGCAAATCGGAACATCACGGCGTGATCCTCAAGGCCCGCGAAGAAGCCGAGCACGCTACCCAGACCATCGAACAACTGGCCTTTCGCAATGAACGAAACTCACGCCTCATCGCCAAAAGCTGAACCGCTCAGCGCCGGCAAGGCCGTGGCTGCCGGCATCGACTTTGCCGAATTGCAAGTCGGCCAACACGGTTTGTTCTGGAACGAATATCGTCCCGAGGACGCCGCGTGCCGGATCTGGCATTGGCGCGCAGGCGCAGCGACATGCCTGACGCCGCCAGGGTTCAGTGTGCGCAGTCGGGTGTATGAATATGGCGGTGGCGCGTTTTGTCTGACGGACGACGGGATCGTCTTCGTCAATGAGGCTGATCAGCAGCTGTATCGTCAATCACTCCACGGCGAGACGCCCGAAGCGCTGACATCCGGGGAGTGCCGCTTCGGTGACTTGCAGTTCGCCCAGGGTCAGGTGCTGGCGGTTGAGGAAAACCGCGACCGACACCGATTGGTGGCGATTGATCTGGCGGATGGCGCGCGGCATTTGCTGGCCGAGGGCGCCGACTTTTACGCAGCCCCGACGCTCAGTCCCGACGCCAGTCGACTGGCCTGGATTGAGTGGAACCGCCCCGACCAACCGTGGACGGCAACCCGCTTGATGGTTGCCGAACGCCAGAGTGACGGTGGCTTTGGCCCAGCCTCCTGCGTGGCCGGAGACCATGCTGAAGAATCCCTGCAGCAACCGCGATTTGATAGCGCCGGCCGCTTGTTCTGCCTGACCGATCGGGGTGGTTACTGGCAGCCGTGGATGGCATCGCAAAACGCTCTGACCCCACTGCCGAGTGTTGCCGCCGATCATGGCCCGGCACCCTGGCAGCTCGGTGGCTGCACCTGGCTACCGCTGCACGACGGCCATTATCTGGCGAGTTGGACTGAAGACGGTTTTGGCCGGCTGGGCCTGCGTGGCGATTGCTGTGAAGACTTCACCGGTGACTACAGCCGCTTCCGTCACCTCGCCATGGATGAGCAGTTCATTTACTGCATCGCCGCCTCGCCGGTCAGCTCCGCCGCCGTGATCGCGATCGATCGGCAGTCGCGGCAAGTCAACGTGCTGGCCGGTGGTGTTGCGCCGCTACCTCCTGAAAAGATCAGTCGCCCGCAAACCCTGCGCTATCCAAGCGGCTCGGGCGAGGCTCACGGTTTCTTCTATCCCGCAATGACCGGCGAGGCGAAACCACCGCTGGTAGTGTTCATCCACGGCGGCCCGACTTCGGCGTGCTATCCGATGCTCGACCCGCGCATTCAGTACTGGGCGCAGCGCGGTTTCGCCGTGGCAGATCTCAACTACCGTGGCAGCAGTGGTTATGGTCGCGCCTACCGTCAGGCCCTGCATTTGAGTTGGGGTGAGGTCGACGTCGAAGATGCGTGCGCGGTGGTCAGCCATCTCGCCGATCGTGGCTTGATCGATGGCGACAACGCGTTCATCCGCGGCGGCAGCGCAGGTGGTTACACCACACTGTGCGCGCTGGTGTTCCATGACGTGTTCCGCGCCGGCGCCAGTCTTTATGGGGTCAGCGATCCGGTCGCGCTGGGCCGGGCTACCCACAAGTTCGAGGGCGACTACCTCGATTGGCTGATCGGTGATCCCGTACAAGACGCCGAGCGCTATGCCGCGCGCACGCCGTTACTGCACGCGGGCAACATTCGCGTGCCGGTGATCTTTTTCCAAGGAGAACTCGACGCCGTGGTCGTGCCTGGGCAGACCCGCGATATGGTCGAAGCGCTGAAAAACAACGGCATCCTGGTTGAAGCGCATTACTACGCGGATGAACGTCACGGCTTCCGCAAGGCCGGCAATCAGGCCCATGCGCTGGAGCAGGAGTGGTTGTTTTATCGGCGAGTGATGGAGAGTACAGGCTGAAATAGGTGGTGCTTCAATCGCTGGCAAGCCAGCTCCCACAGAACGTTGATTTCCTGCAGGAGCCTCGCTTGCCAGCGATCACGCGTCCCTAATTCAACGCTTGGCGATGATGTACACCGCATGCACGATCCCGGGAATATAACCGCACAACGTCAGCAGAATATTCAGCCAGAACGCCCCGCCGAATCCCACTTGCAGAAACACGCCCAGCGGCGGCAACAAGATGGCGATGATGATGCGAATGAAGTCCATGGGCAGCTCCTGATTGAAGTGGACTCATGCGAGCCCTACACCTAATCGACCTTTGCCGTTGGTCAGGGTTCAGTGAGTCTAGAAGACAAAAAAACGCCCCACACCAAAAAAATCAGGTGTGAGGCGTGCGTTTTACCGCGAGACGGTTCGGAGGGCGCGTCTGATCAGACGGCAATCCCCTTGCGGCACTGCAGTTGCGCAGTGCGCACGCGGGAGAAAGCGCGGGCCAGGCGCAGGAGCATTTCATCGATGTTGGCCTTGCTGACGGTGAGCGCCGGGGTGAAGCGCAAGCAGTCCGGTTGCGGGGCGTTGAGCAGCAAGCCTTCGAACAACGCTGCCTTGACGACGGCATCAGCAGAATCTTCGGAGAGCGTCAGCCCCCAGAGCAGGCCTTGTCCGCGCAGTTCGCCGTGGCCATAGCGATGGGACAAGCGCTGCAAACCTTCACGCAAGTGCTGGGCGGTTTCCCCGACATGCTCGAGAAATCCTTTGTCCTGCACGCTCTCAAGTACCGCCAGACCTGCCGCAGTCATCAGTGCGTTGCCATGATGCGTGCCGCTCAGTTCGCCAGTGTCGAAACAGCACGCCTTGCCCCGCGCCAACAACGCCGCCAGGGGCACGCCACCGCCCAACCCTTTGCCAAGGACGACGATATCGGCGCGCACGCCGCAGGACTGTTCGGCAAGTAAAGCGCCACAGCGACCCATTCCGGTTTGCACTTCGTCAAGGATCAACAGGATGCCCAGCTCTCGACACAGACGTTCAACGCCTTTGAGGTAATGTGCCGAGGCCGGGATCACCCCGGCTTCGCTTTGGATCGGTTCGAGCATGATCGCCACGGTCCGCTCATCTACAGCCGCGTGCAGCGCCGGAAGATCGTTGAAGGGCACACGACTGAACCCCGGCAACTGCGGCTCAAATCGGTTGGTCTGCGTCGAACTGTCCGACGCAGAAATCGTCGCCAGGCTACGACCATGACAGCCGTTATTGGCGACGATGATCCGCGAAGCGCCGCCGCGATGCTGTTGACCCCATTTGCGCGCCAGTTTGATCGCCGCCTCACAGGCCTCGCTGCCCGTGTTGAGCATATACGCCTGATCGCTGCCGGTGCTGAGACACAGGCGTTCGGCGAGATTGAGCATGCCGCGGTTATGCAGGTTGGAACCGGGATTGATCAGATTCTGCGCCTGCGCCGTGATGGCATTGACCAGCGCCTTTGGACTGTGGCCGAGGCTATTGGCACCGCCGCCCTGGGAAAAGTCCAGATACGCGCGATCATCGCTGTCCCACAACCACGAACCTTGGCCGCGGACAAATATCTGTTGCGGCCGCTCGGCACTGGGCATCAGGCACTCACTGGAGAGGTTGTCGTTTCTGGAGGCGAATGAGGCATCCGCGACCAGATCATCAAGGCATGGCGAAGCGCGGCGCAGGCTGAACAGATTCATCGGTTCAACCCTCGTTTCAGGTTTTTTGCGTTACCTATGTAAACACCAGCAAAGCAAACGGTATTCATCGCGTTCTGTGGCCCTGTACGCCCCGTAAATGCGGTTAGACTAGGCTCAGACCCGGCGTTGAGCCATTTCGATTTACCAGCATTTTCGATAAGCATTACTTATGGATTTCAAGCAACTGCGTTATTTCGTCGCGGTGTATGAAGAGGGCCATGTCGGGCGCGCTGCCGAACGGCTTTCTATCTCTCAACCGGCGCTGTCGCAGCAGATCCGCCACCTCGAACAATCCCTGGATGTGAGCCTGTTCGAACGCAGCAGTAAACGCCTGTTGCCAACGCTGGCGGCCCACACGCTGTACAACCACGCCCTGCCCTTGCTCGATGGCCTGCAAAGGGCGCGCGAGGCGTTGGGTAACTTCAAGGGGCAAGCGCTGCGTACGCTGGCCATTGGCGTCTTGCAAACCGTGCATACCAGCCTGGTGCCGCAGATGCTGGAACGCGTGCGCAAGGCGCAGCCGCATCTGGTGGTGCAGATCTATGAATTGACGGGCCTGGAAATCGAACGGCGACTGCTCAATGGCTCGCTGGATATCGGCATCAGCTATTTGCCGCCTCGGCAGCCTGGCCTGCATGGCGTGATGTTGTACGAAGATGAGCTGACACTTGTCATCCCGGCGGACCACCCTTTGCGGGAATTCAAGAAAGTCTCGATGAGCCAGGCTGCGCAATTGCCAATGCTGCTCTTGGGTGAGGAGTTTCAGATCCGCCAGATCTGGCAGGCGCAACTGGCTAATCTGGGTCGTCGGCCACAGGTGCAGGCCGAACTGAACAACATGGCAGGCATTCTCGACAGCCTGCCGCACACGCGACTGGCGACGGTATTGCCCGGGCGCTCGCAAAAGACCCACGGCAACGACGAACTGCTGTGGAAGCCGCTCAGTGAGCCGCGGGTGCCTCTAAAAGTGGGCTTGGTGTGTCGCGATGTGCAACGGCAACAAGCCTCGCTGGCGTTGTTACAAACGTTGCTGGAAGACGTGATAAATCGGCCGGATGAACGTTTGAACAGCACGCCGGCACTGGATGGACTGAGCTGAATACTTTTTCGCAGGCATAAGAAAACCCCGCCGAAGCGGGGCTTTGCAGACTGTTTCCCTGACATCCATTTCACTCCGCCGTCCTGGCAGAATCCTACGTGTCCGTGTTGTTGCTTTTGCGCTTCCTGCGCTACGTCCATGTGAAGTAGATTAGCCGTGGATCCAATCTGCATCTATGGGAGATATGCAGCACGTCATGTAAGAGAAAGCTTACATGACGTTACATCATCAGAATTGAGCCGCATCCAGCAGGAACAGCGACTCGCTCCCGGCCTTCACCGAAGCGCTCAACGAGTGAATACGCGGCAGCAGGCGCGCGAAATAAAACCGCGCGGTCCCCATCTTGCTGGCGTAGAAATCGTCCTGGGCTTCTTTGCCGAAAGCGGCCTTGGCCATCAATGCCCACATGTAAGCGTAAGCGACATAACCGAACGCTTGCAGATACTCGACCGACGCCGCGCCGATTTCATTCGGGTTGGATTTAGCCCGGTCGAGCAACCATGCGGTCAGTTCGTCGAGGGTGGTCACCGCGTCGTTCAACGGCTTGGTGAACTCGGCCAGATCGGCGCTGGCAGTGGCGGTGAAGTGACGAATCTCGTCGGCGAACAGGTTGTAGAACGCACCACCGCTACCGACGATCTTGCGACCCACCAGGTCCAGCGCCTGAATGCCGTTGGTGCCTTCGTAGATCTGGGTAATGCGCACATCGCGCACCAGTTGTTCCTGACCCCACTCACGGATGTAACCGTGGCCGCCGAAAACCTGCTGGCCGTGTACGGTGGTTTCCAGGCCGAGATCCGTCAGGAACGCCTTGGCGACAGGCGTCAGCAACGCCACCAGGTCTTCCGCGCGTTTGCGGGTGGATGCGTCTTCGCTGAACTTGGCGGTGTCCAGTTGCATGGCCACGTAAGTCGAGAACGCACGACCGCCTTCGTTCGAGGCTTTCATGGTCAGCAGCATGCGACGCACGTCCGGGTGGACGATGATCGGGTCGGCCACTTTGTCCTTGTTCTGCGCGCCGGTTGGCGAACGGCTTTGCAGACGATCGCGAGCGTATTCAACGGCGTTCTGATAGGAACGTTCGCCGGTGGCCAGTCCCTGAATACCGACACCCAGACGCTCGTAGTTCATCATAGTGAACATCGCGGCCAGGCCTTTGTTTGGCTCGCCGACCAGGTAACCCACGGCTTCATCGAAGTTCATCACGCAGGTCGCGGACGCCTGGATGCCCATCTTGTGTTCGATCGAGCCGCAGTTGGCCGGGTTACGCGCACCCAGGCTGCCATCGGCATTGACCATGAACTTCGGCACCAGGAACAGCGAGATGCCTTTCGGACCGGCCGGTGCATCCGGCAGTTTGGCCAAGACCAGGTGAATGATGTTTTCGGTCAGGTCATGCTCGCCACCGGTGATGAAGATCTTGGTGCCGCTGACTTTGTAGGAACCGTCAGCCTGAGGTTCCGCTTTGGTGCGGATGATGCCCAGATCGGTGCCGGCGTGCGGTTCGGTCAGGCACATGGAACCGGCCCAGACACCGGCGTACATGTTCGGCAGGTACGCGGCTTTCAGTTCTTCGCTGGCGTGGGCGTTGATCGACAGGCAGGCGCCGGCGGTCAGCATCGGGTACAGACCGAACGACAGGCTGGCAGAGTTGACCATTTCCTCGACCTGGGCCGATACGGCTTTGGGCATGCCCATGCCGCCGTAGGCCGGATCGCCACCGACGCCGACCCAGCCGCCTTCAGCATAAGTCTGATAAGCCTGTGGGAAACCGGCCGGTGTGGTGACGGCACCGTCCGCCCAGTGGCAGCCTTCTTCGTCAGCCGCACGGCTCAGGGGCGCGATGCTTTTGCTAGTGACCTTGCCAGCTTCCTCGAGAATGGCTTCGACGGTTTCCGCATCAACGGTCTCTGCCAGAGCAGGCAGTTCGGCCCAGAGTTTGGCGACCTCGAAAACTTCGTTGAGAACGAAGCGCATATCGCGCAGGGGCGCTTTGTAATCGGCCATGGCAAACCTCGCAAGATCTAAACAGGTGAATCGTAGGAGTTGTGTTTTCGTTGGGTCCGAGTGTAACCCAACAACTTTTGTGACACATAGGGTCAACTGGTGACTGGTTTGTTATTTTTAGTCATCAACAAAAAGATCGCAGCCTGCGCCAGCTCCCACAGGGATACGCTTACCTCTGTAAGCGCTGGCGCAGGCTGCGATCTTTCGCACACAACTTCGATTTATAGGGCAAACAATTCCGCGGGCAGTTGCATCAGGCAATCACTGCCCGCCTCGATGGCTGCTCGATGAGCGGCCGTGCGCGGCAGCAAACGCTTGAAGTAAAACGCGTTGGTTGCCAGTTTGCCCCGGCAGAAATCGGCATCACCGCTACCGGACTCCAACTGTGCCTGCGCCACCAAAGCCATCCGCAGCCACAAGTAGCCGAGGATGATGTAGCCGCTGTACATCAGGTAATCCACGGATGCCGCACCGACTTCGTCCGGATTTTTCATCGCCGCCATGCCGACCTGGGTCGTCAAGTCACCCCACTGCCGATTCAATTCGTTGAGTTGTGCGACGTAGACCGCCAGTTGCGGATGCGCGGCGTTCGTTGCACAGAATTTGTGGACGATTTTGGTGAAGCCGCGCAGCAGTTTGCCTTGGCTGCCGAGGACTTTACGCCCGAGCAGGTCCAGCGCCTGAATACCGTTGGTGCCCTCGTAGATCGGCGCGATGCGGCAATCACGCACCAGTTGCTCCATGCCCCACTCACGAATGAAGCCGTGGCCGCCGAACACCTGCATGCCATGGTTGGTCACCTCCAGGCCGGTGTCGGTCATGAAGGCTTTGCAGATTGGCGTCAGGAACGCCAGCAGGTCTTCAGCGTCCTGCCGCGCCGTTTCGTCTGCACTCAAATGCGCGACATCCAGCAACTGCGCCGTGAAGTAGGTTAGCGCGCGGTTGCCTTCGTTGAAGGCCTTCATGGTCAGCAACATCCGCCGTACGTCGGGGTGCACGATGATCGGGTCGGCGGCTTTCTCCGGCGCTTTCGGGCCGGTCAGGGAGCGCATCTGCAAGCGGTCGTTGGCGTACTTGATCGCGCCCTGGAAACTCGCCTCGCCCAGACACAACCCTTGCATGCCGGTGCCCAGCCGTGCGTGGTTCATCATGGTGAACATGCAATTGAGGCCCTTGTTCGGCTCGCCGATCAAAAAGCCCTTGGCGTCGTCGAAATTCAGCACGCAGGTGGCCGAGGCCTTGATGCCCATTTTGTGTTCGATCGAGCCGCAGGAAACGCCGTTGCGCTGACCCGCTTCACCTGTCGCGTCGGGCAGGAACTTGGGCACGATAAACAGTGAAATGCCTTTGGTCCCGGCCGGTGCATCCGGCAGTTTCGCCAGCACCAGGTGAATGATGTTGTCGCTCATGTCGTGTTCACCGGCGGAAATGAAAATCTTGCTGCCGGAGATCGCGTAGCTGCCGTCGGCCTGGGGCACGGCGCGAGTCTTGATGATGCCCAGGTCGGTGCCGCAATGGGCTTCGGTCAGGCACATGGTGCCGGTCCATTGGCCGGCGGTGAGTTTGCTCAGGTAGGTCTGTTTCTGCTCTTCGGTGCCGTGGGCGTGAATGGCCGACATGGCGCCGTGAGTCAGGCCCGGGTACATACCCCAGGAGGTGTTGCTGGAACCGACCATTTCGCTGATGACCAATCCCAGAGAACTGGGCAAGCCCTGGCCGCCGTAAGCCGGATCGGCCGCCAGGCCATGCCAGCCACCTTCCACGTATTGTGCGAAAGCCTGCTTGAAGCCTGTAGGCGTCGTGACCACGCCATTGTCGAAATGGCAGCCTTCCTCGTCGCCGCTACGGTTGAGGGGCGAGAGCACGTTCTCACAGAATTTCGCACCTTCTTCGAGGATCGCACTGACCATGTCCGGGCTGGCATCGGTCGCCCCCAGCGCCGCGTAGTTACTGTGAAAGTCGAAGACGTGGTCGATCAGAAAGCGCATGTCGCGCAGGGGAGCTTTGTACTCAGGCATGGTCATTTCTCCGTCAGCAGATTTCTTCAACCTACTGCCGCCGACCACGCCTCACAATCACAGTCCAGACGCTGAATGCGCCATCATCACTCAACCGTAGCGGCGTCCATGCGCACCGCACCACGGCGGTTCTGACCGAACGCCATCACGCAGTTACGCCCCGCGCCTTTGGCGCTGTACAGCGCCTGGTCAGCGGACTTGAGCACTTCTTCCGGGGTGCGTTGTTCAATCCGCTCGGCGACACCGATGCTGACGGTCACCGACACACTCGATGCACCGGAACCCGCGCGACGCTGGCGCCCTTGACTGTCATCCTGAGGACGGCTGTCCTGATTGCGCAGGTGAATGTTGTAGGTGGCGATGGATTCGCGGATGACCTCCAGGTGCGGCATGCATTCTTCGAGGGTTTTGCCTGCAAACACCAGGGCGAATTCCTCACCACCGTAGCGATACGCCTTACCGCCGCCACCGATTTTCGCCAGTTTGCTGGCAACCAGACGCAGCACCTGATCGCCGACATCATGGCCGTGGGTGTCGTTGAATTTCTTGAAATGGTCGACGTCGCTCATGGCCAACACATAGTTGCGTCCCAGCCGCTGCATGCGTTCATTCAGCGCACGACGGCCCGGCAACCCGGTCAGTTCATCGCGGAAAGCCATTTGATAGGCTTCGTGGGCAACAGCGGCGGCGATCATCAACATCACCTGGCTGCACATGATGTTGAGGGTAAACGGCAGGATGAAGGTTTTCGGCAACATCCAGAACAACCCGAGCAAACCCACAAGCTGCGCGGCGTGGAGTGGCCTCGGGTTGCGCCAGTACTGGTACGCCAGCAGCACGAACGATGCGATGAACACCGGATAGGACAGCTGGATCAGGCTCATCCAGGCACCGTGCAAGGCCGGCCAGCGAATCTCCGACAACCAGATCAGCAGCGCCTGTGGGTAACTCTGCTCAAGCCCCAATGCCACGCTGCCCACCGCCAGCAACACAGCGAAGCGCGCCACCATGTCCTGAAACAGATGCGTGCGTTCTTGCCACGCCGCAAACACGCCAAACAACAACGGCAGCAACAGGCAACACAGGTGAAAGACCACGGCCGCGTCTTCACGCACCTTGCCGTTGTCGCGATAGAAGTCAGTCTGCGTGTCGAGCAGGAAGTAGGCGATGTACACCGTGACCATCAGAAACAGTTCACGCTGGCGTCGGTAAACCGCGCAGTAAGCACCGCCGAGCAACAACACCAGGGTTGGCAGCACGTTGAACAGCGAAGTGAAGAATACGTTCAGGTCTTTGACATAGGCAGCCGCGAGGCCCGCCAGCAAAAGAAGTAATGACGGTAGGAAATGACTGAAACGTACAGCGGAAGAACGCGGCAAGGGTAAAGCTCCGACCCGTCATATCAAAAGATGGCATTGTGCCCACTACTGTAACGGCAGAAATCCCGACTTGCTGAGTGTTTTACTGAGGTATTTTTTAAAGAGCGTCAGTGGCGGCATCGGAGCCACCAGTGACGCAAGGGGAAATCACGTCAAATGTCGTTGTTGAACGGCTGTAGCGCTCCCGATGCAGACATGGCCGTGTGATCGCCTTGCAGGTAGGCATGGTCAAAAAAAAACCGCCACTCCCAAGGGAGCAGCGGCTTTTTTGAAGTCCTTCGTTAAGGCTTAGTAGCCCAGGTCGAAGTTTTCTTCTTTCATGTCCATCAGGTTGTTGGCGCCCGACAGCATGGTTGCAACGTGAGTGCGGGTACGCGGCAGGATGCGCTGGAAGTAGAAGCGCGCAGTCTGCAGCTTGGCGGTGTAGAACGCCTCCTCGGAAGTGCCGGCAGCCAGTTTTTCGGCTGCCAGGCGCGCCATGTCAGCCCAGAAGTAGGCCAGGCAGGCATAACCGGAGTACATCAGGTAGTCCACGGAGGCCGCGCCGACTTCTTCGCGATCTTTCATGGCGGCCATACCGACCTTCATGGTCAGCTCGCCCCATTCCTTGTTCAATGCAGCCAGCGGAGCGACGAATTCTTGAACCGCTTCGTTGCCTTCGTTGGTCTGGCAGAACTTGTGGACGATCTTGGTGAAGCCTTTGAGGGCTTCGCCTTGGGTCATCAGCACTTTACGACCCAGCAGGTCGAGGGCCTGGATACCGGTGGTGCCTTCGTACAGCATCGAAATACGGCTGTCGCGAACGTTCTGCTCCATGCCCCACTCGGCGATGAAGCCGTGGCCGCCGTAGATTTGCACGCCGTGGTTGGCCGATTCGAAACCGACTTCGGTCATGAAGGCCTTGGCGATTGGAGTCATGAACGCCAACAGCGCGTCGGCTTTCTTCTTCTCTTCTTCGTCCACGCCGTACTTGACGATGTCGACCTGTTTGGCGGTGAAGTAAACCATCGCGCGGTTGCCTTCGGCGAATGCCTTCATGGTCAACAGCATGCGGCGTACGTCCGGGTGCACGATGATCGGGTCAGCGGCTTTGTCCGGCGCTTTCGGGCCAGTCAGCGAGCGCATTTGCAGACGATCGCGAGCGTATTTCAGGCCGCCCTGGAAGCCGATCTCGGCGTGGGCCAGACCTTGCAGCGCGGTGCCCAGGCGTGCGGTGTTCATGAAGGTGAACATGCAGTTCAGGCCTTTGTTCGCCGGGCCGATCAGGAAGCCGGTGGCCGCGTCGAAGTTCATCACGCAAGTGGCGTTGCCGTGGATGCCCATCTTGTGTTCCAGGGAACCACATGACACCGCGTTACGCTCACCGATCGAACCATCAGCGTTTGGCAGGAACTTCGGCACGATGAACAGCGAAATGCCTTTGGTGCCAGCCGGTGCATCCGGCAGGCGGGCCAGCACGATGTGGACGATGTTGTCGGCCATGTCGTGTTCGCCGGCCGAGATGAAGATCTTGGTGCCGGAAACTTTGTAGGAACCGTCGGCCTGAGGTTCGGCCTTGGTGCGCAGCATGCCCAGGTCGGTGCCGCAGTGCGGTTCGGTCAGGCACATGGTGCCGGTCCATTCGCCGGAAACCAGCTTGGTCAGGTAAGCGTTTTGCTGTTCCGGGGTACCGTGCTCGGAGATGGTGTTCATCGCGCCGTGCGACAGGCCTGGGTACATGCCCCACGACCAGTTGGACTCGCCAACCATTTCGCTGACTGCCAGACCCAGGGACTCCGGCAAGCCTTGGCCGCCGTGTTCTACGTCGTGCGCCAGGCTTGGCCAGCCGCCTTCAACGAATTGCTTGTAGGCCTCTTTGAAACCAGTCGGGGTCTTAACGCCGGACTCGCTCCAGGTGCAGCCTTCGGTGTCACCCACGCGGTTCAGCGGAGCCAGCACCTGCTCACAAAACTTGGCGCCTTCTTCGAGAATGGCGTCAACCATGTCCGGAGTTGCGTCTGCGCAAGCCGGAAGGCTCTGATAGTGCGCTTCGTAACCGAGCAGTTCGTCACGAACGAAGCGAATATCACGCAAGGGGGCCTTGTAGTCAGGCATAGCGATAAACCTCTGCTGATGTAACCGGGAATGAGCGACCGTGTTGATTTGTTGTGACGGTCAAACAGTTGTTTGAAACATACGTTTACGCCCAAATCTTGTCAAGCGTCGATCTTTTGCCGTTCGTCATCCCTCATGGAAATACCAGGCGCACAGCCGCTCAACGCCGCTGACAGAGCAACACGCAGTGTAGGAAAGATTAGTTTAGGGAGAAGGACTTACGTAGAAAAACGCCGCGAAATATCGCGGCGTTGGCAGTGCGGTTTCAGTCGCAGATCAGGCAAACGTATCGATCAGCGTCCCGAGCACTTCGTCGGATGCCTTGGCGACTTTGGCGCCCAGCTCAACCTGGAATTTGCCCTGAGACATCTCGACCATGTTGCTGGCCAGGTCCGACTGCCGACTCCGATCAACCGAACGCAGGCGATCGACCTGAGCATCGGAGGACTGGCTGGTGACCGAACGTTCGATGGTGTTATTGGCAATCTGCCCTGCGGCTTGATCGACACGGTTCTGCCCTGTCTGAATAGTGCTCAGACCGGCATAAAAAGCGGTGTTACCTGAGATTTCCATGGGAGAACTCGTCCTTGCAAAGGATAACCAACACTCATTGAAGCAGACCGGCTGAGAAAATGCCCGACAAAAACACTAATGGCACTGTGCCTTGTCATAGGCAAATTCTAGTCCAGCAGATCCAACTGAAGATGTTCGGCCACGGCGTCGGCCGTCACCAGCTTGAGTTTAGGCACCCGCCCCAGGCAGGGCGCTGGAATGCGTTCGGCCAAGGTCGCGAGGTTTTCTTCCAGACGCGAAGTCTTCGGATCGATAATGTTGGCCACCCACCCCGCCAGTTGCAAACCGTCCTTGGCAATCGCTTCGGCGGTGAGCAGTGCGTGGTTGATGCAGCCCAGGCGTACGCCAACCACCAGGATCACCGGCAGTCCCAGTGCCATTGCCAGATCCGACAGGTTGTCCTGATCCGCCAATGGCACTCGCCAGCCACCGGCGCCTTCGATCAAGGTGAAATCGGCCTGCATATCCAGAATCTGCCGCATCGGCGTAACCAGAGATTGCACGGTCAACGCGATGCCGGCTTCGCGCGCGGCCAGGTGCGGCGCAATTGCCGGTTCCAGCGCCACCGGATTGACCTGCGAATATGTCAACGGCAGCGAGCACTCTGCCAACAATGCCAGCGCATCGGCGTTACGCAGCCCCTTGGGGGTCACGGTGCATCCGGAGGCCACCGGTTTGCCTGCTGCGGTGCTCAGGCCCGCCGCACGCGCGGCATGCAGCAAACCAGCGGCCACCGTGGTTTTGCCGACATCGGTGTCGGTACCGGTGATGAAATAGGCTGCGCTCATAAGGGTTTCTCCAGAACGGCGTACACCACTTGATAAGTCGCCGGCAGACCTTGGGCCTGACGAAACTGCTCATAAGCCTCAACCAAACCCAAAATCCGCGCCCGCCCCGTCAAACCGCCAGGCCGGCCGGGATTGAGGTTGTGCGCGCCCAGAGCCTTGAGTTCATGGGTCAGGCTGCGCACGTCCGGGTAATGCAGTACATGCGCACGGGTTTCCAGCGTGAGCGCCTGCAAACCGCTGGCCGCACACAACTGTTGATAAACCGCGAACTCGCGGAAGCGGTTGACGTGCACCATGCCATCGACCTGGCGCCAGCTATCGCGTAACTCGTACAACGTTCCTACGCATAGACTAGCAAATGCAAAAACACCGCCCGGTTTCAGCACCCGATAGGCCTCGCTGAGCACCGAAGTGAAGTCCGCACACCACTGCACCGCCAGGCTGGAGTAGATCAGGTCGCAGGTCGCATCGCGCAATGGCAGGCGTTCGGCATCGCCGGCGATGAAATGCGCAGCGCCACCCAATGGACGCGCGTGATTGAGCATGCCCTCGGCGATGTCCAGGGCAACGCCGTGCCCGAGCGCAAAGCGCTCGCCCAACGCACGACTGAAGTGCCCGGTGCCACATCCAAGGTCCAGCCAACGCTGTGGGGTGAACGACGCCGGCAAGCGGCGCAACAATTGGCTGCCCACATCTCGTTGCAATTCTGCCACGCTGTCGTAGCTCGCCGCCGCCCGGGAAAACGAGGCCGCGACCTGGCGCTTGTCGGGCAAACCGCCGGGCAGGTTGGGTAGGGATAAATCAGTCATCACCGGACTCATGCAAAAAGGCCTGGATCGCCCCCGCTACACCGTGGGGGTCTTCCAGAAGAAACGCGTGGCCGGCCTGTTCAATCAGACCGATTTCGATATCCGGGGTTAGCGCGAACAACTCGCCTGCCGCCTCGGCGGGAACCAGCCCGTCATGACCGCCAAACAGATGCAGTTGCGGGCCACGGAAAGCTTGCAAGGCATGCCGGGTATCCAGTTGTGCGAGCACTTCCAGGCCGCTCATCAACACCGACGCTGACGTGTGTGGCACACCACCGAGCAAGAGCCGCGACAACCCGCGAGGGTCTTCGGCACCTTGGGCGCACAGCAGCGAAAAGCGCTTCAATGTTCCGCGCGGGTCCGCAGCACAGCCGGCCAGAAACGCATCGAAGGTTTCAGCCGCCATCGCGCTCGGCCACTGATCATGAGCGACAAAAGAAGGGTTGCTCGCCAGCGTCAGCAAGCCGCAGCAACGGTCTCCACGACGCGCTGCCAATTCGCAAGCGAGCATGCCGCCCAGAGACCAGCCACCAAGCCAGGCATCCTGTGGCAACGTCGAGTCGAGCTCATCGAGCCATTCTTCGAGATCGCTGGAGTCCAGCTCCGGCAGCGGCTCGATCTCCACGCGCAAGTGTTCATCCAAACCTTGCAAGGCTGCCGCCAGCGGCTCCAGCGGCGAAACACCAAGACCCCAGCCGGGCAGCAGAATCAGTCGATCACGCATGGCTTGGCTCCGGTCCCAGCTGGTCGAAACAATCGGCCAGTCCTTCTAACAATAGCTGTACCTGCGCCTCACTATGGGCGGCGCTCAGGGTCACCCGCAAACGGGCGCTGCCGGCGGGCACGGTCGGTGGGCGGATCGCAGTCACCATCAGTCCGCGCTCGCGCAACATCTGCGACAACCGCACCGCGCGACCGGCGTCGCCAATCATGATCGGTTGAATCGGCGTGAAGCTGTCCATCAGTTCCAGGCCAATCTGTTCGGCACCGCGGCGGAACTGACGGATCAACGTTTGCAGATGCTCGCGACGCCAGTGTTCCGTGCGCAGCAGTTCGAGGCTTTTCAGGGTGGCACAGGCCAGTGCCGGCGGCTGGCTGGTGGTGTAGATGTACGGACGAGCGAACTGGATCAGGCTCTCGATCAGCTCTTCACTACCGGCGACAAAAGCACCCGCCGTGCCGAACGCCTTGCCAAGCGTGCCGACCAGTACCGGTACATCATCCTGGCTCAAACCGAAATGCTCGACGATGCCGCCACCCTTGGCACCCAGCGCACCGAAACCGTGAGCGTCGTCGACCATCAGCCAAGCGCCTTTGGCTTTGGTTTCCCGGGCCAGCGCCGGCAGGTCGGCGATGTCGCCGTCCATGCTGAACACACCATCAGTGACCACCAGGGTATTGCCGGTGGCTTTCTCAAGACGTTTGGCCAGACTCGCGGCATCGTTGTGCAGGTAGCGACTGAACCGCGCACCGGACAACAGCCCTGCATCCAGCAACGAGGCGTGATTGAGCCGGTCTTCAAGCACCGTGTCGCCCTGCCCCACCAACGCGGTGACGGCACCGAGGTTGGCCATGTAACCGGTGGTGAACAGCAGTGCGCGCGGGCGTCCGGTGAGATCGGCCAGGGCTTCTTCCAGTGCGTGATGCGGGCCGGCATGGCCGATAACCAGATGCGAAGCCCCGCCACCAACGCCCCACTTCAACGCGCCGGCGCGCCAGGCTTCAATCACTTGCGGGTGATTGGCCAGGCCCAGGTAATCGTTGTTGCAGAACGCCAGTAACGGCTGGCCATCGACCACCACTTCCGGGCCCTGGGGGCTCTCAAGCAGCGGACGCTGGCGGTAGAGGTTTTCGGCACGACGGGCAGCAAGGCGTGCGGCGAGATCGAAAGACATGCAGGCCTCGAAAGTCAGATCGTAGGAGCCGGCTTGCTGGCGATGGTATCGCTTCGGTTTGTCTGAATGACCGAGGTGATGCCATCGCCAGCAAGCCGGCTCCTACAGGTTCAGCGTCGTTTAGACGGCGGCGTTGTAGAACTGCTCGCTGCTCTTCTGCTCCACCAGCGCCTGTTCGATCGCGGCTTGATGCACTTCGTCAGCGTGCTCTTCGCGGGCTTCCGGCAGGATGCCCAGGCGCGAGAACAGTTGCATGTCCTTGTCGGCCTGCGGGTTGGCAGTGGTCAGCAGTTTTTCGCCGTAGAAAATCGAGTTGGCGCCGGCGAAGAACGCCAGGGCCTGCATCTGCTCGTTCATCGCTTCGCGACCGGCGGACAGGCGCACATGGGATTGCGGCATCAGGATCCGGGCGACGGCGAGCATGCGGATGAAGTCGAACGGGTCGACATCTTCAGCGTTTTCCAGCGGCGTACCGGCAACTTTTACCAGCATGTTGATCGGCACCGACTCCGGATGCTCCGGCAGGTTGGCCAGTTGGATCAGCAGGTTGGCGCGGTCGTCCAGCGATTCGCCCATGCCGAGGATGCCGCCCGAGCAGATTTTCATCCCCGACTCACGCACATAGGCCAGGGTTTGCAGGCGCTCACTGTAAGTACGGGTAGTGATGATGCTGCCGTAGAACTCCGGCGAGGTGTCGAGGTTGTGGTTGTAGTAGTCGAGGCCGGCCTTGGCCAGCGCTTCGGTCTGATCCTGGTCCAGGCGACCCAGCGTCATGCAGGTTTCCAGGCCCAGCGCTTTCACGCCTTCAACCATTTTCAGCACGTAAGGCATGTCTTTGGCCGACGGGTGCTTCCACGCCGCGCCCATGCAAAAACGGGTCGAACCGATGGCCTTGGCGCGAGCGGCCTCTTCGAGAACCTTCTGCACTTCCATCAGCTTTTCTTTTTCGAGGCCGGTGTTGTAGTGACCGGACTGCGGACAATATTTGCAATCTTCCGGGCAGGCGCCGGTTTTGATCGACAGCAGGGTCGACACCTGGACGCGGTTGGCGTCGAAATGTGCGCGGTGCACCGTCTGCGCCTGGAACAGCAGGTCATTGAAGGGTTGAACGAAGAGTGCTTTGACTTCGGCCAAAGTCCAGTCATGACGCAGGGTTGCAGTGGTGCTGGCGCTCATGGGCGTTTCCTTTGTTTTATGCTTGGCAAGCGCTGGGGACGCAATACCCACAGGCGCGACACGGATGTTCGGCATATTTAAGGAAGAGCGATGCGCTGTCAACCACGATACGAAGGACCGGTTTACATCTGGTTAAAAAACAAACAACCTTGTTTGCTGTGTGATGAAGTGGCCGATGGCGCCACGCCCATCTGCATGGCTTGCGAAACCGAACTGCCCTGGCTCGGCGACCACTGCCAGAGCTGTGCCTTGCCGCTGCCCTCGGCAGGCCTGACGTGCGGCCAGTGTCTGGCGCATCCGCCCGCCTTCGAACAAGTCGTCGCCCCCTGGACTTATGGCTTTCCGGTAGACAGCCTGATTACCCGTTTCAAGCACAGCGCGAAGTGGCCATTTGGCCACCTGCTCGGCGAACTTCTCGTCCAGGCCCTGCAACATCGCTTCAATGATGATCTTCCGCGACCGGACCTGTTGCTGCCTGTGCCGCTGGCTTCCCGACGACTGCGTCAACGCGGGTTCAATCAAGCCGCCATGCTGGCGCGCTGGGTCAGCGCGGGGCTCGAAATACCCTGCGATGAACGCCTGGTGTTGAGGATTCAGGACACCGATGCGCAACAAGACCTCAATGCCGAGGCGCGCAAAAAGAATTTGCGCAACGCCTTCGCCCTCGTACCCGGCGCAGCGTTCAAGGGCCGTCACCTGGCGCTAGTGGACGATGTACTGACCACCGGCGCCACCGCACAGGCACTGGCCCGCCTGCTGAGGGACGCAGGTGCCGCCAGGGTGGATGTCTATTGCCTGGCCCGCACACCCAAACCCGGCGAGTCACCCTGACTTGACGAGTACGCCCCAAACATCCAACGTCCTTGCCACCGTCACAACCCAAAGCGTCTCGCCATGTCCTTGCCTAGCCTGTTATCCCAGCACATTGTCCGCCGCCCGCAACGCATCGCCCTGCTGCAGCACATTGCTGAACAGGGTTCGATCACCCGTGCCGCGAAAAGCGCGGGACTGAGTTACAAGGCAGCGTGGGATGCCATCGATGAGTTGAACAACCTCGCGCAGAAACCGTTGGTGGAGCGCAGTGTCGGCGGCAAGGGTGGCGGTGGCGCCAAGTTATCCAGCGAAGGTGAGCGGGTTTTGCGCTTGTATCAAAAGTTGCAGGCGCTGCAGGCTCAGGTGCTGGAAGCGGCTGAAGATGCCAGCGACCTGGATCTGCTCGGGCGCTTGATGTTGCGCACCAGCGCACGCAACCAGTTGCATGGCACGGTCGCTGCGATAGAGCCTCAGGGGCGCAACGATCTGATTCGCCTGGAGATGGCTGAAAACCTGATTGTCGTAGCACAAATCACCCACGACAGTACCGAGCGACTGGAGCTGCAAATCGGCACCGAAGTGGTGGCTTTGATCAAGGCAGGCTGGCTCGACCTGAGGGCGATCGACTCCGCTGCAACCCCCGAAAACAATTGCTTGATCGGCACGATTGAACAGATCCTCGACGCCGAAGACGGTCCCAGTGAAGTGCGCATCGCCCTGCCCAACGGCTTGACCCTGTGTGCCCTGGCCGAACCACAGTGCCTGCAATCTATGGGGCTAAGCAGTGGTAAACCGGTGCGTGTCGAATTTTCGCCGTCGCGGGTGTTGTTGGGCACACCGTTGTAAAACCACTGCAACAAAACCTTCATCTCCCGTCATTAAGGTGACTGCAAAAATCGCAGGAAGCCTGATATGAGCCTTTTGGAAGACAACCAGTCCACCGACCTCGAACAGATGGTCGGCCTCAGCCGCCGCGGATTCATCAGCGCAGGTGCCCTGTGCGGCGCCGCCCTGTTCATGGGTGGCAACTTGTTGAGCCGCAGCGTGCTGGCCGCCAGTGTCAGCGCCGGCAACAGCAAATTGCTGGGTTTTGCGAGCATTCCCGCCGCGACCGCCGACAGCATCAGCCTGCCGCCAGGCTACAAATCTTCGGTGTTGATCAGTTGGGGCCAGCCCCTGCACAAAAACGGCCCGGCGTTCGATCCGAGCGGCAATGGCAGCGCCGAGCAGCAGGAAGTCCAGTTCGGCGACAACAACGACGGCATGAGCCTGTTTGCCTTTCCCGGCGACGACAACCGCGCGCTGATGGCGATCAACAACGAATACACCAACTACCGCTACCTCTTTCCCCACGCCGGGATGCCGCAATCGGCCGAGGAGGTGCACAAAGCCCTGGCTAGCGAGGGGGTGTCGGTGATTGAAGTGCGACGCAATAACGGCCACTGGCAGTTCGTCCAGGACTCGCGGTACAACCGACGCATCCACGGTAATTCGCCGATCAAGTTGAGCGGCCCGGCCGCCGGGCACGACCTGCTCAAAACCAGCGCCGATCCGCAAGGCACAACCGTCCTCGGCACATTCCAGAACTGCGCCAACGGCCAGACGCCGTGGGGCACTTACCTGACCTGCGAAGAGAACTTCACCGATTGCTTCGGCAGCAGCAATGCCGAGCAGAAGTTCGACGCCGCACAGAAACGCTATGGCGCGGTGGCAACCAGCAAAGAGATCAACTGGCATCAACACGATCCGCGTTTCGACCTGGTCAAGAACCCCAACGAACTCAATCGTCACGGCTGGGTGGTGGAGATCGACCCGTTCGACCCGCAATCGACCCCGGTCAAGCGCACCGCACTGGGCCGCTTCAAACACGAAAACGCCGCCCTGACGGAAACCCGCGACGGCCACGCCGTGGTGTACATGGGTGACGATGAGCGCGGCGAATTCATCTACAAGTTTGTCAGCCGCGACAAAATCAATCACAAGAACCCCAAGGCCAACCGCGATCTGCTCGATCACGGCACCTTGTACGTGGCGCAGTTCGACGCCGGTGACGGCAATGCCGACCACCCCAAAGGCAAAGGTGTATGGGTTGAGTTGACCCACGGCAAAAACGGCATCGATGCCGGCAGCGGTTTTGCCGATCAAGCCGAGGTGCTGATCAACGTGCGCCTGGCAGCGAGCGTGGTGAAGGCCACGCGCATGGATCGCCCGGAATGGATCGTGGTCAGCCCCAAGGACGGCCAGGTCTACTGCACGCTGACCAACAACGCCAAACGCGGCGACGACGGGCAACCGGTGGGCGGGCCGAACCCGCGAGAGAAAAACGTCTACGGGCAAATCCTGCGCTGGCGCACCGACCGTGACGATCACGGTTCGAATACCTTTGCCTGGGATCTGTTTGTGGTGGCCGGCAACCCGCAAGTGCATGCCGGTACGCCGAAGGGCGGCTCATCGAACATCACCCCGCAGAATATGTTCAACAGCCCGGATGGCCTGGCGTTCGATAAGGCCGGGCGGTTGTGGATTCAAACCGATGGCGATGCCAGCAATGCCGGTGACTTCGCCGGCATGGGCAACAACCAGATGCTCTGCGCCGACCCGGTGACCGGGGAAATTCGCCGCTTCATGGTCGGGCCGATCGGTTGCGAGGTGACGGGGATCAGTTTCTCGCCGGATCAGAAGACGTTGTTTATCGGCATCCAGCACCCGGGTGAATTCGGTGGCTCGACCTTCCCCGAGCATTTGCCCAATGGCAAGCCGCGGTCTTCGGTGATGGCCATTACCCGGGAAGATGGCGGGGACGTCGGCGCCTGATCGGGCCCATCGCGGGCTTGCCCGCGATGGCGTCTGCACGGTCACCACCTATCTGCGCCCGTCTGCGCTACCATGCCTGGCCGGACGCAGCAGCCTGCTGCGCGCAGGAGTCAGCATGGCCCACCCGTTTGAAACCCTCACCCCAGACCTCGTGCTCGATGCCGTCGAAAGCATCGGCTTCCTCAGCGACGCGCGCATCCTGGCCCTCAACAGCTACGAGAACCGTGTCTATCAGGTCGGCATCGAAGACTCCGAGCCACTGATCGCCAAGTTCTATCGGCCGCAACGCTGGACCAACGAAGCGATTCTGGAAGAGCACCAGTTCACCTTTGAACTGGCCGGGGTCGATGTGCCCGTGGTTGCACCGATGATCCACAACGGTGAAACCCTGCACGAACACCACGGTTTTCGCTTCACCCTGTTCCCTCGCCGCGGCGGCCGTGCGCCAGAGCCGGGCAATCTCGATCAGCTGTATCGCCTGGGGCAACTGCTCGGGCGTCTGCATGCAGTGGGCTCGACCAAGCCGTTCGAACATCGCGAAGCGCTGGCGGTGAAGAACTTTGGCCATGACTCTCTGGCTACCCTGCTCGAAGGCAATTTCATACCCCGCAGCCTGCTCCCGGCCTACGAATCGGTAGCCCGCGACCTGCTCAAGCGTGTGGAAGATGCCTACAGCAACACCCCGCACCAGAACATCCGCATGCACGGCGACTGCCACCCCGGCAACATGATGTGCCGCGACGAGATGTTCCATATCGTCGACCTCGACGACTGTCGCATGGGCCCGGCGGTACAGGACATCTGGATGATGCTGGCGGGAGATCGCCAGGATTGCCTGGGGCAGTTGTCGGAGTTGATGGACGGCTACAACGAGTTCCACGACTTCAACCCGCGTGAGCTGGCGCTGATCGAACCTTTGCGTGCCCTGCGCCTGATGCACTACAGCGCCTGGCTCGCCCGTCGCTGGGACGACCCGGCCTTCCCGCACAGTTTTCCGTGGTTCGGTACGGAGCGATATTGGGGCGACCAGGTGTTGGCGTTGCGTGAGCAACTCGCCGCCCTCAATGAAGAACCCTTGAAATTGTTCTAACCCTTGCAGGAACCAGCTTGCTGGCGATTCAGACGACGCGGTATATCAGGAACACCGCATTATCGTTGATCGCCAGCAAGCCGCGTCCTACAAAAGTCCTGACAGATCTATACAATCACCTCTTTGTTAGCTGCCTAAGCAAGGACTCTGCATGCAAGCCGCCAACCCGCGTCGCGGGTACATATTGGGCCTGAGTGCCTACATCATCTGGGGACTCTTCCCGATCTACTTCAAAGCCATCGCCAGCGTGCCTGCCGTGGAGATCATCATTCACCGCGTGTTGTGGTCGGCGCTGTTCGGTGCCTTGCTGCTGATGGTGTGGAAGCACCCGGGCTGGTGGCGCGAGTTGCGCGATAACCCGAAACGGCTAGCGATTCTCGCACTGAGCGGCACCTTGATCGCGGCCAACTGGCTGACCTATGTCTGGTCGGTGAACAACGGGCGCATGCTCGAGGCCAGCCTCGGCTACTACATCAACCCGCTGGTGAACGTGTTGCTGGGCATGCTGATCCTCGGCGAACGGCTGCGGCGCATGCAATGGATTGCGGTGGGGCTGGCGGCCGTGGGCGTGGCGCAACAGGTGTGGCAAGTCGGCAGTCTGCCGTGGGTGTCGCTGGTGCTGGCACTGACCTTCGGGTTCTACGGGCTGATTCGCAAGCAGGCACCGGTCAAGGCGCTGCCCGGGCTGGTGGTGGAAACCTGGATGCTGGTGCCGATTGCCATTGCCTGGCTGCTGTTCAATTCGACGGCGGCAAGCGCTCAACCTGAGTTCTGGACCACCTCCGAGGCCTGGTGGCTGGTGGCCGCAGGCCCGGTGACGCTGATACCGCTGGTATGTTTTAACGCCGCCGCGCGGCATTTGCCCTACACGACGCTGGGATTTCTCCAGTACCTGGCGCCGACATTGGTGCTGTTGCAGGCGGTACTGCTGTTTGGTGAACACTTGTCGTCCAGCACATTGGTGGCCTTCATGTTCATCTGGGCCGGTCTGGCGGTTTACAGCGTTGATGCGTGGCTGAGCCTGCGTCGCCGCAGCTGATCAAAAAACGCTCAAACCTCTGCAGGCCGCGGCTTCCGTGGCCTGCATCGTTCCTTCCCAAGGTTATCCACAGCGTGATCCCCGGCGTTTGTGCGCAAGTTCTTGAAACTGCTGGTTTTTTGATCAAATCCTGAAAACCCCCGGCCGGCATGGCCTGGCGGGCTGTCTCTACAGGTTATCCACAGGCAGGTGCACGTTAAACTTGGATAACCCGTTCAAGGTTCACTGCGCAACACCAACTCCACCATCAAATCGTCCGCCAGGGTTTCCAGGCGCGATTGCAGCACGTCCAGAGAAAGGGTCAGCGGCACCGCCAGAATCGCCTCGGCGTGAAACAAGGGCTCGCTGCTCATCGGCGCCGGGCGCACTTCCGTCACCAGCCGCTCCAGGTTGACTCCCTGCTCGCTCAACAACCGGGTGATGTCACGCACGATGCCCGGGCGATCATTGCCCACCAGTTCCATGGCAATCGGCTTCCAGGTACAGGACTGTTCAATGCCGCTTTCGGCGATCAACACGCGAATGCCATGAGCGGACAATGCCTGTAGGGCATCCACCAATGCGTCGTAGGCCTCTGCCGGCACCCCCACCCGAAGAATCCCGGCGAATTGCCCGGCCATGCGCGACATGCGGCTTTCCAGCCAGTTACCGCCCTGCTCGGCAATGCATTGGGCAATGCGCTCGACCTGCCCAGGCTTGTCCGGTGCAAAAACGGTGAGTACGAGGTGGTCCATGGCGCAGTCCTCTGGTCATGTGTTTTGTTATAGAAAAACAAGTATAGGCAAGGGTTGCTGCAGCGCTGAATCGACTGCCGCCATCGCTGGCAAGCCAGCTCCGACGGGGATTGCGCAAGGCCCTGCAGAAGCTGCTTGCTAGCGATCGAACACACCGCCAATCTGCAGCGAACCACAAATCGTGTACAACTTTTTATATTTAACTGGAACAATCTCATGGTTTTTTGAGAACATCCCGATCCCCGACGTGACTGCAATGCGTCACGGGGTCGCAGAACGACGTAATTAGTCTAATTTTCACAAGCGCAATTCATCATGTAGTATGCCGCAGCGCGCACTACATAACGTTGGTTCGATGTCTGCCACAGGCGCAGTCGCATCCCTGAAAGCCCCGTCAGCAAGGCCCTCAAGCCGTTGATTGGTCCCCACCCAGCCGTCAGAAATGGCATGTACTGGTCGCAGGGTTTGTGGTTTAAATGGCCAGAGGCTTCATTGTTAAATTGAAGAGCTGAAAAGCGAAATAGCTGAGCAGAGTGAGGCAAGCAATGACTGAACACGTTCAAGTCGGTGGCCTGCAGGTCGCCAAAGTCCTGTTCGACTTCGTGAACAACGAAGCCATTCCCGGTACCGGCCTCACCGCCGATAAGTTCTGGGCCGGTGCAGACAAGGTCATCCATGACCTGGCACCGAAGAACAAAGCCCTACTCGCCAAACGCGATGATTTCCAGGCTCGTATCGATGCCTGGCACCAGGAACGCGCCGGTCAGGCGCACGACGCCGTGGCCTATAAAGCCTTCCTGCAAGACATCGGTTATCTGCTGCCAGAAGCGGCCGATTTCCAGGCAACGACGCAAAACGTCGATGAAGAAATCGCCCGCATGGCCGGTCCACAACTCGTGGTGCCGGTGATGAACGCACGCTTCGCTCTCAATGCTTCGAATGCCCGCTGGGGTTCGCTGTACGATGCGCTCTACGGCACCGACGCCATCAGCGAAGCTGACGGCGCGGAAAAGGGCAAAGGCTACAACAAGGTTCGCGGCGACAAGGTTATTGCCTTCGCCCGCGCCTTCCTCGACGAAGCGGCGCCCCTGGCAGCCGGCTCCCACGTCGATTCCACCAGCTACAAAATCGTCGACGGCAAACTGGTGGTCGCCCTCAAAGGCGGCAGCAACAGCGGCCTGCGCAACGACGCTCAACTGATCGGCTTCCAGGGCGATGCCTCGGCACCGACCGCGATCCTGCTGAAAAACAACGGCCTGCATTTCGAAATCCAGGTCGATGCCAGCACCCCGGTCGGCCAGACTGACGCGGCCGGCGTCAAAGACATCCTGATGGAAGCCGCGCTGACCACCATCATGGACTGCGAAGACTCCGTCGCCGCCGTCGATGCCGACGACAAAGTGGTGATCTACCGCAACTGGCTCGGCTTGATGAAAGGCGATCTGTCGGAAGAAGTCGCCAAGGGTGGCAAGACGTTTACCCGCACCATGAACGCCGACCGCGCCTACACCGGCGTCGACGGTAACGCGGTAAACCTGCACGGCCGTTCGCTGTTGTTCGTGCGCAACGTCGGTCACCTGATGACCATCGATGCGATCCTCGACAAAGACGGCAACGAAGTGCCGGAAGGTATTCTCGATGGCCTGGTGACTTGCCTGGCATCGATGCACAACCTCAACGGCAACACCACGCGCAAAAACACCCGCACCGGTTCGATCTACATCGTCAAGCCGAAGATGCACGGCCCTGAAGAAGCGGCGTTCACCAACGAGCTGTTCGGTCGAATCGAAGACGTGCTGGGCCTGCCGCGCAATACCCTCAAAGTCGGGATCATGGACGAGGAGCGCCGCACCACGGTCAACCTCAAGGCCTGCATCAAGGCTGCCAGCGAGCGTGTGGTGTTCATCAACACCGGTTTCCTCGATCGCACGGGCGACGAAATCCACACGTCGATGGAAGCCGGCCCGATGGTGCGCAAGGCCGACATGAAGGCGGAAAAATGGATCGGCGCGTACGAGAACTCCAACGTCGATATCGGCTTGAGCACCGGCCTGCAAGGTCGCGCACAGATCGGTAAAGGCATGTGGGCCATGCCCGACCTGATGGCGGCGATGCTCGAACAGAAGATCGCTCACCCACTGGCCGGCGCCAACACTGCCTGGGTCCCTTCGCCAACCGCCGCAGCCCTGCACGCGCTGCACTACCACAAGGTTGACGTGTTCGCCCGTCAGGCCGAACTGGCCAAGCGTGCGCATGCTTCGGTTGACGACATCCTGACCATCCCGCTGGCGGTGAACCCTCAGTGGACCGCCGAGCAAATCAAGAACGAACTGGACAACAACAGTCAGGGCATCCTTGGTTATGTGGTGCGCTGGATCGACCAGGGCGTTGGCTGTTCGAAAGTGCCGGACATCAACGATGTCGGCCTGATGGAAGACCGTGCGACGCTGCGTATTTCCAGCCAGCACATCGCCAACTGGCTGCGTCATGGCATCGTCACCGAAGAGCAAGTGATGGAAAGCCTCAAGCGCATGGCACCGGTGGTTGACCGTCAGAACGCCGGTGACGCGCTGTACCGCCCACTGGCCCCGAACTTCGACAGCAACATCGCCTTCCAGGCGGCGGTCGAACTGGTGGTCGAAGGCACCAAGCAGCCGAACGGCTACACCGAGCCGGTCCTGCACCGCCGTCGTCGCGAGTTCAAGGCGGCCAACGGCCTGTAATCGAGCGTTTACGCCGGACATGAAAAAGCCCTGATCGAAAGATCAGGGCTTTTTCATTTGTGGCCGTCACTGCTCCTGTAGAAGCCGGCTTGCTGGCGATCCAGACAGCGCGTTGTATCAGGCAAAACGTGTCATCGTTCATCGCCAGCAAGCCGGCTCCTACAGTCCCAACTCATGCTTGACCAACTCCAGCAATTTTTTGCTATCGATCGGCTTGAGCAGAAAATCCACCACGCTCAAATGCATCGCGGCAATGGCGTCTTTTACGTCGGCATCGCCGGAGACGATGATGATCGGCATCGCCGCCCGCACCGATTCACGCACCTGGCGGACCAGATCCAGGCCATCGACATTTCCCATCCGCAGATCGGTAATGACCAAACCAATCGAAGGTTTCTCGTCCAGCATCTTCAGTGCGGTTTCGCCACTGGCCGCTGTCATGCAACGAATTCCGTCCAACCCCAGGATCTCTGACAGCAGCTCCCGGGCATCTTTGTCGTCATCGACGATCAACACCCGTTGCGGCGGCAAGTCAGGTTCCAGCATGACTGCACTCAGCGCTTCGCGCTCGGCGTCACTCAAAATATCGTGGTCGGACATGGCGTTCTCTACATGTTCAATTCAATTCCCTAGCACAGTGGTGAGACATCGCTAAGCAGACCTCCAATGTGCACTTCGTCGGATATTTTTCCAATAGGCAAAAAGAGAGGTTTTTCTCACGTTTACGTAGGTGTTTTCTGACAATGCATCACGTTTCTGGCCTACCTAGACTTACGTCCAATGGGCACCCCGGTCGCGGGGGCCGACCATGGTCGAGTCACCCGACAACAACAACTCCAAAAAAGACTGCGGTAATGGTTATGAGTAAAGCGGACGCCTTCACACAGGCAGGGAAAACCGCGGTGTTGCAGAACATCCAGGGCACTTTGCAATTTCTTCAGCGATTCCCGCCTTTCAATCAGATGGAACACGCTCACCTGGCGTACCTGGTTGAACAATGTCAGCTGCGTTTTTATGCCCCCGGCGAAAGCATCATCAAGCCCGCCGACGGCCCGGTTGAACACTTCTACATCGTCAAACAAGGGCGGGTCGTGGGCGAGCGTCCCCACTCGGCCAAGGGCGGTAACGAAACCACTTTCGAGATCACCACCGGCGAGTGTTTTCCCCTCGCCGCGCTGCTGGGTGAACGTGCGACGCGTACTGAACACCTGGCGGCCGAAGACACCTTTTGCCTACAGCTGAACAAGCTCGCCTTCATCAAACTCTTCGCCATTTCCGGCACCTTCCGCGACTTTGCCCTACGTGGCGTGAGCAGCCTGCTGGATCAGGTCAATCAGCAAGTCCAGCAGAAAGCCGTGGAAACCCTCGGTACGCAGTATTCGCTCAATACCCGTTTGGGCGAATTGGCCATGCGTCATCCGGTCATGTGCGGTCCTTCAACGCCCCTGCGCGAGGCGGTGACCCTGATGCACGAGCAACAAGTGGGCAGCATCGTGGTGGTCGATGAACAGCAAGCACCGCTGGGGATTTTCACCCTGCGCGACTTACGGCACGTGGTGGCCAATGCCGCCGGCGATTTTGCTGAAGCCATCGAACGCCACATGACGCCCTCGCCGTTTTACCTGACACCGGACCACAGCGCGTTCGACGCCGCGATCGCCATGACCGAGCGGCATATCGCCCACGTTTGCCTGGTCAAGGACCAGCGCCTGTGTGGCGTAGTGTCCGAGCGCGATCTGTTTTCACTTCAACGGGTTGACCTGGTCCACCTGGCGCGGACCATCCGCAATGCTCCGCGCGTGGAAAACCTGGTGGCGATCCGCGGCGAGATCGGTCAGTTGGTCGAACGCATGCTGGCCCACGGCGCGTCCTCGACCCAAATCACCCACATCATCACCCTGCTCAACGATCACACCGTGTGCCGGGTGATTGAACTGACCCTCGCCGAGAAAGGCGACCCGGGTGTTGCGTTCAGCTGGCTGTGTTTCGGCAGCGAAGGTCGTCGTGAGCAAACGCTGCACACCGATCAGGACAACGGCATTCTGTTTGAAGCCCGCGACGCGGCCCACGCTGCCGAGATCCGCGGCAAGTTGCTACCCATCGCCCATCAGATCAACCAAAGTCTGGCGTTGTGCGGTTTCACCCTGTGCAAGGGCAACATCATGGCCGGCAACCCGGAACTGTGTTTGTCCCGGGTCGAATGGGCACGTCGTTTTGCCGCGTTTATCCGCGAGGCCACGCCGGAGAACCTGCTGGGGTCGAGCATCTATTTCGACCTGCGCGTGGTCTGGGGCAACGAACAAGGTTGTGAGCAGTTGCGTCGCGGGATCCTCGACCAGGTCGCCGACAATCGTTTGTTCCAGCGCATGCTGGCCGAAAACGCATTACGCAATCGCCCGCCTGTGGGGCGTTTCCGCGAGTTTGTGCTGGCGCGCAAAAATGGCGAGAAAGCCACGCTGGACTTGAAGATTCAGGGCCTGACGCCCTTCGTCGACGGGGCACGATTGCTCGCCCTGGCCCACGGCATCGAAACCAACAACACCCTGGAGCGGTTTCGCCAACTGGTGGACAAAGAAATCATCGAACCGCTGGACGGCGCGGCGTACGAAGAGGCCTATCACTTCATTCAGCAAACCCGCATGCAGCAACATCAGCTGCAGACCCGGGAAAATCTGCCTTACTCCAACCGCGTCGATCCGGACAGCCTGAATCATCTGGATCGGCGAATCCTGCGTGAATCCTTGCGCCAGGCGCAACGTCTGCAAAGCAGCCTGTCCCTGCGGTATCAACTATGAGTCTGTTTTCATGGCTGCGCCCGGCCGGCCCGAGTCTGAGCGCAGAACTGCAACAACGCCTGCAACGCTTGCCCGCGACAGCCGGATTGAGTGAGTGCAGCCTGCGCGAACAGCGCTGGGTGGTGCTCGACCTGGAAACCACCGGGCTGAACCTTAACAAGGATCGGGTGCTGTCCATCGGCGCGGTCGTGATCGAAGACGGCGCGATTGACTTCAGCCAGCAGTTCGAACGCACCCTGCAATGCGCCGAAGTCAAACTCGGGCCCAGCGTGCTGATTCATGGCATCGGCCCCAGCGCGATTGCTGCCGGCAGCGATCCGGCCCAGGCGCTGCTCGATTTCATGGAGTTCGTCGGCGACAGTCCGTTGCTGGCTTTCCACGCGCCCTTCGATCAGCACATGCTCGGACGCGCACTGAAAGAGCATCTGGGCTACAAGTTGCAGCACAGCTTTATGGACGTCGCGGACATTGCCCCGCTGGTCTGTCCACAAGCGCAGATTCGCGAGGCCGGGCTGGACGAGTGGATCGACTGGTTCAAGCTGGAAGTGTTCGAGCGCCATAACGCCAGTGCCGATGCCTTGGCCACGGCGGAACTGGCGTTGATCCTGTTCAGCCGTGCACGCCAGCAACAGATTCATAGCCCGTTGAATTTGCAGCAGCGGCTGAATCAGTGGAAACGTCGCCAGCAAACCCCTTCGTTTTAATCTTCGGCGTCTGTCCCGACCCCATCGCGGGCAAGCTCGCTCCCACAGGGATTTCAGTGCTCCTGTGGGAGCGAGCTTGACCGCGATGAACGATGACGCGGTCACCCGACCAGCGCCAATTGCGCACCACCTTCGCCTCTGACACAATCGCGAACTATTCTCGTTAGTTAACACTTCCCAAACGGTGATGCTGCGTGTCGTCAGTCCCAAGCCCTCAAAGTGAGCTCGTCGGTGCGCTATATCGCGACCATCGCGGTTGGCTGTTGGCCTGGCTTCGTCGCAGCGTCGCCTGCCCGCAACGGGCCGAAGACCTCAGCCAGGACACCTTCGTACGCTTGCTCGGCCGTGAGGAGCTGAAAGCGCCGCGCGAACCACGGGCGTTTCTGGTGGCGATTGCCAAGGGCCTGTTGTTCGACTATTTCCGCCGCGCCGCGCTGGAACAGGCTTACCTCACCGAACTGATGCTGATTCCCGAAGCCGAGCAACCGTCGGTGGAAGAACAGCAAATGATCCTCGAAGACCTGAAGACTATCGATCGCCTGCTCGGCAAGCTGTCGAGCAAGGCCCGGGCGGCGTTTCTCTACAACCGACTCGATGGCCTGGGCCATGCGGAAATCGCCGAACGCCTCGGTGTGTCGGTGCCACGCGTGCGCCAATATCTGGCCCAGGGCGTTCGTCAGTGCTACATCGCGCTGTACGGTGAGCCGACATGAGCCCGCTCAGTTCCAGACCGGTCTCGGCGCAGGTGCTCGATGCCGCCATTGCCTGGCAACTGTCGCTCGATTCCGGCAACCCGGTGGAGCGCGAAGAGTTCGCCAAGTGGCACGCCGCCCACGAAGAACACGCCCGGGCCTGGCGCCAGCTGGGCATGCTCGACCAACGTTTCAGCGTCGCCAGCGGCCCGGCCCGCACGGCCCTGCTGCAATCGCGCGAAAGTATTCGCCGCCGGGTACGCAAGCTCGGCAGTGGCCTGGCCAGTGTCGTGGCGGTGATCGGTTTGGCGCTGTTTGCCGGGGAGCGTTACCTGCCGCTCGACTACTGGCTGGCCGACCAACGCACCGCGACCGGCGAACAGCGCAGCATTCGACTGGCCGACGGCACGCTGATCAACCTCAGCACCCACAGTGCCGTGGACGTGCGCTTCGATGCGAAGCAGCGACGGGTGATCCTCCAGGAAGGGGAAATCCTCGTTGAAACCGGCCATGGCGATGCCCGGCCCTTTATCGTCGAAACCCGCGAAGGCAGCATGCGCGCGCTGGGCACGCGGTTCCTGGTCAAGCGTGAAGAAGAAGGCACGCGCCTGAGCGTCTTGCAATCGGCGGTGGCGGTTCATCCGCAATCGAGCACCGACGAACAAATCCTGCGCGAAGGCCAGCAAATGCTGATCCGCAGCGACAGCCTGGGGCCGATGACTGCGCTCAACCTCGGCGCGGATGCCTGGACCCGCGGCATGCTGGTGGTGGACAACGTGCGACTGGAAGATCTGGTGCACGAACTCGGGCGCTATCGCCGTGGGTACGTGGGCGTGGCGCCGCAAGTGGCGGACCTGCGGATCACCGGCAGCTTCCCCCTGCACGACACTGATCAAGCGCTGAACACGCTGCTACCGACACTGCCGGTGCAGATTGAACAGCACACGCAATGGTGGGTGACGGTGGCGGCCAAGCGTGATGCCAAGCCTTGAGTAAAGGTGGATCCCTGTGGCGAGGGCGCTTGCTCCCGCTCGACTGCGCAGCCGTCGCAGAATCATCGAACACGGTCTGTCTGGAAAATACGCGGGCCGCTTCGCGCCCCAGCGGGAGCAAGCTCCCTCGCCACACGTATGCAGACCGATTTACTGAATAGAAATTATTTTCATCCAGCCCTATCACTTTTTGATTTTCGTTCGGCACCTAGGCAATTGAGAAGTATTCCCTTTCAGGAGCCGCTGTATGTCCCGTTCGCTAGACACCTTGTTGCGCCCCAGTTTGCTGGCGGTTGCCATCGCCCTTTGCACCCCTTTGGCCAGCAGCCAACTGGTCGCCGCTGAACAGGCATCCAGCGTTCGCGCTTACAACCTCCCGGCTGCGCCATTGGCCAGCACCTTGAACCAGATCGCCAGCCAGGCAGGCCTCGCGCTGTCGCTGAACCCATCGTTGGCTGCGGGCAAGACTTCGGCCCCGGTCAACGGCCAGTTCGATGCCGCCAGCGCTTTGCGTGAAGCGTTGCGGGGGACTGGGTTGCAACTGGAACAAAGCGCTACCGGCAGCTACACCTTGGTGGCGGTGCCTGAAGGCGCCATGGCTTTGCCAGCAACCAGCGTGATCGGCGTGGAAGACACGGAAAACGCCTGGGGACCAGTGCAGGGTTATCTGGCAAAACGTACGGCAGCCGGTACTAAAACCGACACCGCACTGGCCGAGATACCACGCTCGATTTCTGTTGCCACCCGTGAGCAAATGCAGGACCGCGCCGTACAGAATCTGGATGACGCCGTTCGTTACATGCCCGGTGTCGTAGCGAGCAGCTACGGCAGCGATAGCCGCGCCGAGTGGTTGAAGGTCCGTGGATTTGAACCTACCCAGTTCCTCGATGGCTTGCCGCTGCCAAAGGGCACTTACGCCATGCCGAAGATGGAAACCTGGGACCTTGAACGAGTAGCCCTGCTGCGTGGACCTGCGTCCTCGGTGTACGGCCAGACGCCTCCAGGTGGTCTGATCGATATGGTCAGCCGTCGTCCTGATGCACTTGCCAGCAACGAAGTGCAATTGCAGGTCGGGAGTTATGAGCGCAAGCAAATCAGCTTCGACAGCACCGGTCCGGTCGATGACGAAGGGCGTTTTCTATATCGTGTCAGCGGTGTGGTACGCGATAGCAACACCACTATCGATCACATCGACGACAAGCGTTACAACATCGCTCCCAGCCTGACCTGGAACATCGATCCGGATACCACGCTGACTTTCCTCAGCCAGTACAACCGCGACGATACTGGCATCACCAGCCAATTCCTTCCGTTGCAAGGCACCAAACTGGCCACGCCTGCGGGTAAGGTTAAGTTCCATGAGAATCTCGGGGATCCGGACTGGGAATTCTACGACAAGACCTATTACGCTCTGGGCTATGCGTTTGAACACCGGATGAACGATGTTTGGCAGTTCCGCCAAAACCTGCGTTACACCAAGAGCGATTTGTCCTTCCAGGGCATTACTGCAGGCGGCTTCTTTGGTTCGGTTAGCGACGACGGCACACTATCCCGTGGCGCGAACGTGGTGAATGAAGACATCAGCCAGTTTGCCGTGGATAACAATTTCCAAGCCGATTTTGACACCGGCGCAATCAAGCACACTCTGCTGTTGGGGCTGGACCATCAGCGCGTCAACACCAATTACAAATGGCTGTTTGGCAGTGCGCCGACGAGCAACATCATTACCCCGATCTACGGTCAGGATTTCAGCAACGTCAGCTACACGGCGTTCAATGACTACAACCAGAAGACCCATGACACAGGCCTATATGTCCAGGACCAAATGGCCCTCGATAACTGGCGCGTGACTTTGGGCGGTCGTCAGGACTGGCTGCACACTGACTCGACTTTCTACAACATGAACAACGCCAAAGATACTCGCGACGACACCGCCTTCACCGGCAACGCGGCCCTTAGTTATGTGTTCGATTCCGGCTTCACGCCTTACGTTTCCTATGCCGAATCGTTCCAGGCAGAAGCGGGTGGCGCAAATGGCGAGGCATACAAGCCAGGTACTGGCAAACAATATGAAGTGGGTATCAAGTACCAACCGCCGGGCACCAGCATGCTGTTCTCCGCCGCAGCGTATGACCTGACCCGCAAGGACATCGTACTCAGCGACACCCTGGGTGTGTCTCGTCCGCTGGGTGAAGCCAAGGTACGGGGCTTCGAACTGGAAGCGACCGGTGACGTCAACGAGAACTTGAAGCTGACCGCCGCGTACACCTATGCCAACAGCAAGATGACAAAAGTCACCGATCCGCTGGACAAGAACCGCCCTCTGCCACTGACTCCGGAGAATCAGGCCTCTGCCTGGGCTGATTACACATGGCACACCGGTGTTCTGGATGGTTTCGGTATCGGGTTCGGCGTGCGCTATATCGGCGAAACCGACAACATCGCCATTGGCAGCATGGGCTTTGTCCGCGACCCATCGGATGGGCATAGCAGTTCGTATACCGTTTATGACGCAGCCGTCCATTACGATTTGGGACGTCTGAACAATGTGCTCAAAGGCGTCAGTGTCAGCGTGAATGCCAATAACGTATTCGATAAGGAATACATTTCAACTTGTGACGGCTTCTACTGCTATTACGGCGACCGTCGCAACGTAATGGCCAGCCTCGATTACAAGTGGTAACCGCTTGACCTGACATGCCAACGACCTGGCCGTCCTTTGTGGGCGGCTTTGGTTTTTCTGAAGGCTATGAAATGAAAAGTAAAACTATCCGCCGCTGGTCCTTTGTCCACACCTGGTCCAGCCTGATCTGCACCGTATTCCTGCTGTTGCTGGCATTGACCGGCCTGCCCTTGATCTTCCACCACGAGATCGACCATCTGCTGGGCGATGCCGCGGAACTCAAGGTCATGCCGGCGGACACTCCGCAGCTGAATTTGCAGCAGTTGGTGCAGGCCGCTGAAAAGCATCGTCCGGGCGAGGTCATGCAGTACTTCGGCTTTGAAGAAGACGAGCCCAATGCCGCCATCGCAATCATGGCTGCCACGGCCGGCACCGAGCCGAACTCGTCCCACACCTTCATGCTCGATGCCCGTACCGGCGAAGCGCTGGAGATGCCGTCGGCCAATGGCGGCTTCATGATGGTCATGTTGCGCCTGCACGTGGACATGTTTGCCGGACTGCCGGGCAAGTTGTTGCTGGCGTTCATGGGGTTGCTGTTCGTCGTCGCGATCGTGTCGGGCACCGTGCTGTACCTGCCGTTCATGCGTCGCTTGAAGTTCGCCACCGTACGCCAGGACAAATCCACGCGACTGCGCTGGCTCGACCTGCACAACCTGATCGGCGTGGTGACATTGACCTGGGCATTGGTGGTCGGCGTGACAGGTGTGATCAGCGCCTGTGCCGACCTGCTGATCGCCGCGTGGCGCAACGACAGCCTGAGCGCGATGGTCGCGCCATACCGCGATGCACCGCCGCTGACGCACCTCGCGCCGGCCACTCGATTGCTCGACATTGCCAAAGAGGCTGCGCCGGGCATGCAGCCCGACTTCATCGCTTTCCCCGGCACGCGGTTTTCCAGCGAGCACCATTACGCGGTGTTCATGAAAGGCAGCACGCATTTGACCTCGCATCTGCTGACGCCGGTATTGATCGATGCCAGCACCCTGAAAGTCACTGCTGTGGCCGAACGTCCGTGGTACATGGACGCCATGGGCATGTCGCAGCCGCTGCACTTCGGTGACTACGGCGGCATGCCGATGCAAATTCTCTGGGCGACCCTGGATGTGCTGACCATCATCGTCCTCGGCAGCGGTGTCTACCTGTGGGTGGTGCGGCGCAAGGCTGCCAAACCCGTGCTGGAAAAAGCGGAGAGCGTGGCATGAAGCCTCGACAGTCGAGTTTCTGGAAGGTATTTGCCACGCCCACGGTCATTGCTCTCTTCAGCGCGGGGGGATTGTTTGCCGCGTTGCTGGGGGATGGAGTCTGGGACTCGCTGAGCTGGCTTGGCCTCGGCATCCCGGCCTTCCTCGGCCTGCGCGGCCTCCTGCAACGCCGCTTCTGAAGCGGGGCAGACACTACAACCTGCCAGATAAAATGCAGTCCCTGTGGGAGCGAGCCTGCTCGCTCCCACAGGGGGTCCAGGCCATGACATTTGAGCTCACGGCTCAACACGCTATGCTGCCCGTCACCGCCACCGATCGAGACGTTGCCATGTCCACCCCGAGCATGACCCTGTACCACAACTCGCTTTCGCCCTTTGTTCGTAAAGTCATGGTGCTGCTGCACGAAACCGGTCAACAGGACCGTGTGGCCCTGCAGAACTGCGTGCTCACTCCGGTGGACCCGGACCTGACGCTGATCGACGACAACCCCCTGAGCAAAATCCCCGCCCTGCGCCTGGCCGATGGCAACATCATCCACGACAGCCGGGTGATCCTCGATTACCTCGACCACCAGCACGTCGGCAACCCACTGATCCCTCGCGAAGGCTCGGCCCGCTGGCGGCGCCTGACGCTCGCTTCGCTAGCCGACGGGATCATGGATGCCGCCGTACTCGTACGCTACGAAGTCGTCCTGCGCGCACCGGAAAAACACTGGGATGAATACCTCGACGCCCAACGCGACAAAATCCGCCGCGCCCTGGCGTTGCTGGAAAAAGACGCGATCGCCGAGCTGACCTGCCATTTTGATGTGGCGGCGATCAGCGTGGCGTGTGCCTTGGGCTACGTGGACTTACGTCATCCGGATCTGGACTGGCGCAGCGCAAATCCACAATTGGCCGCCTGGTATTTCGAGGTGAGTCAGCGGCCATCAATGATTGCAACGATGCCGAAGGTCTAGAGCTTCACCGGATTTCGGATCAGGAAAACGGGGGCCGATATTTGATTCAACTCTAAAATCGAACAAGCGTTACCGCTGTGCCAAGGAAAGGGATGATTGGGTCAAACATCCAAGATACGGGATTCGCTAGCAATCCGGCTTGTCCGCCGTATACCGTCGAGCCGGGTTCACCGCCGCGCCAAACTCACGCAACGCCTTGGCACCAATCAACAACGGATAATTAAAGCTACTACGGTCAGTCAGGTTGACCTCGACCGTGCGCTTGACGTTGCCCAGGCACAGTTCCAGATCGACCACCGGGCGCTTGCTGGGTGCGATTTTTTCGTCATCATCTTCGTCCTCTTCGGAACGGGTCTTGATCTTGCTGATCCGCGCCACTTTGTGCTCGTAGACCTTGTTGCTCGCATCCTTGGTGGCGAGGCGGAAACGCACCCAGTCTTCGCCATCGCGGGTGAAGGTTTCGATGTCTTTGGCCGACAGCGACGCAGTCAGGGCACCGGTGTCCATTTTGGCCTTGAGCACTTCACCGCCGATTTCCGGCAGCGCAATGTATTCATAACGCCCGTACAGGGTCGGCTCGGCGGCCATGACCGGCAGGGCGATGAGAGCAATCAGTGCAAGTAGGGATTTCACGTAGTGGGCTTCCATGAGAAGTGAACAGCGGGATTTTAGACCTTTGTTCGCATGATCGTTCCCACAAGGTTAGCGGTCCAAAGGTAAACCATTCGTTGTCACCGATTTGGCCTGCCGCCCGAAGCTGCTTATCATGGCGCGCCCAAACGCTTTCAAGAGTTGCCTATGCGCCGCCTGCTCACCGGCTGTTTCGTTACCCTGTTGCTGTTGCTCAACACCCTGGTCCTGATCGGGCCTTTGATGGTGTTTGCCTTGCTCAAACTGGTCCTGTCCGGTCGCTTTCGCGATTACGCGTCAAATGCGGTGATGTGGATCGCCGAAACCTGGTCCGAAATCGACAAGCTGATCTTCCGCCTGTGCATCCCCACCCAATGGGACATTCGCGGTGGCGACGATCTGCGTCGCGACACGTCGTATCTGGTGATCAGCAACCATCAATCCTGGGTCGATATCCCGGCGCTGATCCAGACGCTGAACCGACGCACGCCGTTCTTCAAATTCTTCCTCAAGAAAGAACTGATCTGGGTGCCCTTCCTCGGCCTGGCCTGGTGGGCGCTGGATTACCCGTTCATGAAGCGCTACACCAAGGCCTTCCTGGCGAAGCATCCGGAACTGGCCGGCAAGGATCTGGAAATCACCCGACAAGCCTGCGAGCTGTTCAAGCGCCAGCCGGTGACCGTGGTCAATTATCTGGAAGGCACGCGTTTTACTGCGGCCAAAAGCACTCAGCAGCAATCACCGTTCACCCATTTGCTCAAGCCAAAGGCAGGGGGCGTGGCGTTCGTGCTGGCGGCGATGGGTGAACAGCTGGATGCGATTCTCGATGTGACGGTGGTGTATCCGCAGCAAAAGATTCCAGGCTTCTGGGACTTGATCAGCGGCAACGTGCCGAGGGTCATCATCGACATCAAGACCCGCGAACTCGACCCGGCGCTGTGGCGAGGCGATTACGAAAACGATCCGCAGTTTCGTGAAACAGTCCAGAACTGGGTCAACCAGCTCTGGACCGAGAAAGACCAACGCATCGACGCGCTGCGCGCGGAAAACCGTTGATCAGCTACCGGTGACGCCTGTCCCCCAAATGCCGCCCAGGCTTTGCAGCAGCGAACCCGCGACGCCTTGTTGACCGAGGTATTGCAGGATCACCGGGGCAAACTGGCCGATCATGCCGGTGTCCATGCCCAAGGCGCTGAAGGCGGTGTTCAAGTCATTGGTGTCCTTGACGTTGCCCAAGGCGTTATCCAGTCCGGCAGCCTTGCCGCTGGAGCCGAGCAACGCGGCAAGGGCACCCAGCTCACCGCCGCCCGACAGCTTGTCGATGCCCGGCACGCTTTTGGCCAGTTCCGAATAGTCGGTCGAACTCAACTGATTCTTCGCCAACCCCAACATTGCTCCGGTGCCGCCGACGGCTTGTTGCGGGGTAATGTTCAATTGGCTGAGCGCACCTAACAGATCCGCCGTTTCCGGAGTAGGCGCCGCGTCAGTCGCCGCGTTTTCACCTTTCATCCCCGCAATGGCATTGGCTGCATCGCCCAGGCTGAATTGTGCGAAGACCGGGCTGGCTGCCAGGGTCATGAGTGATGCCAATGCAAAACCGCGTGAAATCTTCATCCCGACATCCTCTTGCGTCATGAAAACGCCCGGCTGACGGGCGCAAAGCTGCCGATTTGACCGGGAAAGCGTGAGCGTGTTCCTCAGGTCAGCGTGCATTTCCCAGCCGCTCGTCACTAAGCGGTTCTGATGCCGACGACCTATCAGATCTGCTAGTAGGCAGCCTTGGTCGATTGAGCCACAGTAAAACCCTGGATCGTTGAATCACTCAGGAAGACAGTCCATGCAGCCCAATCGCGAAACGTTGCTCTGCCGTTACCACTACGACCCGTTGGATCGACTGGCGGATTGCACGCCTGCGGTGCAAGCCACCACCCGGCGCTTTTACCTGAAAGATCGGCTGGCCACCGAGATTCAAGGCGCAGTGCAGCGTTCGATCATGCAGCACGAGGACCAATTGTTGGCACAGCAGCAGCATCAGAGCGGTGTCGTGGACACGCGGTTGCTGGCCACCGATCAACAGCGTTCGGTGTTGAACGTACTCAACGCGACTCGTCTTAATCCCCTCGCCTACGCGCCCTACGGTCATCGCCCGGCGGAGAACGGTCCGCTCAGCCTGCTCGGCTTCAACGGCGAACGACCGGATCCGGTGACGGGATGTTATTTGTTGGGGAATGGTTATCGGGCGTTTAACCCGGTGTTGATGCGATTTAACAGCCCGGACAGTTGGAGTCCGTTTGGGGAGGGTGGGTTGAATGGGTATGCGTATTGTGTGGGGGATCCGGTGAATCGGAGTGATCCGACAGGACATATCCCCAGCGCGTTGAAACCTATACTTAGAAGCTTGGGAATAATTAAAAAGCCGCCCCCCAAAAAACCGGCTATCAGAACGCTGAAACCACCTTTTTCAATACAAAAAAATGGCACCAACTATGAACTAGTTGGATACCATGGAACTTCCGAAGATTATGCAAAAACAATGCAACGCACTGGCCCCCAAGCCAGTTTTGACACAAAGTCACAGCTATCCTACGGAACTGGTTTTTATTCGACCTCCGACATTTCAAAAGCTCAGAGTTACGCCGACTTCAAATCAGCAAAAATGTTCGCTAGAAACCCTGAAGGATTACTTGCAGTCTACGTCAAGAACCCCGCAGAAAAAGTACTGAGTCTAGATTACAGATTCATTCCGGAGGCTCGAGAACTAGTCATGAAAGAACGCATGTACTCCGACGTAATGCTTGTAAGAGTCAATGAAGATAGATACGTACAAGAACCGGATATAAATAAAATCTTCAACATACAAAAACGAAAAAGCTCAACCCTTAATCCGCAAAGCAAAGGGCGATTTTAAATCGCCCTTTCTTTTAAAGCTTACGCCGCACTAAACAACTTATGCGGATCAATCACAAACTTCTTCGGCACGCCTGCATCAAACTCACCGTACCCTTCCGGCGCCTGGTCCAGGCTGATCACCTGCACGCCCACCACTTCGGCGATGTTGATGCGGTCCCACATGATCGCCTGCATCAGCTGGCGGTTGTACTTCATGACCGGGGTCTGGCCGGTGTGGAAGCTGTGGGATTTGGCCCAGCCCAGGCCGAAACGGATGCTCAGGCTGCCCATTTTCGCGGCAGCGTCGACAGCGCCCGGATCTTCGGTGACGTAGAGGCCCGGAATGCCGATTTTGCCCGCCACGCGCACCACACCCATCAGCGAGTTGAGCACGGTGGCCGGGGCTTCGTGTTTCACACCGTCATGGCCGTGGCCGCGGGCTTCGAAGCCCACGCAATCGACTGCGCAATCCACTTCAGGCTCGCCCAGCAATGCGGCGATCTGTTCGTGCAGCGGCGCGTCTTTCGACAGGTCGACGATTTCAAAACCCTGGGCCTTGGCGTGGGCCAGGCGGATGGTGTTGACGTCGCCGATGATCACCACGGCTGCGCCCAACAGACGGGCCGATGCGGCGGCGGCCAGGCCGACCGGGCCTGCGCCAGCGATGTAAACGGTGCTGCCCGGGCCGACGCCGGCAGTGACGGCGCCGTGGTAGCCGGTTGGCAAGATGTCGGAGAGGCAGGTCAGGTCGCGGATTTTCTCCATGGCCTTGTCGCGGTCCGGCAGTTTCAGCAAGTTGAAGTCGGCGTACGGCACCAGCACGTATTCGGCCTGGCCACCGGTCCAGTCGCCCATGTCGACGTAACCATAGGCGCCGCCGGCGCGGGCCGGGTTGACGGTCAGGCAGACACCGGTGTGTTGCTCCTTGCAGGAACGGCAGCGCCCGCAAGCCACGTTGAACGGAACGGACACCAGATCGCCGATTTTCAGGTTCTCGACGTCGCTGCCCTTTTCGATCACTTCACCGGTGATCTCATGGCCCAGCACCAGGCCGGTTTGCGCGGTGGTACGACCGCGCACCATGTGCTGGTCGGAGCCGCAAATGTTGGTGGAAACCACTTTGAGAATGACCCCGTGCTCGATCTTGCGACCGCGCGGGTCCTGCATTTTCGGATAGTCGATTTTCTGTACTTCGACCTTGCCAGCGCCGAGATACACCACACCACGATTGCCAGACATGCTTTCACCTCGCTGTTGTTTTTATGGAACCGCGTTGCCCAGGCAGGCAGCGCGTTAAGTGCTCGGGTACAGATGCTGTTTCTTGTGTTGCTTGTAAGGGCCTCATCGCTGGCAAGCCAGCTCCTGCAGTGATTCGGGGCGAACGCAAAATTTGTGAACGACACAAACCCCCTGTAGGAGCTGGCTTGCCAGCGATGGCGATCTAGAGAACGACTGTTCTGTTCGCGTTAAGGAACACACGGCGCTCAATGTGATACCCGACGGCCCGCGCCAAGGTCAGCCCTTCAATATCCCGCCCCTTGGCGATCAGGTCTTCCGGATAGTGACTGTGATCCACCACCTCGACACCCTGGGCAATGATCGGCCCTTCATCCAGGTCGTTGTTGATGTAGTGCGCGGTCGCGCCGACCAGTTTCACGCCCTTGTTGTAAGCCTGGTGGTACGGCTTGGCGCCCTTGAAACCCGGCAGCAGCGAGTGATGGATGTTGATCGCCTTGCCATCGAGTTTGCGGCACAGTTCCGGCGACAGCACCTGCATGTAGCGCGCAAGAATCACCAGCTCGGCGCCGGACTCTTCGATCACTTGCAACACCTGACGCTCCTGCGACGGCTTGTCGTTGGGGTCGAGGGGGAAGTGGTAGTACGGAATCTGGTGCCAGTCGGCCAGCGGCTTGAGGTCCGGGTGGTTGGAGATCACGGCGGCCACGTCCATCGACAACTGGCCTATGCGCTGGCGATAAAGCAAGTCGTTGAGGCAGTGATCGGCCTTGGAGACCATGATCACCACTTTCGGCCGGTAGTGCGGCGGGGTCAGTTCGAAGACCATGCCGAAGGATTCGCCTCGTTCGGCCAGGCCTGCGCGGAACGACTGCTCGTCGAAGCCATCCGGCTGACGAAATTCCACGCGAATGAAGAAGCGACCCGAGAGCCGGTCATCGAAGGAATGGTGTTCGGTGACGTAGCAGCCCTGCTCGAACAGAAAGCGGGTCACCGCGTCCACGGTGCCGAGCACGCTGGGGCAGTCGGCGGTCAGAATCCATGTGTCTGGGGCGCGGCTCATAGTGCGGTGACTCCTGTTCGAAAATACCTAGGCGACTGCGAATACCTGTGGCGAGGGAGCTTGCTCCCGCTGGGTTGCGAAGCAACCCCTATTTCAGCAACCGCATTCCTGCAGAAGGAACGCGGACTCAGGTTTTACGACTGCTGCGCAGCCGAGCGGGAGCAAGCTCCCTCGCCACAATTACGCCTGGACGCTAAGCCCGTACTCAGCGGCCGCATCCTGCAACCACAACCACCAGTAATCCGAGAAGCTACGGCGGATCAACAGTTCCCAGGTGTCTTCGGCGGTGTGACGGATCACCAGTTGCGACTTGGCGAATACCGTACCGACGGCTTTGCCCACCGGGAAGTTGTTGGGATGCACGTCGTAGCTGGTGGACTTCATCAGGACCTGGCGCACGTTCGGGCCGCTCAGTTCGAGGATCTGCTGGCCGCCGCTGACGTTGACGATCTGGATATGCAGGTCGCCCAGCGCTTCGCGGAGTTTTTGCTCGGCGGCGAATTCTTCACCGGTCGGCACGATCAGCAGCCACTCATCAGGGCCCATCCATTGCAGGCTGGTTTCGCCTTTGACGATGACGGTCAGCGCGCCCGGCAATTCGATGCCCAGGGCCTTGTGCACACCGGCGGCGAACGCGGCATCGTGGCCATCGCCACGAATGGTCAAATGGCCGAGGAGTTTTTTCTCACGCACGGTCACACCGGCGTTCTTGCGACCTTTACCCACCAGGCTGGCGAGGTCGGCGTGATGCAGCGACGACTCGGCCTTGGCCCCGGTGGTTGGGCGTTGTTGGTAAACATTGGCTGCGGTCATAAAGCACCTTTCCTGAATTCTGTTGAGGGTGCGGTTGCCTCCTGTAGGAGCCGGCTTGCTGGCGATCCAGACGACGCGGTATCAAGTGCACCGCGTTATCGTTCATCGCCAGCAAGCCGGCTCCTACAGTCATCACCACATCCGGCAATCACACGTTCTGGCGTTCACCCTTCGGATCGAAGAACACCGAAGAAACGATTTCCGCCTCGATCACGCTGCCGTCCGCCAGTGGCGCGAACACACGCTCACCCATGCGGTTCAGGCCGCCCTTGACCACGCCCATGGCGAACGAATAGCCCAGGGAGTTGTGCGCGTAACTGGAGGTCACGTGGCCGACCATGGTCATCGGAATCGCCTGCTTGGTGTTGAACACCAGTTGCGCGCCTTCCGGCAGCCACTTGTTCGGATCGATCGGCTTGAGGCCAACCAGTTGCTTGCGCTGATCACGCACGCAGTCTTCGCGATTCATGCCGCGCTGGCCGATCCACGAGAACGGTTTGGTGTGACCGACGCACCAGCCCATGTTCAAGTCGTCAGGCGTCATCGAGCCGTCGGTGTCCTGGCCGACGATGATGAAGCCCTTCTCGGCCCGCAGCACGTGCATGGTTTCGGTGCCGTACGGGGTCAGGTTGTACTTCTTGCCGGCGTCGACGATTTTCTCGAGCACGCCCATCGCATAGTCGGCCTGCACGTTGACTTCGTACGACAGTTCACCGGTAAACGAAATCCGGAACACCCGCGCCGGCACGCCACCGACCAGACCTTCTTTCCAGGTCATGAACGGGAACGCTTCGTTGCTCAAATCGATATCGGTGACTTCGCTGAGCAGCTTGCGGCTGTTCGGCCCGGACAGGGTCATGGTTGCCCAGTGATCCGTCACGGAAGTGAAGTACACCTTCAGGTCTGGCCATTCGGTCTGCTGGTAGATTTCCAGCCATTGCAGCACGCGCGCAGCGCCGCCGGTGGTGGTGGTCATCACGAAATGGTTGTCGGCCAGGCAAGCGGTTACGCCGTCGTCGAACACCATGCCGTCTTCTTTGCACATCAGGCCGTAACGGGCCTTGCCCACGTCGAGCTTGGTCCAGGCGTTGGTGTAGATGCGGTTGAGGAACTCACGGGCATCCGGACCTTGAATGTCGATCTTGCCCAGGGTCGACGCGTCCAGCAGGCCGACGCTGTCGCGCACGGCTTTGCATTCGCGCTTGACCGCCGCGTGCATGTCTTCACCGGATTTCGGGAAGTACCACGGGCGTTTCCACTGACCGACGTCTTCGAACTCGGCGCCATTTTTCAGGTGCCAGTGATGCAGTGCGGTGAAACGTACCGGTTCGAAGATGTGCCCACAGTGACGACCGGCCACGGCGCCAAAAGTCACCGGCGTGTAGTTCGGGCGGAACATGGTGGTGCCCATCTGCGGGATGGTCACGTTCAGCGAACGGGCGGCAATCGCCAGACCGTTGACGTTGCCGAGCTTGCCCTGATCGGTGCCGAAGCCCAGCGCGGTGTAGCGCTTGACGTGCTCGACCGACTCGAAGCCCTCCCGGGTCGCCAGTTCGATGGCGGCGGCGGTGACGTCGTTTTGCAGGTCGACGAATTGCTTCGGCGCCCGTGCGGTGTTCTTTTCATGGGGCACCTGGAACAGCGCCAGCGTCGGCTCTTCCAGACGCGCCAGGGCTTTCGGCAAGGTCGCTTCGACCGGACCGAAACCCGCTTCGCTGGCTGCGCGCACACCACCTTCAAAACCATCCGCCAGGGAATCGCCGAGGCCGTAGACGCCGTTGATGCCACCGACACACACGCGTTTCTGTGGCGCTTCGCCCGGTACGAAACCGAGGATGTCTTCACGCCAGGTCGGTTTGCCGCCCAAGTGCGAAGCCAGGTGAACCACCGGGCTGTAGCCGCCGGAACTGGCGACCAGGTCGCACTCAAGCCACTCGCCAGGGCTGGTGACTTTGTGTCCTTTGACATCGATCGCGGCCACGCGGGCAGCGGTGACATGCTTGCTGCCACGGGCCTCGATCACGGCGCTGCCAGTGAGGATGCGGATGCCTTTGGCACGTGCTTCTTCCACCAGCGCACCACGCGGGTTGCTGCGGGCGTCAGCGATGGCGACGACTTGCAGGCTGGCATCGAGCCAATCCAGCGCCACGCGGTAAGCGTGATCGTTGTTGGTCGACAGCACCAGTTTTTTGCCCGGTGCCACGCCGTAGCGGCGCACGTAGGTCGAGACAGCGCCGGCCAGCATGTTGCCCGGCACGTCGTTGTTGCCGTAGACCAGTGGACGCTCGTGAGTACCGGTGGCGAGTACGACACGCTTGGCACGAACCCGGTGGATGCGCTGACGCACCTGGCCAATCGGAGCGCGATCGCCGAGGTGATCGGTGAGGCGCTCGTGAATGGTCAGGAAGTTGTGGTCGTGGTAGCCATTGACCGTGGCGCGCGGCAACAGCAGCACGTCCGGGGTGTTCTTCAGTTCGGCGATGACGCTGGCGACCCATTCGATCGCTGGCTTGCCGTCGAGGCTTTCGCGGGAGTCGAGCAGGCTGCCGCCGAACTCTTCCTGCTCATCAGCCAGGATCACACGAGCGCCGCTGCGTGCAGCCGCCAGAGCAGCGGCCAGGCCAGCAGGGCCGGCGCCGACGATCAGCACGTCGCAGTGCTGGTTCATGTAGTCGTAGGTGTCCGGATCGTTCTCGGTCGGCGAGCGGCCAAGACCGGCGGCCTTACGAATGTACTTCTCGTAAGTCATCCAGAACGATTGCGGGTACATGAAGGTTTTGTAGTAGAAACCCGGTGGCATCAGCTTGCCGCCGACCTTGCCGAGAATCCCCATCATGTCGTTGTTCACGCTCGGCCAGCCGTTGGTGCTGGTGGCGACCAGGCCTTGATACAGCGCTTGTTGCGTGGCGCGTACGTTCGGGATTTGCGTGGCTTCGGTGGCGCCGATCTGCAATACCGCGTTCGGCTCTTCGGCGCCGGCGGCGAAGATACCGCGCGGACGGGAATACTTGAAGCTGCGACCGATGATGTCGACACCGTTGGCCAGCAATGCAGCGGCCAGGGAGTCGCCTTCAAAGCCTTTGTAGCTCTGGCCGTTGAAAGTGAAGCTGAGGACTTTGTTGCGGTCGATCCGTCCGCCGTTGGACAGGCGATTGATCTGGCTCATACCTTCTCTCCCAGAGCCGTGCTGGCCGCTTTCGGGCTATCGGTCTTGTCGGTGAATTGTGGCTTGGTGCCGATCTTGTAGGTTTCGAGAATCTCGTAGGTCACGGTGTCGCGGGTGGCGTTGAAGTACTGACGGCAACCGGCGGCGTGAATCCACAGTTCATGGTGCAGACCGCGAGGGTTGTCGCGGAAGAACATGTAGTCGCCCCACTCCTCGTCGGTGCAGCTGTTCGGATCCAGTGGACGCGGGATGTGCGCCTGGCCGGATGCGTGGAATTCCTCTTCGGAGCGCAGTTCGCCGCAGTGAGGACAGAAGATATGCAACATGGGGATTTCTCCTGTTAGTGGGCGACCGCAGCAGCGCCGTGTTCATCGATCAACGCACCGTTGTGGAAACGGTCGATGGAGAAAGGTGCGGCCAATGGGTGCATTTCACCCTTGGCCAGGCTCGCGGCAAACACGTTGCCCGAGCCGGGTGTTGCCTTGAAGCCGCCGGTGCCCCAACCGCAGTTGAAGAACATGTTCGGCACCGGGGTTTTCGAGATGATCGGGCAGGCGTCCGGGGTGGTGTCGACGATGCCGCCCCACTGACGGTTCATGCGAACGCGCGACAGCACCGGGAACATCTCGACGATGGCCTGGATGGTGTGCTCGATCACCGGGTACGAACCACGCTGGCCGTAGCCGTTGTAGCCGTCGATACCGGCGCCGATCACCAGGTCGCCCTTGTCGGACTGGCTGATGTAGCCGTGTACGGCGTTGGACATGATCACGCTGTCGATAATCGGCTTGATCGGCTCGGACACCAACGCTTGCAGCGGGTGGGATTCGATCGGCAGACGGAAGCCGGCGAGCTTGGCCATGTGCCCGGAGTTACCGGCAGTGACCACGCCGACGCGCTTGGCGCCGATGAAGCCCTTGTTGGTTTCGACGCCGATGCACACGCCGTTTTCCTTGCGGAAACCGATCACTTCGGTCTGCTGGATCAGGTCCACGCCCAAGGCGTCGGCGGCACGGGCAAAGCCCCAGGCCACGGCATCGTGACGGGCCACGCCGCCGCGACGCTGGACGGTAGCGCCCATCACCGGGTAGCGGGTGTTCTTCGAGCAGTCGAGGTACGGAATCTCGTCGGCCACTTGCTTGGCATCGAGCAGTTCACCGTCAACGCCGTTGAGGCGGTTGGCGCTGACCCGACGCTCCGAATCACGGATGTCCTGCAGGGTGTGGCACAGGTTGTAGACGCCGCGCTGGGAGAACATCACGTTGTAGTTCAGGTCCTGGGAGAGGCCTTCCCACAATTTCATCGCGTGTTCGTACAGGTGCGCCGACTCGTCCCACAGGTAGTTGGAGCGAACGATGGTGGTGTTGCGCGCAGTATTACCGCCGCCCAGCCAGCCCTTCTCGACCACGGCCACGTTGGTGATGCCGTGCTCCTTGGCCAGGTAGTAGGCGGTCGCCAGACCGTGCCCGCCACCGCCGACGATGACCACGTCGTAGACCTTTTTCGGGGTCGGCGTGCGCCACATGCGCTGCCAGTTTTCGTGGTGGCTGAGGGAGTGTTTGAAGAGGCCGAAGCCCGAATAGCGTTGCATAGTCATTTACTCCAAAACCGCGCTCAGCGATAAACCGGGAAGTCCGCGCACAGTGCCGACACTTGCTGGGCGACATTGGCCTCGACATCGGCATCGCCGAGGTTGTCGAGGATGTCGCAGATCCAGCCGGCCAGGGTCACGCACTGGGTCACCTTGAAACCGCGCGTGGTCACCGCCGGGGTGCCGATGCGCAGGCCGGAGGTCACGAACGGCGACTGTGGATCGTTCGGGACAGCGTTTTTGTTGACGGTGATGTGGGCGCGACCGAGTGCTGCGTCCGCCTCTTTGCCGGTGAGGCCCTGACGGATCAGGCTGACCAGGAACAGGTGGTTATCAGTACCGCCGGACACTACATCGTAGCCGCGTTTGATGAACACGCCGGCCATGGCCTGGGCGTTGTCGATCACTTGTTGCTGATAAGCCTTGAAGCCTGGCTCCAGCGCTTCCTTGAAGCACACCGCTTTACCGGCGATCACGTGCATCAGCGGACCGCCCTGGGCGCCTGGGAAGACTGCGGCGTTGAGCTTTTTCTCGATCTCTTCGTTGGCCTTGCACAGGATCAGGCCGCCACGGGGACCGCGCAGGGTCTTGTGGGTCGTGGTGGTGACCACATCAGCGTACGGCAGCGGGTTCGGGTACAGGCCGGCAGCGACCAGACCGGCAACGTGGGCCATGTCGACGAACAACAGCGCACCGACCTTGTCGGCGATCTGGCGGAAACGCGGGAAGTCCAGGGTCTTGGAGTAGGCCGAGAAACCGGCAACGATCATCTTCGGTTTGCACTCGACCGCCAGACGCTCGACTTCGTCGTAATCGATCAGGCCGGTCTTGGTGTCGATGCCGTACTGCACGGCGTTGTACAGCTTGCCCGAGGACGACACTTTGGCGCCGTGGGTCAAGTGACCGCCATGGGCCAGGCTCATGCCGAGAATGGTGTCGCCGGCTTGCAGCAGGGCCAGGTACACGGCGCTGTTGGCCGAGGAACCGGAGTGCGGCTGGACGTTGGCGTAATCGGCACCGAACAGCTGCTTGGCGCGCTCGATAGCCAGGGCTTCAACCTTGTCGACGTGCTCGCAGCCACCGTAGTAGCGCTTGCCCGGATAGCCTTCGGCGTATTTGTTGGTCAGGCCGCTGCCTTGCGCTTCCATCACGCGTTTGCTGGTGTAGTTCTCCGACGCGATCAGCTCGATGTGATCTTCCTGACGTTGCTCCTCGGCATTCATCGCCGCCAGCAGTGCATCGTCGTAACCCTGGATCTGGTCTTGCTTGCTGAACATCGCGTCTCTCCCAGCGGCATCTGTGCGCCATTCGTCACGGTAAGGCACTGGCGTTTCGGCAGTGCCCTTTGATAGCGATGGTATGACTGGCTTGGAGAGATCAAATGCCTACGGGCGCCACGCAAAGGTGCGTTTACGACATGGCGGGAAATGGCATGCCGAACACAACTCCAAAATCATCGAGAAACCCTGTGGGAGCTGGCTTGCCAGCAATGGCGGCGTCACATCCGGCATTGAGGGCGGCCGACTCACCGCTATCGCTGGCAAGCCAGCTCCCACAGGGTCACGTGGCGATGTGGCGGACGAGCAGCAGTAGAAGGAAATGCACGGGATAAAGGGCATACGCCCAACGTCGCATTGGCGGTGGTTTTACGCCCTGGGCGTGTCGCAACAGGAACAGCCCCAGCCATGGCGCAATCAGACAAGTGGCGACGGCCGCCATGGCCACGTGATTACCCAGTCGAACGGAGTAATACAGCACCTGCCATTGATTGGCGGCCAGACAAACCAGCCCGGCAAGCAGCGCGAAATACCAGGGACGATGGATGACCCAGAGCAGCACCAGCGGTAACAACACGCCGAAAAAACCGAACATCACACGTTGCGAAAAAAACGCCGCCAGCAACAAGGCGCCCACAGCCAGCAAGCGCGATTGAAGCGTCGGTTGCTGCCAGCCGCGCGCCACCAGCAAACCAAGGACAAGCGTAGGCAACACGTTGAGCGTGTCGGGATTGGGAATGAACATCCGGTAGGGGATTTCGCTGAGCGCGCTAAACAGCAACAACCAGCTCAGATAGCGCCACTGTCCATCGCTCTCTTGCGCGGATTTTCGCGCCAGGTTCAGCGCCATTGCCAGACAAAACCACGGAAATGCCAAACGACCCGGCACATACAACAGATCGACGGAGTAACCGACATATCGCAGGTGATCGAGCACCATGCTCAATAGCGCCAACCACTTGAGCAAATCCAGTGCACCATCGCGCTGCTTTAGGTACGTAGTCATGTGCATAATTGCCCGGCATCCTTGTAACGTTCTGACAGTGACATCCCGTGTGCTCCCCGGACGATCTTCGGTAAAGTGCGCACCATCATCGACCACGGGTCGCCTCACCATAGGCGTCCCGACCACGGAAGCAGGCCATGACCGATAAGAGCCAACAATTCGCCAGCGACAACTATTCCGGCATTTGCCCTGAAGCCTGGGCTGCCATGGAACAGGCCAACCACGGCCACCAGCGCGCATACGGCGACGACGAGTGGACCGCCCGCGCGTCCGACGGTTTCCGCAAACTGTTCGATACCGACTGCGAAGTGTTCTTCGCCTTCAACGGCACTGCCGCCAACTCGCTGGCCCTGTCGTCGCTGTGCCAGAGTTACCACAGCGTGATCTGCTCGGAAACCGCCCACGTCGAAACCGACGAATGCGGCGCCCCGGAATTTTTCTCCAACGGCTCCAAACTGCTGATCGCCCGCACCGAGAACGGCAAGCTGACCCCGGATTCGATCCGTGAAGTCGCGCTCAAGCGCCAGGACATCCACTACCCAAAACCGCGTGTGGTGACCCTGACCCAGGCCACCGAAGTCGGCAGCGTCTACACCCCGGACGAAATCCGCGCCATCAGCGCCACCTGTAAAGAGCTGGGCCTGAACCTGCACATGGACGGCGCGCGGTTCTCCAACGCCTGTGCATTCCTCGGTTGCTCGCCGGCTGACCTGACCTGGAAGGCCGGTGTCGACGTGCTGTGCTTCGGTGGCACGAAAAACGGCATGGCCGTGGGCGAAGCGATTCTGTTCTTCAACCACAAACTGGCTGAAGACTTCGATTACCGCTGCAAGCAGGCCGGGCAACTGGCCTCGAAGATGCGCTTCCTGTCGGCGCCGTGGGTCGGCATCCTGGAAAACGCCGCCTGGCTCAAATACGCCAACCACGCCAACCACTGCGCGCAGCTGCTGGCCGAACTGGTCAGCGACATCCCAGGCGTTGAACTGATGTTCCCGGTCCAGGCCAACGGCGTGTTCCTGCAACTCTCGGAACCGGCCATCGCCGCACTGACCGCCAAGGGCTGGCGCTTCTACACCTTCATCGGCAACGGCGGCGCCCGCTTCATGTGCTCGTGGGACACCGAAGAAGAACGCGTCCGTGAGCTGGCCCGCGACATCCGCGAAGTGATGACCGCCTGACTGACAAACAGCTAAATTGTGGCGAGGGAGCTTGCTCCCGCTCGGGGGCGCAGCCGCCGTAAAACCTGCCAACGCGGTCTGCCTCACAGACCGCATTTTCAGACTTAGGGTCTGCTTCGCAGCCCAGCGGGAGCAAGCTCCCTCGCCACATGACCTCTTGCGCCGGAAGACATCGTCTACCCTGATTGTCGAGCCACCGCTCACATAACAACAATCAGGAGCGCACGCATGTCATTGCAAGGCAAAACCCTGTTCATCACTGGCGCCAGCCGTGGGATTGGTCGTGAGATCGCGCTGCGGGCTGCGCGTGACGGCGCCAACATTGTGATTGCCGCCAAGAGTGCCGCGCCCCACGCCAAGTTGCCGGGGACGATTTTCAGTGTGGCGCAGGAAGTGGAGGCGGCCGGCGGCAAGGCGCTGGCGTTGCAGGTGGATGTGCGTGACGAAGAGGCTGTGCAGGAAGCACTGGCCCAGGCCAACGAACACTTCGGCGCCATTGATGCGCTGGTCAACAACGCCGGGGCGATCAAGTTGACCGGGGTGCAACACGTCGAACTCAAGCGCTTCGACCTCATGCACCAGATCAACACCCGCGCCGTGCTGTTGTGCAGTCAGGCCGCGCTGCCCTACCTGAAGAAGTCCAACGGACACATCCTCAACCTCTCGCCGCCGCTGAATCTCGCCACCAAATGGTTCGCCCAATACAGCCCGTACACCGTGACCAAATACGGCATGAGCATGCTCACGCTGGGCATGAGCGAGGAATTCAAGAATTACGGGATCAGCGTTAATTCACTGTGGCCGCAGACGATGATTGCCACAGCGGCGATCGAGTTTCAGCTGGGGTCACGGGAGTCGTTCAAACATGCGCGAACGCCGGCGATCATGGCGGATTCGGCGCATATCATCCTGAGCAGCGCGAATCGCAGCCTGACCGGGCGGTTGTTGATTGATGAGGAGGTTTTGCGGGAAAACGGCGTAACGGAGTTCGGACACTATCGGTTCGAGCCGGACAGCAACGAACAGTTAATGACGGACCTATTCGTCGACTGAAAACACCGTACCTGGGGGAGCGAGCTTGCTCGCGATGACGTCATCAGATTCAACACCCATGTTGGCTGATCCACCGCTATCGCGAGCAAGCTCCCACAGTTTTTATGGCGGTTATCAGAACTCGATCCGCACATCGCCTTTCGGCACGCTGCAGCACGACAGGATAAATCCGTCGGCTTCGTCTTCCTCGGTGATCCCGCCGTTGTGCTCCATCTCCACTTCACCACCCAGTTTCAATACCTTGCAGGTGCCGCAAATGCCCATGCCGCAGGCTTTCGGGATCAGCAAGCCAGCCTTGGCCGCCGCTGCGTGAACGGTTTCGCCGGGGGCGACGCGTATGCTTTTCCCCGACGCGGTGAATTCCACCTGATGCAGGTCCGCCAGGTCGAGCTCCGGTGCGTCTGCCGCCTGCTCGGCGTGTTCCACTGCGTCGGCGCGCGCCTCGGGCGGGGTCGCCCCGAAAGACTCTTCGTGGTAACGCGACATGTCGAAACCAGCGGCCTCGAGCAAGCGCTTCACCGCGTTCATGTACGGCGTCGGGCCGCAGCAAAACACTTCGCGCTCGAGGAAGTCCGGCACCATCAGTTCCAGCATCTTGTGATTCAGGTAACCGCGATAACCGGCCCACGGCTCACCCAGCCCGTGTTTCTCGCAGATCAGGTGCAGGCTGAAGTTGTCGATCCGCGACGCCATGTGCTCCAGCTCGCGGTGGTAGATGATGTCCTTGGGCGAACGGGCACTGTGGATAAACGTCATGTCGACGTTGGCATTGGTGTCATAGAACCAGCGCGCCATGGACATGCACGGCGTGATCCCGACGCCACCGCTGAGGTACAGCACTTTCGGGCTCGGGAAATCGATGGCGTTGAACAGACCGACCGGGCCATGCACCGCCAGCTCCTGGCCTTCGTGAAGGGTGTCGTGCAACCAGTTCGACACCTTGCCGCCCGGCACACGCTTGATGGTCACCGAGAAGCTGTACGGCACCGATGGCGAGCTGGAAATGGTGTACGAACGCATGATCGGCTGGCCTTCGATTTCCAGCTCCAGGGTGACGAACTGCCCCGGCTTGAAGAAGAACATGATCGGCTGGTCGGCCATGAAGCAGAAGGTGCGCACATCCCAGGTTTCCTGGATGACTTTGACGCAACGGACGATGTGTCGACCATTGGCCCAGGTCTGGGTGGTTACCGGGTTCAGGAAGCTGTTGGACATGCTGATCTCCACGGCCGACTGTCGGCCTTCATGTTGGCGATTCTGCGTATAGCGCAGATCACCCATTTACCTATCTGCGACATTGACATGCTTATCGCGACCAGCCCCCAACTACCGGGGGTTGCGCGTCGGGAACAGATTGCATCATGTCGCCCATGGATAAGGTTCTGGCCAGCGCCGGCCCCACACTCGCCCCATACCAAGACACATTCTTTACACCTTGCGTAGCAACCCGAAGCAGCACACCTGATTAGCCACTTTCGCCGGCCACACAGAATGGCCATGAGGATTGAATCGATGGACGTCACTACTACCCTGAGCCTGGGCGATCCGCTGGAACCCGCACGCAAGGCCACCGCGCAGATGCTGCAAGAGCGCGAGCGCACGTTCTCGCTGCCGCAGCCGTTTTACTCGGACGAGCGTCTGTTTGATATCGACATGCAGGAAATCTTTCAGAAAGAGTGGTTGATCGCTGGCATGACCTGCGAAATCCCTGCCAAGGGCAACTACCTGACCCTGCAGGTCGGCAAGAACCCGATCATCGTGATTCGCGGTGCCGAAGGTGTAGTACACGCCTTCCATAACGTCTGCCGCCACCGTGGCTCGCGCCTGTGCACCAGCGAAAAAGGCAAGGTCGCGAAACTGGTCTGCCACTATCACCAGTGGACTTACGAACTCGACGGTCGCCTGCTGTTCGCCGGCACCGAAATGGGCGCCGACTTCGACATGAAGCAATATGGCCTCAAGCCGGTGAACGTGAAAACCGCTGGCGGCTACATCTTCATCAGCCTGTCGGAAAACCCGCCGGCCATCGATGACTTCCTGTCGACGCTCAGCCATTACATGGAACCGTACGACATGGAAAACACCAAGGTGGCGATCACCACCACCTTGATGGAAAAGGCCAACTGGAAACTGGTGCTGGAAAACAACCGCGAGTGCTATCACTGCAACGCGTCGCACCCGGAACTGCTGAAAACCCTTCTGGAATGGGACGACGTCACCGACCCGCGCGCCGACCAGGCGTTCAAGGACCACGTGGCCGCCTCCGCCGCTGCCTGGGAAGCCGAGAAGATCCCTTACGCCCACGCCAGTTTCGGCCTGCGCAATCGCATCGTGCGCATGCCGCTGCTCAAGGGCACCGTGTCGATGACCCTTGACGGCAAACAGGGCTGCGCCAAGCTCATGGGCCGCATCAAGAACCCGGACCTGGGCTCGATGCGCATCCTGCACCTGCCGCACTCGTGGAACCACTGCATGGGCGACCACATCATCGTGTTCACCGTGTGGCCAATCAGCGCCCAGGAAACCATGGTCACCACCAAGTGGATCGTGCACAAGGACGCTGTCGAAGGCGTGGACTACGACGTCGACCGCATGCGCCAGGTCTGGGACGCCACCAACGACCAGGATCGTCGCCTGGCCGAAGAAAACCAGCGCGGCATCAACTCCACCGCGTACCAGCCTGGGCCTTACTCCAAGACCTATGAGTTTGGCGTGGTGAATTTCGTGGATTGGTACAGCGAGCGGATGTTGAACAATCTGGGGGCTGAGCCTGCGCCTTACCTCAAAGGGGTTCCGGTTAGCGGCTGAGTGCAGAAACGTTATTGATACACCATGACATGAGGCCTGTGCGTTCGTGACGCACCGGCCTCATCGTTTTTCCTGACTGTTTGCCTGACCGCTTTCGCCAGTGAACTCCCGACTCACGTGGAGATAACACTGACGAGCAACACGCAGAGTGAACGTCAGCGGCCGTGAGCACTTCGAGCGAAAATCCTCGCGTACTTGATCACACTCAAACGAAAACGGACTCTGGGGTACGTCCATGGTAAAGGTGCCACACCATCGCCCCTCGATGTCGACCAATGCCGTACCAAAAAGGCCGATCCCTACATCTTTCTGAAAAAAACGAACGATCGCGCCCGGCTCACCCAGGCCGCGGATGGTCGGCCTGAGTGTATACACCGCGGCCCCATCGATGGGTGAGCGGATAGCAGGCGTTGACAAAACAACGGTGAATGTAACCGGTAGCGAGTAGTCCGATTCGAGCCCATTCAACGTTTGATTGCACACTATCGAAAAAGAGCTGACAGGAACATCCACAGTAAAACTGCCAATCCATTTGCCATCGTCGCCGACCTCGGCTTGACCATAGAGTACCGTGCCGAACCCTGATTCAAAAAAATGAACGGTCGCACCCGGCGTTCCTTCTCCGCTAATTGTCGGCCTGAATGATTCAAATTCATCGCCGTTGATTGGCGTGCGGATAACAGGTGCTGACAAACCAACGGTAAAGGTTACCGGGAGCGAGTACTTCGACCGAGCGCTATTGAGTAGTTGATTACACGATAATTCAAACGTAGCGTCAGGCAAATCGCGTGAAAAACGGTCCGTCCATACTCCATCCGTGCCGACTTCAGCCTGGCCATAGGTATTATCCCACCGACCACTCCAATAAAAATAAACGGTCGCGCCAGGCACGCCTTTCCCACTGACGATCGGCCTGAATGTAGGCAGGACATCCCCTTCCACTGGAGATAAGACGATTGGTAAAGGAAGAGAACGTGCCGGCTTAAGGCTATTGCTCTCGATGCACTGCCTGATCAAGATCGAGTTTGAACGGGTACACCAATCGAAATTAATGATGTTGCTCTTTCGCTGCCACTCCCCGTCCGTCGGGTACCAACTCGCCAGTGTTTCAACTAGATTCACCGGGCCTTCAATAAAATTATAGGCGGTTGCGGACATTGACCATGGATAATCGCCTGAGGGTGGATTACGCATCACCTCATTCATAAAGCTCTTGAGTCTGTCAACGCTGACCTCGCCGCCTCCGACCCACTCATGATCAATCCGGTCCCAAAAATAGCTTCGATCGCGCACGGGTATTGCGCCTCCCGTTCCATCGTTCCAGAACACGCTAGGTGCGGCCACAATGATTCTTGGCCCCGAGTATTGGGCTCTTATTTCGTCAAGGTTCAAATCACGCGCACTAAAGGGCAACATCTTGCTTGTGTAGTGCCGCATGAAATGCGCATGAATCAAGGCATATGGAACAGGCTCGTCCTCTCTTTGCGCCTCGAACAGATGAAAATCAAGAAAGACAATTTCACCTGGATTGGCCTCCTGAAAGCGATCCACATCATTCAACATGTTCGCAAAGGTGCGGACTGAAGTACTCGAATGATAAAACATCAGTCCCCGATTTATATTCTCCGGCCCATAACCGGAAAACCATCTCAGTCTGATATCCAGTACCCGCACACCATTATCGAGTTGGTGGCGAAAGCTTTTATCTTGACACGTATCAAAGAAAGCATTTGGATTCCCCTCCACATCGAATCCGGAATTATGTGCACTCGGCAGACTAAGATCGCTAATTCTTAAATGTTTGATAGATGAGTGAAGATCCGACATCCAGCTATTCAAATTATAGGCATGGGTTTCACCAGCGTCAGCGTCTGTATGCTCTTCATCCTCGTTCACGATCAATCCTCATCGGCGAAAAAATTCAACGTCACCATAGCGCCACGAACGGCGAGAGAAACCTGTCACAAATGTCAGTCTGTTATCACATTTGGCAATTAGAAACAGAAGCCCGCGAAGGATCATGAATCAGCGTTTATTGATCGACGACTGTGTCCAACGCCTTATGGCGCTCGCGAATAGGGATTTGCACGAATCTGTACAAATATTGATCTAACTTCCTCTAGCCCACGCCAGATTTGCTTCACAGCGTTCCGCAAACAAGTTATCCACACCTCCACCCACAGCAATTGGGGACAACTGTGGAAATCTTGAAAACTTTCTCCACAGAAACCGAAGAAAATCCGTGACTTATCCAGAATGAACATTTTCAAGAGCGACTGTTCATTAATTGATCAAAGCGCTACAGATCACGAATTTAGCGGCTTTCAGAGGATCGTAAACACCTTATCCACAGAAGCGCCAACAGACTTTGGGGGCAACTTTGGAGTCGCTGTGGAAAACCGCTGAAAACCTCGAATTTTCTGGGCTTATGCGAGGTTTACCGCTGAAAAACATCATATCGATCAAAAAACAACCACGCTCCTGAAAGCCACGTTCCATGGGCCCTACAGCGGTCAGCGAACATCTTATCCACAGAAGCGCCAACAGAGATCGGGGACAAGTTTTGCTTCGCGCTCACACTTATCCTCAAGAAAACTGCTGTAAAAACCATGGGTTAGGCTGTTCGTTTTTTGATCTACGGGCTGCAGGGCTTGATTTTCGGGGGATGCAGCGAGGGGCGAACATGTTATCCACAGAAGCGCTAACAGAGTTTGTGGAGAACCAGGCAGGCCGCGCGTCCGCGCGTAGGGCCGAACGAAATTCAATGGTCATTAATGTTTCCTTGTGGGAGCTTGCTCGCGAAGGCGGCGGCTCAGGCGACATCACCGTTGACTGTCGGTCCGCTTTCGCGAGCAGGCTCGCTCCCACCTTGGATCAGTACGGGTTATCAGGTTAACGGACGACGCCTTCTTCGATCAGCAGCTTGAGAATCGCCTCAGCCCCCGCCTGCGCCGTCACGCCCTTGAGCACTTGCCCACCGCCACCGCTGGCCTTCGCCGTCGCGGCTTTCATACGATCGGCACCGCTCTTGGCCTTGATCACCTTCAAGCGTTTTGGCCGAGGCTTGGCTGGTTGCAGGGTGGCGACTGCCAGCAATTCGTCGTCAACGACTTCAACCTCATCAGCCTGCAACACCCCACGCCGGGCCGGGCCGTAAGCGCTCTGGCGAGGCTTGGGCGCTGCGTTATCGACCGTCGCCAGGAACGGCAAGCGAACCTTCAAGCGACGGCGCTGACCACGGGGCAAGGCCTGCAGCACCAACGCCGAACCGCCGTCGATGGACTCGACCTGCGCCAACCCCACCACCAGCGGCCAGCCCAGGCTTTCGGCCAACAGGAACGGCAACATGCCCGAGCCTTCGCCGGTTTCAGCCTGACTGCCGGTCAACACCACCTGAGCGCCGGCATCGCGCAAATACGCGGTCAGCGCCGGCAGCGCATCCGCGCCCTCGGGTTGTTCCAGGACATGCAATTGCTCCAGCCCCATGCCCAGATAAGCGCGCAACGCGCGCTCGGCGACATCGCCGGCATGCAGCACCTGCAAGTTATCCCCAGCCAGTTGCAGACCCAGTTCCACGGCACGCGCATCCTGTTCGGCGCGACGTGGACGGCCGGACGTCGGGTGGGCGCCGATGGACACCAGGCTGATGATTTTCGTGCTCATAACCCTTTCCTTCCCTTAAGCCGCATCGCGCTTGGCGTCGTTGCGGTAGGCCTCTACCGCCGCGATCAAGGCTTGAAGAATCTCGGCGCTCTCGCCGATCACCGACAGGTCGGCCCGTTTGATCATGTCGCAGCCAGGATCAAGGTTGATAGCCACCACCTTGTCGCAGGCTCCGATGCCTTGCAGATGCTGGATCGCCCCGGAAATCCCCACCGCCACGTAGACCCGCGCAGTGACCCAGGTGCCCGAGGCGCCGACCTGGCGGTCGCGGGCCATGAAACCATCGTCCACGGCAACCCGGGACGCGCCTTCGGTGGCACCCAATGCCTCGGCGGTCCTGTGGAAAAGTCCCCAGTCCTTGACCCCGTTGCCGCCGGAGAAAATGAACTCGGCTTCGGCCATTGGAATTGCCGCCGGGTCCACCGCCACCGCGCCCAGATCCTCGATGCGCGACAAGCTGCGCGCGACGGTTGTGGATAACTCGACCGGCAACGCTTCGTGACGGGTTTCACTGACCGGTTCGGCGCATTCGACAGCGGCCAGAATCAAACGCGCAAGCGGGCGGGCCAGGTCTTGCAAACCCGCACCAGCACGGCCGATGCATTCCTGATCCTTGACCTGCCAGACCCGGGTGGCCGGGCGTTCGCCCAAGGCCGCAGCGAAGCGCCGCCCCAGTTCCCCGCCGCCGCTGCGGCTGTCCGGCAGCAACCAGTGACGCGGGTTGAACTGGTTATCCACAGCCCGCAGGCCCTGGACCCGTTGCTCCGGTGCATAACCGCTGAATGCTTCGCCATCGAGCACCAGCAGGCGATCGACGCCTGCGGTCGTAAACGCGTTTTCCTTGTGTTCACCGAAGACCACGGCCAGCACGGCGCCGTCCTGGCCGGCCAACTGATGGGCCAGGCCCAACAGATCGCGGTCGTGGCTGCCCAAGCGGCCACCGACCATGTCCGGCACCACGCAGATGTAGAACGCGGGCTGGGTCACCTGATGCAACGGCAATTGCACTTCAACGGCGGCCGAGCGTTTGCTCGTCCCGCCCTGTTGAGCGCCACTACGGTCAATGCGCTTGATGCCGTTGGGACCGATAAAACCCATCCCATGGGGATTCTTGCGGATGACGCCATTGGGTCCCATCCAGCTGTGTTGCGCCGGCTGCATGGCCGCGTGCAGCGGATGCAGTCGGTTACGGGCGATCCATTCGGCGCGGGGGTCGCGGCGGATAATGTCGCTCATCAGTGCACCTCCGCAGGTTCACGTTTGGCCGGCGCGGCGGGCTTTGCCGCGTCGTCTTCCAGCAGCGCATCGGCCACCAGTTCGGCGATGTCCTTGATCAGCGGCCGGGGTTCGACCACGCCTTCGAGCATCGCCGTGCACTGTGGACAACCCACGGCCACCAGTTCGGCGCCGGTCTCGCGGATGTCTTCCATGCGCATGTCGGGAATTCGTTGCTTGCCCGGAATGTCGGTGATCGGCGCACCGCCGCCACCGCCGCAGCAGCGCGAGCGGAAGCCGGAACGTTGCATCTCCTTGACTTCAATCCCGAGGGCACGCAGGACCTGACGCGGCGCCTCGTATTCGCCGTTGTAGCGGCCGAGGTAGCACGGGTCGTGATAGGTCACGCTGTCGCCTTTGTGCTGACCGAGGTTGAGCGCGCCAGCCTGAATGATTTCCGCCATGTAGGTGCTGTGGTGCTGCACCAGGTAGTTGCCATCGAAGGCGCCATATTCGTTTTTGAGCACGTGGAAGCTGTGCGGATCGCAGGTTACGATGCGGTTGAAACTGTATTTGGCCAGGGTCTGGATGTTGCGCTTGGCCAGCAACTGGAAGGTCGCTTCGTCGCCCAGGCGTCGGGCCACGTCACCGCTGTCGCGCTCTTCGAGGCCGAGCACCGCGAAGTCGATTTTTGCCGCTTTCAGCACTTTGACGAAGGCGCGCAGCGTGCGCTGGTTGCGCATGTCGAAGGCGCCGTCGCCGACCCAGAACAGCACGTCGGTGGATTTCTTTTCGCTGAGCAGATTGAGGTTCAGGTCCGCCGCCCAGTTCATCCGTCCGCCCGGTGCAAAACCGCCAGGATTGTCGGTGGCGATCAGGTTTTCCAGGACTTCGGCACCCTTGTTCGGAGTCGCGCCTTTTTCCAGAGTCAGATGACGACGCATGTCGACGATGGCATCGACGTGCTCGATCATCATCGGGCATTCCTCGACGCAGGCGCGGCAGGTGGTGCACGACCACAGGGTTTCGGCGTCCACCAGCCCGTTGACGATTGGCTGATGCGGATTGCCGCTGTGCTCGCCAATCGGCTTGCCTGGATAGGGGCTCCCGGCAAACTTCGCGTCGGTGCCACCGGCAAGGCCGACGACCATGTCCTGAATCAGTTTTTTCGGGTTCAGCGGTTGGCCAGCGGCGAACGCAGGGCATGCCGCTTCGCATTTACCGCACTGTACGCAGGCGTCGAAACCGAGCAACTGGTTCCAGGTGAAATCCTTGGGTTTTTCCACGCCCAGCGGTGCGCCAGGGTCATTCAGGTCCAGCGGTTTCAAACCGGTGGAACGGCCGCCACCAAAACGCTCGGCGCGACGGTGCCAGGCCAGGTGCAGCGCACCGGCGAAGGCGTGCTTCATCGGCCCGCCCCAGGTCATGCCGAAGAACAATTCCGACACGCCCCACAGCACACCGATGCCGAGGATCGCCGCGACCAGCCAGCCACCAAAGTTTTCCGGCAGGATGCCCGCCACCGGCAGGGTCAGCAGGAAGAACGATGCCGAAAACGCCAGCAAGCTTTTCGGCAGACGCATCCACGGGCCTTTGGACAAACGGCTCGGTGGGTTGCGCCGGCGCAGATACATGAAGATCGCACCAACGAACATCACCGCCGACATCAACAGCAATGCATACCCGAGGATGCGGTTATGCAGGCCGAAACCATGCACCACGATCGCCAGCACGATGGACGCCACCGCACCGCCCGCCGTGGCGACGTGGGTGTTGGCGATGTATTTGTCCCGCGCAACGACGTGGTGCAAGTCGACCATGTAGCGCTTGGGCATGGCGAACAGGCCGCCGATCAGGTCGACCTTCGAGGCTCGGCCCCGGCGCCACATGGCTACCCGCCGCAACGCGCCCAGAACCGCAAGGCCCAGGGCGGCGAACAACAGGATTGGAAGAAGGGTGTTCAACATAGGTGTTGCTCCCAAAGACCGCAGGGTCGTGTGCGTGCCGGTAAGAGCAACGCACTACTTGTGGCGAGGGAGCTTGCTCCCGCTGGAGTGCGAAGCGCTCCCTAACCAGCCGCAGTTGCATACCTGATGCACCTCGACTGCACGTTTTGGGGCCGCTTCGCGGCCCAGCGGGAGCAAGCTCCCTCGCCACAGGTGATGGTGGTTATCCGTTAGAAATCCTTGCACAACCGCAGCGCGTCATAGATCGCCGCATGCACGTTCCGCTGCGCCACGCAGTCGCCGATGCGGAACAGCAGGTAGCCGTCGCCACTCTGTTCCAGGCAAGGCTGCGGCTTGATCGCAAACAAGGCTTCGACGTCGATCTGGCCCTTGTTGCGCGAGCCCTCCTTCATCGCGTAGTAGATTTCCTCGTCCGGACGCACGCCGTTTTCGATGACCACCTGGTCCACCACTCGCTCCTCTTTGGCGCCGGTGTATTCGTTCTCAAGCACCGCCACCAGCTTGTCGCCTTCGCGGTAGACCTTCTCCAGCATCATGTCGCCGGTCATGATCACTTCTTTCGGGTACATGCTGCGGTAGTAAGTCGGGAACGACGTACCGCCAATCGCCACGCCCGGTTTGATGTCGTCGGTGACGATCTCGACCTGGCTGCCCTTGTCGGCAATGAAGTCGGCGGTGGACATGCCGGTGAATTCGCAAATGGTGTCGTAGACCAGCACGTTTTTGCCCGGTGCCACCTTGCCATCGAGGATGTCCCAGCTACTGACCACCAGGCCTTCAGCCGCGCCCCAGTGTTCGTTCTGCTCGATGAACGGATGACCGCCGACGGCCAGCACCACCACGTCCGGACGCAGGTCCATGATGGTGGGCGCATCCGCCGCAGTGCCCAGGCGCAGGTCGACTTTCAGACGTGCCAGTTCCAGCTGATACCAGCGGGTGATACCGGCGATCTGGTCCCGCTGCGGGGCTTTCGAAGCGGTGGTGATTTGCCCGCCGATGAATTCTTTCTTCTCGAACAGCGTCACGTCGTGGCCACGTTCGGCAGCCACGCGAGCGGCTTCCATCCCGGCAGGACCGGCACCCACGACCACCACTTTGCGTTTCACGCCGGTGGTTTTCTCGATGATGTGCGGCAGGCCCATGTATTCACGGGAGGTCGCGGCGTTCTGGATGCACAGCACATCCAGGCCTTGATACTGACGGTCGATGCAGTAGTTGGCGCCGACGCACTGCTTGATCTGGTCGATCTGGCCCATCTTGATCTTGGCGATCAGGTGCGGGTCGGCAATGTGCGCGCGGGTCATGCCGACCATGTCGACGTAACCGCCTTCCAGAATACGGGTCGCCTGGTTCGGGTCCTTGATGTTCTGCGCATGCAGCACCGGAACCTTGACCACTTCCTTGATCCCGGCAGCCAGGTGCAGGAACGGCTCTGGCGGATAACTCATGTTCGGAATCACGTTGGCCAGGGTGTTGTGGGTGTCACAACCCGAACCCACGACGCCGATGAAATCGAGCATGCCGGTGTCGTCGTAATACTTGGCGATCTGCTTCATGTCTTCATGGGACAGACCATCCGGGTGGAACTCGTCACCGCAGATACGCATGCCCACGCAGAAATCGTCACCGACCTCGGCGCGCACGGCTTTCAAGACTTCCAGACCGAACTTCATCCGGCCTTCGAAGGTGCCGCCCCATTCATCGGTGCGTTTGTTGACCCGCGGGCTCCAGAACTGGTCGATCATGTGCTGGTGCACCGCCGACAGTTCGACGCCGTCCAGGCCACCGGCCTTGGCGCGGCGCGCTGCCTGCGCGTAGTTGCCGATCACCCGCCAGATTTCTTCCGGCTCGATGGTCTTGCAGGTGGCACGGTGCACCGGTTCACGCACGCCAGACGGCGACATCAGGGTCGGCCAGTTGAAGCCGTCCCAGCGCGAGCGACGGCCCATGTGGGTAATCTGAATCATGATCTTGGCGCCGTGCTTGTGCATGGCGTCGGCCAGATTCTGGAAATGCGGGATGATCCGGTCGGTGGACAGGTTCACCGAGCTCCACCACTCCTGTGGGCTATCGATGGCTACCACGGACGAACCACCGCAGATCGCCAGGCCGATCCCGCCCTTGGCCTTCTCTTCGTAATACTTGACGTACCGGTCGGTGGTCATGCCGCCGTCGGTCGCGTAGACCTCGGCGTGCGCGGTGCTGAGCACGCGGTTGCGGATGGTCAGTTTGCCGATCTGGATCGGCTGGAACATTGCTTCGAAAGCCATGGCGGGTTCCTCGACTTACAACGGCTTGACGATGAACAAGCCGTCTTCGTGGCCCTCTTCGGAGCCACCGTAGACTTGCTCGGCCACGGTGCGGATCTGGCTGCCGCGAGCGGCGAGGATCTGATCCATGGCCCCTGCAAACCAGCCGGTGAACATGTAGTCGACCTTGCGCCCGACCTTGCCGTACACATAGACGAATGCCGAGTGTTCGAGCTTGACGCTGGCGGTGCCTTTGTCGAGGTCGATCTCCTGGATCTTGAACAGGCCCCAGCCGCGTTGCGACAGGCGTTTCATGTAATGCTCAAACACCGCGACGCCTTCCAGGCCGTGGCATTCGGCTTCTTTTTCACACCAGTGCCAGGCGGACTTGTAGCCGGCCTTGTAGAGGATTTCGGCATAGGCTTCAGCGCCCAGCACTTCCTCGATGCCCATGTGGTTGTTGACGAAGAAATGGCGCGGCACGTACAGCATCGGCAGGGCGTCGGACGTCCAGACACCGGTCTCGCTGTCGACTTCGATAGGCAATTGCGGGGCGATCTTGGCCATGGAAACTTAACTCCAGAAAATTCGTTGTGTTGCCTGCGGCACGGACGGCCGCAGGAAAGGATTCAGAAGTGCGGCGGCTTATTCGCCCCAAACATCTTTCAAGACGTTGACCCAGTTCTCGCCCATGATCTTGCGCACCACACGCTCGCTATGGCCGCGCTTGAGCAGGGTTTCAGTCAGGTTCGGGAACTCGCCGACGGTGCGGATGCCCAGCGGATTGATGATCTTGCCGAAGCTGGTCAGGCGGCGGGCATAGCCCTTGTCGTGGGTCAGGTACTCGAAGAAGTCCTGGCCGTGGCCCTGGGTAAAGTCGGTACCAATGCCGATCGCGTCTTCGCCGACGATGTTCATGGTGTATTCGATGGCTTCGGCGTAGTCGTCGATAGTCGAATCGATGCCCTTGGCCAGGAACGGCGCGAACATGGTCACGCCGACGAAACCGCCGTGGTCGGCAATGAACTTCAGCTCTTCATCGGACTTGTTGCGCGGATGAATTTTCAGACCCGACGGCAGGCAGTGGGAATAGCAAACCGGTTTTTTCGATTCGAGGATGACTTCTTCGGAAGTTTTTGAACCCACGTGGGACAAGTCGCACATCACGCCAACGCGGTTCATCTCGGCAACGATTTCACGACCGAAGCCAGACAGGCCGCCGTCACGCTCGTAGCAACCGGTGCCGACCAGGTTCTGGGTGTTGTAGCACATCTGCACGATACCGACGCCGAGCTGCTTGAACACCTCGACATAGCCGATCTGGTCTTCAAAGGCGTGGGCATTCTGGAAGCCGAAGAGGATGCCGGTCTTGCCCTGCTCCTTGGCCTTGCGGATGTCGGCGGTGGTGCGCACCGGAATCACCAGGTCGCTGTTCTCACGGATCAGTTTCTGGCTGGCGGCAATGTTGTTGACGGTGGCCTGGAAGCCTTCCCACACCGACACGGTGCAGTTGGCCGCGGTCAGACCACCCTTGCGCATGTCTTCGAACAGCTCACGGTTCCACTTGGCAATAATCAGCCCGTCGATAACGATGCTGTCGGCGTGCAATTCGGCTGGGCTCATCAGGCTGTCCCCTTATTAGCGATTCATGCGCCGAATCGTCTGCCGGCGCTTTGGGGCCAGCATATGCCTGAGGACCGGGGCGACCCGGTGCAAAAACGACAGGGGGTTTGCCGAAAGCGTCAATCTGCGACAAAGGGTCGTCGCCGGGCGTAATCAGCGCCCTGTTCAAGGCCCCGCGGTTGAGCCAGAATTCGCCGCATTACTAAATTTGGGGCGATGTAATGAAATCGATCTTCCTGGCTTTGGCACTGATAGCGACTGGCGTACACGCGGCTGAAGAAGCCGACGACAACCCCTGCGACAAAGTCGAAAACGACATCCAGACCCTGGAATGCTCGGCCTTTAGCAAAACCACCGCCGAAGAGCTGCTGAGCGAAAACTACAAAAGCCTGAACGAGCGCATGCAGTCGCTCTACGGCAAGAACCCGTCGCAACTGGCCGACATCAGCGCAAAAATCAAGGCCGCGCAACAACAATGGCTGAAAACCCGCGACGCCGACTGCGCCGTGGAAGCTTTCCCGGCCACCACCGGCAGCAAGGCATTCACCATTGCGCAGAATGATTGCGTGGCGCGGATGAGTGATGAACGGTCGGAGTTTTTGGAGTCGATTGGGCAGGAGTGATGCAATGGTCGGCCGACTTGCGCTGTAAGCTACAAGCCATCAGCCAGCTAAGGGATTCAACATGAAAGTCTGCGGCATCGAAATCAAAGGCAGCGAAGCGATCATCGCCGTGGCGTTCCTCGAAGGCTCGGCCCTGAGCCACTTGGCGCTTGCCACCAAGAAAATCGCCCTCGACGATGACGACGAAGCCGCCAACGTCAAAGTGTTCGCGGCGCAGGTTGCATCATTTGTGCGCGAGAATTCGATCGATCGCATTGCGATCAAGAAGCGCAGCAAGAAAGGCGAGTTTGCCGGTGGGCCGACCACGTTCAAGATCGAAGGGATTTTCCAGTTACTGGAGAATTGCGAAGTGACGTTGTTGTCGCCGCAGACGATCAATGCCCAGGCCAAGAAGCACAATTTCGAACTGCCGGGGACGCTGAACAAGTATCAGCATGAGGCCTACAAGACGGCGTGTTCGGCGCTGGTGAAGAAGTAAGCGCCCCCAACTTGTAGGAGCCGGCTGCTGGCGATTTGCGGTGCACCAGTCAATCAAGATGCTGACTGATCCACCGGTATCGCCAGCAAGCCGGCTCCTACAGGTTTCCGAGTGTTTATGCTTTCGCGGAACGCCGGTCTTCCCTCGGGCAACGCTCAAACTTCGCCCGATAGCTACGGGTGAAATACGACGGCGATTCAAACCCACAGGCGATGCTCACCTCCAGCACGCTCATGTTCGTCTGGCGCAGCAACTGCCGGGCCTTTTCCAGCCTCAATCGCAGATAGAAATTGCTCGGCGTGTCGTTGAGATGCAGGCGAAACAGCCGTTCGAGCTGACGCCGGGTGACCTTGATCGATTCCGCCAATTCGAGCGTCGTCAATGGCGGCTCGCTGTGCTGTTCCATCTCGCCGATCACCTGCACCAACTTCTTGTTACTGATGCCATAACGCGTGGCGACTTCCATGCGCTGGTGGTCTTTGCGCGGGCGGATGCGGCCGAGCACGAATTGTTCGCTGACCTGGATGGCCAGTTCCGGGCCGTGGGCCTGGGCGATCAGATCCAGCATTAAATCAATGGACGCGGTGCCGCCTGCAGAGGTGATGCGCCGACGGTCGATCTCGAACAACTCCTGGGTGACGCTGAGCTGCGGATAGGACTCTTTGAAGGCGTCGATGGCTTCCCAGTGCAGGGTCAGGCGATGACCCTCGAGCAGGCCCGCTTCGGCGAGGATGAAGCTGCCGGTGTCGATGGCACCAAGGGTCACGCCTTCGTTGTCCAGCCGCCGTAGCCAGTGCTCCAGCGCAGGCGTGGCGAACTTCAACGGTTCGAAACCGGCGACCACCAGTAACGTCGCACCTTTCTTCAGAGGCTCCAGCGCCGCATCGGCGTTGACCGACATGCCGTTACTGGCCAGCACCGCCCCGCCGTCCGCACTCAGCACATGCCAGCGATACAGCTCGCCGCGAAAGCGATTGGCCACCCGCAACGGCTCGATGGCCGAGATAAACCCAATGGCCGAGAAACCCGGCATCAACAAGAAATAGAAATCCTGGGACATGGAGCGCACTCGATTGGCGTGTAACGAGAGGGCGGGTAGCGTGAGGACGTTGATACGCCACTTGCAGCAGGCATTCAAGAGGGCAGGTCGCTGCAGTGCAAGAGCTGGTCGCCGCAGTGCGCTTTCATCGGTGCTTTGCTGCGTAACTTGGCATCACCGGCGCATCAGACGCCGGGACCCACAATAACGAACTGCCGAGGAACCTGAGATGAAACGACTGATCAGCAGCTGTGTTCTTGCACTCAGTGGTACCGCGTTACTGAGCGCCAGCGTCATGGCCGCCGAACCCGCCTCTTGCCAGAATGTACGCATGGGCGTGGTGAACTGGACCGACGTGATCGCCACCAGCGCCATGACCCAGGTATTGCTCGATGGCCTCGGCTACAACACCAAACAAACCAGCGCCTCCCAGCAAATCATCTTCGCCGGGATCCGCGATCAGCGCCTGGACCTGTTCCTGGGTTACTGGAACCCGCTGATGACCCAGACCATCACCCCGTTCGTCGACGCCAACCAGGTCAAGGTGCTTGAAGCACCCAACCTGAAAGATGCCCGCGCCACCCTCGCCGTTCCGACCTACCTCGCCGACAAGGGCCTGAAAACCTTCGCCGACATCGCCAGGTTCGAAAAAGAACTGGGCGGCAAGATTTACGGCATCGAGCCTGGCTCGGGCGCCAACACCCAGATCAAGGCGATGATCAGCAAAAACCAGTTCGGCCTCGGCAAGTTCCAGCTGGTCGAGTCCAGCGAGGCCGGCATGCTCGCCGCCGTGGACCGCGCCGTGCGTCGCAAGGAAGCCGTGGTGTTCTTCGGCTGGGCGCCGCACCCGATGAACGTCAACGTGCAAATGACCTACCTCACCGGCAGCGAAGACGCTCTCGGCCCGGATGAAGGCATGGCCACGGTGTGGACGGTCACCGCGCCGAAGTACACCGAACAATGCCCGAACATCGGCCGCCTGCTGAGCAACCTGACGTTCACCGCCGAAGACGAGAGCCGGATGATGCAGCCGCTGCTGGATCACAAGGACGCTTTCGAATCGGCCAGGCAATGGCTGAAAGATCATCCGCAGGACAAGCAGCGCTGGCTCGAAGGTGTGACCACCTTTGATGGCAAACCGGCGGCTGAACATCTGAAACTGACCAGTAAATAACCCGCTCTTTTTTTCTGAACCGAACCACCGATTCGCAGCCCGACAGGGCTGCGAACGGAACCACTACGCCTGAAGGAAACCGCCTCATGAACCACGACGTCATCATCACCTGCGCACTCACCGGTGCTGGCGACACGACCGCCAAGAGCCCACACGTGCCGGTCACCCCGAAACAGATCGCCGCTGCCGCCGTGGAAGCCGCCAAGGCCGGCGCCACCGTGGTGCACTGCCACGTTCGCGACCCGCAAACCGGCAAGTTCAGCCGTGACGTGGCGCTGTACCGCGAAGTGATGGAGCGCATCCGCGAAGCGGACGTCGACATCATCGTCAACCTCACCGCTGGCATGGGCGGCGACCTGGAAATCGGCGCCGGTGAGAACCCGATGGAGTTCGGTCCGAACACTGACCTCGTCGGCCCGCTGACCCGCCTGGCCCACGTTGAAGAACTGCTGCCGGAAATCTGCACCCTCGATTGCGGCACCCTGAACTTCGGCGACGGCGACACCATTTACGTGTCCACCCCGGCCCAGCTGCGCGCTGGCGCCAAACGCATTCAAGAGCTGGGCGTGAAAGCCGAGCTGGAAATCTTCGACACCGGTCACCTGTGGTTCGCCAAGCAGATGATCAAGGAAGGCCTGCTCGACAACCCGCTGTTCCAGCTGTGCCTGGGCATCCCGTGGGGCGCCCCGGCGGACACCACCACCATGAAAGCCATGGTCGACAACCTGCCTGCAGACGCCGTCTGGGCCGGTTTCGGCATCGGCCGCATGCAAATGCCGATGGCAGCGCAAGCGGTGCTGCTGGGCGGCAACGTGCGCGTCGGCCTGGAAGACAACCTGTGGCTGGATAAAGGCGTGCTGGCGACCAACGGCCAATTGGTCGAACGCGCTGGCGAAATCCTCAGCCGCCTCGGTGCCCGCGTGCTCACCCCGGCTGAAGGCCGCAAGAAAATGGGCCTGACTCAACGCGGCTAAGCCTCCCAAACACAACCCCGTAGGAACCGGCTTGCTGGCGATGAGGCCGGTACAACCACCGCCTCTGCGGCGCTGCAAACATCGCTATCGCCAGCAAGCCGGCTCCTACGGGCTCCACCGAATTCTTTAGGAAGTTGCCATGACCTTCATCACCGAAATCAAAACCTTCGCCGCGCTGGGCAGCGGTGTCATCGGCAGTGGCTGGGTGTCCCGCGCCCTCGCCCACGGCCTTGACGTGGTGGCCTGGGACCCGGCGCCCGGTGCCGAAGCCGCGTTGCGCAAACGTGTCGCCAATGCCTGGGGCGCGCTGGAGAAACAGGGCCTGGCTCCCGGTGCCTCGCAGGATCGCCTGCGCTTTGTCGCGACCATCGAAGAATGCGTGCGCGACGCCGACTTCATCCAGGAAAGCGCCCCGGAACGCCTGGAGCTGAAACTGGATCTGCACAGTAAAATCAGCGCCGCGGCCAAGCCCAATGCCCTGATCGGCTCCAGTACTTCCGGCCTGTTGCCCAGCGAGTTCTACGAGAGCTCGACCCACCCGGAACGCTGCGTGGTCGGTCACCCGTTCAACCCGGTTTACCTGTTGCCACTGGTGGAAGTGGTCGGCGGCAAAAACACCGCGCCCGAAGCGGTGCAAGCGGCGATGAACGTCTACGAATCACTTGGCATGCGCCCGCTGCATGTGCGCAAGGAAGTGCCGGGGTTCATCGCCGACCGCTTGCTCGAAGCGCTGTGGCGTGAGGCGCTACACCTGGTCAACGACGGTGTGGCGACCACGGGTGAAATCGATGACGCGATCCGTTTTGGCGCCGGTCTGCGCTGGTCGTTCATGGGCACGTTCCTGACCTACACACTCGCCGGCGGCGATGCCGGCATGCGCCACTTCATGGCGCAGTTTGGCCCGGCGTTGCAGTTGCCTTGGACTTATCTGCCGGCGCCGGAACTGACCGACAAGTTGATCGACGACGTGGTCGATGGCACCAGCGACCAACTGGGCAAACACAGCATTTCGGCGCTGGAGCGCTATCGTGATGACTGCCTGCTCGCGGTGCTTGAGGCGGTGAAGACCACCAAAGAGAAGCATGGGATGGCATTTGCCGAATAAGCACCACCGCTCTCTGTAGGAGCCGGCTTGCTGGTGATCGAGGCGACGCGGTGCATCAGGTGTACCGCGTTATCGTTTACCGCCAGCAAGCCGGCTCCTACAGGTTTTGCTGACTTGAGGATTTGATGACATGCCCACCCTCACCACCTACCAAACCAGAATCATCCCCGACTGGGTCGACTACAACGGCCACCTGCGCGACGCCTTTTACCTGCTGATCTTCAGCTACGCCACCGATGCCCTGATGGATCGCCTCGGCATGGACAGCAACAACCGCGAAGCCAGCGGCAATTCGCTGTTTACCCTGGAACTGCACCTCAATTACCTGCACGAAGTGAAGCTCGATGCCGACGTCGAAGTGCGTACCCAGATCATCGCCTACGACAGCAAACGCCTGCACCTCTACCACAGCCTGCATCTGGTCGGTGACAACAAGGAACTGGCGGGCAACGAGCAGATGCTGCTGCATGTGGATCTGGCCGGGCCTCGCTCCACGCCGTTCAGCGAGCAAACCCTGGGCAAGCTGCAAGCCATCGTCGCCGAGCAGACCGACCTCCCCACCCCCGCCTACATCGGCCGGGTGATCGCGCTACCCACCAAAAAATAACAAGGAGATCGCCATTGAACACCGCCGCCGCTTTTGCCGACTTCCGTACTTATCCGTTGATCAGCGCCCTGACAGGCGTGCAGGTCATGGCGGATCGGGTTCTGGTGAAGTGGGCCGACCATCGCACCAGCCCCTTCCACCACTCATGGCTGCGGGACAACTGTCCGTGCCCGCAATGCGTCTATACGGTGACGCGCGAGCAGGTGCTGGAAATTGTCGACGTGCCGGAAAATCTGCTGCCGACCGAAACCACGGTCGACGCCGAAGGTTGCCTGTGCGTGCAATGGCAGGACGGCCACCTCAGCCGCTTCGATCCAGGCTGGCTGAGGGCGCATGCCTACGACGACGAGTCCCGCGCCGAGCGCCTGGCAGGCAAGCCCAAAGCCAGGCTTTGGCACAGTGATTTGCAGCTGCCGGTGTTCGAATACCAGGCACTGATGAACGATAACGACGCCTTGCTGCAATGGCTGCTGGCGGTGCGTGATATCGGCCTGACCCAAGTCCGCGGCGTGCCGACTGAACCCGGCTCCCTGAAGCTGATCGCCCAGCGGATTTCCTTCATCCGCGAGAGCAATTTCGGCGTGCTGTTTAACGTGCAATCCAAGGCCGACGCCGACAGCAATGCCTACACCGCCTTCAACCTGCCACTGCACAGCGATTTGCCGACCCGGGAGTTGCAACCGGGGCTGCAATTCCTGCATTGCCTGGTCAACGATGCCGAGGGCGGCGAAAGTATTTTTGTCGACGGTTTCGCGATTGCCGATGCGCTGCGCCGCGAGGACCCGGAGTCCTTCAACAGCCTTTGCCAGATCCCTGTGGAGTTTCGCAACAAGGACCGTCACAGCGACTACCGTTGCCTGGCGCCGATCATCGCCTTGAATGCGCTGGGGCAGGTGTCTGAAATCCGTATGGCGAACTTTTTGCGCGGTCCATTCGATGCCTCGGTGGAACAGATGCCCAAGCTCTATCGCGCTTACCGTCGCTTCATCGCCATGACTCGCGAGCCCAGGTTCAGGTTGATGCAGCGGCTCCATCCCGGCGAGCTGTGGTGCTTCGACAACCGCCGCACTCTGCATGCGCGCAATGCGTTTGATCCCGCCACCGGAGCGCGACATTTCCAGGGGTGTTATGTGGATCGGGATGAGTTGTTGTCGCGCATTCTGGTGTTGCAACGCTAGACCGCGCCATCGTTCATCGCTGGCAAGCCAGCTCCTACAGGATTACGCGAACCATGTAGGAGCTGGCTTGCCAGCGATTGCGTTTTGCAGGCAAAAAAAACCCCGATCAAGCCGTGACAAGATCGGAGCTGAGGAGGGTACTGTTGAGGAGCCGTTACGCGAGGGTGACCAAACCATCGTGAAGCGAGCTGAGTCCAGTGTGCCGACTCTCTTCGCCGGTAAATTACCCGAAAACGACCTGTTCTTAGTCATTGCGGCCATTGCGACAAATCGTCCTTGCCGCCACCCCATCCCCCCACCAGAATCGAACCAAGACACCGTTCCCTGAAGAAGGATTGCGTCATGATGCACGCCGATTTGATAGACCAGGAAGACCTGTTGGGCCAACTGAAAGCGTTGGGGTTTCAAGTGCCGAGCGGCGCCACGGCCGAGCAGGCTTGCGAATGTGCGGTGCGGGGTCTGAACAACGAACGGGCCATCGTGCTGCGGACCATGGTCAAGCAGATGTACACCAGCAGCGCGACGATTCTGCCGGCCGTGCGTCAGGCTATCGACAAGCAGTTGCTGCCGGCGTTGGCGGAGTTTCAGCAGAACCGTAGCGCCTGAGGGCCGAGGTGTAACAACTCTGTGGCGAGGGAGCTTGCGCCCGCTCGAGCGCGAAGCAGTCGCAAAACCGGTAAATGCAATCTAGCTGGAAGATCGCATATACCGGACTTGGGGCTGCTGCGCAGCCCAGCGGGAGCAAGCTCCCTCGCCACAAAGGCGCCCCGGTTTAGAGCCTTACGCTGGCAAATGTCGATTCATTGCGCGCCTGACTCAACGCCGACAACGGCCCGGACAACGGCGACAGCACCAGCGCCTGCGGCAACGGCATCATTGCCACTTGCTGGGTCGTGTTGGAACCCACACGCTCGTCACGTGGCGGAATGCCGAAGTACTCGCGGTAGCACTTGGAGAAGTGCGGCGTAGACACGAAGCCACACACCGACGCCACTTCGATGATCGACATCGGCGTTTGCTTGAGCAACTGCCGCGCGCGAATCAGGCGCAGTTTCAGGTAGTAGCGCGACGGCGAGCAGTGCAGGTATTTCTGGAACAGCCTTTCCAGCTGACGACGTGAGACGGCGACATACACCGCCAGTTCGTCGAGGTCGATCGGCTCTTCGAGGTTGGCCTCCATCAGCGCGACGATTTCCTGCAGCTTCGGCTGATTGGTGCCGAGCATGTGCTTGAGTGGCACGCGCTGGTGATCCTGCTCGTTGCGAATGCGTTCATAGACGAACATTTCCGAGATCGCCGCCGACAACTCACGGCCGTGATCGCGGCTGATCAGGTGCAGCATCATGTCCAGCGGCGCGGTGCCACCGGAACTGGTGAAACGGTTACGGTCGAGGGTGAACAGGCGAGTACTCATGGCCACCCGCGGGAAAGCTTCCTGCATCGCCGCCAGACATTCCCAGTGCACGCTGCAATCGAAACCGTCCAGCAGACCGGCGCAGGCCAGGGCCCAGCTGCCAGTGCAGACCGCGCCGAGGCGACGGGACTGGCGCGCCTGGCTTTGCAGCCATGACACGTGTTCGCGGGTAACTGTGCGTTGGATACCGATACCGCCGCAGACAATCACAGTGTCGAGGGGCGGCGCTTTGTGCATGGAGGCGTCAGGGGTGATTTGCAAGCCGTCACTGGCCCAGACTTGACCGCCATCAACGGTGAGGGTGGTCCAGCGATACAGCTCGCGGCCGGACAACTGGTTGGCCATCCGCAGCGGTTCTACAGCGGACGCCAGGGAAATCAGCGTGAAATTGTCCAACAGCAGAAAGCCGATGGATTGAGGCGCACGGTTCTGGGGTTGGGCCCCGGAGTTGAACGTCGTCATCGCGGTATCTCCTCACACAAAGCGGGTGATGGCCTCAGGCGGAGGCTCTTGTTATTGCCATCGTTCTCGCGTGAGAGACGGGCTTTGTAATGACAGAGCAATTGCCATGCCTAAATTTGAATGCGCGTTCAATAACTCCTAAAAACGACGTCGGAATGTGTCTATATAAGACGCGCAAGGAGTAGGGGTTATAAGTGCCATCAGCGGCGGCAAGTGCGTTGCTCCGTTGCGTGTGAGCAAATCGGTAGCACTTGTGGGAACAGGGCTGCGAGCAGCCCGGGAGAGTGTCACCAGAGGCACGGGGTGACGGGTGGTCGAGCCTTTAAATCAGATGCGACCACCGGTGAAACGAGTTATCTGTTAGCGACGCGCCAAAAGGTGGCGCGGTTCAAATCGGGTGTTCACTTAACGCGCAGTTTTGACTGACCCGCATCGCAAACAAGCTTCCCTCTACCAAGCGCTGTACGGCGCATGGTTTGCTTTATTTTGACGATCAAGAATGCCTCAACATCCTTGATACCTGCTCAGAAGCTGCGGCCAAACGCTTTTGAAACACCTCGAGTTCCTTCACTTCAATTCCGTCCGCATCCGCAGCGGGTAGATTAGCCATCGCTTTGCGAAAAGAACGATGAATGTCCAACAAGTGCTGGGTAGTCAAAGAAGGAGTCGAACCACCCTCTGTAAAAGACTCAACCAAAGCCAGATCATCGCTCAGACGAGTATTGCCGTTACCGAGACAGTCAGGTTCCGCGATGCGAAACCCGTTCATATGAGCGTTTCGAAACACCTGGCCTGTACTTGCCTCGACATTAGCGCTTCCCATCGCCGTAAATGTTCCAAAAAGCTCATCGCGCACCCGCGTTTTTGAAGCCTTTGCGTCAAGCTCAGCGGGGATCGACTGGCGGACAGCCTTGATCTGAGTACGCAGCGATGGCTTCGCTGTTTCACGAGCCGGCAGCTTGCCAAGGATCAGTTCAATATCTTCTTTTGAAATAATTTCCTTCCCTGCAATGACCGTCCCTATATCGTTAAGACTATTGAGTACATCAGCGACAATTGAGGCAGTTAACCCACCCCTGAACTCAAGATGATAATGCGGCTGCATGCGACCATTTTCTGCAAATGGAACCCCTAGAGTGTGGTAACGATCATAATCGTCGGGGTTACCCTGCCGGGGAATATTGCGGTCCTCGTAAACCAAACCATCACCAATCAAGTGGTTTTCGTGAATCGTAATCAACGGTGCTCCGGCGTCACTCCTGGCCGTAATTTGATTCAGAGCGGCTGCAGTAGAGGTCACCGCGCGCTCAACCTCACGCTTACTCTCTTCGCTGAGCGCCCCAGTGGCAAAATCCTTCGAAGCATTCAAGTTCAACAGCCCACGTCCAGCATGAACCTCAACACTATGCAATAACGTCGCGGGAGAGCAATCGTGCCTGACCCAGGTCGACTTGCTACTACTGGCAAGATGAAGCGAACCCGGATTATTGGCGGTCGAAACCAATTGTTTGTGGACCAGCGTTTTTTTCGCGCGAAAGCCCGGATCCAGAGGCACCCCACTAAGATTTGGAGCAGAAACGGATAGCGTTGTCGTGAGCATAAGTCCTCGATGTCAGGAAATGAGCCCGGCATTCTAAAGAACGCTACTGCTGCAAATGGTCTTCACATGTATCCAAGTAAATCCTGAAGTTACATCAACACTCCACCGCACTCACCGCCAACCCACCCCGCGATGTCTCCTTATATTTGTCATGCATGTCGGCACCGGTATCACGCATGGTGCGGATCACCCGGTCCAGCGAGATAAAGTGCTGACCATCTCCGCGCAAAGCCATTTGCGCTGCATTGATCGCTTTCACCGCGGCAATCGCATTGCGCTCGATGCACGGCACTTGCACCAGGCCGCCCACCGGATCGCAGGTCAGGCCGAGGTTGTGCTCCAAACCAATTTCCGCTGCGTTGCATAACTGCTCCGGCGTGGCGCCGAGGATTTCCGCCAGCCCTGCCGCCGCCATGGCGCAGGCGGAGCCGACTTCCCCCTGACACCCGACTTCGGCACCGGAGATCGAAGCGTTTTTCTTGCACAGAATTCCCACCGCGGCCGCGCCGAGGAAGTAGTCGACGACATTGGCCTCGGTCACGTCTTCGCTGAACTTCATAAAGTAGTGCAAGACCGCTGGAATGATCCCCGCCGCGCCATTGGTCGGTGCCGTGACCATGCGCCCGCCGGCGGCGTTTTCTTCGTTGACCGCCAGGGCGAACAGGTTGACCCACTCCATGGCGCTGAGGGTCGAGCCGATTACGTTGGGCTTGTTCAGCTCCTGCAAACTGCGATGCAGCTTGGCCGCGCGACGGCGCACGTTCAAGCCACCGGGCAGGATGCCTTCGTGCTTGAGGCCCTGCTCGACGCAATCCTGCATGGCGCGCCAGAGTGTCATCAGGCCGCTGCGGATTTCCTCTTCGCTGCGCCAGACCTTCTCGTTGGCCAGCATCAATTCGGCCACCCGCAGGTTGTGCTTCTTACACAGTTCCAGCAGCTCGGCGGCGCTGGAAAAATCGTACGGCAACACGGTGCGATCAAGATCAACCACGCCGCTTGAGGCCTGGGCCTCGTCGACCACAAAACCACCGCCGACCGAATAGTAAGTGTCGCGATGCAACTCGCCGTCATCGCCTTCGACCATCAGGGTCATGGCGTTGGGATGGAATGGCAGGTTTTCATCGATCAGGCGCATGTCCCGAGCCCAGATGAACGGCACCGACACACGACCATCGAGCAACAGCGTGTCGGTCTCGCGCAAGGTGGCGATGCGGATGCCGATTTGCGAGGGATCGATCGCGTCCGGCCACTCGCCCATCAAGCCCATGATCACCGCGTTGTCGCTGCCGTGCCCGATGCCGGTGGCCGACAACGAACCATAGAGATGAACTTCGACGCGCCGCACTTGCTCAAGCAGCCCCCGCTCGCGCAAAACCTGCACGAACAGCGCTGCCGCCCGCATAGGTCCCACGGTGTGCGAGCTGGAAGGGCCGATGCCGATTTTGAACAGGTCGAAAACACTGATAGCCATTACTGCCGGACTCCTGGATGTGCCAACTCCAGGCGCAAGAGCGCCCGGTGACGGAGCTGCTACGCTCAAGCTGCAATCCGTCAGGATGGCCGCATCATCAGCCTTTTAACGTGTCGTTCGACGTCTCACACCGACGCACTCATGTCCACTAACGCCGCGTGCGTTTTGCGCCATGTTTTCGCCGTTTTTTTGCGGTGCAGCGGGAGAAAGGACACTGAAAAAATCTGTAAACGACGTCACTGACACTGGATGCGACCATCCCTGTACTGGTTACGACGCACCCTGTAGGCGTCAGATTTTCACTGGTACATGATCGTATCGACTCGATTGCAAGGCGCCGTGGTAGAGCTGTCTCCAAAACGCCATCCAACCGCAACCTATAAGTGCGGTGGTCCAGTCGGAACACTGCCAAAAAAAACACCAAGGAGTCCATCCATGAAAGGTTCCCCGTCGTTGTTGTTGGCCGCCATGCTTAGTCTGCCGGTTCTGGCGCAAGCCGCCGAACCGGCCCAATGCAGTACCGTAAACTTCTCCGATGTCGGCTGGACCGACATCACCGTCACCACCGCCACCACCAGCGTCGTCCTCGATGCCTTGGGCTACAAAACAAAAACCACCATGATTTCCGTGCCCGTGACGTACAAGTCCCTGGCCGATGGCAAGAACATGGACATTTTCCTCGGCAACTGGATGCCGACCATGGAAAACGACATCAAGCCTTACCGTGATGCCGGGACCGTGGACACCCTGCGTGCCAACCTCGAAAACGCAAAATACACACTCGCCGTACCCGAAGAGTTGTATAACAAAGGTCTGAAGGATTTCGCCGACATTGCCAAGTTCAAGAAAGAACTGGACGGCAAGATCTACGGCATCGAACCGGGTAACGACGGTAACCGCCTGATCCAGAGCATGATCGACAAGAACGCCTTCGGCCTGAAAGAGGCCGGCTTCAAGGTGGTCGAGTCCAGCGAGGCAGGCATGCTCTCGCAAGTCGATCGCGCCCAGCGCCGCAACACCGCCGTGGTGTTCCTGGGCTGGGAACCGCACCCGATGAACACGCGTTTCAAGATGAAGTACCTGACCGGCGGCGACGAGTTCTTCGGCCCCAACTTCGGTCAGGCGACCATCTTCACCAACACCCGCAAGGGTTACGCCCAGGAATGCAGCAACGTGGGTCAGCTGCTTAAAAACCTGGTGTTCACCCTCGACATGGAAAGCACGCTGATGGGCAACGTCCTGGACGACAAGATGAAGCCTGACGCGGCCGCCAAGGCCTGGCTGAAAAAGAACCCACAGGTGCTCGATACCTGGCTCGCTGGCGTGACCACCATTGACGGTAAACCTGGCCTGGAGGCCGTGAAAGCCAAGCTCGCACAGCCTTGATTTAGGAAGCATCGCTTATGCCGGGCGGCATACGCCGCCCGGGCTGTTTATTTCCTTGCATGCGGACGTTCACTACCATGCTGATTGATCAGAAAATACCTTTAGGCCAGTACATCGCAGGCTTCGTTGAATGGTTGACGCAACACGGCGCCAACACCTTCGACGCAATTGCCGTGTCACTGGAAACGATGATCCACGGCGTGACGTTTGCGCTGACCTGGTTCAACCCGCTGGTCTTGATCGGCCTGATCGCACTACTGGCACACCTCATCCAGCGCAAATGGGGCCTGACCGCCTTCGTCATCGCGTCCTTTCTGCTGATCCTCAACCTGGGGTACTGGCAGGAAACCATGGAAACCCTCGCCCAGGTGTTGTTCGCCACCCTGGTGTGCGTGCTGATCGGCGTGCCGTTGGGCATCGTCGCCGCGCATAAACCGATGTTCTACACCATGATGCGTCCTGTACTCGATCTGATGCAGACCGTACCGACCTTCGTGTACCTCATTCCTACCCTGACCCTCTTCGGTCTGGGTGTGGTCCCGGGCCTGATTTCGACGGTGGTGTTCGCGATTGCCGCGCCCATCCGCCTCACATACCTGGGCATCCGCGATGTGCCGCAAGAACTGATGGACGCCGGCAAGGCCTTCGGCTGCTCGCGTCGCCAACTGCTTTCACGGATCGAACTGCCCCACGCCATGCCGAGCATCGCGGCCGGCATCACCCAGTGCATCATGCTGTCGTTGTCGATGGTGGTGATCGCGGCACTGGTGGGCGCCGATGGCCTGGGCAAACCCGTGGTCAACGCATTGAACACTGCTGATATCGCCCTGGGCTTCGAAGCGGGCCTGGCGATCGTACTGCTGGCGATCATGCTCGACCGTATCTGCAAACAACCCGACGCCAAAGTAGGGGGTGACGCATGAGCATTATTCGCTTCGAAGACGTCGACGTGATCTTCACCAAAGATCCGCGAGAAGCCTTGAAACTGCTTGACCAGGGCATGACCCGCAGCGAGATCCTGAAAAAGACCGGGCAGATCGTTGGCGTCGAAAAGGCCACCCTGGATATCGAAAAAGGTGAAATCTGCGTACTGATGGGCCTGTCCGGTTCCGGCAAGTCCAGCCTGCTGCGTTGCATCAACGGCCTCAACACCGTCAGCCGCGGCAAGCTGTTCGTCGAACACGAAGGCAAGCAGATCAACATTGCTTCCTGCACCCCGGCCGAACTGAAAATGATGCGCACCAAGCGCATCGCCATGGTGTTCCAGAAGTTCGCCCTGATGCCTTGGCTGACAGTGCGCGAGAACATCAGCTTCGGTTTGGAAATGCAGGGTCGTCCGGAGAAGGAACGCAAGAAACTGGTCGATGAAAAACTCGAACTGGTGGGCCTGACCCAGTGGCGCAACAAGAAACCGGATGAGCTGTCCGGCGGCATGCAACAACGTGTGGGCCTGGCCCGTGCGCTGGCGATGGACGCCGACATCCTGCTGATGGACGAACCGTTCTCGGCACTCGACCCGCTGATCCGCCAGGGCCTGCAGGACGAACTGCTGGAGCTGCAACGCAAGCTGAGCAAAACCATCGTGTTCGTGAGCCACGACCTCGATGAAGCCCTCAAGCTCGGCAGCCGTATCGCGATCATGAAAGATGGCCGGATCATCCAGTACAGCAAGCCTGAAGAAATCGTCCTCAACCCGGCGGACGACTACGTGCGCACCTTCGTGGCCCACACCAATCCGCTGAACGTTTTGTGCGGTCGCAGCCTGATGCGCACCCTGGACAACTGCAAGCGCATCAACGGTTCGGTGTGCCTCGATCCGGGTGGCGATTCGTGGCTGGACCTGGCGGAAGGCAACACGATCAAGGGCGCTCGCCAGAACGGCTCTAGCCTGGATCTGCAAAACTGGGCACCGGGTCAGGCGGTCGAAGGCCTCGGTCGCAGGCCAACGCTGGTGGACTCGAACATCGGCATGCGCGACGCGCTGCAGATTCGTTATCAGACCGGCAACAAACTGGTGCTGCACGACAACAATCACGTGGTGGGGATTCTCGGCGACAGCGAGCTGTATCACGCGTTGCTCGGCAAGAACCTGGGATAAGGCAACAGACACAAAAACGCCGCGAGAGGATCGCGGCGTTTTTGTTAGTGCAGATATCGAGCTGTAAACAAAGAACCTGTGGCGAGGGAGCTTGCTCCCGCTGGGCTGCGAAGCAGCCCCAAACCAGACACCGCGGTGATTCAGACAGAACGCGTTATCCGGATTTACGACTGCTTCGCAGCCGAGCGGGAGCAAGCTCCCTCACCACAATGGTTCAGCGGTGCAGCTGACTGCACCGCTGAATCTCAAGGTTTAGCTGTACACCCGGCCAAGGAGCTGCCGATGGCTTTCAAACTGATCGAGCACGTCACGGGTGATCTGATCCTGGGTGAAACCCATCAAGTCGTAGTCCTGGCTGCCGTTGTGCAGATACACCTCGGCGCGGTAGTAACGCTGACGCGCCTCATCGGATTGAGCCGATTCAGTCGGCGTCGCCAGATAACCATCCAGGCTCACTTCATAGACAAACGGGTTGCCCTCTTCCATCTCGACCCGCACGCCCATGCAACGCTTGGACTTGCCCAACAACGTCTGCACTTCCAGGCCTTGCGCACGCATCTGCGTCGTCGCGTCCTGCAAGGCCGGGCTCACATGCTTGTCCATGAAACGCTGGACCACCGACTGGCTCGGTTGCAGGTCCAGTTGCGTCAAACGCTCGCTGAAACCGCGGCGACCGCGTGCCGCCAGCTGCGCTTGCTCCTGTTCGATCTGCACGTCCTGGCGCATGGCCTTGTGCAGACCGAACATGAAGCACACCAGCACCACCGAGAACGGCAGACCGGCCAGCACCACCATGGTTTGCATGGCTTCGAAGTTACCGGCGAACAGCAGGCCGATGGTCACCAGGGTGATCACCACCGACCAGAAAATCCGCAACCAGTGCGGGGCGTCTTCGTCGACGTTACCGCCCTTGCAGGAAAGGTTGGCCATCATCACCGCGCCGGAATCCGCGGGGGTCAGGAACAGCACGAAACCGACGAAGATCGACACACCGATCACCACCTTCGACGCCGGGTAGTGCTCCAGCAATTGGTAGATCGCCATGGACGGCTGTTCCAGCGCCGTTTTCCCAAGCTCCACCGCACCGTGGTTCATCACCAGGTCCAGGGCCGAGTTACCGAAGATCGACAGCCACGCGAGGGTAAAGCCCAGCGGAATCAGCAACACGCCCGCCACCAGTTCACGCACCGTGCGACCACGGGAAATACGCGCGATGAACATGCCTACGAATGGCGCCCAGGAAATCCACCAGGCCCAGTAGAACAGAGTCCACAGGCCCAACCAGCGGTCGGACTTGTCACCGTCGCCTTCGTACACATAGAGGTCGAAAGTCTTCAGCACCACGCCGTTCAGGTAGTCACCGACGTTCTGTACAAAACCGTTGAGCAGGTGCAGGGTCGGACCGAACAGCAGGACGAAAATCAACAGGCCGCTGAACAGGATGATGTTGAGGTTGGACAGACGGCGGATGCCGTTTTCCACGCCCGACACGGCAGCGATGGTCGCCACGGTGCTCATCACGATGATCACGATCAGCAGGTTGGTGTTGCTGTGCTCCATGCCGAACAGGTTTTCCAGCCCGGACGACACTTGCAGCGAACCAATCCCCAGGTTGGTCACCAGGCCCAGCAGGGTCACGAACATGCCAAAGCCGTCTACCGCATGACCGGCCGCGCCCTTGACCCAACGCTCGCCCACCAGCGGGTACAGCGCCGAACGCAACGCCAGCGGCTGGTTATGACGGTAAGCAAAATAGGCCACGGCCAGGCCGACCAGCGCGTAGATCGCCCAGCCATGCAGGCCCCAGTGCAGGAACGTCAGCTGAACCGCCTGACGCGCCGCGAGGTTGCTGCCGGCCACGCCTTCCGGCGGATTGAAATAGTGATCCAGCGGCTCGGAAGCGCCGAAGTACAGCAACGAAATGCCGATACCCGACGAGAACAGCATCCCCGCCCAGGCGCCGTAGCTGAAGTCCGGGGTATCGTCCTTGCTGCCCAGTTTCAATTTGCCGTAGGACGAGAACGCCAGGCCAACCACGAAAATCAGATAGGCGGCGATCACCACCATGTAATACCAGCCAAAGCTGCGCGACAGCCAGGCTTGCGCCGTGCCGAGCATTCGACCGGCCTCTTGCGGGGCGATAATCAGAATGGCGGTCAACAACAGAATCAACGCGGTGGAGGTGTAGAACACCCAACCGTTGACCGTCACCTTCTCGGGCGGGGTCTTTATTAGTGAGGCAGAACTCATGGCACAGATGCTCCGGGCAGTGCGGGAGAAGATCACAAGGCAACGCGTTACCCGACCAATCGGTTAGTTGGCAGCCGACCAGCGGGTGTTATAAAGACACCCCGAAAAAGCCCGAAACCCTAAAAGCGCCGTGGCGTATAGGTTTCGAGCCATTTTAGATGTCGGTTTTTCGTCATTCATGCGTAGGAAAAACCTGTAGGCAGCGACGAATTGTCGCAGATCTTATTCTTTGTTGATTGAACGTTCAATCAAAACAAAATAGACTGGCCCTCAGTCCGACAGACGTTTTGCGTCTGCCGGAAGGCCTAAGGAGATGTGCAAGATGCCCAAGGTCGGTATGCAACCCATCCGCCGCCAGCAATTGATCGAAGCCACTTTGCAGGCGGTCGATCAGGTCGGAATGGGGGACGCCAGCATTGCGCTGATCGCCCGTTTGGCCGGTGTCTCGAATGGCATCATCAGTCATTACTTTCAGGACAAGAACGGCCTGATCGCTGCCACGGCGCAGTACCTGATGACCGTCCTGAGCGAGAACGTCACCGCGCGCCGTCAGGCGCTGAAGGACGAGAGCCCACGGGCTCACCTTCAGGTGATCATCGAAGGCAACTTCGACGCCAGCCAGGTCAATGGCCCGGCAATGAAAACCTGGCTGGCCTTCTGGGCCACCAGCATGCACCACCCGTCTTTGCACAGGTTGCAGCGGATCAACGATCACCGTCTGTATTCCAACCTGTGCTGCCAGTTCCGCCGCGTATTGCCGCTCGATGATGCGCGCAGTGCAGCCCGTGGCCTGGCAGCCCTCATTGACGGTTTGTGGTTGCGCGGTGCGCTGTCGGGAGACGCTTTCGACACCGAGCAGGCGCACCGGATCGCTTACGAATACATGGATTTCCAACTGGCCAAGCGGGTGAGTTAGAGCACACACAGAACGCTCAACCACCGCACAGCGCCAATCACTGATGCACTTGCGAGGACTTTATGGCCCGTTTCGAATTGCAAAAACTCTACATCGATGGCGGTTACTCTGACGCTGGCAGCGATGCCACCTTCGAAGCCATCAACCCGGCTAACGGTGAAGTCCTCGCTAAAGTACAACGCGCGACCAAGGAAGACGTCGAGCGCGCGGTGGTCAGCGCCGAAAAGGGCCAGAAAATCTGGGCTGCGATGACCGCCATGGAGCGTTCGCGCATCCTGCGTCGCGCCGTGGAAATCCTCCGTGAGCGCAACGACGAACTGGCGGCCCTGGAAACCCTGGACACCGGCAAGGCCTACTCCGAAACCCGTTACGTCGACATCGTGACCGGTGCGGACGTGCTGGAGTACTACGCAGGCCTGGTGCCGGCCATCGAAGGCGAGCAGATTCCGCTGCGCACCACGTCGTTCGTCTACACCCGTCGCGAGCCACTGGGCGTCGTCGCCGGTATCGGCGCGTGGAACTACCCGATCCAGATCGCCCTGTGGAAATCCGCACCGGCCCTGGCCGCCGGTAACGCGATGATCTTCAAGCCAAGCGAAGTCACCTCGCTGACCACCCTGAAACTGGCCGAAATCTACACCGAGGCCGGCGTGCCGGACGGCGTGTTCAACGTCCTGACCGGCAGCGGCCGTGAAGTCGGCACCTGGCTGACCGAGCACCCGCGTATCGAGAAAGTCTCGTTCACCGGCGGCACCGACACCGGCAAGAAAGTCATGGCCAGCGCCTCGAGCTCTTCGCTCAAGGACGTGACCATGGAACTGGGCGGCAAGTCCCCGCTGATCATCTGCGACGACGCCGACCTCGATCGCGCCGCCGACACCGCAATGATGGCCAACTTCTACAGCTCCGGCCAGGTCTGCACCAACGGCACTCGCGTGTTCGTTCCGGCGCACTTGAAAGCCGCTTTCGAAGCCAAGATTGCCGAGCGTGTTGCACGTATCCGCATCGGCAACCCGGAAGACGAAAACACCAACTTCGGTCCGCTGGTGAGCTTCGCCCACATGGAAAGCGTGCTGGGCTACATCGCCAAGGGCAAGGAAGAAGGCGCCCGCCTGCTGTGCGGCGGTCAACGCCTGACTGACGGCGAATTCGCCAAAGGTGCGTTCGTCGCGCCGACCGTGTTCACCGACTGCACCGACGACATGACCATCGTCCGTGAAGAAATCTTTGGCCCGGTAATGGCGATCCTGTCGTACGAAACCGAAGAAGAAGTAATCCGCCGCGCCAACGACACCGACTTCGGCCTGGCCGCCGGTATCGTCACCAAGGACCTGAACCGCGCCCACCGCGTGATTCATCAACTGGAAGCCGGTATCTGCTGGATCAACGCCTGGGGTGAATCCGACGCGAAGATGCCGGTCGGTGGCTACAAGCAGTCGGGTGTTGGCCGTGAGAACGGCATTAGCTCGCTGAACAACTTCACCCGCATCAAATCGGTACAGGTCGAGCTGGGCGATTACGTCTCGGTGTTCTAAGACCCGAGACTTGTATTGCTTGCCAGGCCGTGATCGCTGGCAAGCCAGCTCCTACAGTTTTGGCGTCGTTCGCCAAATCATCGGTCACCCCCGATCCTGTAGGAGCCGGCTAGCCGGCGATCGAGTGCGCAGCACTCGCCCAGGCCCGACCTGACCACTATCAAAGAGGGTGCATTCAATGTCCCAAGAATTCGACTACATCATTATCGGTGCCGGCTCTGCCGGTAACACCCTGGCGACCCGTCTGACTGAAGACGAAGGCGTCACCGTCCTGCTGCTCGAAGCAGGCGGCCCGGATTATCGGCTCGATTTCCGCACGCAAATGCCCGCTGCCCTGGCGTTCCCGCTGCAAGGCCGTCGCTATAACTGGGCCTACGAAACCGATCCAGAGCCGCACATGGACGGCCGCCGGATGGAATGCGGGCGCGGCAAGGGCCTTGGTGGTTCCTCGCTGATCAACGGCATGTGCTACATCCGCGGCAACGCCATGGATTACGACGGCTGGGCGAAACTTCCAGGCCTGGAAGACTGGTCGTACCTCGACTGCCTGCCGTATTTCCGCAAAGCGGAAACCCGTGACATCGGCCCGAACGATTACCACGGCGGCGACGGTCCGGTCAGCGTGACCACGCCGAAAGCCGGCAACAACCCGCTGTTCCACGCCATGGTAGAAGCCGGCGTGCAGGCCGGTTACCCGCGCACCGAAGACTTGAATGGTTACCAGCAGGAAGGCTTCGGTCCAATGGACCGCACCGTGACGCCGAACGGCCGTCGTGCTTCCACGGCTCGCGGTTACCTCGACGTGGCCAAAAAGCGCTCGACCCTGACCATTGTGACGCACGCCCTGACCGACAAGATCCTGTTCGAAGGCAAGCGTGCGGTCGGCGTGCGTTACCTGGTCGGCGACGCTGAAGAGCGTGTCGAAGCCAAAGCGCGCAAGGAAGTCCTGCTGTGCTCCGGCGCCATTGCTTCGCCGCAGATCCTGCAACGCTCCGGCGTCGGCCCGGCCGAACTGCTGAACAAGCTCGACATTCCGGTGGTCCACGACCTGCCGGGCGTCGGTGAAAACCTGCAGGACCACCTTGAGCTGTACCTGCAATACGCGTGCACCCAACCGGTCTCGCTGTACCCGTCGCTGCTCTGGTACAACCAGCCGGCCATCGGTGCCGAGTGGCTGTTTAACGGCACCGGCATCGGCGCCAGCAACCAGTTCGAAGCTGGCGGTTTCATCCGCACGCGCGAAGAATTCGAATGGCCGAACATCCAGTACCACTTCCTGCCGGTCGCGATTAACTACAACGGCAGCAACGGTGTGAAAGAGCACGGCTTCCAGGCGCACATGGGCTCCATGCGTTCGCCGAGCCGCGGTCGCATCCAGGCCAAGTCCAAGGACCCGCGCCAGCACCCGAGCATCCTGTTCAACTACATGGCCACCGAGCAGGACTGGCAGGAATTCCGCGACGGCATCCGCCTGACCCGTGAAATCATGCAGCAACCGGCACTGGACGCTTTCCGTGGTCGCGAAATCAGCCCGGGCATCGACGTGCAAACCGATGAGCAGCTGGACAAGTTCATCCGCGAACACGCCGAAACCGCGTTCCACCCGTCCTGCTCGTGCAAGATGGGCACCGACGAGATGGCCGTGGTCGATGGCGAAGGTCGCGTGCATGGCATGCAAGGCCTGCGCGTGGTCGACGCCTCGATCATGCCGATCATCACCACCGGCAACCTGAATGCACCCACGATCATGATCGCCGAGAAAATCGCCGACAAGATCCGCGGCCGCAATCCATTGCCACGCAGCACTGCCACTTACTATGTGGCGGGTGAAGCACCGGTGAAGGGCAAGCCGATGCGTGAAGTGACCCAGATCGTTTCCTGACAGCTCTCGCAATTGATTCAAATAAAACCGCCAATCTTTCCGGATTGGCGGTTTTTTCAATTAACACAAGCCACTTATAACAAACAATATTTTTCACACCAAGTAACCAAATTAACTTTTCACCCTCAACAAAACTCGTTACACATGTATTAACACGAAATTAAATACCTCCATTACTATCCGCGCCCTGTTCAAGCCAGACGCTCGCAGCTTCAATGGAGAATAAAAATATGCCCAACACTGAATCACCCAAAGATATAAGTTACTTCCGAGACACAATAGCCAACGAAAAAACGATCATCTTGGACTTCAGCTATATAGCTGGCGTCGTGGAGTCTTGGTGGAAAAAGAACAATCACTGCGATACGCATATTTTAAAAACTCAACTGGTAAACCTTTTTCTAACTTACCTGCACGCTGAAGACACCTTCTACTTCGACAAAGTAGGACTGACTAACGGATGCGCGGCCGTCTGTATCAAAAATACATTCAACCTGGACTCGCCAAAATTAGCTTTAACGGTGCACGAGGCCTTGTCTGACCTGTTTCATCTCACCGATATAAAATATGAGTACGAAGAACACAAAGCACTGTATCTCAAACCTTCTGCAGAAATACACCGGGAATGGGGCAATGGTCATGGCGGCATCACACCGCACTCTGATGACTTATATGAAGACCTGAATGTTGATTTCCTTGCCTTGACTGTTTGCCGCGACATCACGAAAACACCCACTGCTTATTATTTTCCAGCCGACCTACTTAGTGAATTAAGCGACGAGGATATACGCGAGTTGTTGACGATGCAGGCAACGTTCATATCCGGAAAAAACGTCAGTGGTTTTAAAGAAAGAGTTCGTCGTGTAGTTGAATACTCCGAACTCTACGGATTTCATTTTTCGCTGGATTTCCGGATTGATGCAGAACATGGTGAGCGGATGCGCGCAAAAAATGGTGGCCAGCACGTCCTGGACAAAATCCGCGCCGGTCTGCCAAACGCCAGACACCAGGTTTCGTTAGCTGAAACCGGCACCTTCCTGATCGTAGCCAACCACAAGATACTGCATGCACGCCCGCTGCTGAATATCGATACCAACGAGGCTCGAGAACAAGCACAAAATTCGACATTCAATACAACGCCTCGGTTGTTGTTTCGAAGCAAAGGCCCTAGAAAGCAATATTTCCTGCTGGATGAAACCCTCACAACGCGGGAGGCCCATTGATGACGGCTACAGATTCGTCCACTCGCTCTGCGGCCCTTAACGTCTTTATAGACGGTGCACGCGATGCAATCACCTTTGGTGTCGCGTTCATTTTTTTGTACCTGTCCATAGGCATTTTAAGCGCGACACAATCACTGACACTCAGCCAGGCACTGGCAACGACACTTTTAATTTTCTCTACACCACTGCAGTTTTTAATAATTCAAAGCTATAACGATGGTTGGATATTGCTTCCCATCATCATGGCGCTCAATGCTCGCTTTGTATTACTCTCCGCTACGCTTGCCCCCTACATAAGAAGCACTTCCACCACGAAAACCATGGCCTCCTTGATTCTGATCACGCCTTCGATATTCACGGGATGTGTGACTCGATTCAAGCAAAAATCCGATCACGCCTTCGCTTACATGATCGGCCTTGGTCTTCCCATTTTTGGTGTATCAATCATCTGCACCTACATCGGCTTTATCACCGGTGCAAAACTCACCTCACCCGTGATTTATGCGGCGATGACGCTTCTATTACCGCTGCAGTTTACCGCCTTGGCCGGCAAACACTGGCCTCATTACTCGGAAGTATCGAGTTACTGGCTTGGTTTCATTTGCGCGCCACTACTGGTTTATCTATTCAAGGACTACAGCTTGCTCTGCACGCCTTTTATCATCGGCGGATTGACCGTCCTGATTGAAAACACTTACAGAAAACGAGGCGGCATGGCTCCATGACAATTTGGCACCTTATTGCATTTTCCGCCGTAACCGCTTTCGCCTTTCGCGCCCTTCCCTTCGCCTTTAAGAACAGCAGTGCACTCACGCAAACCCAAGGCTCTTTTTATCGATTTATCAGCTACAGCGCGCAAGCCATGTTGGGTGTCATCATTTATGACACAGCGTTCAACAAGAGGGATGCTCTGGCCCTGATACAGCAATTTGATACGCTGGATGCCCTGAAACTATTCTTGCTCGTCGGAACCTTCATCGCGGTCGCCAAAACAAGAAAAATTCTGCCTTCTTTTTTCGTCAGCCTAACCATTTATGTTGCTGCTTTCGTTTATCTGAACGGCGGAACGTAGCACCCTGTACTGACGGTGGGATGGTTCGCGGGCACGCTCCAATGGCTGCTCGCGAACTCGATCATCAGCCAACTCGTCACGCGCGTTCTCCATTTCAGACTCTTTTCCTCCACCGCTCCGCCCTTGATCCTCCCCCCGCACAGGCCTAATCTAGCGCCACGCAATCGTTTCACCCCTCCCCTCGCAACACCGCTTCGCCGTCACTCCATACCAAGGAGGTTCCCGAATGTTTGATTTCCACCCCCAGCTCAAGCAGCGTTTTGCTGCGTTGCGCACGGGCGCTGAATTCTTTTCCCTGCGTTATGTGCGCGAGTCTGGTCAGTACCTGTCGGTGCGCAAAAACGTCGCCGAACCGCCAAGCCTGAGCCGTGACGAAGGGGCGATGTTGACCGTTCGGGTGAACGGCGTCGAAGCCTATGCCGCGACCAATGACGTGTCGCAACAAGGCCTGCAAGCCGCGCTCGAGCGTGCCGAACAGCAGGCCCGCCGGCTCAAGCCTCACGCGTTGCTGGACCTTCGCGAACAAGGCGTGTCCAGTGAGCGTGCCGATTACTTTTCACCCAACCTCGATCAGCCCTTTCCATCCCTGAGCGACTGCTACGCATTGCTCAGTGCCGAATCCGCCGCCGTGCCCAAAGACGAGCGTCTGGTGAACTGGCAAGTGAGCATCGGCATCACTCATGTCGAGCAGATTTACCTCAGCAGTGCCGGCGCCGAACTGCGTCAGGCACAGCGCTTCGTCTACCCCGGCCTCGATGTCACCGCCTATGACGGCAATGACAGTCAGACCCGAACGTTCGGCCGGGAAAACTTCGGCCAACAGGGTGGCTTTGATGTCATCAGCCGCTGCGGGCTGATTGGCGCAGGGGTGAAAATCGCCGATCAGGCCCTGCAATTGCTGCTGGCGCCGAACACGCCGCAAGGTCCTCGCGACCTGCTGCTGACGCCTGACCAAATGATCTTGCAGATCCACGAATCCATCGGCCATCCGCTGGAGCTGGACCGCATCCTGGGCGACGAACGCAATTACGCTGGCACCAGCTTCGTCAAGACTGAAGACTTCGGTCACCTGCAATACGGCTCGAAGCTGCTCAACGTGACCTTCGACCCGAACATCCCCGAACAGCTCGCCAGCTACGGCCATGACGACGACGGCACGGCCGCCAGCAAGCAATTCCTGATCCGCGAAGGCCTGCTGCTGCGTCCGTTGGGTGGAGCGCTGTCGCAATTTCGCACAGGAATGGACGGCGTCGCCAACAGCCGCGCCTGCGGCTGGAACCGTCCGCCGATCGATCGGATGGCCAACCTCAACATCGAACCAGGGGATCAGCCGCTGGAGCAGCTGATCGGCAACATCGAGCACGGCATTCTGATGAGTACCAACCGTTCCTGGTCCATCGACGATGCGCGCAACAAATTCCAGTTCGGCTGCGAATGGGGCCAGTTGATCGAAAACGGTGAACTCAAGGGTGTGGTGAAAAACCCGAATTACCGGGCGATTTCCGCGCAATTCTGGAAGAGCCTCAGCGCTGTCGGCGATGCCAGCACCTTCAAGGTCCTCGGCACCCCCAACTGCGGCAAGGGCGAGCCGAACCAGGTGATCCGCGTCGGTCACGCTTCGCCCGCCTGCGTGTTCAGTAACGTTGATGTGTTCGGGGGAGATGCTTGATGACCACTTTCACGAGCGCCTCAAAAGCCCAGGTCGAATCGTTCAAGGCCTTGGTCGCCGGTTTGCGCGCAGCCCTGCGCGAACCGGAACAGTTCACCCTCAGCTACGCAGCCGAGTCGTCGGCCTTCGTGCGTTTCAACCACGCCAGGGTGCGGCAGGCCGGGCAAGTGCAACAGGCGAGCATCGGTTTGAAACTGATCAACGAGGGCCGTCACGCCGACCTGCAAATCACCCTGGCGGACGATCCGCAAGTCGACCTTCAGCGTCTGACCGAAGGTGTGCAACAGCTGCGTGAAACCTTGCCGCTGCTGCCGAAGGACCCGTACCTGCTGCTCAACTACAACGGCTGGCAAAGCAAGAACGTGCAGGAGCATCCACTGCCGGACACCGGGCAAGTGGTCGACGAAATCACCCGCGCCGCTGAAGGGCTGGACCTGGTCGGATTCTATGCCGCCGGGCCGATCAGCCGTGGTTTTGCGAGTTCCGCCGGGGCGTTTGGCTGGCATCAGGCCAACAGTTTCAACTTCGACTTCAGCCTGTTCCATGAAAACGGTCAGGCAGTGAAAGCGAGCTATGCCGGGCATGACTGGAGTAGCGAAGGGTTTGCCAAGCGCTTCCAGCAGGCCCGCGAGCAACTTGAGTTTCTGGGGCGTCCGTTGCGCACATTGCCGCCGGGGCAGTACCGCGCTTATCTCGCCCCCGCCGCACTGGAGGAGATCATGGGCATGCTGTGCTGGGGCGGTTTTTCCGCACAGTCGGTTGCCAGCAAAAGCAGCCCGCTGCAGAAGCTGTACGCGGGCGATCAGACGTTCAGTCCACTGGTTTCGCTGGATGAGAAAGTCAGTGGTTCGCTCAGCCCGGCGTTTTCCGACGAGGGTTACCCACGCAGTGATTTGCGCTTGATTGTCGAAGGCAAGGCTGGCGCACAAATGGTCGGCTCGCGCAGCGCCGCCGAATACGGCCTGACCGCCAACGGTGCCAGCGGCGGCGAATCGCCGAGTGCGTTGAACTTGCAGGCCGGTGATTTGCCTGAGGCAGACGTGCTCAAGCAACTCGGCACCGGTCTGTACATCAGCAACCTGTGGTACTTGAACTTCTCGGATCAACCGGCGGCTCGCCTGACCGGTATGACCCGGTTTGCGACGTTCTGGGTCGAGAATGGCGAGATACAAGCGCCGGTCAGCACCATGCGTTTCGATGACAGTGCCTTCAGTCTGCTCGGGTCGCAGTTGGAAGCGCTGACTCAGGAGCGCGAGATGCTGTTGTCGGCGAGTACCTATAGCCAGCGGGCGACGGATTCGGCGTTGCTGCCGGGGGCGCTGGTCAGCAAACTAACCCTGACCCTGTAAACACAAGACCCTGTGGCGAGGGAGCTTGCTCCCGCCGGGCTGCGAAGCAGCCCCAAAACCGGCAACGGCGGACTATCAGACAGACCGCAGTCACCGGATTCACGACTGCTGCGCAGCCGAGCAGGACGATGCGGCGTTCCGACAAGCTCCCTCGCCACAGGGACCGAGCACTTTCTGACTCAGAGGTCCCATGCCCAATCGCCCGCCTCTCGACCCTGTCACCGCCCGCTGGGTGCCGTGGGTCGTCGCCATTGCGTTTTTCATGCAGTCCCTCGACGGGACGATCCTCAACACCGCCCTGCCGGCCATGGCCCGCGACCTGGCTGAAGATCCGCTGCGCATGCAGGGTGTGATCATCGCCTACATGCTTACGGTCGCCTTGCTGATTCCCGCCTCTGGCTGGATCGCCGACCGCTTCGGCACCAAGAAAATCTTCTTCAGCGCGATTCTGCTGTTCAGTCTCGGCTCATTGCTCTGCGCATTGTCGACCAGCCTGACCCAGTTGATCGGCGCCCGGGTGATTCAAGGCCTGGGCGGCGCGTTGATGCTGCCGGTCGGGCGGCTGGTGGTGCTTCGTGCCTACCCGCGCTCGGAACTGGTGCGGATCATGGGCTTCATCACCATTCCCGGCCTGCTCGGTCCGCTGATCGGCCCGACCATGGGCGGCTGGATGGTGGAGTTCCTGACCTGGCACTGGATCTTCCTGATCAACCTGCCGGTGGGCCTGATCGGTTGCTACGCCGTGTGGAAATTCATCCCCGACCTGCGCGGCTCCGAGCGCACGCGCTTCGATAGCCTGGGCTTCTTGCTGTTCGGCGCGGCGATGATTCTGATCACCGTTGCCATGGAGGGTCTGGGGGAATTGCACCTGCCGCACTTGCGGGTGATGTTGCTGTTGTTCGGCGGCATGGCGTGTCTGGCGGCGTATTGGCTGCGCGCCGGGCACATCGACAATCCACTGTTCGCGCCATCGCTGTTCAGGACCCGGACCTTTGCCGTCGGGATTCTCGGCAACCTGTTCGCTCGCCTGGGCAGCGGTGCCCTGCCGTTCCTGGTGCCGTTGTTGCTGCAAGTGGCGCTGGGCTATTCGCCGTCCCAGGCCGGGATGAGCATGCTGCCGCTGGCCGCTGCGGCGATGATCGCCAAGTGGGTGGCGCGGCCAATGATTGAACGCCTGGGCTACCGCATCGTGCTGACCGGCAACACGCTGGCGCTGGGGATCATGCTGGCGAGCATGGGCCTGGTCAGCGAGCAGACGCCTTACTGGCTGCTGTTGTGCCTGCTGGCGATTCTCGGTGCGATCAACTCATTGCAGTTCACGGCGATGAACACCGTGACCCTGATCGACCTCGACGACGCCAGCGCCAGCAGCGGCAACAGTCTGCTGTCTGTGGTCGCACAATTGTCGTTGAGCCTTGGCGTTGCGTGCGCCGGTGCATTGCTGGGCGGGTTCACGGCGGAGATTGGAAACGACGGTGTAGACACGGTTCTGGGTGCCTTCCAGCTGACATTCGTGACGGTAGGCATCATGGCGATGCTGGCCGCGACGATCTTTTCCCAGCTCTCAAAGGAAGACGGACGGCGCGTCAAACGTCCGGAACAGCACATCGAACCTTAGGGCGAATGGCCATCGGGCTGGTACACTGCGCGACATTTTGTTTTGCAGGCCAGTCCCGTGACCACCATCGCCACCGAATTTAATACTTTGCCGCTGTCCGCCGCCATGCTGGCTAACCTCGACTCCCTCGGTTATGCCCAGATGACGCCGATCCAGGCGCAAAGCTTGCCGGTGATCCTCAAGGGGATGGACCTGATCGCCCAGGCCAAGACCGGCAGCGGCAAGACTGCTGCGTTCGGCATCGGCCTGCTGAACCCGATCAATCCGCGCTACTTCGGCTGCCAGGCCCTGATCCTGTGTCCGACCCGCGAGCTGGCCGACCAGGTCGCCAAGGAAATCCGTCGCCTGGCCCGTGCCGAAGACAACATCAAGGTCCTGACCTTGTGCGGTGGCGTGTCCCTCGGCCCGCAGATCGCTTCGCTGGAACACGGCGCGCACATCATCGTCGGCACCCCGGGGCGCATCCAGCAACACCTGCGCAAAGGTTCGCTGGTATTGCACGGTCTCAACACCCTGATCCTCGACGAAGCCGACCGCATGCTCGACATGGGTTTCTACGATTCCATCGAAGAAATCATCATGCAGGCGCCGGAACGTCGCCAGACCCTGCTGTTCTCCGCCACGTACCCGGTGGGCATCAAGCAACTGGCTTCGAAGTTCATGCGCAACCCGCAGCAAGTGAAGGCCGAAGCGTTTCACGACGACACGCAGATCGAGCAGCGCTTCTACGAGATTTCCCCGGAAGAACGCATGAGCGCCGTGACCAAGGTCCTCGGCCACTTCCGCCCGGCTTCCTGTGTGGCCTTCTGCTTCACCAAGCAGCAGGTTCAGGAAACGGTCGATCACCTGACTGCCAAGGGCATCTCTGCCGTGGGCCTGCATGGTGATCTGGAACAGCGTGATCGCGACCAGGTGCTGGCGATGTTCGCCAACCGCAGTACTTCGGTACTGGTTGCCACCGACGTCGCGGCCCGGGGCCTGGACATCGATTCCCTGGACATGGTGATCAACGTCGAGCTGGCCCGTGATTCGGAAATCCACATCCACCGCGTTGGCCGTACCGGTCGTGCTGGCGAGAAAGGCCTCGCGATCAGCCTGGTCGCACCGTCCGAAGCTCAACGTGCGCAGGCTATCGAACAGTTGCAGAAATCGCCGCTGACCTGGGATCAGGTGGACAACCTCACCTCTCAGGGCGGTGGGCCGCTGCTGCCGCAGATGAGCACGCTGTGCATCGGTGCAGGCCGTAAAGATAAAGTTCGTCCGGGTGACATTCTCGGTGCGTTGACCGGTGATGCTGGCATCCCGGGTGCCCAGGTCGGCAAGATCGCGATTTTTGACTTCCAGGCCTTCGTGGCCGTGGAACGCGGGATCGCCAAGCAGGCCTTGCAGCGCCTGAACGACGGCAAGATCAAGGGCCGATCGCTGCGCGTGCGCATCCTCTGATCGACTGTAGGAGCCGGCTTGCTGGCGATGAACGATGACGCGGTCGAACAGATGGACCGCAGCGTCTGCATCGCCAGCAAGCCGGCTCCTACAGGTTTCGCGTTGGTTTGAAAATTTTTGAGGACACCGTTTTGCGCTCTACCGAAGTCGTGATCATTGGCGCTGGCGCCGCAGGGTTGATGTGTGCGCTGACCGCCGCCGGGCGCGGGCGCCAGGTGTTGTTGCTCGACCACGCGAACAAGGCCGGCAAGAAAATCCTGATGTCGGGCGGTGGCCGCTGCAATTTCACCAACATGTACACCGAACCGGGCAATTTTCTTTCGCAGAATGCGCATTTCTGCAAATCGGCGCTGGCCCGCTACACCCAGTGGGATTTCATCGGCATGGTCGCCAAGCACGGCGTGCCGTATCACGAGAAAAAACTTGGTCAGTTGTTCTGCGATAACAAATCCAGCGACATCCTCGAAATGCTGCTCAACGAGTGCGATCAGGTCGGCGTGAGCCTGCACCTGGACACCTCGATCCAGACCATCGAGAAGCTCGATAAGGGTTACTTGCTCGACACCACCCTCGGCCAGGTGACGTGCGAATCCCTGGTGATCGCCACGGGCGGCCTGTCGATCCCGACCCTGGGCGCCACCGGCTTCGGCTATCAGGTGGCCAGGCAATTTGGCCACGAGCTGCTGCCCACCCGCGCCGGCCTGGTGCCGTTCACCATCACCGATCAACTCAAGGAACTGTGCAGCGAACTGTCCGGGACGTCGGTGGATTGCCTGGTGAGCTGCAACGACCAGAGCTTTCGCGAGAACATTCTGTTCACTCACCGCGGCCTGAGTGGTCCGGCAATTTTGCAGATTTCTTCGTTTTGGGAATCCGGCGATACCGTCGAGATCAACCTGATGCCGGACTATGACGCATCAGACTGGCTGCAACAGCAGCAAGCCGAGCGCCCCAACAGCGAGCTGAAAACCCTGCTCGGTGAAATCTTCACCAAGAAGATGGCCAATCTGTTGGCGGACAAGTGGTTCGTCTCCAAACCGATGAAGCAGTACACCCACGCCGAAATCGCTGCAATCGCCGAAAAACTGGCGAGTTGGAAAGTCGTGCCGGCCGGCACCGAAGGCTATCGCACTGCCGAAGTGACGTTGGGTGGAGTGGATACCAACGAGGTTTCATCCAAGACCATGGAATCGCTGAAAAGCCCCGGGTTGTATTTCATTGGTGAAGTGCTGGACGTCACCGGGCACCTGGGCGGTTTCAACTTCCAGTGGGCGTGGGCCTCCGGCTACGCCGCCGCGCAATACGCCTGACACAACGCAATACCCGTGGGAGCAGGCTTGCCAGCGATGGCGGCCTGACAGTTAACAAAGATGTTGGATGTACCAGTCTCATCGCTGGCAAGCCAGCTCCTACAGGTTTCTTTGTGTGCCTGAAGAAATGAGGCGGGCGTGTGGTATCAAGGAACAAATTTTGCTGCCTGATGTGATCGGCGCCATTGCGTCGGCGTCATTAGTGGCTCAATTTAGCGTCATCGCCTCGGAAGGCCCTCGCACTTCATGTCATCGACTTCGTTCAGCCAGTCTCTGCGTCGCCTTTGGGCGCTGGATAAATTCAGCTACAGCGTACGGGTGTTCATTGCCCTGACCGGCACCATGGCACTGTGTTGGTATCAGGATGAAATGGGGCTGCTGATCCCGTTGTTCCTCGGAATTATCGCCAGTGCCCTGGCCGAGACCGACGACAGTTGGCAAGGCCGCCTCAACGCATTGGCGGTGACGCTGGTGTGTTTTGCCGTTGCCGCCCTGTCTGTCGAACTGCTGTTTCCCTACCCCTACCTCTTCATCGTTGCCTTCGCCCTCGCCGCGTTCTGCCTGACCATGCTCGGTGCACTGGGCGAACGCTATGGCGCGATTGCCTCGGCGACGCTGATCCTGTCGGTCTACACCATGATCGGCGTGGACCAGCGCGGTGGCGCGGTCACCGATTTCTGGCACGAGCCGCTGTTGTTGGTGGCCGGTGCGGCCTGGTACGGCGTGCTGTCGGTGTTGTGGCAAGCGCTGTTTTCCAACCAGCCGGTGCAGCAGAGCCTGGCGCGGCTGTTCCGCGAATTGGGCTTTTACCTGAAGTTGAAATCCTCACTGTTCGAGCCAATCCGGCAGATGGACGTGGAAGCACGGCGACTGGAGCTGGCGCAACAGAACGGGCGCGTGGTGGCGGCCCTCAACGCGGCCAAGGAAATCATTCTGCACCGGGTCGGCAACGGTCGGCCGGGCTCGAAGGTCAGCCGTTACCTGAAGCTGTACTTCCTCGCCCAGGACATCCACGAGCGCGCCAGTTCTTCGCATTACCCTTACAACGCCCTGGCCGACGCGTTCTTCCACAGTGACGTGCTGTTCCGCTGTCAGCGCCTGTTGCGCCAGCAAGGCAAGGCCTGTCGCGCACTGGCCGAGTCGATCCAGATGCGTCAGCCATTCATCTATGACGCCAGCTTCGCTGAAGCGCTGAGCGACCTGCACGCCTCCCTCGAACATTTGCGCATCCAGAGCAACCCGGCCTGGCGCGGGTTGCTGCGCTCATTGCGGGCGCTGGCCGCGAACCTTGGCACCCTCGACCGCTTGCTGAGCGATGCCAGTAACCCCGACGCGCTGGCGGACGCCACAGACAGCAGCCTGCTCGACCGCTCGCCGCGCAACCTCAAGGATGTGTGGATTCGTTTGCGCACGCAGCTGACGCCAACGTCGCTGCTGTTCCGCCACGCCCTGCGCTTGCCCCTGGCCTTGAGCATCGGCTACGCGATGGTGCATTTGATCCACCCGTCCCAGGGTTACTGGATCATCCTGACCACGCTGTTTGTCTGCCAACCGAACTACGGCGCCACCCGCCGCAAGCTCGGCCAGCGGATCATCGGCACCGCCATCGGCCTGACCCTGGCCTGGGCGCTGTTCGACCTGTTCCCCAATCCACTGATCCAGTCATGCTTCGCCATCGCCGCCGGGGTGGTGTTCTTTACCAACCGCACCACTCGCTACACGCTGGCGACGGCGGCGATCACCCTGATGGTGCTGTTCTGCTTCAACCAGGTGGGCGACGGTTACGGGCTGTTCCTGCCACGGCTGTTCGATACCTTGCTCGGCAGCCTGATCGCCGGGCTGGCGGTGTTCCTGTTCCTGCCGGACTGGCAGGGTCGACGCCTGAACAAAGTGCTGGCCAACACGCTGACCTGCAACAGCATTTACCTGCGCCAGATCATGCAGCAATACGCCGCCGGGAAAAGCGACGACCTGGCCTATCGCCTGGCCCGGCGCAACGCACACAACGCCGACGCCGCGCTGTCGACCACCCTGGCCAACATGCTGATGGAGCCAGGGCATTTCCGTAAGGAAGCGGATGTGGGTTTCCGTTTTCTGGTGTTGTCGCACACCTTGCTCAGTTACCTGTCTGGTCTGGGCGCGCATCGCGAAACCCTATTGCCGGCGGATGTACGCGAGCACTTGATCGAAGGTGCCGGGGTGAAACTGGCCGTCAGCATCGACGAAATCGCCCAAGGCCTGGCGAGCAAATCGGCGATTGCGATTCAGAGCGATGAGGAAGAAGCGCTGGCCAATGAGCTTGAGCAGATGCCCGATGAAATCGATGAAGGGCAACGGCTGGTACAGACACAACTGGCGTTGATCTGCCGGCAGCTGGGGCCGTTGCGGACGTTGGCCGCGCATTTGATCAAGGATACGAGTGAGGATTGAGATTTGCGCTGGCTGGGTTGGCCTCTTCGCTGGCAAGCCAGCTCCCACAGTGTCCGGTGATGCACACAGGATCTGTGCCTAGCAAAAATGCCTTGTAGGAGCTGGCTTGCCAGCGATGAAGCCTGCAGCCCCATCTACATCCCATGCTGCTTGAGCAAACGCTCATAGCTCCCATCCGCCTTCATCGCCGCTATCGCCCGGTCGAAGCCGGCGACGATTTGCTCATGCCTGGGGTTCTTCAGGCTGACCAGGATGTGCAAACCATTCTCGCTCAGCGGCTTGGGCAGGAACTCCACGGCATTGCGCACTTTGGCGGGCTCACGGGCCAGGTAATAACGTGCGACGTATTCATCTTCCAGGGTCAGCTTGACCCTGTCGGCGGCAACCATGCGCACGGCCATCGCGAAACTGTGCACCGGGATCTTTTGCAGCGACTGGTCTTCATCGAAGGCCGGTGAGTAGGCGTACCCTCGCACCACAGCAATCGGATAAGTATGCAGTTGCTGCAGATTGTTGAATTCGATGGGCGCGTCTTTGCGCTTGAGAAAGCGCACGCGGTTGACCAGGTACTCACTGGAGAATTTTCCCAGTTTCGTGCGCTCTTCGGTGTACCAGGCGTTGACCAGCACGTCGTATCGGCCCTCGCTCACGCCCAGCAGGGCGCGCGCCCAAGGCACCTGTTCGAAGTCACTGGCATAACCGGCCCGCGCCAGTGCGGTGCTGACAATGTCCGTGGCCAGACCGCCATTGACCAATGTCGCGTCGGTAAACGGCGGCCAGGCGTCAGCCACCAGCCGCAGCTTTTCCGCTGCCGCACTGTGAGTCAGCAACAGCAATCCAATCAAAGCAAAGGCTCGATGCAATCGCGGCATGCTTGAAAATCCTTAGCGGGCGGCTACCCGACGTGTTTTCAGCCAAAACCCCAAGACCCGGTAACAGCACAAACAGGCACTAAACGGTAGCTCATTGAAGCCACTGCGCATCGCTTGATTCCAGATTACACAAAGAAGACAACGCCGCGCTAAATGAATGATGGCATTTTGGTCTTTGTCACAGATTTCTCTGCCATAAAGACATCCAGCGCCCAGACGCTTAGTATCGAAGAGACGTTTTCAGGGAATCAGAACATGACAATCAGTTGGGTCTGCAAACACCACAGTGATCTGGGCAAAGAACAGCTGTATGCCATTTTGCAGCTGCGCAGCGAGGTGTTCGTCGTCGAGCAAAAGTGCATTTATCAGGACATCGATGGCCAGGATCTGGAAGGCGATACCTGCCATCTGATGGCGTGGGACGGCGATCGCCTCGTGGCGTACCTGCGCTTGCTCGACCCTGAGCTGCAGGGCGGCGATGTGGTGATCGGCCGGGTGATCATTGCCGCACAGGCGCGGGGCACCGGGCTCGGCCATGAGCTGATGGCTCAGGCATTGAAGCAGACCGAAAAGCGCTGGCCGGACATGCCGGTGTATCTTTCGGCGCAGGCGCATTTGCAGGGGTATTACGGGCGGTACGGGTTTGTGGTGGCGGGTGAGGCGTATGTCGAGGATGGCATTCCTCACATTGGCATGCGGCGTTCCTGAGGACGCTATCGCCGGCAAGCCAGCTCCCACAGTGATCGCGAGCGCAGCGCAAATTTGCAACCCGCCTCGGAACCTGTGGGAGCGGGCTTGCCCGCGATAGCGTCAGCACTGGTAGCGAGAAACTCAGGGATACTCCAACACGTTTTTTATCTGCCGCAAATTACGCTCGATCCACCCCCGATCAATCGCCCCCCAGTCGCGAATCCGGTAGCGGCCGGCATGGTTGCGCGCGCCTTCTTCCTGCTCGAATTCGCAAACGATATCCAGGTCGGCCAGCGCCGCGAGGGTGTCCTGGGCTGTGCGACGGGGCATGCCGGTGACCTCGGTCAGCGCCGGAACACTGCTGGCCAGGCCGCTATCGATCAGGTACGCCACGTACAAGCGGCGGTAGAAGCTGCTCTTGGTCTTGCTCACGTCCATCCCTGTGCCTCTTGTTATTCGGAAGATCTTTTATTGCATGTCCCGCCACGTCAGGTACACCCGCACATCAAACTCCACCTGGTGATACCCCGGCAGCATGTGTTCGCACAGTTTGTAGAATGCCTTGTTGTGATCGGACTCTTTGAAGTGCGCCAACTCGTGCACCACGATCATCTTCAGAAAGTCCGAAGGCGCTTCCTTGAACAGTGAAGCGATGCGGATTTCCTTTTTTGCCTTGAGCTTGCCGCCCTGCACCCGGGAGATGGTGGTGTGCAATCCGAGGGCGCGGTGCGTCAGGTCCAGGCGGTTGTCGAACAGCACCTTGTCGATGGCCGGGGCGTTGCGCAGGTATTCCTGCTTGAGGTCCAGCGCGTAGGTGTACAGCGCTTTGTCACTCTGCACGCCGTGCTGGTCCGGATAGCGCTTGCTCAAGTACTCGCCCAGCCGACCTTCGGCGATCATCTGGCGCACTTGGTCCTGCAAGGAAGCGGGATAGGCCTGGAGGTATTTCAACGCAGTCATCGCAGCGGCAACACAGATCATGAACAGGTCGCCAGTGTAGCGAATTCAACCGGTCAACGCGCTCCAGTCGAACGGCTGCGCGAAGTGGCCGGTGTCTTCGGCCATCATCGGACGCGCCACGAGGAAGCCCTGCACATACTCGCAGCCATTGGCTTGCAGCCACTGATATTGCGCGACGGTTTCCACCCCTTCGGCGATCACCAGCATGCCGTACTGCTTGCACAACTCAATCACATTGCGTACCAGCGCCGCGTCCCGTGAAGACTCGGGCAGGCGAGCGATCAAATGCCGGTCAAGCTTGAGCGTGTCCAGTTCCAGGTCGCGTAAATGGGACAGTGAGCACGGGCCGGAACCGAAATCATCCAGCGCGACCCTGACCCCGAGATTACGCAGCAAACGCAGCTGTTTACGGGTTTCTTCGGGGTTGAGCGTCAAGGCTTCTTCCGTCACTTCGACTTCCAGGTGACGCGCCTGCAAACCATGACGCTCCAACACCTGACGCAATTCGGTGACCAGGTTAGGCATGGCGAACTGCGTGCTGCTCAAGCTGACGCCCAGCACCAGATCTTCGGCAAACAGGGCTTCCCAGGCTTTGCGCTGCCCGGCACTGCGTTGATAAATCCAGCTGCCCAAGCGACTGATCAACCGCGCCTCTTCCAGCAACGGCAAAAACAGCCCCGGCGGCACGTCGCCGACGCTCGGATGCTGCCAGCGCAAGAGTGCTTCAAAGCCGCGAATCCGGCCGTCGGCAATGGCCACCTGGGGCTGATAAACCAGGTTGAAATCACGGTTCTCGATAGCGTCGCGCACGCTTTCTTCAAGCATCAGCCGTGAGCGAGCCCGGCCATTCATTTCATGATCGTAAAAACGATACTGCTGGCGACCGGCGCGCTTGGCTTCGTACATCGCGATGTCCGAAGCCCGCAGCAAGCCGTCCAGATTGGCACCGCAATCCGGGAACGTGGCAATGCCGATGCTCGCGCCCAGCGCGATATCCAGACCATCGATCTGCTGGCAGATCGATACGCGCTCAATCAGCTTCTCGGCGATCTTGGCCGCTTGCTCGGGGAACTCCAGATCCAGCAACGCGGTGAATTCGTCGCCGCCCATGCGCGCCAGAATGTCGAAGGGCCGCAAGCAGGCCTTCAACTGCTCGGAGACCCAGCGCAACACCCGATCACCGGCATCGTGGCCGAGGGAATCATTGACCCGCTTGAAACCATCGAGATCGAGGTACATCAGGACCCAGGCACTGTCGGTTCGCTCACCACGCAACAGCAGGTTTTCCACGGTCTGGTAGAAACCCCGGCGGTTGAGCAACCCGGTCAGCGGATCGGTCACCGCCTGGAATTCAAGTTGCTGGTGCAAGTGGCGCACCACCGACATGTCCAGCACGGTGACCACCATCGCATGCTGCTCGGCAGACAAGGGAGCGCAGGACAATGCCACGGGCACCTGTTGGCCGGGGGCGGTTCGCAACAACGCGTCGTGCAGGCGCAATGTCTCACCGCGTTTGTAGCCGGCCAGCAAGTCCGAATCGGCCCACACCGGAATGTGCGGCTTTTGCAGGTAATCCAGAAATTCCTTGCCTTGCAGCTCCTGCACCGTGGCACTGAGCAGGCGCGACATCGCCGGGTTGGCGAAGCGGATCAGACCGTCCTCGTCCACCACCAGGATGCCTTCGGCGGCGTTGTCCAGCACCGAGGCGTTGAAGGCGCGCGCGACCTCCAGATCGTGGCTCAGGCGCTGCAAGGCACGGCGATTGCGCTGGTGCTCCAGCAACGCCTGGACCTTGGGCTTGAGAATCTGCGGGTCGAACGGTTTGAACAGGTAATCCACGGCGCCACTGGCATAGCCCTTGATCACGGCGTCCTGGGACTGTTCGTTGGCGGTCAGGAAAATAATCGGCGTCAGCCGTGTCCGTTGGCTGCCTCGCATCAGCCGCGCGACTTCGAACCCGTCCATGCCCGGCATCTGCACATCCAGCAGCACCAGGTCGATATCGTGTTCAAGCAACAGACTGAGCGCCTCGAAACCCGAGGCCGCGGTGATGACGTGCCAGTCCTGGCGCTGCAACAACGCGCGCATGCTGATCAGGTTTTCAGGGTAATCATCGACGATTAATAACGTTGAGTTGCCTTCAATTGGCGGGGGGTGCGCGCATTCCATGCTGCTTCTCTATTCGGGACGTCAGGCCGGTTTCTCGTGAAAACCGGACAATTACTGTGCCTTCACTCTAGACCGGGATCAACAAAATCAGAAGCTGTCAGTACGCCATCACCTAACTAAAGGGTTAATTCGCCGACTAACGGTCGCCTCTGCAAGCCGCTAAAAACGGGAAAGATGGCCTTTTAACAGGATTTTGACGTCATCCATTTGTCGGTCCGACATTAACAAAGCCGCCACCTGCGCTTATAAAGACCGCCCTCCAAGGCGCGTGCTAGAGCTTCTGGCACGTGCGTGCAGCATAATCTGTGGAAGCTATTTTATGATCGACCTCGCAACCTGGAACCTCAGCGTTCCCGTCGGCAGCCCGCCCTACACTGTTGAGACCTCCAAACTGGTGAACGGCTTCAAGGATCAATACTTCCATTCAGATACCGGCGTGCTGTTTTTCTGGTCGCCAGTGACCGGCTCCAAAACCGAAAACGCAATCTACCCACGCACTGAACTGCGCGAGACCTACAGCAACGGCACGCTGCGCAACTGGTATTACCCGGATGCCGACAACTTGCTGCGCGCCACCCTCACGGTGAACCAGGTGCCGAGTTCCGGCAAGATCGTCATCGGCCAGATTCACGCTTACAACAGCCAGAAACCGATGGTCAAACTCGAATACCAATACAAGACCAGCAGCGAAACCGGCAACCTCGTCATTAAAGTCAGAATGCACCCAACCGACGCCGAAAGCCGGGTCATCACCCTCGCCACCGGCGTCAAGCTCAATCGTGAATTCAACTACCTCATCCACCTGAGCCCCGGTGGCGCACTGGGCGTCAGTGGCGCGGGTTACCAGTGGGACACCAACATCAGCGCTACCTGGCGGGACAAACCGTTGTATTTCAAAGCCGGGGTGTATGTGCAGGACAACACCGGGTACACCAGTGAAGGCGGGAAAGTGACATTTAGCAAGCTGGATATCGATCACGATAAATAGGCAGACCTGCGCCCACAAAAAAACCCGCCTCTCGGCGGGTTTTTCATGCAATTCAAACGCTGAAGTCTTAGTTGACCTTGGCGTTCAACTCACCTTTGAGGTAACGCTGATACATGCCTTCCAGCGAGATCGCCTTGATCTTCGAAGCGTTGCCGGCGGTGCCGAAGGCTTCGTAACGAGCGATGCACACGTCGCGCATGGCGGTGACGGTGGCGCCGAAGAATTTACGTGGGTCGAATTCGCTCGGGTTGGTGGCCATCAGGCGACGCATTGCGCCAGTGGACGCCAGGCGCAGGTCGGTGTCGATGTTGACCTTGCGCACGCCGTGCTTGATGCCTTCGACGATTTCTTCAACCGGTACGCCGTAGGTTTCTTTGATGTCGCCGCCGTACTGGTTGATGATCGCCAGCCACTCTTGTGGTACCGAAGACGAACCGTGCATCACCAGGTGAGTGTTCGGAATGCGCTTGTGGATCTCTTTGATGCGGTCGATCGCCAGCACGTCGCCGGTAGGTGGCTTGGTGAACTTGTAGGCGCCGTGGCTGGTGCCGATGGCGATGGCCAGGGCATCCACCTGGGTGCGTTTTACGAAATCGGCGGCTTCTTCCGGGTCAGTCAGCATCTGGCTGTGATCCAGAACGCCTTCGGCGCCGATGCCGTCTTCTTCACCGGCCATACCGGTTTCCAGCGAACCCAGGCAGCCCAGCTCACCTTCTACCGAAACGCCGCAGGCGTGAGCCATGGCTACGGTTTGCTGGGTAACGCGGACGTTGTAGTCGTAGTCGGTCGGGGTCTTGCCGTCTTCGCCCAGGGAACCGTCCATCATCACCGAGCTGAAGCCCAGTTGAATGGAGCGCTGGCAGACGTCAGGGCTGGTGCCGTGGTCCTGGTGCATGCACACCGGGATGTGCGGGAATTCTTCGATGGCTGCCAGGATCAGGTGACGCAGGAACGGCGCGCCGGCGTATTTGCGAGCACCGGCCGAAGCCTGGACGATCACCGGGGAGTCAGTCTTGTCAGCGGCTTCCATGATGGCGCGCATCTGCTCAAGGTTGTTGACGTTGAAAGCTGGAACGCCGTAGCCGAACTCGGCTGCGTGGTCCAACATCTGGCGCATGCTGATAAGTGCCATTGTGTGTGTCTCTCCCGGTTGAGGGTCGTTAATCGTGCCAGCCTGCCGGAGCGGCGGCGGCTATTCAAGTTATTGCAGATCGGGGGTTGGCCCGGACTGCGAATTCGGTGTTACCAAAATCTCAAGAACTACAAAAAACCCTGTGGCGAGCGAGCTTGCTCGCGCTCGGCTGCGAAGCAGTCGTCATCCGGCGAACCTGATCGGGACCGCTTCGCGCTCCAGCGGAAGCAAGCTCCCTCGCCACAACAGCCCAGCGGCCGGAGTTTTATTGCGCCTTACAGCCACGCCCAATCAAATCATTGGTGGCGACCCAGTAAACCAGGCCTTCCTCACCGTTTATGTGAAACGCCAGCATGTTGTCGCTGTACAGCGAACCCGACGCGCCCGGTTCTTCCTTCAGGCGATAGACCTGATCGGCGCCACCCAGGCGTACATCGACTTGCGTGCGGCTGTCATCGGTATAACGCCAGAGCACTTTGGCCTGACTGTCGCAGGTCCACGTGGTCCAGTTATCCGCCGGGGCGGACGACTGGAACGGGTTCAAGTTGGCGCATCCTGCCAGCAGTGCCAGCGCCGCAACGGCGATAAAACCTTTCATCCGTGTTCCTCGGCTGACGGCGCACGCCAACAGCCCTGAGTAAAGAGTCAGACCCGTCAAGGACAACCATGTTCCTTGGCAGGGGTCTGTGTCTCGTATTTGTCCAGACCATCAGGCCCTGAGCGCTTGTTGAGCACCGGATTGGTTTCCGCCTGCCAGTCGGCCTGGTAGCAACCGTTCTGGGGCGCCGTCGGCGCAGGCTCCGGGGTGGCTTTCGGGTTACTCCCGCAAGCCGCCAGCGAACCCGCGACGATCAACAACGCTAACGACTTGACCATAAGAACACTCCCTTGCCTGGTCAAACGGGCGGCCTCAGGCCTTGGCCCGGCTTTCCAGGACTTCAACGGCTGGCAACACTTTGCCTTCGACGAATTCGAGGAACGCGCCGCCGCCGGTAGAAATGTAGGAGATCTGCTCAGCAACGCCATACTTATCGATGGCTGCCAGCGTGTCGCCGCCGCCAGCGATGGAGAACGCCGCGCTGTCGGCAATGGCCTGGGCCAACACTTTGGTGCCGTTACCGAACTGGTCGAATTCGAACACGCCGACCGGGCCGTTCCACAGGATGGTTTTCGACGACTTCAGCAGCTCGGCGAAGTGGGCAGCGGTCTGCGGGCCGATGTCGAGGATCATGTCGTCGGCAGCAACGTCAGCGATCAGTTTGACGGTCGCTGCTGCGCTTTCGGCGAATTCCTTGGCAACCACCACGTCTACCGGCAATGGCACGCTGACTTTGGCGGCGATGGCGCGAGCGGTGTCCAGCAGGTCCGGCTCGTACAGCGATTTGCCGACCGGGTGACCGGCAGCGGCCAGGAAAGTGTTGGCAATGCCGCCGCCGACGATCAACTGGTTGCAGATCTGGCTCAGGCTGTTCAGCACGTCGAGTTTGGTCGAGACCTTGGAACCGGCAACGATGGCGGCCATTGGCTGGGCCGGGGCGCCGAGGGCTTTGCCCAGTGCGTCCAGCTCGGCAGCCAGCAGCGGACCGGCCGCGGCGACTTTGGCGAACTTGGCCACGCCGTGGGTCGAACCCTCGGCACGGTGAGCGGTGCCGAAAGCGTCCATCACGAATACGTCGCACAGGGCGGCGTATTGCTTGGCCAGGTCGTCGGCGTTCTTCTTCTCGCCTTTGTTGAAGCGCACGTTTTCAAACAGCACGATGTCGCCGGCCTTGACGTCAACGCCGCCCAGGTAATCGGTCACCAGCGGCACTTCACGGCCCAGGGCCTTGCTCAGGTAGTCGGCGACTGGCTTGAGGCTGTTCTCGGCCGAGAACTCGCCTTCGGTCGGACGGCCAAGGTGCGAGCAGACCATCACGGCCGCGCCTTTTTCCAGGGCCAGCTTGATGGTCGGCAGCGAAGCCAGGATTCGCGCATCGCTGGTGACAACACCGTCCTTGACTGGGACGTTGAGGTCTTCGCGGATCAATACGCGCTTACCTTGCAGATCGAGGTCGGACATCTTCAACACGGTCATGGGTCGCATTTCCTGAGTAGCTGATCTTAGAGAGCAGGTTTTTTTGAAGTCGCTGTTTGCAGATAGTGATCTGCAACGTCCAGCATTCGGTTGGCAAAACCCCATTCGTTGTCGAACCAGGCCAGGATGTTCACCAGCCTTGGGCCGGAAACACGGGTCTGACTGGCATCGACGATCGCCGAATGTGGGTCATGGTTGAAATCACAGCTTGCATGGGGAAGCTCGGTGTAGGCCAACAGCCCTTTGAGCGGGCCGCTGGTAGCCGCCTCACGCAGGATCCGGTTGACCTCCACGGCGTCGGTATCGCTGACGGTCTGCATCGTAATGTCGAGGCAAGACACGTTGACCGTCGGCACACGTACGGCTTTGGCCTGAATTCGTCCGGCAAGTTCCGGCAACAGGCGCTCGATGCCCCGCGCCAGACCAGTGGACACTGGGATCACCGACTGAAACGCCGAGCGGGTACGGCGCAGATCTTCGTGGTGATAGGCATCGATCACCGGCTGATCGTTCATCGCCGAGTGGATGGTGGTGATCGACACGTACTCCAGGCCAATCGCCTGATCCAGCAGACGCAACAGCGGCACGCCGCAATTGGTGGTGCAGGACGCGTTGGACACCAGCAGCTCGTCGCCGGTCAGGCAATCCTGGTTCACGCCATAGACGATGGTGGCGTCGACATCCGCCTCGCTGGCCATCGGCTGGGAAAACAGCACCCGTGGCGCGCCGGCGTCGAGGAAGCGCTGGCCGTCTTCACGGGTGTGATAAGCGCCGGAGCACTCCAGCACCAGATCGACGTCCAACGACGCCCAATCGATGCCTTCGGGGGTGGCACTGCGCAGGACCTTCACGCAGTCGCCATTAATATGCAGACAATCGCCGTCGACCTTCACTTCCCCGGGGAAACGCCCGTGAGTGGAGTCGAAGCGTGTCAGGTATTCGATGCTGGCCATGTCGGCCAGATCATTGATCGCGACAATTTCAAACCCGGCCGACGAGCCTCGCTCGAACAACGCACGCAAGACGCAACGACCAATCCGGCCGTAGCCGTTGAGTGCAACTTTGTAGGGACGCGGTTGAGGCATTGGGTTCTCGATTACCGTGGTGAATCCGATAGTGCAGCATCGCCTGAACTACCGCTATCGCGGGCAAGCCCGCTCCCACAGGTTTTCTGGTGTTCACAAGATCTGTGTTCACTGGAGATTCCTGTGGGAGCTGGCTTGCCAGCGATGGCGTCAGATCAGACGACACATCTTCTGGATCAGTCTTCCAGCAGCTCTTCAGCCTGACCCAGGATGTTTTCCAGGGTGAAGCCGAACTCTTCGAACAAGGCAGGCGCAGGCGCCGACTCGCCGTAGGTGGTCATGCCGATGACGCGACCTTCCAGGCCCACGTACTTGTACCAGTAGTCCGCGTGAGCGGCTTCGATGGCGATACGGGCGCTGACCTGCAAAGGCAGAACCGATTGCTTGTAGCCGGCGTCCTGGGCATCGAACACGCTGGTGCACGGCATGGAAACCACACGCACGTTGCGGCCTTGCTCGGTCAGCTTGTCGAAAGCCTGAACAGCCAGACCCACTTCCGAACCGGTGGCAATGAGGATCAGTTCAGGCTCGCCTGCGCAGTCCTTGAGCACATAACCGCCACGGCTGATGTCGGCGATCTGGCCGGCGTCACGGGTTTGGTGCTGCAGGTTCTGACGCGAGAAGATCAGGGCCGAAGGACCGTCCTTGCGCTCCAGGGCGTTTTTCCAGGCCACGGCCGACTCAACGGCATCAGCTGGACGCCAGGTGTCGAGGTTCGGTGTGCAGCGCAGGCTGGCCAGTTGCTCGATTGGCTGGTGAGTCGGGCCGTCTTCGCCCAGACCGATGGAGTCGTGGGTGTAGACGTGGATCACACGTTGCTTCATCAGGGCAGACATGCGCACCGCATTGCGAGCGTATTCCATGAACATCAGGAAGGTCGCGCCGTAAGGCACCAGGCCGCCGTGCAGGGCAACGCCGTTCATGATCGCGGTCATGCCGAATTCGCGCACGCCGTAGTACATGTAGTTGCCGCTGGCGTCTTCGGCGGTGACGCCTTTGCAACCTTTCCACAGGGTCAGGTTGGAACCGGCCAGGTCAGCCGAACCGCCAAGGAACTCAGGCAGCAGCGGGCCGAACGCGTTCAGGGCGTTCTGGCTGGCTTTACGGCTGGCGATGGTTTCGCCCTTGGCCGCGACTTCGGCGATGTAGGCTTCAGCCTTCTCGGAGAAGTCGGCCGGCAGTTCGCCGCTCAGGCGACGCACCAGTTCGTTGGCTTCGCTCGGGAAGGCGGCGGCGTAGGCAGCGAAACGCTGGTCCCACTCGGCTTCGACCGCGCGGCCGGCTTCCTTGGCGTCCCACTCGGCGTAGATGTCGGCCGGGATTTCGAACGGGCCGTGGTTCCACTTCAGCGCAGCGCGGGTCAGGGCGATTTCCGCATCACCCAGTGGGGCGCCGTGGCAGTCTTCCTTGCCTTGCTTGTTCGGCGAGCCGAAGCCGATGGTGGTTTTGCAGCAGATCAGGGTCGGCTGCTCGCTTTTGCGCGCAGTCTCGATCGCGGTCTTGATCTCTTCCGGGTCGTGACCGTCGACATTGCGGATCACTTGCCAGTTGTAGGATTCAAAACGCTTCGGGGTGTCGTCGGTGAACCAGCCTTCGACTTCACCATCGATGGAGATGCCGTTGTCATCGTAGAAGGCAATCAGTTTGCCCAGGCCCAAAGTACCGGCCAGGGAAGCGACTTCATGGGAAATGCCTTCCATCATGCAGCCATCACCCAGGAATACGTAGGTGTGGTGGTCGACGATGTTGTGGCCAGGACGGTTGAACTGCGCCGCCAGGACCTTTTCAGCCAGGGCAAAACCCACGGCGTTGGCCAGGCCTTGGCCCAGCGGACCGGTGGTGGTTTCAACGCCCGGGGTGTAACCGAGCTCCGGGTGACCCGGCGTGCGGCTGTGCAGCTGGCGGAACTGCTTCAGGTCTTCGATCGACAGGTCGTAGCCGGTCAGGTGCAGCAGCGAATAGATCAACATCGAGCCGTGACCGTTGGACAGCACGAAGCGGTCACGGTCAGCGAACGATGGATTGCTTGGGTTGTGCTTGAGGTAGTCGCGCCAAAGCACTTCGGCGATATCTGCCATACCCATAGGGGCACCGGGATGGCCGCTGTTGGCTTTTTGCACGGCATCCATGCTGAGGGCACGAATGGCGTTGGCACGCTCACGACGGCTAGGCATCGCTGTTCTCCTGCGGGTTCTGAATCGAGAGTGATAAAAATGAAACGGAAAAAAGGCGAGCATTTTCCCTCACACGGACGCCTCGGGGCAATGACAGATAGTCATCTGGAGGCGTTTTTCCAATGGATTACCAGGGTTTCGCCTGGTGAAACCTTTCCGCCGTTCGTTTGTTGACTGAAGCTAACGTTAAGAAGTGCCATCTATCGTGCAATATCAAAACTTTTTGATATTGCTCTTGCGATGCTTCCAGTGCGTGACTAGACTGCCGGCCTTATGAATTTACGCATGCCTTCCATTCGACATGACGATTGCGATGAGCTGGCGGCCCTGTGCAAGGCCGGCGGCGATCCTCTACGCCTGAATGTTTTGCGTGCGCTGGCCAACGATTCGTTTGGCGTGCTGGAACTGGCGCAAATCTTCGGCATTGGCCAGTCGGGCATGAGTCACCACCTCAAGGTACTGGCCCAGGCCGACCTGGTGGCGACCCGCCGTGAAGGCAACGCGATTTTTTACCGTCGCGCCCTGCCCCACACCGAGCTGCTGGGCGGCAAATTGCACGCAGCCTTGCTCGAAGAAGTGGATGAGCTGAGCTTGCCGGTCGAAGTCCAGGCACGGATCGCCCAGGTACACGGGCAACGGGCTGCGGCCAGCCAGGACTTCTTCGCCCGGGTGGCGGAGAAATTTCGCGCCCAGCAAGATTTGATCGCCGGCCTGCCGCAGTACCGCGACAGCGTGCTGGCGTTGCTCGACAAGCTGGGTTTCGGTGAAGGCAGCACGGCCATCGAAGTCGGCCCCGGTGACGGTGCGTTTCTACCGGAACTGTCCAGTCGTTTCTCCCAGGTCACCGCTGTGGATAACAGCCCGGCGATGCTTGAGCTGGCACGCGAAGTTTGTGAGCGCGAATCGCTGACGAACGTCAGCCTGCAACTCGCCGATGCATTGAACGGCGTCAGCCTCAAGGCTGATTGCGTTGTATTGAACATGGTGCTGCACCATTTTGCCGCACCGGCCGATGCGCTCAAGCACATGGCCAAATTGCTGCAACCAGGCGGCAGCCTGTTAGTAACAGAGTTATGTAGCCACAACCAGAGTTGGGCCAAGGAGGCCTGCGGTGATCTCTGGCTGGGGTTTGAACAGGACGATCTGGCCCGCTGGGCCACCGCTGCGGGACTCGCTCCCGGGGAAAGCCTGTATGTAGGCTTACGTAATGGTTTCCAGATTCAGGTCCGCCATTTTCAGCGACCACCTGGCGACACTCACCATCGGTAAATTCAGGAAAACATCGAGATGAGCGAATACTCCCTTTTCACCTCCGAGTCCGTGTCTGAAGGGCATCCGGACAAAATCGCCGACCAGATTTCTGATGCGGTGCTGGACGCCATCATTGCTGAAGACAAGTTCGCCCGTGTGGCGTGCGAGACTCTGGTGAAAACGGGCGTTGCCATCATCGCCGGCGAAGTCACCACCACGGCCTGGGTCGACCTGGAGCAGATCGTTCGTGACGTGATCACCGACATTGGCTACAACAGCTCCGACGTTGGCTTCGACGGCGCGACCTGCGGCGTGATGAACATCATCGGCAAGCAGTCCCCTGACATCAACCAGGGTGTCGACCGTGCCAAGCCTGAAGATCAGGGCGCCGGCGACCAGGGCCTGATGTTCGGCTACGCCAGCAACGAAACCGACGTGCTGATGCCGGCACCGATCACGTTCTCGCACCAGCTTGTTCAAAGGCAAGCCGAAGCCCGCAAATCCGGCCTGCTGCCATGGCTGCGTCCGGATGCCAAGTCGCAAGTGACCTGCCGTTACGAAGGCGGCAAGGTAGTCGGTATCGACGCCGTTGTTCTGTCGACCCAGCACAACCCGGACGTGTCGTACAACGACCTGCGCGAAGGCGTGATGGAGCTGATCGTCAAGCACGTGCTGCCTGCCGAACTGCTGTCCAAGGACACCCAGTTCCACATCAACCCGACGGGCCAGTTCATCATCGGTGGCCCGGTGGGCGACTGCGGCCTGACCGGTCGCAAGATCATCGTCGACAGCTACGGCGGCATGGCTCGCCATGGTGGCGGCGCGTTCTCCGGTAAGGATCCATCGAAGGTTGACCGTTCGGCCGCCTACGCCGGTCGTTACGTGGCCAAGAACATCGTCGCTGCCGGCCTGGCCGAGCGCTGCGAGATCCAGGTTTCCTACGCGATCGGTGTTGCTCAGCCGACTTCGATCTCGCTGAACACCTTCGGTACCGGCAAGATCAGCGACGACAAGATCGTCAAACTGGTCCGCGACGTGTTTGACCTGCGTCCATACGCGATCACCACCATGCTCGACCTGCTGCACCCGATGTACCAGGAAACCGCTGCGTACGGCCACTTCGGTCGCACCCCGGCTACCAAGACTGTGGGTGACGACACCTTCACCACGTTCACCTGGGAAAAAACCGACCGCGCTGACGACCTGCGCTCCGCAGCCGGCCTGTAAGTCTTCCCTGGCGGTAGCAAAAGCCCCGCACGGTTCGCCGTGCGGGGCTTTTTTGTGGGTGGCCACAGAAGCGCGACGGGCAGCGTTCGGACGATCTTTCGACCTTCCAGTATCGAAACACACTGAAAAACACCCGCCCGGGCAACCTCGCAAATCCTTCCTAATCTTCAGGCAACTCATTGAGCAAGGAAGCTCGCGATGCCTTCTAACCTGCGCCTGATTTTCATTTTTGTACTGGGTTTTGCCGGCTTGAGTGCGGACGCCGCCCAATGCCCCGACTGGCTCCCCGATCGTGCCTCAAACGAAATCACCGCACTGCAAAAGCAAATAGACCTCTGGGACGACAACTATCACCGCCAAGGTCGCTCCCTGGTCGCCGACGAACTCTACGATCAGTCCCGTGCACGGCTCAATGAATGGCGCCAGTGCTTCAATGTGAGCACCACCGCAAACCCGCTACGCACTGCGCGCGGCACACTCGCGCACCCCGTCGCCCATACCGGCCTGGACAAATTGCGCGATGCGCAAGCTGTCGAAAACTGGCTGCGCGGCCGTACGGATGTCTGGGCACAGCCCAAGGTGGACGGCGTGGCAGTGACCCTGATTTATCGCCAGGGCTTGCTGACCCAGGCCATCAGTCGCGGCGACGGCACCCAGGGCCAGGACTGGACCTCTTCGGCACGCCGGATGCCTGCTATCCCCCAACACCTGTCCCAACCGCTGGACCTGTTGGTGCAAGGCGAACTCTACTGGCACCTGACCGATCACGTGCAGTCCCGGGCCGGCAGCCTCAACGCTCGCGCCACGGTCGCCGGCTTGATGGCTCGCAAACGGTTGAGCGCCGAACAAGCCGCCGGGGTCGGCCTGTTTGTCTGGGAGTGGCCTGAAGGCCCTGCGCACTTGCCGGATCGCATCGCCAAGCTCCATGAGCTGGGCTTTGCGGATACCGCGGTTTTCAACCAGGCGATCGATGCCTTCTCCGACGCCGAACGCTGGCGCGAGCACTGGTACCGCTCGCCCCTGCCCTTTGCCAGCGACGGAATCGTCTTGCGCCAGGGCAAACGCCCCCCTGCTGACCGTTGGCAGGCCAAACCGCCTGACTGGAGCGTCGCCTGGAAATATCCCTTCGCCCAGGCCATGGCCGAAGTACGCAAGGTGAGCTTCAAGATTGGCCGGACCGGGCGGATCACCCCCGTGCTGGAGCTTTCGCCGGTGATGCTCGATGACCGACAAATCCAGCGAGTCAGCGTGAGTTCTTTGCAACGCTGGCAGGCACTGGACATCCGCCCTGGGGATCAGGTCGCCATCAGCCTGGCCGGCCTGACCATTCCGAGGCTCGACAGTGTGGTGTTACGCAGCAGCGAAAGGGTGGAAATCCGCGTGCCGCAGGCGCAGGGCTTTCATTCATTGAGTTGCTGGCTGCCGTCACCAGACTGCGAGCAACAGTTTCTCGCACGCCTGACCTGGCTCAGCGGCAAACAGGGTCTGGCCCTGCCCCACGTCGGCCCTGGTACATGGGAAAAACTTCTTGCAACAGGTCGCCTGAACAGTCTTCTGGATTGGTTGACCCTTGATGTTCAAGAGCTTGCTAACATTGATGGTTTCGGCGAGCGCAGCGCTGCTCGACTGATGAACAGTTTTCACGCTGCCCGGCAACGACCTTTCGCCCGCTGGCTGAAAGCCTTGGGGCTACCGCCTACGGGGCAGGCGCAGTTGGGCGGGTCATGGCAGGCACTGGCACAACGGGACATTCAACAATGGCAGGCCGAACCGGGCATCGGCCCGGGGCGCGCGGCGCAGTTAACTGCATTTTTCCGCGACCCGCAGGTCCTGGCTTTGAGCGCAACACTGGGTGAGGCAGGCATTGACGGGTTCAAGCAACCGCCGACACCCGCCGAACCGGGAACCCAATAGTACCGATGGGCTCAAACAAGCCATCGCCGCATCGACAAGATTGCCTTTTCACATGGAGCTTTTATGAAATTTCTTTCACCGCTGGCCCTGTTGACCCTTTGCAGCGTAATGGCCGCTCCATTGATGGCCGCGGAAGACGCGCCAGGCCTGACCGGCTGCGCGGCCAAGAAACAAGGCATCATCAACCAGATCGAGCTGGCCAAATCCCACGGCAATGCCGACCAGCAGGCCGGCCTGGAAAAGGCCCTCAGCGAGGTCACTGCCCACTGCACCGACGCCTCGCTGAAAAAGGAACGGGAAAACAAGGTGCTCGAAGCCAAGCACGAAGTCAGCCAGCGTCAGGCCGACCTCGACAAGGCCATGAAAAAAGGCGACCCCGAGAAGATCAACAAGCGTAAGGACAAACTCGCCGAGTCCCGCAAGGAATTGCAGGAAGCCGTGGACGAGCTGGATAAGTAAGACGCTCCGGGCTGATGGCGTGAAGCGCATTTTGTGGCGAGGGAGCTCGCTCCCGCTGGGTTGCGAAGCGACCCCAAAACCAGCCACCGCGGTTAGTCAGACAGACCGCGTTGATCGGTTTACGACTGCTTTGCAGCCGAGCGGGAGCAAGCTCCCTCGCCACAATTGTGTCAATCAATGATCCCGAAACTCTTTATGGCAGGCACTACAGGCGTCTTCGACCTTCTGCACCGCCGGCCCCAGGTTACTGGCCTTGTAGGGCTGGAGCTTGCTGGCAATCACCAATTCACCGGTGGCGGCTTCGAGGGTGCGAGCCAACTCCTGAAAGCGGGCCTGTTTTTCCCAGACATCGCTCGTGGCGCTGGTATGGTCTTCTTCACGCACTTGTAGAAAGTGCTTCCACGGCTCATGGGACAACGCGTCGAGCTTCACCGCGCCGTCCGCGAATTTCGCCCCGTCGAATGGAATACGGCCACGCAACATGCCACCCAGGTCTTCGCCGGTCTTGAGCATTTGCTTGAAAATGGCCTTGCGCTGACCCAGCGGCGAATTGGGGTCGACACCGCCACAAGCGGACAACGTCAGGCAGGCCAGCAATACAACAGAAAGTCTTTTAAGAGTCATGGTGGCTTCAGGTCACGGGAAACGGCGGCCAGTATCCCCGCGTCCTCGGCAAACACCAATAGCCCTATTATCAATACGGGTTGTATGAGCGCATGGAGCACTCAGGCAACCGGCAAAGGAATCACTCCATGAACAGCCGTTTCAAGGCATGGCGCCACAGCCTGACCTGGACCCTGCCGATGGTAGCCCTGCTCGCAGGCTGCACCGGTGGCGACAAGCAACAACCGAAAACCCATGCGTTGGCCACTTACTCCAGCGCCACATGGGACGCCCTGCCGGCGGTGTCCGATAGCGACCTCGTCGCCGGTTTCGGTTCGTGGCGCAGCGCGTGCAACCGGCTCAAGGCCGACCCGGTCTGGGGCGGCACCTGCGCCGCGGCCGCCAATGTGCCGCAAACCGCCAGTGAGATTCGCGGCTTTCTCAAGCAGAACCTCGATGTCTACGGCCTGCGCGCTGCCAACGACAATCCCAACGGCTTGATCACCGGTTACTACGAACCGGTCTACCCCGGCAGCCTGACCCAAACCAGCGTTGCCAATGTGCCGGTGTATGGCGTCCCGGAAGACATGATTATCGTCTCCCTCGACAGCATTTACCCGGAACTCAAAGGCAAGCGCCTGCGCGGTCGACTCGAAGGCCGCGTGCTCAAGCCGTACGACGATGCCGCGACAATCGAATCCAAAGGAGTCAAGGCTCCCGTAGTGGCCTGGCTGACCGATCCGATGAACCTGCAATTCCTGCAAATCCAGGGTTCCGGTCGCATCCAGCTCGACAGTGGTCGTCAACTGCGCATCGCTTACGCCGACCAGAACGGCCACCCGTATCGCCCCATCGGCCGCTGGCTGGTGGAGCAAGGTGAGTTGAAGAAAGAAGACGTGACCATGGGCGCAATCAGCGACTGGGCGAAGGCCAATCCTTCACGCATTCCGGAACTGCTCGGCAGCAACCCGAGCTATGTGTTCTTCACCCGTAACCCGGACAGCAATGAAGGCCCGCGCGGCTCGCTCAACGTACCGCTGACGGCTGGCTACAGCGCCGCAGTGGATCGCAAAGTGATTCCGCTGGGCAGCCTGCTGTGGTTATCCACCACCAAGCCGGACGGTACTGCGCTGGTTCGGCCGGTGGCGGCACAGGACACCGGCGGTGCGATTGCCGGCGAAGTACGTGCCGACCTGTTTTGGGGCACGGGCGAGGCTGCCGGGCAATTGGCTGGGGACATGAAGCAACAGGGGCAGATCTGGATGCTGTGGCCAAAGGGCGCGGCGTTGCCACAAGTGCCGCAGGTCCCGGATGCAGAAAAATAACCCGTGAACCCGTGAGATTTGCAGGAGCCGGCAGGCCGGCTCCTACGGGTCTACTTTTTCAGCGCCGCTCTTTCAGACCGACACCACAAAAAAGCTGACGATCAAGCCCATCCCCACAAACCATACCAACGACCGCAAAATCGCCCAGTCCGCCAGATAGCAAATGATGTACAACAGCCGACTGGTGATGAACAGCACCGCCAACACATTGATCGTCACCAATTCCGCATTGCCCGCCAGATGCGCAACGATCACTGCCGCCGCGAACGCCGGAGTCACTTCAAAACTGTTCAGTTGCGCCGCATGCGCGCGCCGGGCCAAACCATTGAGTGACTCGAGAAAGTCCCGGGGGTCATGGTTGTCACTCAGACGATACCCGCCACTGGCCTTGGCGATGCCCGTGCAGATGTAGGGCAGGAAAATCGCGATCAAAATGCACCACAGAGCAACATTCATTAAACAGTCCCTTTTTCACGTTTCAGAGTGGTCAAAATTTCATGACCAATATGCCGATCAAGACCAGCCCACAAGCTAAGAGGCGCGGTCCGCCAAAAGGTTCTTTCAGGTAGCGCATGCCAAACAGCACGACCAGTATCACGCTGATCTCGCGCAACGCCGCCGCTTCTGCAATCGACCCCAACTGCATGGCCCACAGCACCAGAGCGTAGCTGAACAACACGCAAAACCCGACCGCCAACCCTAGCCGCCACTGTTCGCGCCAGAACAACCTGAACGCTGGCCGCTTCCGCACCCAAGCCAACAAGGGAAACGGCCAGGCGCTGAGCAGCGTCACCCAGACCAGATAATCCAGCGGGTGTGACCAACGCCGCAGCGCCTGACCGTCGATGAAGGTGTAGCAACCGATGCACAGGCCGATCAACGCCACCACTGGCAGCATCGACCACGGCAGGCGGGCACCGCCGCCGCCCTGCCAAAGCAGGCACAGCATGCCGAGCGGGATCAACAGGATCCCGAAGATCTGCTGGTTGGTCAGCACCTCACCCGCAAAGATCAGCGTCAGCGCCAGCACCACCAGAGGTGACAGCCCGCGCATCAGCGGATAGACCAGCCCGAGGTCACCGACCCGATACGCCTGGATAAGTAAATAGCGGTAGAGCAACTCGAATGCCGCCGAGGCCAGAATCCACGGCCAGATATCCAGCGGCGGCAACGCCACGAACGGCAACATCACCACGACAAACAACAGAGCCACGCTGTCCATGCAGGCCACGACCAACAGCCGTTCGGCACTGAATTTGATCAGGGTATTCCACGCCGCGTGCAACAGCGCCGCCACCAACACCAAAGCCGTCGCAAGCACGGCACACTCCTTTTTGGTAGAGAATTGATTCGCCATATGTCAGTGGCTGTTTATACTGCAAGCGACCACGCCACACTCAGCTGCACACAGACTAATTCCAATAAAAACTGCCTTGGCCTGCTCTCATCGAGAACAGCCCCCGGCATGCGTATGCCTGATCAAAGCGTCAAGACTACCGACAGAGACCTTGCGCATGCCACTCGCTTTGCTTGCCCTCGCTGTTGCCGCGTTCGGCATCGGCACCACTGAATTCGTCATCATGGGCCTGCTCCCCGATGTCGCCCGCGACCTTGCCGTGAGCATTCCCCACGCCGGGCTGCTGATCACCGGCTACGCCCTGGGCGTGGTGTTCGGCGCGCCGATCCTCGCGGTCGGCACCGCCAACATGCCACGCAAAGCCACGCTGCTGGGCATGACGCTGATGTTCATTCTCGGCAACATGCTCTGCGCCCTGGCACCGAATTACGCCACGCTGATGGCCGCCCGAGTGGTGACGGCGCTGTGTCATGGAGCTTTCTTCGGCATTGGTTCGGTTGTAGCCGCCGGCCTGGTCGCACCGAACAAACGCGCCCAGGCGATTGCCATGATGTTCACCGGCCTGACCCTCGCCAATGTACTGGGCGTACCCCTGGGGACCGCACTCGGACAGTACGCCGGCTGGCGCTCGACGTTCTGGGCGGTGTCGGTCATCGGTGTCATCGCCGCCATTGCTCAATGGGTCTGGTTGCCGAAAAACATCACAATGGATAAAGCCAATCTCGCCAGCGAATTCAAAGTGCTGGGCAAGGCCAACGTGCTGTTGGCCCTGGGCATGAGCGTATTGGCTTCGACCAGCCTGTTCAGCGTATTCACCTATATCGCGCCGATCCTCCAGGACATCACCGGTGTCAGTCCCCATGGCGTGACGATCATGCTCCTGTTGTTCGGCGTGGGCCTGACCGCGGGCAGCATGCTCGGCGGACGCTTGGCTGACAGTCGCCTGTTACCTTCACTGGTCGGCATGGCATTGGCCGTGGTGGTGGTCCTGGCTGCGTTCAGCCAGACCAGCCATTCGGTTGTCCCGGCAGCGATCACCCTGGTGCTATGGGGCATTTTCGCGTTTGCCCTGTGCCCGATCCTGCAACTGCTGATCATCGATCAAGCCCATGAAGCACCGAACCTTGGCTCGACGCTGAACCAAAGCGCCTTCAACCTCGGCAACGCGGCGGGCGCCTGGATTGGCGGATTGGTCGTAGCCAGCGGCGCAGACCTCGCGGACCTGCCCTGGACCGGCGCCCTGGTCAGCGGCCTGACCGTGCTGACCGCCCTGTTTTTCATTTATCTGCAACGGCGCAATGCCGCTGCGCCAGAAATGGCCGGTTAAATCGCGACGAGAAAACCGGAATGAAGGACCCGGCCAATTCGGACGCGAGCCGTATGAAGTTTCCTCAGCCCCTTACACCGCGCTTTTGATGCCCAGCTGAAAGGCCCACTCCAGGGCCTTTCAGCCTTGCACCGCCACTTCTCGATGCGGTTCCAGCCATGTGTCTCATCTCATTTCACCACGCACTCTGGCGTCCTCGAGTCTCCTAAAGTACGACCTCCGCAATCGTTCTCAAAGGAGGAGGCATCCATGATCACTTTCAACTCGACAATGCCCACACCCCGCTCTTCAGCCATCCAGGGAGGTAGCACACCGACAGCACCGGACCCCAGTGATTGGAGTGATTTCAAGCGGGATAACATTCGAATCGGCCAAGGCAGTTCTGAAATACTGGTGCAATCCCTGGGCGACCGGAAGCTGACGATCCGTCAGTTTTCAGATGGGGTGGTCGAAATGGACCTCAAGCGCCCTGCCATCGAACATCTGGTACTTAGCGGCGGCGGTGCAAAGGGCGTGGCGTTCGCAGGGATGGTCAAATCAATGGAAGATCATGGGGCGCTGGGCAAAATAAAAAGCATTTCCGGCTCATCGGCCGGCGCTATTTCGGCAGCGTTTCTGGCCAGCGGCATGACTCACGCAGACTTCGACAAGATGTCGGACGAGACCAACCTCGTAGCGCTGCTAGACAGTCACAACAAGGTTCTTGGACCGATACAGCAAGTCAGTTCCGCGATTGGCAAAGGCATCGCCAAGATCCCGGGAAAGACTGGCAACATAGGACGCCTGTTGTTCGATCTGATGCCTCGCCTTCAGTCCAAAGCCGAACCATTGGAAGAACTGCTTCACGAGAAAATGGTGGAATCGACTCAGTCGCGCTTCAAACAGGCCTCTGGCGACCCACAACGACAGCTTTCCCAAGAAACAAGAGACTGCGTGGAACACATAAAAACCAAAGGCTATGTGACATTTGGTGATCTGGCGACACTGAGCAAGGAGATGCCGGAAATCAAGCTACTGCATATCACCGGAACCGCCATGCTCGACGACCGGCCACAAATGGTGGTGTTCAACGCCAGCCTGACTCCGGATATGGACGTGGCCCGCGCCGCCCATATTTCAGGCTCGCTGCCCGTTGTTTTCCAGCAGCCTTCCGAACAGGGATTGCCCTTCCAGACTGACGCTGAGCTGACCGCCTTCCAGGACGGCGGAATCATGCTCAACACCCCGGTCGCGGACCTTTACGAACTGCAATTTCCGATGAGCTCGATTCCCGAACACGATCAGTTGATTCTCAAGTTCGAGAGCGGCAATGGCGGCACCAAAAAAGATCGTGGAACACTGGGCTCGAACATCGTCGATAGATTCCTCGGTGTGAACTACGCGGCGCAGGACGCACTAGAAGCGAGCGGCATTAAAGCCTTTGATAAGCAGACAGTCATCGTTCCATTGAAGACAAGAGAAGGGGACTTTACGACGACGTTAAACGGCACCGTCAACTTCAGCATGCCACTGGAACACAAGAACCACCTGCAGCAAAAACTGGAAAATGCGGTGGGTGAACACCTGCGGCACCGTGAGAGCAGCGAAACCTACACGTTCAATTCAATCGGCGGCGCCTTGCTCGCCCTCGATGACCGATTGTTCGAGGCGGCGGCGAATAAACTGCAAAACGATCCGGGTTGCGCGGAAGTCATCCAGTTCCGCCAAGCTGCTCATCAGACATTGGCCGAGTTAAGCCAGGCCCTGATCGAAGCGAAAGCCACCGGTTCCGACAAGCTCGACCTTACTGCTCCACTGAACGTTGCCATCGACCGCCTTGATCAACTCGCCGACAGGTCGGGGAAAATTGAATGGCTGGCAAATAAACTCAACCATGGAAACGCTGCAGATTACATGGAGCTGCTACAAGCCGTTAAACGCATGGATGCCCAGCTGGCAGGACCCAAATCCGTGGTGATGACTCGGGCGATCGAGGATATGGGAGTGCGCGATATCAAGACCAAGGCCGAAAACTTCATCCGTGAAGTGATCTATCCCTCCCTATACCGTCATGGCCAACCTGATTCGAACGTCAAGCTGCTAAACAAGGCAATACTCGAATTACGCGAGTCGACGAATCCCACGGGCTTTAACGCTGTACTCAATCGGATTGCTGATCAATATATCTCGCGCAGCCTTCTGAACTCGTCGGGCCCATTCAATTCGACCACGATCACTCAAGCACGGGCATGGCTGATTCCTGCCCAATAGACGTAACGCCGGACCGAGTCGGGCGAGCAACAACCTATTGTCTCGCGCGACCTTACAGTCCATTGGTTCTATTGGGAGAGTCCGGGCCGGTCTTGCTGCCATCTTCTTTCGGTGCACCGCTTTCACTGCGAATCTGCGCATGACTGATCAACGCGAAGATAAAGCTGCCGCCCACAATGTTCCCCGCCAGTGTCGGCCCGGCAAACACCAGCCAAAAATCCTTCCACGGCAGCTCACCGGCAAACACCAGATAACCGACCTCCAGCGAACCGACCACGATGTGCGTGAAATCCCCTAAGGCCATGAGATAGGTGATGAGGATGATGATCCACATCTTGGCACTCTCCATGGACGGGATCATCCAGACCATGGTCGCGATCATCCAGCCAGAGATGATGCCCTTGGCGAACATCTGACTGACGTCGTTTTCCATGACCTTGCGACCGATGTCGAGAAAGGCTACGTCGGTCTTGCTGTCGAAAATAGGCAACTCCAGCATGACGTAAGCCACCAACAAGGTGCCGCAGAGGTTGCCCACCAGAACCACCGACCACAGCCGCAGCAAGCGACCGAAGTTTCCAATCGTGGGCTTGCTCATGATCGGCAGCACGGCGGTCAGGGTGTTTTCGGTGAAGAGTTGCTGACGCGCAAGAATCACCGCGAGAAATCCGGCGCAATAGCCGAAACTGGCGATCACCTTGAACCCTTCGCCGTCCGGCAGTCGGGAGTTGAGCAAACCCATGCCCATCAGCGAAAGCCCCATGGTCAGACCGGCGGCCAAAGCCGACCACCAAAGTGCAGCGACGCTACGCTCCAGTTCCTGATCGCCCTGGGTACGGATGATTTCGTGCAACACCGCCGCGCGCGGCGGCTGGTTCTTTTCGACCTCGTGCTGTTCTTTGGCCGAGAGGTCGGGGGTCTTGCCGTCTTTTTTAGTGTCCATGGGATTCCTGAACCGCTGGTGTGCGATGTAGTTACGACCCGCGCGGCTCAGATTCCGTTCGTCATCTTCAAATTATTCGACGGCGCCTTCATCCTTGAACTGGTCTTTGACGTACTTGATCTCTGTCCGGCCGTGCGGCGCCGGCAGTCCGTCCTCACCCAGGTTGACGAAGACAATCTTCTCCACCGTCAAGATGCTTTTGCGGGTGATCTTGTTCCTCACTTCACACTTGAGGGTGATCGAGGTGCGACCGAACTCGGTGGCGGTGATGCCCAGCTCGATGATGTCGCCCTGGCGCGAGGCGCTGACGAAGTTGATTTCGGATATGTACTTGGTCACCACACGCTGGTTACCCAACTGGACGATGGCGTAGATCGCCGCTTCTTCGTCGAGCCAGCGCAACAGGCTGCCACCGAACAGCGTGCCGTTGGGGTTGAGGTCTTCGGGTTTAACCCATTTACGGGTGTGGAAATTCATGTTCACTCCTGAGCGTCTTGCCGAATGATGCTGACCATCATGGCAGAGCCCGACCTAGAGCTCTATCAGGCATCGCCTATGGCCTCGATTACCGTTCGGACATTGACCAACAGAAAGGCTTTGGAAGATCAGCATAGCCCGCTATAATCGCCTCCGTTTCAAAACGGTAACGATCCATTGATACCGTTTTCCCGCCACCTGTCCGAGGGGCGCTGCAGCAGGCTAGACCTGTCAGGCTCGGATGGGGCGTTGCCCGGCCTTCCATGGCCGGACACTAAACGCACAACGGCGCCCATTCGCATACATTACGAATGGAGGCTCTTCATGAGCGCTGTTATCACGCCTGCAGATTTTAACGACTACAAAGTTGCCGACATGTCGCTGGCTGCCTGGGGCCGTCGCGAAACCATCATCGCCGAATCCGAAATGCCGGCACTGATGGGTCTGCGTAGCAAGTATTCCGCCGAGCAGCCACTCAAGGGCGCGAAAATCCTCGGCTGCATCCACATGACCATTCAGACCGCCGTGCTGATCGAAACCCTGGTTGCCCTGGGTGCCGAAGTACGCTGGTCGTCCTGCAACATTTTCTCGACTCAAGACCAGGCTGCTGCTGCCATCGCCGCTGCCGGCATCCCGGTTTTCGCCTGGAAAGGTGAAACCGAAGAAGAATACGAGTGGTGCCTGGAGCAAACCATCCTCAAAGATGGCGCGCCTTGGGATGCCAACATGATCCTCGACGACGGCGGCGACCTGACCGAGCTGCTGCACAAGAAATACCCGCAGGTTCTGGATCGCGTCCACGGCGTAACCGAAGAAACCACCACCGGCGTACACCGCCTTCTGGACATGCTGGCCAAGGGCGAGCTGAAAATCCCGGCCATCAACGTCAACGACTCGGTCACCAAGAGCAAGAACGACAACAAGTACGGCTGCCGTCACAGCCTGAACGATGCGATCAAGCGTGGTACTGACCACCTGTTGTCCGGCAAGCAAGCGCTGGTCATCGGCTACGGCGACGTGGGCAAGGGCTCCGCTCAGTCCCTGCGTCAGGAAGGCATGATCGTTAAAGTCTCCGAAGTCGACCCGATCTGCGCCATGCAAGCCTGCATGGACGGTTTCGAAGTGGTATCGCCGTTCATCGACGGTATCAACAACGGCACAGAAGCCAGCATCGACAAAGCACTGCTGGGCAAGATCGACCTGATCGTGACCACCACCGGCAACGTCAATGTTTGCGATTCGAACATGCTCAAAGCCCTGAAGAAGCGTGCAGTTGTCTGCAACATCGGCCACTTCGACAACGAAATCGACACGGCTTTCATGCGCAAGAACTGGGCATGGGAAGAAGTGAAGCCACAGGTTCACAAGATCCACCGTACCGGCGCTGGCGCATTCGATGCCCAGAACGACGACTACCTGATCCTGCTGGCTGAAGGCCGTCTGGTTAACCTCGGCAACGCCACTGGCCACCCGAGCCGCATCATGGACGGTTCGTTCGCCAACCAGGTTCTGGCACAGATCTTCCTGTTCGGCCAGAAGTACGCCGACCTGTCGCCAGCCCAGAAAGCCGAGCGCCTGACCGTTGAAGTACTGCCGAAGAAACTCGACGAAGAAGTGGCCCTGGAAATGGTCCGTGGCTTCGGCGGCGTCGTGACTCAACTGACCAAGACCCAGGCCGACTACATCGGCGTGACCGTCGAAGGTCCGTTCAAGCCGCACGCTTACCGCTACTGATCCGCGGACCGGGGATGCGGTGTTCTGATACACCGCGTCGCCTGTTTCGCCAGCAAGCCGGCTCCTACAAGGGAGCGGTCGTATGCGAATAACCCGTACGACGTCAATCTTGTAGGCGCCGGCTTGCTGGCGATTGCGGACAACATGGCCCCACAGGCTTACGCGTTTCCAAGGATATGACCATGTCCCAAGATCGTCGCTACAGCTTCGAGTTCTTCCCTACGAAGACCGACGCTGGGCATGAAAAGCTGCTTGCCACTGCTCGCCAGTTGGCCACTTACAACCCTGATTTCTTCTCCTGCACCTACGGCGCTGGCGGTTCGACCCGTGATCGCACGCTGAACACCGTTTTGCAGCTGGAAAGCGAAGTCAAAGTTCCTGCCGCGCCGCATCTGTCTTGCGTAGGCGACAGCAAGGACGACCTGCGCGGCCTGCTGAGCCAGTACAAGGCGGCCGGCATCAAGCGTATCGTTGCCCTGCGCGGTGACCTGCCTTCCGGCATGGGCATGGCCAGCGGCGAAATGCGTCACGCCAATGACCTGGTTGAATTCATTCGTGAAGAGACCGGCGACCATTTCCACATCGAAGTCGCCGCTTACCCGGAAATGCATCCGCAAGCGCGCAACTTCGAAGACGATATCGCCAATTTCGTGCGCAAGGCCAACGCCGGCGCCGACAGTGCGATCACCCAGTACTTCTTCAACGCCGACAGCTACTTCTATTTTGTCGAGCGTGTGCGGGCGTTGGGCGTGAATATCCCGATCGTTCCGGGGATCATGCCGATCACCAACTACAGCAAGCTGGCGCGTTTTTCCGATGCCTGCGGTGCGGAAATCCCGCGCTGGATCCGCAAGCAACTGGAAGCGTACGGCGACGACACCCAGAGCATCCAGCGTTTCGGCGAGCAGGTTATCACCGAGATGTGCGACCGCCTGCTGGAAGGTGGCGCTCCGGGCCTGCACTTCTACACACTGAACCAGGCTGAAGCGAGTCTGGCGGTGTGGAACAACCTGAAGTTGCCGCGTTAAGCACATCACGATCAAAAGATCGCAGCCTTCGGCAGTTCCTGCATGATGACCTCCTGCAGGAGCCTGCCGGAGACTGCGATCTTTTGTTTTCAACGTACCGTATATGTGCGCCAATCCACGGAGTTAGAGCATCTGCCGCCAGTTTCTGGCTCTTTCGCGTTTCTCGTCGTAATCTCAGCCCATGCCTTTGATCACGCAGTTATTCGCCCTGCTCGTTTTCGCTTGCCTGAGCTTCGCCGCTCAAGGCGAGAAGCTGCGCATTGTCACGGAACCCTGGGCTCCTTACGTGTACGAGGAGAACGGCAAACCCTTGGGCCTGGACTACGAAACCACCGCCATTGTCTTCAAGCGCCTGGGCATCGAAGTGGAATGGCAATTCCTGCCATGGAAACGCTGCCTGTCGATGCTGGAAACGGGTCAGGCGGATGGTGCGCTGGACATTTTCCACAGCGATGAACGCGATGCGACCCTGCTCTACCCCAGCGAACCGTTGTCGCAAGTGCAGTTCGTGATGTTCTACGCCAATGACCGACCTCATCCATTTCGCACCCTCGACGAACTGCGCGGCCTGACCATCGGCACCTCGCCGGGTTACCTGTACAGCGAGGATTTCCGGGAGTCGACGCTGTTCACTCGCGAACCGGCCCCCAGCCATGAAGCGAATTTCGGCAAGCTGATACGCGGCCGGATCGACCTGTTGATCACCGACCGCCGGGTCGGCCAGCATCTGCTCGATGAACTGAACATCCGCGACAAGATCACCGAAAACCCGGCCATCATAAGCCAGCAGAGCCAGTTTCTGGCGGTGCGCCGCAATGCCGGCATGGACTTGCTGGTGCAGCGCTTTGGTGCCGAACTCAAGCGCTTCAAGCGCGAGCCGGCCTACGCGGAGCTGAGTGCCCGCTATGGCGCGGCACCGCCGAACGCCCTGGACTCCGCAAGGGCCACGGCCACCACCGCAAAAACCGTTGAGCAGCAGGAAAGCGGCGCGCAGTGATTGCTCTGTTATACTCCGGCGTTCCCGCCAGGCTCACGCCCGGACGCTCGGAATCGTAAAGGTATCTCGACCCCGCTACAGCGCAGCTTTTCAGCCCGCGCGAGCGCTCCAGACGAGCCTTCGTGACCGAAGCAGGACCGGACGGGATTGCGTTCCTCTTAAACGCTATTCGCGCCAGGCAAGACTCCCATTGGGCCAAGCCCTAACTTAGAACAGGATTACTCATGTCCTTTGCTTCCCTCGGTCTCTCCGAGGCTTTAGTCCGCGCCATCGAGGCAGCGGGCTATACCGAGCCTACTCCGGTGCAACAGCGGGCCATTCCCGCCGTGTTGCAAGGTCGCGACCTGATGGTTGCGGCACAGACAGGTACCGGTAAAACCGGCGGCTTCGCCCTTCCGATCCTGGAGCGGTTGTTCCCCAACGGTCACCCGGACAAATCCCAGCGTCACGGCCCGCGCCAACCGCGTGTACTGGTCCTGACCCCTACTCGCGAACTCGCGGCGCAAGTGCATGAAAGCTTCAAGGTCTATGCCCGTGACCTGAAGTTCGTCAGCGCCTGCATCTTCGGCGGCGTCGGCATGAACCCACAGGTTCAGGCCATGTCCCGTGGCGTAGACGTACTCGTCGCTTGCCCGGGTCGTTTGCTCGACCTGGCCGGCCAAGGCAGCGTCGATCTGTCCCACGTGGAAATCCTCGTGCTGGACGAAGCTGACCGCATGCTCGACATGGGCTTTGTCCATGACGTGAAGAAAGTCCTGGCCCGTCTGCCGGCCAAGCGCCAGAACCTGTTGTTCTCGGCGACCTTCTCCAAAGACATCACCGACCTCGCCGGCAAGCTGCTGCACAACCCGGAACGCATCGAAGTCACGCCGCCGAACACCACGGTCGAGCGTATCGAACAGCGCGTATTCCGCCTGCCTGCCAGCCACAAGCGTTCGCTGCTGGCGCATCTGATCACCGCAGGCGCCTGGGAACAGGTGCTGGTGTTCACCCGCACCAAACACGGCGCCAACCGCCTGGCCGAGTACCTGGACAAACACGGCCTGAGCGCCGTCGCGATCCACGGTAACAAGAGCCAGAACGCCCGAACCAAAGCCCTGGCCGACTTCAAGGCCGGCACCGTGCGCATCCTGGTAGCCACCGACATCGCCGCTCGCGGCCTGGACATCGACCAGTTGCCTCACGTGGTCAACTTCGAGCTGCCGAATGTCGATGAAGACTACGTGCACCGCATCGGCCGTACCGGCCGTGCCGGTCGTTCGGGCGAGGCGATTTCGCTGGTAGCCCCGGACGAAGAGAAACTGCTGAAAAGCATCGAACGCATGACCAAGCAGAAAATCGCCGACGGCGACCTGATGGGCTTCGATGCCAGCGCCGTAGAAGCCGAGAAGCCTGAAGCACGCGAGCGTCCGGACATGCGCAACCCGCGCAATCCACGTGGCCCGCGCGGCGACGGCCCGAACGGCGGTGGTGGCGGTGGCGGTCGTAAAGACAAGGGCAAGGACAAAGGCAAGGAAAAACCGGCGTCGGGCGAACGCGGCGAGCGTCCAGCCCGTCAGCAAAAGCCACGCGAAGGCACTCCGGCCCGTGATCAGCGTCAGCCAAGCCAGCCGCCGCGCGCTGCCGCTGACCGCGCTCCAGACGAGTTCCTGGACGACGATATCGATAACTTCGGTAACCGCGTCGACTACGTGCCGCAACAAAAACCGGCTCAAGGCCGTGGCCGCCGTCCGGGTGCTCCGGCACAAGGCACGGCAGCGGGCTCGGGCGCACCCCGTGGCGGCAAGCCACAGGGTCGTCAGAACGGTCCACGCAACAGCGATGGCGCCAGCACCGGCACACCACCTGCCAAGCGCAGTGGCCCACGCAACGGTGCGCCACGTGACGGCCAGGCCCGTCGCGAAGACTCGCGCAACCGCCGCCCGGCCCGTGACGACCAGCCGCGTTCGGAACCGGCCGTGCAGAACCCGCGCGGTCCGGCTCCGAAGATCATGCACAAGGAGTCGAAGGCTGACCGCTTCCCGACACCTGAGCAGCTCGATCAACTGCCAAGCCGTCCTCGTGGTGAAAAACCGGCGTTGCTGACCCGCAATCGCTGAGTTATTGCTGCCATAAAAAATGCCCCGGCTCGTGAGAGTCGGGGCATTTTTTTATGGGCTGTAGGAGCCGGTTTGCTGGTGATTGGGGCGACTCGGTTTCTGCTGTGTTGCAAAAAACGCTATCGACAGCAAGCCGGCGCCTACATTCTCAGCATTACTTCGCCTTCACACCTTCAAAGGATACGTACAGCTCAACTGCATCGGACGCTGGGCCCAGGTCTTTCTGCTTGCCGAAATCGGAGCGCTTGATGGTGGTGGTGCCTTCGAAACCGGCACGGTAGCCGCCCCATGGATCCTTGCCTTCACCCAGGAAAGTGGCCTTGACCACGACTGGCTTGGTCACGCCTGCGATGGTCAGGTCGCCAGCCACGTCGGCAGTCTCTTTACCAGCGGTGTTCTTGCCGGTGGATTTGACGCTGGTGGAAACGAAGGTGGCTTTGGCGAACTTGCCTGCATTGAGGAAATCACCACTGGCGATGTGCTTATCGCGCTCGGCATGATTGGTGAACACGCTGGCGGTGTTCACGTTGAACTCGATCTTGCTGTCTTCAGGCTTGGCAGCGTCAAAGCTGAATTTGCCGTCGATGTCCTTGAAAGTACCGGTGATGAAGCTGTAGCCCAGGTGGCTGATCTTGAAGTCAACGAAGGCGTGCTGGCCTTCTTTGTCGACGACGTAGTCAGCGGCCATTACGTTACCGGCGGACAACAGGGCTGAACCGATTGCCAGAGCGGCCAGAGTCTTTTTCAACATGCTTTGTTTTCCTTTGGAGTCGAGGTTGAACTTCAGGCTTTGCGACCCAGCATGCGCTTGAGGGTCACATCACGGTCGATAAAGTGGTGCTTCAATGCTGCCAACGCATGGAGGCCGGAAAAAATTACCAACACCCACGCCAGGTAAAAGTGAATCACGCCAGCGGTATCTGCCTGGTCCGGCAGTCCGGAGACCAGCGCAGGCACTTCAAACAAGCCAAACACCGGAATACCGACACCGTCTGCGGTGGAAATCAGGTAACCGGCAACTATCACAGCAAACAGACTGAGATACAGAAAGCCATGGCCGAACTTGGCGCCGAGGCGCGTCATGCGGCTGTAGCTGGTCAGGGTCGGAGGCGGCGGACTGATAAAACGCCACAACACCCGCAGCACCATCACACCCAGCAACACCAGGCCGATACTCTTGTGCAGGTCCGGCGCGTCTTTACGCCAGGTGCTGTAGTAGTCGAGCCCGACCATCCACAGCCCAAGCGCGAAAAGGCCAAAGACCACCAGCGCCACGCCCCAGTGCATGAAAATGCTGACCCAGCCATAGCGGGAAGTAGAGTTACGTAGCTGCATTGCCTAGATCCTGTAAGTGCTGGCCCAAGACTATCGATTTATCTATCGAATTAAAGCCGAAAATTTCGCTCTGAAATATCGAGAAATGCGATCAAGAGCCTGGAGCAAGCAAGTTAAGGAAAGATTAAAGCCGAAATTGTGAAAAAAAATGAATACAAAACAGGGAACACCTGTATCAAAAGGTTTATTCGATTTCGCTCTCGATTTTTTCAGGCGTAAAAAAACGCGGCCCTGAGCCGCGCTTTTTTTACACCTGGGCTTTACTGAGCCTTGGTCTCAGTAGTCGCCGCCGGTTTGGCCGCTGGCTTCTTCGCCGGCTCGACCTTCTTTGCCGGGGCCTTGGCCGGGGCTTTTTTGGCCTCGGTTTTGGCTGCCGGTTTGGCTGGGGTTTTAGCCGGGGCCTTCTTGGCAGGCTCGGTTTTTACTGGCGTCGCCGGCTTCGGCGCTTCAACAGGCGCCGGTGCAACGGCCGGGGTTGGTGCCGGAGTTGACGCAGGTGCCGGTGCAGCCGGCTCTGGCGCCTTGACCGGTGCTGGCTTTTTCTCCTCATCCGAGCCGCCGAACAGGTTGGTGAAGAAGTTACCCTTCTTCGCCGCCACCGCGCCGGCTGCAGCGGCGGCAGCCACTGGAGCGGCCTTCACCGGGTCAAACGACTTGCCGGCCGCCAGATCTTCAACCTGGCTGGCCGCGCGCTGACCGGTACGCAACGCACCTTCCAGAGTGCCCGGGTACAGGGCGTCAGTGTGTTCGCCAGCAAAGGCTACGCGTTGAATCGGGCGTTCCCACAGGCGCCAGAACTTGCTGATCTGGCCCGGGCCAAAGGCCAGGTAAGCGCCGCCCATCGAGGGGTCGGTGCTGTAGCGACGGATTTCATAACCGGTGAACGAGCCACGCGCCTGTGGATAAAACGCGTGCAGGCGAATCAGCACCTGGTCAACCATCTGCTTGTCGCCGAACGCCTGCATCACCCGCGCGTTGTCGCCGGACAGGTTGATCACCACGTTGGCGCCGCCCTTCAAGGCCGGTTCGATCCACAGCATGCCCAGACCGGTGTTGCTGTAGATTTCACCGGACATGCGAGCCTTGGGCTCCCATACCGGCGTTTTGAATTTCAGCATGATCTGGTCGCGCCAACCGTAGTTGGTGCCCTTGATAGCCGCCAGGTGCTGGGCGTCCAGCGCCGGGGTCATCTGGATCTTGTTCAGGGCGCGCAATGGCACGGCCAGCACAACGTAGTCCGCCTGATAGCCGACGCTGCCGACTTTGACGGTGACGCTGTCCTTGTCCTGGATAATCGCCGAGACAGGCGAGCTGGTCTTGATGGTTTTCAGTTGCTTGACGAAGGCCTGGGCCAGCACCGGACTGCCACCGACCAGACGCGACGCACGCAGGTCACGATCGGAAACGCCCCGGTAAACGCGGCTCTGCTGCGCGAAGTACAGCAGCGAGATGCGCGAAGGTTCGTCGTAACGGGTACGAATCTGCTGGTTCACCAGCTGACGGGCAGTGGCCGGCAGGCTCAGGCGATCCAGCCAGTTGGAGACGTTGATCTGGTCCAGGGCGTGCAGGGTGCTGTTGGCCGATGGGTTCAGCGGGTCGTCGATCGAGCGCGCGAGGTCGTCGACGGTCTTTTCGTAGCGTTTGAGCGCTTCGGCAGTGGTCGGATCCTTGGTGGCCAGATCGGCAGCGGTGTAATACACGCCGTCGATCAAGTAGCCGGGAGTCCGCACGAACTCAGGGGCCGGCGTGGTGCTCAGCTTGAAGGTCGAAACGTACTTGTTCAGGACCGGTTGAGCCTTGTCGTTGCCGATCCACTCGCTGGTGGCCATGCCGGAACGACCGCCCAGGCTCGATTTGGCTTCCAGCAACGTGACCTGCCAGCCTTTGTTCTGCAGCTCATACGCCGCGGTGAGGCCCGAGACCCCGCCGCCGATCACGATCGCGGTTTTATCCTTGGCCAGCGCACACACGCTGAACAGCCCCAACATCACCAGCGCACAGGCGCGCAGCCAACCGACAGACATTCAGCGAACTCCGGAAATACACGAAAAATAGCGATTTGTGCGAGCCAGACGACTCAAGAGCCGTGAAGGATACGTCAGGCTTCAGACGCCCGCCAGCAACGTCTATCGGCCTATACAAAGTAGCTCAATCGACACAATGGGTTGTCCCGGTGGCGTGCATTGCATAGGCTTGCGCGATTGTTTGTTCGCGCCTGCCGCGGACCGCCTCGAGGAGAGAAGAAATGGGCCTGAATAATCAGTGGATGCAACGCGATCTCGCGGTGTTGTGGCATCCCTGCACCCAGATGAAAGATCATGAGCAACTGCCGCTGATCCCGATCAAGCGCGGTGAAGGCGTCTGGCTGGAAGATTTCGAAGGCAAGCGCTACCTCGACGCGGTCAGTTCCTGGTGGGTCAACGTGTTCGGCCACACCAATCCGCGGATCAACCAGCGCATCAAGGATCAGGTCGATCAACTGGAGCACGTGATCCTCGCCGGTTTCAGTCATCAGCCAGTGATCGAGCTGTCCGAACGCCTGGTGAAGATGACGCCGGAAGGCCTGACCCGGTGCTTCTACGCCGATAACGGGTCGTCCTGCATCGAAGTCGCGCTGAAAATGAGCTTTCACTACTGGCTCAACCGCGGCCAGCCGAACAAGAAACGTTTTGTCACCCTGACCAACAGCTACCACGGCGAAACCATGGCGGCGATGTCGGTGGGCGACGTGCCGCTGTTCACCGAAACCTACAAAGCGCTGTTGCTGGACACCATCAAGGTGCCGAGCCCGGATTGCTACCTGCGTCCCGACGGCATGAGCTGGGAAGAACACTCGCGCAACATGTTCGCGGCGATGGAGCAGACCCTGGCCGAGAACCATGACAGCGTCGCTGCCGTCATTGTCGAGCCTTTGATCCAGGGCGCCGGCGGCATGCGCATGTACCACCCGGTGTACCTCAAGCTGCTGCGCGAAGCCTGCGATCGCTATGGCGTGCACCTGATTCACGACGAAATCGCCGTCGGCTTCGGTCGCACCGGGACCATGTTCGCCTGCGAACAGGCCGGCATCCGCCCGGATTTTCTCTGCCTGTCCAAGGCCTTGACCGGCGGCTACCTGCCGCTGGCGGCGTGCATGACCACCGACGAGGTCTACAGCGCCTTCTACGACGACTACCCGACCCTTCGCGCGTTCCTGCACTCGCACAGCTACACCGGCAACCCGCTGGCGTGCGCGGCGGCGTTGGCGACGCTGGACATCTTCGAAGAAGACAACGTCATCGAGAACAACAAGGCCCTGGCCCAACGCATGGCCTCCTCCACCGCACATCTGGTCGATCACCCGAACGTCTCTGAAGTGCGCCAGACCGGCATGGTGCTGGCGATCGAGATGGTCAAGGACAAGGCGACCAAAGAAGCTTATCCGTGGCAGGAACGTCGCGGCCTGAAGGTGTTCCAGCATGCGCTGGAGCGTGGTGCCTTGCTGCGGCCGTTGGGCAGCGTGGTGTATTTCCTTCCGCCGTACGTGATCACCCCTGAACAGATCGACTTTTTGGCCGAAGTGGCCAGCGAGGGGATCGACATCGCCACGCGCGACAGCACTAGCGTGTCGGTGCCGAAGGACTTTCACCCCGGTTTCCGTGATCCGGGCTGAACGACTTCACTTGAGTTCGTGGGTGCCTGGACTGCCGCCATCGCTGGCAAGCCAGGCTCCTACAAGTGAGATGTCGCACACACCCTTTGCTGCATACCGAATCCTGCAGGAGCTGGCTTGCCAGCGATAAGGTCGGCACGACCTTCAGACGCTTTACATACTTTCAGAGACCCAACATGAGACTGTCCCGCTTCTTCATCGATGCCCCCCTGAGCACCGGCGAACACGAATTGCCCGAAGCCCAGGCCCACTACATCAGCCGCGTGCTGCGCATGGCCGAGGGCGATGCGTTGCAATTGTTCGACGGCTCGGGGCAGGAATTTCGCGCCAGGCTGCTCGAAGTCGGCAAGAAGCGCGTGGTGGTGCAGATCGATGAAAGCTTCGCCGGCCAGGTTGAATCGCCGTTGCAGATCCACCTCGGCCAGGGCTTGTCCCGTGGCGAGCGCATGGATTGGGCGATTCAGAAAGCCACTGAACTGGGCGTCACTGAAATCACGCCGATTTTCAGCGATCGCTGCGAAGTCCGGCTCAAGGACGAGCGCGCCGACAAGCGTCTGCTGCATTGGCGTCAGGTGGCGATCAGCGCGTGCGAACAGTGCGGGCGTTCTCGGGTACCGGTGATTCATCCACCGCTGTTGTTGGCGGATTGGTTGAAGCAGACGCAGGCTGAGTTGAAGCTTGTCTTGCATCCGGTGGCTGAGCCGCTGGTGAGTCATGCCAAGCCTGCGACCTTGGCATTCCTGATCGGCCCTGAAGGCGGGTTGTCGGATGCCGAAGTCGAACAGGCCAAGGCCAACGGTTTTCATGCCGCCCGCCTTGGTCCGCGAGTGTTGCGGACCGAGACCGCGCCGGTGGTGGCGTTGGCGGTGGCCCAGCAACTTTGGGGTGACTTCTAGGCCGCCATCGCTGGCAAGCCAGCTCCTACAGAGGGTTGCGCGACACCGGATCTGTAGGAGCCGGCTTGCTGGCGATTGCCGCTACGCGGTCTACAAGACATAAAAGAAAATCGCTACAAAGTGCAGCAAGCTCCCGGCAATCACGAACAGATGCCAAATCCCGTGGGCATGCCGCAACCGTTGATCGAGGGCAAAAAAGATAATCCCCACGGTGTACAACACACCACCCGTCGCCAGCCAGGCAAAACCGGCACTGCCCAATGCCGCCAGCAATGGCTTGACCGCCACCAACACGATCCAGCCCATCACCGCGTAAATCACGATCGACAGAATCCGCGCCTCCGAACGTGGCTTGATCTCTTGCAGGATGCCGATCAGCGCCAGCCCCCAGACGATCCCGAACAACGTCCAGCCCCAAGGCCCACGCAGGGTCACCAGACAGAACGGCGTGTAGCTGCCGGCAATCAACAGGTAAATTGAAAAGTGATCGACCTTCTGCATGATCGCTTTCTTGCGCCCGCGCACGCTGTGGTACACGGTCGAAGCGCTGTAGAGCGACATCAAAGTAAAACCGTAGATCGCCACGCTGACGATTTTCCATGGGCTGCCGTCCATGCTGGCGATCACCAACATCCATACCACCCCGACCATCGCAGCCACCGCCCCGACCAAATGCGTCCAGGCGTTCAATCTTTCCCCGTGATACATGTTTTGCTTACCTCAAGATGCTTTACCGCAATGCGCAAGGCTCAGGCTTCAAGCGTAAAAGCGCAATGTTTCCGAACGACGCGCCCGGTTGAATTGGGCACAATCGGGTCATTCCAAAAAGAGTCCGCCCCATGCTGATCGATGAAGAGTTGACCCTGAAAAAACTCGAGGTGTTCCTGGCCTTCATGCGCACCGGTAACCTGGCCCGGGCCGCCGTCGAGTTGCAGACCAGCAACGTCAGCGTTCACCGCGCCATCCACTCGCTGGAAAGTGCCTTGCGCTGCCCGCTGTTCAAGCACGAAGGCCGCAACCTGACGCCGCTGGAGAGTGCTTTTGTGCTGGAAGAGCGGGCGCAAAAGCTGATTCAGGACGTCGTCGAAAGTGTGCGCCTGACCCGCGAAGCCGCCGGCTTTTCCGCCGAGCGCTTCAAATTGGGTTCGCTGTATTCGCTGACGGTGAAGACCGTGCCGCAACTGATCATGGGCCTGAAAATCCGTCGCAGCGAGCTGAACATCGATCTGATTCTCGGCTCGAATTTCGACCTGCTGTACAAACTCAAGAACATGGAAGTCGACGCGATCCTGGTGTCCCTGGACGACAGCATCATCGACCCGGACCTGGAACACATCCCGCTGTTCTCCGACGACATTTTCCTCGCCACACCGGCCGATTCGAAGTTCGCACAACGGACTGAAGTGGACCTGGCCGAGGTCCGCGATGAAACCTTCATCACCCTGACTCAGGGCTTTGCCACGCACCAGGATGGCAAGCGGGTATTCGAGCAGGCGGGGTTCGAGCCGAAGGTGGCCATGCAGGTCAACGACATCTTCACGCTGTTGAGCATGGTCAGCTCGGGCGTGGGTTATGCGTTGCTGCCGGGGAGGATTGCGGCGGTGTACGAGAACCGGGTGAAGCTGATTCCGTTGCAGGAAAAGTATCGGTTGCAGCAGCACATTGGCGTGGTGTTCCTGAAGGCCAAGGAGCGCGACCCGAATCTGCTGGCGTTGCTGGCGGAGTGTCGCATGTACGCCAATCGGCAGGTCTGAGACCTTGTGGCGAGGGAGCTTGCTCCCGCTGGGCTGCGCAGCAGACCCATTTTTGCGGGCGCTTCGCACCCGAGCGGGAGCAAGCTCCCTCGCCACAAAAGCATTAGCTCATCAGCCAAAAATCCCGCGAACAATCAAATACAGCAGCGACGGCCCGAGCAGGCAACCCAGCGCGGTGTAGAACGCCGCCGTCAGGCAACCATAAGGCACCAGCTTCGGATCAGTCGCCGCCAACCCGCCGGCCACACCACTGGAAGTCCCCATCAAGCCACCAAAGATCACTGCGCTGCGCGGATTGTTCAAGCCGATCAGCGGCGCCACGAACGGTGTCATCACCATCACCAGAATCGCCTTGATCAAGCCCGCCGCAATCGACAGCGCCATGACTTCGGAACTGGCACCGATGGCCGCGCCGGTCACCGGGCCGACAATGTAGGTCACCGCACCGGCACCGATGGTGGTCAGGCTCACCGCATCGGTGTAACCGAACGCCATCGCCACTGCGACACCCGCGATGAAGGACGTGCCGACACCGACGAACAGCGCCAGCACGCCGACAAACCCGGCACGCTTGAGCTCATCGACACTGACGCCAAATGCCGTTGCCACGATGGCAAAATCCCGCAGCATCGCCCCGCCCAGCAGACCGATCCCGGACAATAACGGAATGTCCACCACGCCTTTTTGACCCCCTGTCAGCGCACCGCCAACATAGGACAGCAGCAGCCCCAGAAGAATGGCAATGGCCGAGCCGTGCAGGCGACCTTTGGTGAAAGTATTGGAAATCCAGTAGGACACCCACATGGTCACGCCGACAATCAGAAAGCCACTGATCAGCCCGTAACCGGTAATCACCTTCATCATCGATTCGTACATGGCGATTACCCCACTGTCTTCGCAGGATTGATCGCAGACGGCTCTTTGTTACCGATACGCACCAGTACCGGTACCAAGGCAAAGGCGATGACCACTGCCGCCGTTCCCGCCAGGATCGCCATCGGCCCACCCTTGAGCGCGCCATACACGTTTTGCTGGGCCGCCATGGCGACGACAATCGGAATATAGACCGCACTCCAGAACTCCACGCCCTGCTCGGTCTTGCCTTTGAACCAACCGTTTTTATTGAGATAGCTGCCCAGGCCAATCAGCAGCAGCATCGCAATCCCGACACCGCCGACGTTGGCCGGCACGCCAATCAGTTTGCCGAGCAGCTCGCCAATGAAAATACCCACCAGGGTACAAAAGCCGAGAAATGCCACACCGTAGATAATCATTGTTGTTGTCCTCAAAGTGCATCGTCGAATGTTGTTTTTGTTGTTCGAAGCCTTAAGTCGGGTGGTCTAGGATTGGCGGCTTCCCTCCTCACGCATCAGCGCCTGCAGGGTATCGAGGCGTGCACCGTCGAAGGCAATCACGGTGCCCTGCTCGAACACCCGGCGCGCCAGCCCGGTCAGCACCGCACCGGGCGGCAGTTCGATCTGTAGACGCACGCCACGCTCGTAAGCGCTTTGCACGGTGCCGCGCCAATCCACCACACGGCACATGTTGAAGGCGAGGTCGTCGCGCAGGGCATCGACCCGGGTCACTGGCCGCGCACGGCTGCCGCTCAGGTAGCCGATCCCGGGTGTTTGCAGCGGCACCCTGGCGAAGGCTTCGGCAAGGGTTTTCGCAGGCGTGTCCAGCAGCGGACAGTGCGATGGCACGCTCACTGCCAGACGCTTGGCCAGCCCTGCCCCGCAAGTTCTTGCCAGCTCGGCCACGGCGTTCATCGCGCCGTCACTGCCGGCAATCACCAACTGGTTATCGGCGTTGATGTTGGCCAGGTAAACCGGTGTGTCGACGCTGTGAACCTGTGCCAGCAACCCTTCCACGGTGGCCAGGTCCAGACCGATGATCGCGGTCATGCCGTAGCCCTGGGGATACGCCCGTTGCATCAGTTCACCGCGCAGGCTGACCAGCTGCAGCGCATCGCTGAATTCCAGGGCACCGGCCACCACCGCTGCCGGGTAGGCGCCAATGGAAAGACCGGCGACGTAATCCGGGGCCATCGCCAACTGCCGTGAAGCCGCCACGCCAGCGATCAACAGGCAAAGCTGCACCGCCCTTGTCGACCGCAGTGCCTCGGCAGAATCCAGCAGCAGCACGTCTTCACCGAGTACGTCGCTTACCTCGCTCAAAATGTGCGCAGGCAAACGCTGAAGCATGCCCGGCTGCTGCGCGCCTTGCCCCGGGAACACCAGCAAGCTACTCACGCTGCATGCTCCTGCGAAGTCCACGGGTCAGTCACCAGACAAGCTTCGCGGGTGTTTTTCAGCAGTACCCGATGCGAAGTGCCGGCCCATTCGCGCAAGGCGACACCGCCCAACGGCGTCTGCAGCTGCATGTCGACCACGCAGGGCGCCGCGTCCAGCAACGCCAGCAACTCACGGGCCCGATCCCGCGCCAGCGGTTGCGGCGTGCGCAGGATCAGGTCCAGGTCGCTGCCCTGATGAAGGGCTGCAAAACCGCTGGCCAGTTCGAACCCGGCGCTGCCGCTGACACCCCAGACCCAACCACAGGCATCCAGTGCAGGACGCAATTGAGCCAAGGCTTCAAGGACCGGCAAGTGACGCTCAATGTCGATGTGGCGGAGTTCTTCCGGCGAGACGCGACGGGTGATCGCCGCAATCGCCATCGACGTCGCAAAACGCTGCTCACGCAAACGGCCACGCACGCCAACCGCGATCCGACCCGCCGTCGACACCGCGCGCCGCACCACCACCGGTTGCCCGGCACTGAGCGACTCGACCGCCCACGCAGGCGCGTCCGCGGGCAACTGCGCCGGGGTCATGCCCCAGAGCAGGTCGTGGGCCGGAAACGTGTTCACCACTGCTCTCTCAGCAATTGGCGGACCTTGCTCGAAGCCGCACGGTTCGTCGCACCGAGACGACCGCTGAGATCGGCGCCCTTCTGCGCCACATCGTCAATCGCTTGCGTCAGGCAGTCAGTCACCCGCGCCAGATCCGCCGAAGTCGGCTGTTCGATCTGCTCCACCGACAAGGTTTCCCACAGCAAGCCAAGGCTGGCGTAGCTGTCGATGTCATAAGCCATCGGCGGCACGCTGGCGGCCAGGGTTTCCAGCTCTTCGACACTGCGCAAGGTCACCCGCGCCGCCGAGGCCTTGCCCATGGCATGCACCATCACCCCCGGATCGCGCAGGGCGATCAAGCGGTTGGCTTGATAACCGTGAGCGAGAAATGCCCCGGACATCGCCTTGCCCACCAGCAGACCGATCACCGCATGACCCGCCAGACGTGCACGGGCATAACTGTCCGCCGCACCGGCCAGGGCTTGATGGATACCGAGAGCCTCTTCGCGCCGACCATAGGCCTGACTCGGCACATCGACGATAGCGATCAAGGCGCGTTTGTGCGGTTTGTCCTGGTCGGCGGCGATTACTTCATCCACCGCCTTGGCCAGGCCCCAACCTTCGAGCAGACCGACCTCACCATGGCGAGCGCGGACAAAACGGTTTTCCGGGTCGGCCACCACGGCGATAAACCGCACCGGTTGCCCGGCCAATAAACCATCGGCGACTTTCAGCGAGGCCGGCAAACCGGCGACCGGTCTGGCATCAACGCTCAAGGCGTTGAACCAGTTCAAGCCTCTGAGGGAATACGCACTCATGAGCGCTCTCCTTGATACAGGTCGCGAACCACGGAGGGTTCGATTTGCGGCTCGGCATTCAGACGCGCCAAGCGTTGCAGGAACAGGTCGGCCTGTCGGCTGCGTTGCTGTGCCGGCAAGCCTTGTTTGAGCAACTCACCGACCTGCTGCTGGATCTGCGCAACGTCATCAGCGACATAACGATCCACCAAGCCACTGGCGAAACGCTGTTCGCCACCGGTCAGGCTCCAGATGAACGGACGATCCCGGGAGTCGTATTCCTCAAGCCCGGCTTCCTGTTCGATCACCTGCGGACCGTTGAGGCCAAGCCGTGCTTCCCGGGTCACCAGCAAGTAGCTGCACAACCCGGCGGCAATCGACATGCCGCCGAAGCAACCGACGCTGCCCGCCACGACCCCGACCACAGGTTGGTACTGCTGCAAGTCGACAATCGCCGCGTGGATATCGGCTATCGCCGCCAAGCCCAGGTTGGCTTCCTGCAAACGCACACCACCGGTTTCCAGCAACAGCACGGCGCGGGTCGGCAGGCCTTTGCGGTTGTCTTCGGCGGCCAGTTCCAGCGCACCGGCTATTTTTGCCCCGCCGACTTCACCGAGGCTGCCGCCCTGGAAAGCGCCTTCGATGGCGGCAATCACCACTGGCAGGCCAGCGATGCTGCCCTTGGCGATCACCACACCGTCATCGGCTTGCGGCACCACGCCCTGGCGGGACAACCACGGCGACATGACCCGCTGAAACGGGTCGAGCAATTCGCGAAAGGTGCCGGCATCGAGCAAGGCTTTCGCCCGCTGCCGGGCACCGAGTTCGACGAAGCTGTGTTTGGTCAGCAACGCTGCGCTGTCAGTCATGGCCGATCTCCTCGAAGCCTTGTTCCAGACGCAGGCGTACCACGCCGGGGGTGGCACCGAAATCGTGGATATCGATGTCCATCGCCGCTGGCGTCTGGCCGTCGAACATCCGTGCAAACAGATGCTGCCAGCGTTGCTCACTGCCATTGACCGAAGTCTGCACGGTGATGGTCAGCTTGCCTGCTTGCCCTGGTTCGATCAGCACTTCGAGATCGCCGGAGCCGACACATCCCACCAGCGTGCGGCCGCGTGGCGGCTGTCCGGCGGGGAATTCAAAAGATAAGGTTTCCATCAAAGCGCTCCCTGAATGAGGCTGTCGCCGCCCGACTCGATACGGTCGATAAACAGGCAGGCTGCGAGCAGGTCGGCAGCACCGCCGGGCGAGGCGTTCAATGCGATGAGTTGCTGGTCCAGCTCGTGCAGGCGACGACGTCCGGCGAGGCTGGCACTGCCACCGGCATCGAGCACCGCTTGGGCGCCGAGTTGCATGGTGCGCAGGCCTTCTTCTCCGGCGCGGTACAGCACACAGGTGTCGGCCAGATTCGTCATGATTGCGAGCAAGGCATCGAGCCGTGCGTTCTGTTCGCCATGCCCGTCGGCGCGGCTGCGTTTGAGCTGCGGCAGCGCGCGCTGGGTCACCGCCGGGAAAGCCAGTTGCGCTTCTTCACGGGCACCCCGCGCACCGTAGCGTTGGGCGACTTGCGCGCCGTGGCTGAGTGGTCGCGGTGCGAAACGGTCATCCAGCAAAGCCAGTCTTGCCGCGCGCAACGCGATGGCACTGGCGGCGGTGGAGTCAGGCTCCAGGGCGGCGGCAGCGACCAACAGGCCCAACGCCCAGATCGCCCCGCGATGGGTATTCACGCCATGGGTGGTGGCGAGCATCGCTTGCTCGCCGTCACGACCGATACGGCCCACGGCTTCGCGCAGCGGCAAGCCGATTTCGCCGAGTTCGATGGCCGTTTCAGCCATTTCCTTGAACGCCGGCCACAAGGCCAGCGCCGAGGCGTGCATCAGCCCGAGGTGCAAATCGGTGTGGGCACCATTGCCGCGACGGTCGACCAACGCCGGTTTCGGCGACAGGTCCGCTTCGTCGATCAGCGCGTCCACTGCCAGGTCCGCCAGCCGTTCGGCCAGGCTCAGTGTGTTCGGTTGCAGGTTGAGTGCGTGCATTACCAGCTCCTGAACTTGGCAGGCGGGTTGTAGAGACCGCCGGACCACTCGACGAGGTCGGCCACGCTTTTTGCGGCGAGCAGTTCACGGGTGGCATCGGTGCGGCGGATGCCCAGGTCCTCGGGCAAGGCGATCAGGCCTTCGCGGCGCATGCGGGCGGTGTCTTTGGGGTTGTGACGCAGGCCGATGGCGGTCACGCCCGCGACTGCAGCAATCATTGCCTGGCGCTCTTCAAGCGAGCGCGCCTTGTACAAATAGGCGATGCCTTCTTCAGTCAGCAGGTGGGTAACGTCGTCGCCGTAGATCATGATCGGCGCCAGCGGCATACCGCTTTTCTTCGCCACTTCAACGGCGTCCAGGGTTTCGACAAAGGTTGGTTTGCCACCCTCCTGGAAGGTCTCGACCATTTGCACCACCAGTTTCTTGCCGCGTTCGAGCATCGGTTCGGCGGCGTCGGCGTGGCGCATATCCAGCCAGGCTGGCGTGCCGTGACGACGACCGCGCGGGTCGTGGCCCATGTTCGGTGCCCCGCCGAAACCGGCCAGCCGCCCGCGGGTCACGGTGGAGGAATGGCCATCGCCATCGACTTGCAGCGTGGCGCCGATGAACAGGTCGACCGCGTACTGCCCAGCCAACTGACTGAACATCCGGTTGGAACGCAGGGAGCCGTCGCGCCCGGTAAAGAACACGTCGGGCCGGGCGGCGATGTAATTTTCCATCCCCAGTTCGGTGCCGAAACAATGCACGCTTTCGACCCAGCCGCTTTCGATGGCGGGGATCAACGTCGGGTGCGGATTGAGTGTCCAGTTGCGGCAGATCTTGCCTTTGAGCCCGAGGGATTCACCGTACGTGGGCAAGATCAGTTCGATGGCGGCGGTGTTGAAACCGATGCCGTGATTGAGCGACTGCACGTTGTGTTTTTCGTAGATGCCGCGGATCGCCATCATCGCCATCAGCACGTGCACGGGCTTGATGTGCCGTGGGTCGCGGGTGAACAACGGCTCGATGTAGAACGGTTTGTCGGCCACCACCACAAAATCGACCCACGAGGCCGGAATGTCGACCCGAGGCAGATCGCTGACGTCGTCCACCAATTGGTTGACCTGGACGATGACGATGCCGTCACTGAAGGCCGCCGGTTCAATCAGTGCCGGGGTGTCTTCGGTACTGGGGCCGGTGTAGATGTTGCCGGCGCGGTCGGCCATGAAACCGGCCGAGAGCACGACGTTGGGAATCAGGTCCACCACCAGCCGTGCGTAGAGTTCGATGTAGGTGTGAATCGCGCCGATTTCCAGCAGGCCGTCTTCAAGTAGCTGGCTGATGCGCAGGCTTTGAGTACCGGCGAAAGAGAAATCGAGCTTGCGGGCGATGCCGCGTTCGAACAGGTCCAGGTGCTCGGAGCGGCCGACGCTGGGCATGATCATGTGCAGGTCGTGGAGCCTGGCGGGGTCGGCCTTGGCCAGGGAACGGGAAAGAAAATCCGCCTGCTTCTGGTTGTTGCCTTCCAGCACCACGCGGTCGCCCGGCAGGATCAACGCCTCGAGTGCCGCGACGATGTTGTCGGTGGGCAGCACCACACCGTCGGCAAGACCTCGCACCTGTTCGAGACGCCGCTGCTTTTCGCTGCGCCGCCGCGTCCATCGCGCGTCGGGGGATATTGTTGTAGTCATGACCACTCCACGGGTTCGCTGTCGTGGAGCTACCTTAGGAGTGTTGGGTGTGGGGCATCAATCAAGCACAGTGGTGGATAGTTACGGTCACCGTAACGAACAACACCAATGTGGCGAGGGAGCCTGCTCCCGCTCGGCTGCGTAGCAGTCGTCAATCTGCCCATGAGGTGTCTCTGAAGCAACCCGGTCGCCTGGATTTAGGGCCGCTCCGCGCCCCAGCGGGAGCAAGCTCCCTCGCCACAGGGGCCAGTCAGGACAACCCGGCATTCACAAGCAACTCCTCCAGCGCCAACAAGTCCGGCACCTTGGCGACTTGATCCGCCACCTGCACCGCGGCTTTCTCCAACCCGCACAACGGCACATCCACATAGCTCAACTGACTGTCGAGCTTGTACGAGCGTGGAATCCCCTGCACCAGCATCGCGATGAATTTAAGCGCCGGACGCCCGCCCAGCGCATTGAGAATGACGATCCGCGCCCGCTCGCCAATGACGATTTTCTGCCCGCAGGCCGACTCGAAACTGAGCAGTGGAATCTGCCGGTTGCGCCACGTCACCCGGCCCAGATACCACGGCGGCGTGTCCAGATCGAACGCCGCAGGCTGGTAGTCGATCAGCTCGGCGACCGCGACGTTGGGCAAGATCAGGTTACGGTCGGCCAGAGGCAGCAACAGGCCGGTAAGGTGGCTGGTGCGCTGGCTGATCAGCCGCTCAAGCATGGGTTTTGCTCCACAGGGCAATGCTTTCAAGCAATACCGATTCCTGGTACGGCTTGCCGAGGTAGTCGTTGACGCCGATGGCCATCGCCCGGTCGCGGTGTTTCTGACCGGTGCGCGAGGTGATCATGATGATCGGCAAGTGCTGCAAGCGCTCATCGTTGCGCACCTGGGTCGCCACTTCGAAGCCGTCCATGCGCGGCATTTCGATGTCCAGCAGCATCAGGTCCGGCATGTGCTCTTCCAGCAACAGCATGGCGTCGACGCCGTCCTTGGCGGTCAGCACGTTCATGCCGTGACGTTCGAGCAAACGGCTGGTGACCTTGCGCACCGTGACGGAGTCGTCGACCACCATCACCAGCAATGGCCGCTGCGGTTCGGTCTCGACTTCATGAGTTCCCGGACGTTGTGGCACGCGGGCCTGCATGGCGCGGATCGGCGCCAACAGATCCAGAATCAACACCACCCGGCCATCCCCGAGAATCGTCGCCCCGGACACCCCCTGCACGGCGGCGAATTGCGGCCCAAGGCTCTTCACCACGATCTCGCGGGTGCCGGCCATGGCGTCGACCTGCACCGCGATGTGCCGATCGTTGCATTGAACCAGCAACACCGGCAACGGCAGGCTCTGGCCCAAGAGTTTGGGGCGGGGACTGGTTTTCAGCAGCTCGCCCAGATAGCACAGTTCGTAGCGTTGCCCGGCGTATTCGTAGGTGGGCGGATCGAGGCGGAAATGCCCCTCGAGTTCATTGGGCAACACGCGGACGATGCCGTCGATGGTGTTCAGCGGGATCGCGTACTGATCTTCAAAACAGTGCACCATCAACGCCCGGTTGACCGAAACCGTGAACGGCAGGCGAATGCGGAAATGCACACCCTGTCCCGGCACCGAATCGATACTCATGGTGCCGCCCAGTTGCCGCACTTCTTCGTGCACCACGTCCATGCCGACACCGCGCCCGGAAATCTGGGTGATTTTCTCGGCCGTGGAAAACCCCGGCTGCAGGATGAATTGCAGGACGTCGCGGTCGCTGATTTCGCTGTCCTGATCGAGCAGGCCGCGCTTGATCGCCTTGCGCCGCACGGCGTCCAGCGGCACGCCGGCACCGTCGTCGCGAATATCGAAAATGATGTCGCCGCCCTCGCGCAACAAGTCCAGGGTGATTCGCCCTTGCGCCGGTTTGCCCGCTGCGACCCGTACTTCGGCGGATTCAAGGCCATGGTCCACGGCATTGCGCAGCATGTGTTCCAGCGGTGCGGCCATGCGTTCAAGCACGTTGCGATCCATCTCGCCTTCGGCGTTGCCGACGATGAACTCGACGTCCTTGCCCAGTTCGCCAGCCACCTGACGAACGATGCGCTTCAAGCGCGGCAGCATCCGTTCGAACGGAACCATGCGCGTGCGCATCAGGCCTTCCTGCAACTCGGTGTTGATGCGGCCCTGCTGTTGCAGCAGGTTTTGCGCATCATGATTGCGCCGGTCGAGGGTTTCCTTGAGATCCAGCAAGTCAGAGGCGGACTCGAACAGTGCCCGCGACAGTTGCTGCAATTGCGAGTGACGGTCCATTTCCAGCGGGTCGAATTCTTCGTAACCCAGGCGTTCGGCGTCGACTTGCTGACGGCTGAGGATCCGGCCCTGGGTTTCGGTGTCGAGGCGGCGCAATTGATCACGCATCCGTTCGATGGTGGTTTCCATCTCGTTCAGCGCCACCTGGGCATCGCTGACTTGCTGTTCGATCCGGCCGCGAAAGATCGAAGTTTCGCCGGCCAGGTTGACCAGGTCGTCGAGCAGTTCCGCCGAGACCTTGACCATGTCCGCGCCGGCGTCCGGTTGCAGCACTGGCGTTTCGGTTTTTGCTGCCGGCAATGCGACCGGTGCGGAGGGGGCAGGCACGGCCGGATGGCTGAAGTTCTTGATCGCGTCCAGCAGCCGGTCGGCCGGCGGCAGCGGCTCACCGGCACGGGCGGCATCCAGCATTTGCGCCAGCCGGTCGTGGCTGCGCTGCAGCAACTCAAACAGCGCGCCGGTGGGCTTCAGCTCGCCACTCGACAAGCCTTCGTAGAGAAACTCCAGCTCATGGGCCAGGTCGCCGATCGGCGCGATTTCGACCATGCGCGCACCGCCCTTGAGGGTGTGCAGGTCGCGCAACAGGGTTTCCACTTCCTGACGGCTCGAAGGCTCAGCCTGCCAGCGCACCAGTGCCGCGCTGGAGCTTTCGATGATGTCGAAACCTTCCTCGAGGAAGATGTCCAGCAGTTCGCTGTCGTGATGGGCCAAATCGTTGCTGGCCGTTGGTTCGATCACCTCGGCGTGAGCGGCATGACCTTGGCGGAACGCGCGAATCGCCTCGATCAACTGCCCCGGGTCGCCCAGTGCTTGATGGTTCTGCAATTGCTCAAGCAGTTGTGCCAAACGGTCATGACTGTTTTGCAGCAATTGCACCAGCACATCGCTGTGGCTGTAGCGGCGATCCACCAACCCTTCGTAAAGGCTTTCCAGCTCATGGGCCAGATCACCGACCGGTTCGACCTCGGCCATCCGTGCGCCGCCCTTGAGGGTATGCAGGTCACGTTGCAGGGACGACAGCGGTGCGGCGTTTTGAGGGTCGTTCAACCATCGCTGCAAGGCTTGGTTCGCGCTGTCGAGGATGTCCACCGCTTCTTCGAGGAAGATGGAGACGATCTCGTCGTCCAGCGCCACTGTGGGAGCTGGCTTGCCAGCGATGGGCGTTAACGATGACGCGTTATCATTGGATGAACGCGGCGCCTGTGAGTCTATCGCTGGCAAGCCAGCTCCCACAGTGGTCGGCGTCAGGTCTGCCAAAGTGGACTGAGCCAGTTCGGCAGTGGCATCGGATAGATCGCGGATGCTCAGGGTGCGGCTGCCGTCACTGCGAATCAGGCCCATGGCCGAGGGATCGAGGCTCTGGTCAAGCAACGCGTGCAAGGCGCGAATCCGCTCCGGCTGCGGGCTGACTTCCTGGCCGGCGGCCAGTTCATCGAGCATGTTGATCAACGCTTCGTGGGCACTTTGTGCCTCGTGAAAGAACGCTTCGCTGACCGCCAGACTGCTTTCTTCCACGGCGCCATAAAGGTCAAGCAACGCCTCGCAGAGTTCGTCGACCGGGTGCAGGTCGGCCAGGTGCGCGCCTTCGCCGAGGGTGGTCAACTCGTCCAGCAGCGCACTGAGTTCCTGGCGTTCGCCAGGATGCTGCTGCCAGCGCTGCAACAGGCTTTCAGCGTCCAGGAGGATGTCCATGCCCTGGGCCAGGAAGTTGTTGATCAGCTGCGGATCACGCTTGACCCGCAGCCCGGTGCTTGGCGCATTCGAGAGGTTTTGCAGACGCTCGGCCAGCATCGCCTGAGCCCGCTCGATCAATGCTTTGGCGTGTGGAATTTCCGCCAGCGGATCGGTCCTCAGTTGGCGCAAACCCAGTCGGAACAAGCCTTCGGCTTCCAGCAACAGGTCGACTTCATCCAGATCCAGCGCCACCTGATGCGCCTTGTACTCGCGCGCCAGTTGATCCAGCGGCGCGGCCAGTTCGGCAATCGGCAACACCCCCGCCATCGACGCACTGCCCTTGAGGGTATGCAAGGCTCGCTGCAACTCGTCACTGGCCGGGAGCGGCAGGTGCCCGGCTGCCTGATCGAGATAGCGATTGAGACTGCTCAAATGGCTTTCGGCTTCTTTGCGAAAGATCTCCAGTAACAGCGGATCGAGGGCCGAGACGTCCTGGGTGTCTTCGTCGCTGGCCGGTTCCTGCCCCTTGGCCAGGGCATGGGCACGCGCGGCCAATTGGTCGACATCGTTGCGCTGACGCTGCGCATTGGCGGCGTATTCGGCCACCAGTTCCGGCAGCAGGTTGAGCACATCACCGATCAGTTGCTGCACCGTGGCACCTGGCTCAACACTCTGTTCGAGCACACGGTTGAGCAGGTTTTCCACCGCCCAGGCCAGCTCGCCCAAGACCAATGCACGCACCATGCGACCACTGCCCTTGAGGGTATGAAATGCCCGGCGCAATTCACTCAGGGCCGAACGGTTGTCGGGGTTGATCGACCAGCGCGGCAGGTATTCGCGAAGCACTTCCAGGACTTCATCGGTTTCTTCGAGGAAGACTTCCCGCAATTCGTCGTCCACCGGTTCTTCACCAGACGGCGGCGGCAACAGGCTGCCGGGGGTACTCAGCGCGGGCGGGTTAAGGGCCGACACCGGACTGGCCAGCACATCGGCGAGGGTCTGGACGATGGCCGGCGCATCCTGATCCTGACGTTGCTGCATGACCTGCGCTTCGCTGGGGCTCAGCACATCGTCAAGCACCGGCACCTGCTGTTCGCTGGGCTTTTCATTAGGGAAGAAGCCGAGCGATGCCAGGCTTTTTTCCGCGATGTCGAGCAGCTGTTCGCCAAGCGCTTGCGGATCATCGCTCAGGCGCTCCAGATAATATTCGAGGCTGGTGATGACGTCGGCCAGGCTGTCGAGCTCCTGCCAACCCGGCTGCCCCGGATCAAGCAGCAGGTGTTCGCGGATGAAATGGTTGCAGGTTTCGATCAGGCTCGCCGCCCGGCTCAACGGAATCATCGCCAACGCGCCACGCACCTGGGTCAGCAACGCCGGCAGAGGCTGTAAATGCTGACGGTCCCAGTCGGCGTCGATGTAGTCGACGATCATGTCCTTGGCCTCTTGCAGGCAGATGCGGGCTTCCTTGATCACGATCTGGTGGATCTGCGTCAGATCGGTGGTCGGCAGGCGGCTGTCTTCCTGGCTTTCGGGCTCCACCGTGCCAACCATGCCGGCCAGCGTGGCTTCCACATAGAGCAAGGCTCCGGCGACATCCATGAGGATCGCATCGTCGGGTTCGCGCTGGCCCTGGGTGAGGCTCAGCACCACCGCCAGTTGATCAATGATGACTTTGCGCGGCTGACCAAACCCCAGCACCGCCAGGGTATCGGCGATTTGTCGCAAGGGTGCCAACAGGCTTTCCAGATCGGAGGCGTGTTGCCGGTCGCTGCGCACGAACAGGTCGAGGCGCTCCTTGACCCGCACCAGTTCTTCGCACAACGCGGCCAATACCGAACGCATCGCATCGCGGTCGGGACCGGCCAGCCGTGCACGTTCTTCATCGACCATCGCGCTGTCGGGCAGCGCGTCGTCCAGTCCGTAGCGATCTTTCATGGTCAGCATCTGCCCGGTGGGGTGTTCGGCCTTGGCAATGTAGAACAGCAAACTCTTGAGCAACTCGGCTGGCGGTGGCTGATTGACGCCGTGCATGCCCTGTTCGAGCAGGCGCTTGAGTTCTTTGTCGGCATCCTTGAACAGGCTGCGCAACGCCGGACTGTTGGCGATGGCGCCACCGCGCATGCCTTCGACCAGTGCCGAAGTGACCTGCCACAGCGGGCTCAGCGGCGCGTTAGCGCACAAGCTTTCGAGACGGCTGAAGACTTTGGCCAGATAACCGAGATGGGTGTCGTCATCCTGCTCGCGCAACAGGCCGACCAGCGCCATCTGCAACATCTGCCGCAACTTGCGCAGCACACTTGGCAATTCAGCCGGTTCCAGCAGCGCCAGGGTTTCTTCAGACAGGGGCGGCAGGTCTGGCAACTGCGGGCTGAACAGACTGGTTTCCGACAACAGGCTCTCGCCCCGGGCACTGCGCAAATCGTTGATCAACGGCAGCACCACCAAAGGCAAATCACGGCGGGCGCCTTGCACGCGGTCCAGGTAAATCGGCAGTTGCCCCAGTGCCTGAAGCATCAGGTGCAGCGCTTCGTCGAGGTCACTGACGCGGCCTTCTTGCAACGCCATGACCAGTTGTTCCATTTCTTCGGCGAGCAGGGCCGCGCCGTAGAATTCGACCATCTGCAGACTGCCGTGCACCTGATGGATGCACGCCAGGCATTCGCTCAGGGCGTGTGTCGCCTGCGGGTCATCAAGCCGGGTTTCGATCGCGTGATGAGCCTGCTTCAGCGTTTCGGCAATTTCGCCTTTGACCCACTCGAGGGCCACATAGTCGTGCCGATCACCCATAACCACTCCAGTCCCCACTTCTTTCAAGATGCCTGCCCCTTGGGCCGGTTCAAGCTTTGTCCGCCACCTGCGCCCTGGTGGCGGGCAAGGTGAACCCGGACACCGAGCGCCGCAACTGGCTGGCCATTTTCGCCAGGTTGCCGATGCTCTCGGCCGTGGCGGTGGAACCGGACGAAGTCTGCGTGGTGATCTGCTGGATCACGTTCATCGTCAGGGAAATCTGACCGGCAGACGACGTCTGTTGTTGTGCCGCGTTGGAAATACTCTGGATCAGTGCCGCCAGGGTTTTCGAGACACCTTCGATTTCTTCCAGGGCCACACCGGCATCCTGCGCCAGACGGGCACCACGCACCACTTCGGTGGTGGTCTGCTCCATGGAAATCACCGCTTCATTGGTGTCGGTCTGAATCGCCCGCACCAGGGTTTCGATCTGGCGTGTGGCCGCCGATGAGCGTTCGGCCAGGCGTTGCACCTCGTCCGCGACCACCGCGAAACCGCGCCCGGCATCACCGGCCATGGACGCCTGGATCGCCGCGTTGAGCGCGAGGATGTTGGTCTGGTCGGCAATGTCATCGATCAGGCTGACGATGTCGCCGATTTCCTGGGACGACTCGCCCAGGCGCTTGATCCGCTTGGCGGTGTCCTGGATCTGTTCACGGATGTTGTCCATGCCGTGGATGGTGTTGTGCACCACCTCGTTGCCCTTGTTGGCGATTTCCACCGAACGCTCGGCCACCGCCGAGGACTCAGCGGCGTTGGCGGACACCTGATCGATGGACTGGGCCATGTCGTTGATCGCGGTGGACGCTTCGGAAATCTGCTGCGCCTGATGCTCGGAAGCCTGCGCCAGGTGCATGGCGGTGGCCTGGGTTTCCTGTACGGCGGCGGCGACTTGTCCGGCAGTGAGGTTGATCGTGGCGACCAGATCACGCAGCTGGTCCACGGAATAGTTGATCGAGTCGGCGATGGTGCCGGTGAAATCCTCAGTCACCGAAGCGGTCACGGTCAGGTCGCCGTCGGCCAGGTCCTCGATCTCATCGAGCAAACGCATGATCGCGTTCTGGTTACGTTCGTTTTTCTCGGCGGTTTCCCGCAGCTGCCGATTGGTTTCACGCACCATCACCAGGCCGATGAGGATGATCGACATCAGTGCCGCCAGGCCCAGCACATAACCGCCGATGGTATCGGTGTCGCGCCCGCCGGCGAGGTTTTCGAAACCACTGGCCAGGTGCGAAGCTTCATCGAGCAGGGTTTGCGACAGGCTGAAAATATGGGTGGCGGACTCTCGAACCTTGAACAGTTCGGGCGAGGTTTCGAGGATTTCATCGACGGAACCGGAGACAAACTCGAACAGCTCGGAAATCTCGATCAGCCGCGCGCGCGCGTCACGGTCCTCGACCTGGCTGACTTTCAGCGCCGGGTTGCCCTGGAGCATGCCATTGAGCACCTGGCCGAAACGCGCCGCATCGCGACCGAAAGCGTCGGCCGCCTGCTGCGAACTCTCATCACCCGACAGCACCGTGTTGACGGCGCCGAGAATTCGCTCGGCCAGCAACGATTGACGCTGGGCCATCGCCACCTGCGCCGCAGGCGCGCCGCGTTGCAGGAGGATTTCCACCACTTTCTCGTACTCGACCTGCAACTGCGGGACGGTTTCGGCCAGGGTCGCGGCGACCTGATGCAGTGACAGCACGGTCTGTTCGCTTGAGAGAATGGCGTCGGTATTTTTCAGCAGGCGCTCCCAGTCCAACTGCACGGCGCGCATTTCCGGGCGCACGGTGGCCGGTGCGGGAGGCAGGCCGGTGGACGGGTCGCCTTTCTTCAGATAGCTCCAGCGCTGGGCAAAATCGTTGCGCGCATCGCTGAGCAACTTGAACGCCTCAGCCTTGCCGGCGGCGGCTTCGGTGGCGTTCTTGGCAATGCGCTGGGACAGCACGCGCAGCTCACCGGCGTGGCCGATGTACTGTTTGTCGTAGGTGGCCTGGGTGTTGAGGTACGCGAAGTTGGCGAACAACAGCATGATGAAGATGATCAGCGCGATGAACAGCACGATGATCTGCGACCGACTGCGCGACCCTTCCATTGGCTTGCCTGTTTTTGCTTTTATCATCGGTCTTCGCCTGTTAAACCACACCTTTTGAACCTTGCCGAAGCCCCCTGTAGGAGCGAGCAGGCTCGCGCCTACAAAAAGCCAGGTTTACACCGCGATATTCATGAACCCCTGCGACCGCGCCAGCGCAAACGGGCTGAATACCCACCAGGTCTGTTCGCCCTCAAAGCAGCCTTCGACAAACGCCGCCATGGGGCCTTGAACCGCATTGGCCGCAACAGGCTCCAGACTCCCCTGGGCGAAGTGCTGAAGGCCGAACACCTCATCGACCATCAGCCCGGCGAACACGTCCTGATGCTCCACCACCAGCACTCGCCGCTGGCGGCGCGCCACCGACAGTTCGTGTCCAAGGAAGGCACACAGGTCCATGATCGGCAGCAGGCGTCCACGCAGATTGGCGACGCCCTTGACCCAAGGCTTGACCCCCGGCACCTGGGTGAAGCGCGGCTCATGCAACACTTCACTGACCTCACCCATCGGCGCGACGTACCAGTACTCACCCAAGCGAAAACCGATGCCGCTCCAACTGTTCTGCCGGGTCGGCTGGGACGGCAAGTCAGCCGCCAGCAAGCGACAGCGCTGGTCGATCTGCAGCAGCAGTTCAAAAGCCGTCAGCGACTCGGTCATGGCCGGACGATCAACCGGCCAGCACGTTGTTCAGGGTTTTAAGCAGGGTTTCTTCATCCACCGGTTTGGTCAGGTAATCCTTGGCGCCTTGGCGCGTGCCCCAGACCTTGTCGGTGTCCTGATCCTTGGTGGTGATGATGATCACCGGGATGTGCCCGGTTTCCGGGTCTTTGGTCAGCTGACGGGTGGCCTGGAATCCGTTGAGGCCGGGCATGACGATGTCCATCAGCACGGCGTCGGGTTTTTCCTGGCGGGCCAGGGCCACGCCGTCGGCGCCATTTTCAGCTTTCAATACTTCATGGCCGTGCTTTTCCAGCATGCCGGTCAATTTGTACATTTCAGTCGGCGAATCATCGACGATCAGAATACGTGCCATGGTCTTCCCCATTCTTGTCGACGCAAGGCCCGTTGGCCGAGCGTCACTGTAGGTGTCTTACTGCGGCAAAACGGCGGCGAAGCCCGGAACGTGGGCCTGGATCGCGTTCAGCAGTTCTTCCTTGCTGAAAGGTTTGGTCAAAAACTGGTCGGAGCCGACGATGCGCCCCTTGGCCTTGTCGAACAGCCCGTCCTTGGACGACAGCATTATCACTGGCGTGGACTTGAACGCACTGTTGTTCTTGATTAAAGCGCAGGTCTGATAGCCATCCAGACGCGGCATCATGATGTCGACAAAGATGATGCCGGGATGATTGTCGGCGATCTTGGCCAGGGCATCGAAACCGTCGATGGCCGTGATGACCTCACAACCCACGTTTTTCAACAGCGTTTCGGCGGTGCGGCGAATCGTCTTCGAATCATCGATCACCATGACCTTCAAGGCGCTGGGGTGCTGTTCCATAAATGCTCTACCGTCGCCTTTGTGAATCAATTTGTCCGTTTGCCGGTTAACGGCGGCTCGAAACCCTTGATACGCAAGGGCCAGCATCACTAGGCAGTCTTTTTAGCACAGTCTCCAGCACCAATCTATCGGCCGACCGGCGCGGTGGTTTTTCCTTGACCGGGAACCCGCTCAGCGCCACTCTGACGCCACTTTTTGATCGCTATCAAGCCACCCCCATTTCGAGGAAAACCCCATGAGCGTTCGCGTCGGGATTGTCATGGACCCTATCGCCAGCATCTCCTATAAAAAGGATAGCTCGCTGGCCATGCTGCTGGCCGCGCAGAAGCGTGGCTGGGAACTGTTCTATATGGAACAGCGCGACCTGTACCAGGCCGAAGGTCAGGCTCGGGCGCGGATGCGTCCGCTGCAAGTGTTCGCCAACCCGGAAAAATGGTTCGAATTGGGTGCCGAGCAAGACTCGCTGCTGAGCGATCTGCATGTGATCCTGATGCGCAAGGATCCACCGTTCGACATGGAGTTCGTCTACTCCACCTATCTGCTGGAACAGGCCGAGAGCGCTGGCGTACTGGTGGTCAACAAGCCGCAAAGCCTGCGCGACTGCAACGAAAAACTGTTCGCAACGCTGTTCCCGCAGTGCACGCCACCGACCATCGTCAGCCGTCGCCCTGACGTACTGCGCGAATTCGCCGACCATCATGGCGACGTGATTCTCAAGCCGCTGGACGGCATGGGCGGATCCTCGATCTTCCGTCACACCGCCGGCCACCCGAACCTCTCGGTGATCCTCGAAACGCTGACCCTGCATGGCCAGCAGCAAATCATGATCCAGGGCTACCTGCCGGCCATCGTCGATGGCGACAAACGCATCCTGATGATCGACGGCGAACCGGTGGATTACTGCCTGGCGCGCATTCCCGCGGCTGGCGAAACCCGTGGCAACCTCGCTGCCGGTGGCCGTGGCGAAGCCCGTCCATTGACCGACAAAGATCGCTGGATTGCCGCACAAGTCGGCCCGACCCTGCGCGAAAAAGGCCTGCTGTTCGTCGGCCTCGACGTGATCGGCGAACACCTGACGGAAATCAACGTCACCAGCCCGACCTGCATCCGCGAGATCGATAATGCCTTCGGCACCGACATTGGCGGCATGCTGATGGATGCCATCGATCAGAAGCTCAAGGCACGTTGAAAAGCCAAACCAACATTGCGTTATCATGCGCGGCCTGTGAAAACGCGATGTTGGTTTCCTTGTCATGACCCTCCCGTCCGATCTGCCTGCTGAACTCGCCCACCGTGGCGTGCGCCCGGCCGATCGCCTCGGTTTTACCCTGTTTCTGGCGGCCTTGATTCACTTGGCCCTGCTGTTGGGCGTCGGGTTCGCGGTGGTCGAGCCCAAACAGATCAGCAAAACCCTGGAAATCACCCTCGCCACGTTCAAAAGCGAAAAGAAGCCTGAAAAGGCTGACTTCCTCGCCCAGGAAAATCAGCAGGGCAGCGGCACACTGGATAAAAAGGCGATCCCCAAGACCACCGAGGTCGCGCCTTTCCAGGACAACAAGGTGCAAAAAGTCACGCCACCGCCAGCGGCCAAGCCTGAACAGCAGGAAGCCGCGCCCAAGGCTGCCGTGACCACCGTCGCGCCGAAGCCGAAGAAAGCCCCTGCCAAAACCGAAGAACCCAAGCCTGTCACCAAACCTGCGGTGGCCGCGCCGACATTCGACACTGAACAGCTGTCCAGCGACATCGCCAGCCTGGAAGCGGAGCTGGCCCTGGAACAACAGCTGTACGCCAAACGCCCGCGCATCCACCGCCTGAGCGCTGCCTCGACGATGAAAGACAAGGGTGCCTGGTACAAGGACGAATGGCGCAAGAAGGTCGAGCGCATCGGCAACCTCAACTATCCGGACGAAGCCCGGCGTAAACAGATTTACGGCAATTTGCGCCTGATGGTGTCGATCAACCGCGATGGCTCGCTGTATGAAGTGTTGGTGCTGGAGTCTTCCGGCCAGCCGCTGCTGGATCAGGCAGCCCAGCGCATTGTGCGACTGGCGGCGCCGTTTGCACCGTTTACCGGGGATTTGTCGGATATCGACCGGCTGGAAATCATCCGCACGTGGAAGTTTGCCCGAGGGGACAGGCTTTCCAGTAATTGACCACCACAGGGTTGTGAATCGATTCCCGACATTTGCGGCATTTCCTACACATCCCCAGCTTGTCAGTTCGCCCCTCCAACGCCACACTAGCGCTCATGAAAAACGTCAGCCCCAGCTACCTCAAGCATCAATTCCTGATCGCCATGCCTCACATGGCCGACCCGAACTTTGCGCACACCTTGACCTACATCGTCGAGCACACGGCCAACGGTGCCATGGGGCTGGTGGTCAACCGCCCGCAAGACCTGAACCTGGCCGACATCCTCGAGCAATTACGCCCCGATATCGAACCGCCGGTCCTCTGCCAGCATGTGCCGATCTTCATCGGCGGGCCGGTGCAGACCGATCGCGGCTTTGTCCTGCATCCGTCGGGGAAAACCTTTCAGGCGACCGTTGATCTGGAAGGCGAGCTCTCGCTGTCGACGTCACAGGACGTGCTGTTCGCCATCGCCGATGGCGTGGGCCCAGCGAAAAGCCTGATCGCCCTCGGTTATGCCGGCTGGGAAGCCGGGCAGCTGGAAGCCGAACTGGCGCAAAACGCCTGGCTGACCTGCCCGTTCGACGCCGACATTCTGTTCAACACCAGCAGTGAACTGCGCCTGGAAGCGGCCGCCAGGCACCTGGGCGTCAACCTCAGCCTGTTGACCAGCCAGGCGGGGCACGCCTGATGGCCCTGCGGTTGATTCTCGGATTCGACTACGGCACCAAACAGATCGGCGTCGCGGTTGGCCAGGTGATTACCGGCCAGGCCCGCGAGCTGTGCACATTGAAAGCGCAGAATGGCATCCCCGACTGGGATCAGGTCGAAGCCCTGATTAAAGAGTGGAAGCCCGACGCCGTGGTGGTCGGCCTGCCGTTGAACATGGACGGCACCCCCAGCGACATGTGCCTGCGGGCGGAAAAATTCGCCCGCCGCCTCAACGGCCGCTTCAACCTGCCCTTCTATACCCACGATGAGCGCCTGACCACCTTCGAAGCCAAAGGTGAACGACGTGATCGCGGCGGACAAAAAGGCAGTTACCGTGACAACCCGGTCGATGCCATCGCCGCCGCCCTGCTATTGCAAGGCTGGCTCGACGAAAATGGCGCGCTGTTCGAATCCTGATATACCCAATCCTGAAGAGTCGCGAAGCGGCTCTTTTAGTAACAACCCGAGCCACCTCAAGCACAAGCCGCCTCGGGCCCAAGAAGGAGCAACCATGAGCCTGCCCAATCCCGCCGAACTGATCAGCCAGATGGCAACTGATCTCAAGGCACACCTGGAACACCGGGGTATCAGCGAACCGCGTTACATCGGTATCCGTACCGGCGGCGTCTGGGTCGCCCAAGCCTTGCTCAAAGAGCTGGGCAGCGCGGAACCTCTTGGCACCCTCGACGTATCCTTCTACCGCGACGATTTCAGCCAGAACGGCCTGCACCCGCAAGTGCGCCCATCGGCCCTGCCGTTCGAAATCGAAGGCCAGCACCTGGTGCTGATCGATGACGTATTGATGAGCGGGCGCACCATCCGCGCCGCCATGAACGAACTGTTCGACTACGGACGCCCGGCCAGCGTGACGCTGGTGTGCCTGCTGGACCTGGATGCCGGCGAGCTGCCGATCCGCCCGAACGTGCTCGGCGCGACCCTGTCGCTGGCCGCCCACGAACGCGTGAAACTGTCCGGCCCGGAGCTTGCGCTCGAACTGCAAGACCTTGCCCTTTAATTTGCCCTATTGAGAGTCCCCCTCGCGATGACGCCTCTAGACACCAAGCGCCCGCTGCAGCTCAATGATCAGGGCCAGCTGCGCCACTTCCTCTCGCTCGACGGTCTGCGCCGCGAGTTGCTGACGGAAATCCTCGACACTGCCGACTCCTTCCTCGAAGTCGGCGCCCGGGCCGTTAAGAAAGTCCCGTTGCTGCGCGGCAAGACCGTGTGCAACGTGTTCTTCGAGAACTCGACCCGCACCCGCACCACCTTCGAACTGGCGGCCCAGCGCTTGTCGGCAGACGTGATCACCCTGAACGTGTCGACATCGTCGGCGAGCAAGGGGGAAACCCTGCTCGACACCCTGCGCAACCTCGAAGCCATGGCCGCCGACATGTTCGTTGTGCGTCACGGTGATTCCGGTGCCGCGCACTTCATCGCCGAACATGTCTGCCCGCAAGTGGCGATCATCAACGGCGGCGACGGCCGTCACGCGCACCCGACCCAGGGCATGCTCGACATGCTGACCATCCGCCGGCACAAGGGCGGCTTCGAAAACCTTTCGGTGGCCATTGTCGGCGACATCCTGCACTCGCGGGTCGCACGCTCGAACATGCTGGCCCTGAAAACCCTTGGCTGCCCGGACATCCGCGTGATCGCGCCGAAAACCCTGCTGCCGATCGGCATCGAGCAATACGGCGTGAAGGTCTACACCGACATGACCGAAGGCCTGAAAGACGTCGACGTGGTGATCATGTTGCGCCTGCAGCGTGAACGCATGACCGGCGGCCTGCTGCCAAGCGAAGGCGAGTTCTACCGCCTGTTCGGCCTGACCACCGCACGCCTGGCCGGCGCCAAACCCGATGCCATCGTCATGCACCCGGGGCCGATCAACCGGGGGGTGGAGATCGAGTCAGCGGTGGCCGACGGTCCGCACTCGGTGATTCTCAACCAAGTGACCTACGGCATCGCAATCCGTATGGCCGTGCTGTCCATGGCCATGAGCGGGCAGACAGCCCAGCGCCAATTCGAGCAGGAGAACGTTCAGTGAAGCTCAGCATTCTCGGCGCACGCGTCATCGACCCGGCCAGCGGCCTGGATCAAGTCACCGATATTCACATTGAAGCCTGCAAGATCGTCGCCCTTGGCGCCGCACCGGCCGGTTTTGTCGCCGTCGACACCATCGATGCCACAGGCCTGGTGGCCGCCCCGGGCCTGGTCGACCTCAACGTCGCCCTGCGCGAGCCGGGCTACAGCCGCAAAGGCTCGATCATCAGCGAAACCCGTGCCGCAGCGGCCGGCGGTGTCACTAGCCTGTGCTGCCCACCGAAAACCAAACCGGTGCTGGACACCTCGGCCGTGGCCGAACTGATCCTCGACCGCGCCCGCGAGGCCGGCAACGCCAAAGTCTTCCCGATTGGCGCCCTGAGCAAAGGCCTGGACGGCGAACAACTGGCCGAACTGGTCGCGTTGCGCGATGCCGGTTGCGTGGCCTTCGGCAATGGCCTGGAGAGCTTCCGCAACACCCGCACCCTGTGCCGGGCGCTGGAATATGCGGCGACCTTCGACCTGACAGTGATTTTCAACTCCCAGGATCATGATCTGGCCGAAGGCGGCCTGGCCCATGAAGGCCCGACCGCCAGTTTCCTCGGTCTGCCGGGCATTCCGGAAACCGCCGAAACCGTGGCCCTGGCCCGCGACCTGTTGCTGGTCGAGCAAAGCGGCGTACGCGCGCATTTCAGCCAGCTGACCAGCGCTCGCGGCGTGGCCCTGATCGCCCAGGCGCAGGCACGTGGCCTGAAAGTCACGGCGGATGTGGCGCTGTATCAACTGATCCTGACCGACGAAGCGCTGATCGACTTCAGCAGCCTCTATCACGTCCAGCCACCCCTGCGCACCCGCGCCGACCGCGATGGTCTGCGTGCGGCAGTGAAGTCGGGCGTGGTTTCGGCGATTTCCAGCCATCACCAACCCCACGAACGCGATGCCAAACTGGCGCCGTTCGGCGCGACCGAGCCGGGCATCAGCAGTGTTGAGCTGCTTTTGCCATTGGCAATGACGCTGGTGGAAGACGGTTTGCTGGACTTGCCAACTCTGCTGGCCCGCCTCGGCGCCGGTCCTGCCGAGGCCTTGCGCCTGCCGGCAGGCAAGCTGGCAGTCGGTGGCGCGGCGGACATCGTGCTGTTCGACCCGGCAGCCTCGACCGTGGCCGGTGAAACCTGGCTATCCAAGGGCGAGAACTGCCCGTTCATTGGGCACAGTTTGCCGGGTTTGGTGCGCTACACCCTGGTGGATGGGCGGATCAGCCACCAGGCTTAAGACCCTGTGGCGAAGGAGCTTGCTCCCGCCAGGGCGCGCAGCGGCCTCAAGATGGGCCTGCTACGCAGTCCAGCGGGAGCAAGCTCCCTCGCCACAACTTACTGGAAGGCGCCTCTGTTTTGCGCGTTACGCACCGAGACCTGATCATTCAGCGTCCAGAAGTCATACAACACTCCCAGGAAGAACAACCCGCCCGTCAGCAGGTACAGCAAACCGCTGATCCACTTGCCCTGATACATCCGGTGCACGCCGAACACACCCAGGAACGTCAGCAGAATCCACGCCACGTTGTATTCGATTGGTCCGGCGGTAAAACGCAGGTCCGCTTCACGGTCCATGGCAGGGATCAGGAACAGGTCGATCAACCAGCCAATCCCCAGCAGTCCGAAGGTGAAAAACCAGATCGTCCCGGTCACCGGCTTGCCGTAATAAAACCGGTGAGCGCCGGTGAAACCGAAAATCCACAGCAAATATCCGATCACTTTGCTGTGGGTGTCCTGATACGGAACGGGGGGTTGATAGGTGTTCATGGATGACCTCGATTCACACGATAGATAAATATTCTTGAATTCTTTGTGACTTTTTTACATGCACCCGACATACGGCAAATGTTACCTTCACTTCCGTCAAAGCCTTATACCACCTGACTTCTGTCCGACAATTGCGTCCGTTTGCCGCTTATTTGGTTCCGTTGACCTCCAGGTTCAATCGACCAACGGCCTCGGAAGGGCGGAAAAAGCTGTTATAAAGTTGCGCGTTCACCTATTCGAGCCTTGCCTAATGCGTTCATTTTTCAAGACATGGCTAACCATTTGCCTTTTGATGCCACTGGCCGCCCACGCCACCAATCGTGAGCAACGTCTTCCAAACGTTAATGGTTACACCCCAAAATCCCATGCTTCCGCTCCTTCGAGCAAAAGCAAAAAAGCAGTCAGAACCGCTCCTGAGCTGGTCAGCAAAAGCAGCCTGGTGCCGCCAATGGCCACCAAGGAAAGCAGCAATGTGCTGAGCCGCGCCGTCAACGTCCTCGGTACGCCGTACCGCTGGGGCGGCAGCAGCCCGAGCAAAGGCTTCGACTGCAGCGGCCTGGTGAAGTACGCGTTCAACGACGCTACCTTTGACCTGCCACGTACGTCCAATGCCATGGCCAGCGGTCACGGCGAGAAAGTCGATCGCGATGACCTGAAGCCTGGCGACCTGATTTTCTTCAACATCAAGAGTCGTCGAGTCAACCACGTTGCCATCTACCTGGGCAACGACCGCTTCATCCACGCACCACGTCGTGGCAAGTCGGTGACCATCGACACCTTGAAGAAACCGTATTGGGAAAAGCACTACGTAGTGGCCAAGCGGGTTCTGCCGAAAGAACAGAACGCGTTGCGGGTCGTTCAGCGCTGATCTGAAACCGCCCGTCCTCTGAGGCGGGCGCTTGTGGCGAGGGAGCTTGCTCCCGCTGGAGTGCGCAGCGCTCCCTTTTTTTGGGGCTGCTTCGCAACCCAGCGGGAGCAAGCTCCCTCGCCACAGGCAGCATTCCAATCCTCAAAACCCATCCGGTGACCGCGCCTTCTCCCGCGCATGCTCCCGACTGACCAAGCCCTTGGTCACCAAATCCTTCAAGCCCATATCCAGCGTCTGCATCCCCAACGACCCACCCGACTGGATCGACGAGTACATCTGCGCCACCTTGTCTTCGCGGATCAGATTACGAATCGCCGATGTTCCCAGCATGATCTCGTGAGCGGCAATGCGCCCGCCGCCGATCTTTTTCACCAGTGTCTGCGACACCACCGCCAGCAACGACTCGGACAACATCGAGCGCACCATGGACTTCTCGTCCCCGGGAAATACGTCGACGATCCGGTCGATGGTTTTCGCCGCCGAGGTGGTGTGCAGCGTGCCGAACACCAAGTGGCCGGTTTCGGCTGCGGTCAGTGCAAGGCGAATGGTTTCCAGATCTCGCATCTCTCCCACCAGAATCACGTCCGGGTCTTCTCGCAGCGCCGAGCGCAGGGCCGTGGCGAAACTGCGGGTGTCGCGGTGCACTTCCCGCTGATTGATCAGGCATTTGCGCGATTCGTGGACGAACTCGATCGGGTCTTCGATGGTGAGGATGTGGTGATGGCGATGGTTGTTCAGGTAATCGATCATCGCCGCCAGCGTGGTGGACTTGCCAGAACCGGTCGGGCCGGTGACCAGCACCAGGCCACGAGGCGCGTCGGTCATCTTGCGAAACACCTCGCCCATGCCCAGTTCATCCATGGTCAGGACTCTGGACGGGATCGTGCGGAACACCGCGCCCGCGCCGCGACTCTGGTTGAACGCGTTGACCCGAAAACGCGCCACGCCGGGCACATCAAAGGAAAAGTCGGTTTCCAGGTGTTTTTCGAAGTCGACGCGCTGGGTGTCGTTCATGATGTCGTAGATCAACGCCTGCACTTGCTTGTGGTCCAGTGCCGGCAGATTGATCCGCCGTACATCGCCATCAACCCTGATCATCGGCGGCAGGCCGGCTGACAGGTGCAGGTCGGATGCGCCCTGTTTGGCGCTGAACGCGAGCAGTTCAGTGATATCCATAGCGTCTCTCAATTCCAGTAGAATGCCGCGAACCTTCAGACCGCTGGCGCCTCTTGATGTCCACCATAGCAGACAACATTCAACTGGTTAGTTCGCGCATACACGCGGCAACACTTGCCGCCAACCGCGCCGAAAACAGCGTCCAGCTGCTGGCCGTGAGCAAGACCAAACCCGCACAGGCCCTACGCGAAGCTTATGCCGCCGGACTGTGCGACTTTGGCGAGAACTATCTGCAAGAGGCCTTGGGCAAACAGCTCGAACTGGCCGACCTACCCTTGATCTGGCACTTCATCGGCCCCATTCAATCGAACAAGACTCGCGCTATTGCCGAGCATTTCGATTGGGTGCATTCCGTGGATCGTCTGAAAATCGCACAACGCTTGTCCGAACAACGCCCTGCCGATTTGCCGCCGCTGAACATCTGCATTCAGGTCAACGTCAGCGGTGAAGCCAGTAAATCCGGCTGCACCCCGGCCGATCTGCCAGCCCTGGCCAACGCCATCAGCGCCCTGCCGCGCCTGACATTGCGCGGCCTGATGGCGATCCCCGAGCCGACTGAAGATCGCGCCGCCCAGGATGCCGCTTTTGCTGCCGTGCAGCGCCTGCAAGCCAGCCTGAACCTGCCACTCGACACACTTTCCATGGGCATGAGCCACGACCTTGAGTCGGCCATCGCCCAAGGCGCCACCTGGGTGCGGATCGGTACCGCGCTGTTTGGCGCCCGCGATTACGACAGGCCATAACCCATGGCTGACTCTCTTCTTTATAAGGACCTGACATGAGCAAGACGCGTATTGCCTTTATCGGTGCCGGCAACATGGCCGCCAGCCTGATCGGTGGCCTGCGGGCCAAAGGTCTGGACGCGGCGCAGATCCGCGCCAGCGATCCGGGCGAAGAAACCCGCGCCCGCGTGAGCGCCGAGCATGGCATCGAAGTGTTCGCCGACAATGCCCAGGCCGTCGAAGGTGCAGACGTCGTCGTGCTGGCGGTCAAGCCACAAGCGATGAAAGCCGTGTGCGAAGCCATTCGCCCGAACCTGAAGCCAGGGCAACTGGTGGTTTCGATTGCCGCCGGCATCACCTGCGCCAGCATGAACAACTGGCTCGGTGCCCAGCCCATCGTACGTTGCATGCCCAACACGCCAGCCCTGTTGCGCCAGGGTGTGAGCGGCTTGTTCGCCACCGCCGAAGTGACGGCCGAACAACGCCAGCAAGCCCAGGAACTGTTGTCTGCGGTCGGCATCGCCCTGTGGCTGAACGAAGAGCAGCAACTGGATGCGGTTACTGCCGTTTCCGGTTCCGGCCCGGCCTACTTCTTCCTGCTGATCGAGGCGATGACCGCCGCTGGCGTGAAACTCGGCCTGCCAGCGGACATCGCCGCGCAGTTGACCCTGCAAACCGCTTTGGGCGCCGCGCACATGGCGGTGTCCAGTGACGTCGACGCCGCTGAACTGCGTCGCCGCGTGACCTCGCCTGCGGGCACCACGGAAGCCGCCATCAAATCTTTCCAGGCCAACGGTTTCGAAGCTCTGGTAGAACAAGCACTGGGCGCCGCCGCGCACCGCTCCGCCGAGATGGCTGAGCAACTTGGCCGCTAATCAGCTCTTAATAAGGAATCAATAATGCTCGGACTCAATGACGCTGCCATTTTTGTGATTCAAACCCTGGGCAGCCTGTATCTGCTGATCGTGCTGTTGCGCTTCATCCTGCAACTGGTGCGCGCCAACTTTTACAACCCGCTCTGCCAGTTCGCCGTGAAGGCCACTCAGCCGCTGCTCAAGCCACTGCGCCGGGTAATCCCGAGCATGTTCGGCCTGGACATGTCGTCGCTGGTGCTGGCGCTGCTGGTGCAAATGGTGCTGTTCGCGGTGATCCTGCTGCTCAGCGGCTACTCGGTTGACGTGTTGCTCCTGGTGCCTTGGGCACTGATCGGCATCTTCGCGCTGTTTTTGAAGATCCTGTTCTGGGCGATGATCATCAGTGTGATCCTGTCCTGGGTCGCACCGGGCAGCCACAACCCGGGCGCGGAACTGGTCCAGCAGATCACCGAGCCGGTCCTCGCGCCGTTCCGCCGGATCATCCCGAACCTGGGCGGCCTCGATATCTCGCCGATTTTCGCGTTCATTGTGCTGCAATTGCTGCAAAGCTGGCTGATCCCGCGCCTGGCTTACTACGCGCTGATGCCGAAAGAATTGTTCGGGCTGATCTAAGACCGCGTTATCGTTCATTGCAGCAAGCCGGCTCCTACAAGGGTACGCGTTCCCCTGTAGGAGCCGGCATGCTGGCGATGGTAGCGCCTCGGTCTGACAGGGAAACAATAAGGCCCGGCCTTTGCTTGCTGCTAACCCCACTGGTCTTTAGACTTACGCCTCATTTCAATGAGAGCAGGGTCGATGCCAGCTGCCTTTCCCCCCGATTCTGTTGGTCTGGTGACGCCGCAAGTGGCGCACTTCAGCGAACCCCTGGCGTTGGCCTGCGGTCGTTCGCTTCCAGCCTATGACCTGATTTACGAAACCTACGGCACGCTGAACGCCACGGCGAGCAACGCCGTGCTGATCTGCCACGCCTTGTCCGGCCACCACCACGCGGCGGGCTATCACAGCACCGACGACCGCAAACCCGGCTGGTGGGACAGTTGCATCGGCCCCGGCAAGCCCATCGATACCAGCAAGTTCTTCGTGGTCAGCCTGAACAACCTCGGCGGTTGCAATGGCTCTACCGGCCCGAGCAGCATCAACCCGGACACCGGCAAGCCGTTCGGTGCCGACTTCCCGGTGCTGACCGTTGAAGACTGGGTGCACAGTCAGGCACGCCTGGCGGATCTGCTGGGCATCGGCCAATGGGCCGCGGTCATCGGTGGCAGCCTCGGTGGCATGCAGGCCTTGCAGTGGACCATCACCTATCCGGATCGTGTGCGTCACTGCCTGGCCATCGCCTCGGCTCCCAAACTGTCGGCGCAGAACATCGCCTTCAACGAAGTGGCGCGCCAGGCCATCCTCACCGACCCGGAATTTCACGGCGGTTCGTTCCAGGAACATGGCGTGATCCCCAAGCGCGGGCTGATGCTGGCGCGGATGGTCGGGCACATTACGTACCTGTCCGATGACTCCATGGGCGAGAAATTCGGTCGCGGTCTGAAAAGCGAAAAGCTCAACTACGACTTCCACAGCGTCGAGTTCCAGGTCGAGAGCTACCTGCGTTATCAAGGCGAAGAATTCTCCGGACGCTTTGATGCCAACACTTATCTGTTGATGACCAAGGCCCTGGACTACTTCGATCCGGCAGCCAACTTCGACGATAACCTGGCAAAAACCTTCGAAAACGCCACAGCGAAATTCTGCGTGATGTCGTTCACCACCGACTGGCGCTTCTCGCCTGCCCGCTCGCGGGAACTGGTGGACGCACTGATGGCCGCGCGCAAGGACGTCTGCTATCTGGAAATCGACGCGCCGCAAGGCCACGACGCCTTCCTGATTCCGATCCCGCGTTACTTGCAGGCGTTCGGCAACTACATGAACCGCATTACGTTGTGAGATAGCCATGAGAGCTGATCTGGAAATCATCCAGGAATGGATCCCCGCCGGTAGCCGCGTGCTCGACCTCGGTTGCGGCGACGGCGAACTGCTGACCTGGCTGCGCGACAACAAGCAAGTCACCGGTTATGGCCTGGAAAACGACGCGAACAACATCGCCGAGTGCGTGGCCAAAGGCATCAACGTCATCGAGCAGGACCTGGACAAGGGCCTGGGAAACTTCGCCAGCAACAGCTTTGATGTCGTGGTCATGACCCAGGCGCTGCAAGCGGTGCATTACCCGGACAAGATCCTCGATGAAATGCTGCGGGTCGGTCGCCAGTGCATCATCACCTTTCCCAACTTCGGTCACTGGCGTTGCCGCTGGTACCTGGCGAGCAAGGGACGGATGCCGGTCTCCGAGTTCCTGCCCTACACCTGGTACAACACGCCGAACATCCACTTCTGTACCTTCGCGGACTTTGAAGCCTTGTGTCGCGAACGTGAAGCCAAGGTCATAGATCGGCTTGCCGTGGATCAACAGCATCGGCACGGGTGGGCCAGTAAGCTATGGCCTAATCTGTTAGGTGAGATCGGTATTTACCGCGTCAGCAGCCCGGGGCTTGCAGACCACAAGGTCGCGGTCTGACTCACCACATTTCGAGGAGAACGATCATGGGTCGTCTAACGCTGTTTTTACTTACTGCCTGCCTGAGCGTCACCGCCGTGGCCGCCGACGCCATCAAAGGCGAGCGCAAGGAAACTTTCGGCGACGTCACCGTGCACTACAACACCTTCAACTCCACCTTCCTGACGCCGGACATCGCCAAGTCGGCTGAACTGATCCGCAGCAAGAATCAGGGCGTGATCAACATTTCGGTGATCAAGGACGGCAAGCCGTTGATCGCGCAGGTCAGCGGTGCGGTCAAAGACCTGACCAGCCAAAGCGTGCCGCTGAACTTCAAGCAGGTCACCGAACAAGGTGCGATTTACTACATCGCCCAGTACCCGGTGCCCCAGCAGGAAACCCGCACCTTCGAGATCAAGGTGCAGACCGGTGACAAAATCAACACCATCAACTTCAACCAAGAGCTATTCCCCGGCCAATGATCAACTTCACGCAACTCGTATTGGCCAGCCATAACGCCGGCAAACTCAAGGAACTCCAGGCCATGCTCGGCCAATCGGTGCAACTGCGCTCGATCGGCGAATTCAGCAGCATCGAGCCTGAAGAAACCGGCCTGTCGTTCGTCGAGAACGCCATCCTCAAGGCCCGCAATGCCGCGCGCATCTCCGGCCTGCCGGCGCTGGCCGACGATTCCGGGCTGGCGGTGGATTTCCTTGGCGGCGCGCCGGGTATCTACTCGGCCCGTTATGCCGACGGCAAGGGCGATGCAGCAAACAACGCCAAGCTGCTGGACGCGCTGAAAGACGTGCCGGAAGCTGATCGCGGCGCTCAGTTTGTCTGCGTACTGGCGCTGGTGCGTCACGCCGATGATCCGCTGCCGATCCTCTGCGAAGGCCTATGGCACGGGCGCATCCTGACCCAGGCCAGCGGCGAACACGGTTTTGGCTATGACCCGCTGTTCTGGGTGCCGGAGCGCGATTGCTCCAGCGCCGAGTTGACCCCGGCCGACAAGAACCAGATCAGCCACCGCGCCCGTGCAATGGATCTGCTGCGCCAGCGTCTGGGCTTGAAATGACCCGTGAATCGTCTGCATCGCCACTGATTTTCGGCGGCGATGCGCAATCGCCTCGGACGGCCCTGCCGGTGCTGCCGCCCTTGGCGCTGTACATCCACATTCCGTGGTGCGTACGCAAATGCCCCTATTGCGACTTCAACTCCCACACTGCCAGCCCCGTGCTGCCGGAAGAAGCGTATGTCGACGCGTTGCTGGCCGACCTCGACCAGGACCTGCATGCCGTTTACGGGCGTGAACTGAGCTCGATTTTCTTCGGCGGCGGTACGCCGAGCCTGTTCAGCGCCGAAGCCTTGGGCCGGTTGCTCAAGGGCGTGGAACAGCGCATTGCCTTTGCCAGCGATATCGAAATCACGCTTGAAGCCAACCCCGGCACCTTTGAACAAGACAAGTTCGTGGCGTACCGGAAACTGGGGATCAATCGCCTGTCGATCGGCATCCAGAGCTTCCAGCAGGAAAAACTCCAGGCCTTGGGCCGCATCCACAACGGTGACGAAGCGGTGCGCGCCGCCGGCATGGCACGTCAGGCCGGGTTCGATAACTTCAATCTGGACTTGATGCACGGTCTACCGGATCAGTCCCTGGACGACGCCCTCGCGGACCTGCGCACCGCGATTGCCCTGAAACCGACGCACCTGTCCTGGTATCAGCTGACCCTGGAGCCGAACACCGTGTTCTGGAACCAGCCGCCGACGCTGCCCGAGGACGACACGCTGTGGGACATTCAGGAAGCGGGACAGGCACTGCTCGCCGAACACGGTTACGCACAATACGAAGTCTCGGCCTATGCCCTGCCCGGTCGACCGGCGCGGCATAACCTCAATTACTGGAGTTTTGGCGACTTCATCGGCATTGGCGCCGGCGCCCACGGCAAGCTCAGTCATCCGGACGGGCGTATTGTCCGCACCTGGAAAACCCGGCTGCCGAAGGATTACCTGAACCCGGCAAAGAGCTTCCTGGCCGGCGAGAAAGCCCTGGGCAACGACGAGATGCCGTTCGAATTCCTGATGAACGCGCTGCGCCTGACGGATGGCGTCGAATCGCGGCTGTACCCGGAACGTACCGGCATGACCCTGGAAAGCCTTGCCGAAGGCCGCCGGGAAGCCGAACAAAGCGGCCTGTTGCAGGTCGAACCGTCACGTCTGGTAGCCACGACGCGCGGACAACTTTTCCTCAACGACTTGCTGCAGAAATTTCTGACATAAGGAAATCGAATGGATTTGGTACTCGACCTGCTTGCCACCGTGTCTCGCTGGAGCCGCAGCAACCTCTCGGAAATCGCCCTGGCCCTGGTGGGTTGTCTGCTGGTGCTGTTCGGTGCGGATTTCAAAGGCTGGGTCGACCAACGCCTGGGCAGCATCGCCGGCGCCCTGCGCGTCCCCCTGATGGCCCTGCTGTGCATGATCGGCAGCGGCGCGGCGCTGATCTACGCCACGCCATGGATCGTCAAAGGCTTGAGCCAGTTCAACAACTACAGCCTGGCGCCGGTGTTGCTGGTGGTGTTAGTGCTCATCGGCGTCGTCGCAGACCGCCGCTGATTTGCGGATGTGCAAATAACCTGTAGGAGCCGGCTTGCTGGCGATGGCGTGGCAGACACATCAATGTTGACTGACACGCCATCGCCAGCAAGCCGGCTCCTACAGGTTTGTCGCGCAAGGCTCAGGACTGTTTTTCGAACTTCAGATCCCACACGCCATGCCCAAGACGCTCGCCGCGGCGTTCGAACTTGGTGATCGGCCGCTCGGCCGGGCGTGGTACGCACTTGCCGTCTTCGGCGAGGTTGCGATAACCCGGCGCAACGTTCATCACTTCCAGCATGTATTCCGCGTACGGTTCCCAGTCGGTGGCCATGTGCAGAATGCCGCCAACCTTCAGCTTGCTGCGTACCAGCTCGGCAAACGATGCCTGAACGATACGACGCTTGTGGTGACGACTCTTGTGCCAAGGGTCCGGGAAGAACAGCATCAAGCGATCCAGGCTGTTGTCGGCGATGCAGCGGTTGAGTACTTCGATCGCATCGCAATCGTAGACCCGCAGGTTGGTCAAACCCTGGGTCAACACGCCATTGAGCAGCGCGCCGACACCCGGACGGTGAACCTCGACGCCAATGAAATCCTGCTCCGGCGAAGCCGCTGCCATTTCCAGCAACGAATGGCCCATGCCGAAACCGATTTCCAGCGAGCGCGGTGCCGAGCGACCGAACACCTGGTCGAAGTCCACTGGCGCGTCGGCCAGCGGCAACACGAATTTCGGTGCGCCCTGGTCCAGGCCGCGCTGCTGGCCTTCGGTCATGCGCCCGGCGCGCATCACGAAACTCTTGATGCGGCGGTGTTGGCGCTCGTCGCCTTCTTCCGTCTGGATAGGCGTGTCGTTCGATTCAGTCATCAATGGCTCTTACTTGATCAGACCATCCAGCGGCGAAGAGGCGCTGGCATAGAGTTTTTTCGGCATGCGGCCGGCGAGGTAGGCCAGGCGGCCCGCGACGATCGCGTGTTTCATGGCTTCGGCCATCATGATCGGCTGCTGGGCGTGGGCGATGGCCGAATTCATCAGCACCGCGTCACAGCCCAGCTCCATGGCAATGGTGGCATCGGAAGCGGTACCGACACCGGCATCCACAAGCACCGGGATCTTGGCTTCTTCGAGGATGATCTGCAGGTTGTAAGGATTGCAGATCCCCAGGCCGGAACCGATCAGACCGGCCAGCGGCATCACTGCGATGCAGCCGATTTCCGCCAACTGACGGGCAATGATCGGGTCATCACTGGTGTAGACCATCACGTCGAAACCTTCCTTGACCAGCGTTTCGGCTGCCTTGAGGGTTTCGATCACGTTGGGGAACAGGGTTTTCTGGTCGGCCAGCACTTCCAGCTTCACCAGGTTGTGACCATCGAGTAGCTCACGGGCCAGGCGGCAGGTGCGCACGGCCTCGATCGCGTCGTAGCAACCGGCGGTGTTCGGCAGGAAGGTGTAGCGATCCGGCGACAGCACTTCGAGCAGGTTCGGCTCGCCCTCGATCTGGCCAAGGTTGGTGCGACGCACGGCGAAGGTGACGATCTCGGCACCCGAGGCTTCGATGGCCAGACGGGTTTCTTCCATGTCACGGTACTTGCCGGTACCGACCAGCAAACGCGACTGGTAAGTACGACCGGCCAGGACGAAAGGCTTGTCGCTACGAACGATGCTCATGGGAAATCCTCTGTAGGGCTTGCTGAATGCTGTGGCCACTCGGCCGGACGACTAGCCGCCGCCGATGGCGTGCACGACTTCGACGTTGTCGCCGTCGTTCAACGCGGTGTCTGCATGCTGACTGCGCGGGACGATATCCAGATTGAGTTCGACCGCCACCCGGCGTCCGGTCAAGTCCAGACGGGTCAGCAGGGCCGCAACGGTTTCACCGTCGGGCAGTTCAAAGGATTCGCCGTTCAACTGAATGCGCATACCGGATGCCGCCATCATTTTTAGGGGCTGGCATTCTAGCCCGATCGTGACCTAAAGGTCAGCAACAAGCGTCAAGCGGTCAACGGCAAGCGCCAGGCGGCGAGCCCCAGACAGAACCAGCCCACCAGGAACGCCAGACCGCCAAACGGGGTGACGATACCGAGCTTGCTGATACCCGTCAGCGTCAGCACGTACAGGCTGCCGGAGAACAGCAGGATGCCGATGGCAAAAGAAGCGCCGGCCCACGTCACGAGGCGTCCGGGGATCTGCGTGGCCAGCAATGCGACACCCAATAACGCCAATGTGTGTACCAGTTGATAGGTGACGCCAGTATGGAAAATCGCCAGATACTCGGCGCTCAGGCGGTTTTTCAGACCGTGGGCGGCAAAGGCCCCAAGGCCGACACCGGTGAAGCCGAAAAAAGCGGCCAGCATCAGAAAGCCACGCAGCATGGAGAACTCCAGTCAGACTCGATCAACAGGGTCTGTATAATGGCCCGCTCCACGGGTTCGGCCAAGCCATCTCTATGCTGCGTATCTATTTGCGTCACTTCATCAAGGCCGTGCTCTGGTTCATGGGCGGCAGTGTCTTGCTGGTACTGATCTTCCGCGTGGTGCCGCCACCCGGGACGGCGCTGATGGTCGAGCGCAAGATCGAATCCTGGATCGATGGCGAGCCCATCGACCTGCAACGCTCATGGAAGCCGTGGGATGAAATCTCCGATGACCTGAAGGTCGCGGTGATTGCCGGCGAAGACCAGAAATTCCCCGAGCACTGGGGTTTTGACGTGAACGCGATCAAGGCGGCGCTGGCCCACAACGAACTTGGCGGTTCGATTCGCGGCGCCAGCACCTTGAGCCAACAAGTCTCGAAAAACCTGTTCCTGTGGTCCGGACGCAGCTGGCTGCGCAAAGGCCTGGAAGCCTGGTTCACCGGGCTCATCGAGGTGTTCTGGCCCAAGCAGCGGATTCTTGAGGTGTACCTCAACAGTGTCGAGTGGGACGACGGTGTGTTTGGCGCCGAGGCGGCGGCCAGGCATCACTTTGGCGTGAGCGCCAAAGGTCTCAGCCGCCAGCAGTCGAGTTTGTTGGCGGCCGTTTTGCCCAACCCGCGGGTATGGAGTGCGAGCCATCCGACGGGTTACGTCGCACGTCGCGCAGGCTGGATTCGGCGTCAGATGAGTCAGTTGGGTGGGGACAGCTATTTGGTGGGGTTGAACGATTCACGCCGGGCGCCTTGGTCGCAGTAGCGACCATCAATTTTACAAACACCACAAAACACTGTGGGAGCGAGCTTGCTCGCGATGACGGCCTGACAGTCAACGAAGATGTTGAATGTTCAGTCCTCATCGCGAGCAAGCTCGCTCCCACAGGATCAATCGTCGGGCGTTTTTATTGCTGCTTTGCCGTTATGCGGCAATCGACACTTTGAGCTTGTTCATCGCGCTCTTCTCAAGCTGACGAATACGCTCGGCCGAGACGTTGTACTTCTGCGCCAGGTCGTGCAGCGTGGCTTTTTCTTCCGCCAGCCAGCGCTGGTAGAGGATGTCACGGCTACGGTCGTCCAGCACTTCCAGCGCTTCGTGCAGGTTGTGGTTGGAGTTGTCGCTCCAGTCGGCATCTTCCAGCTGACGCGCCGGGTCGTACCGGTGGTCTTCCAGATAGTTGGCCGGTGACTGGAAAGCACTGTCGTCGTCGGCTTCGGCTGCCGGGTCGAAGGCCATGTCGTGACCGGTCAGGCGACTTTCCATCTCGCGCACTTCCCGAGGCTCCACACCGAGGCTTTCCGCCACGCGATGGACTTCCTCGTTGTTCAACCAGGCCAGACGCTTTTTCTGGCTGCGCAGGTTGAAGAACAGCTTGCGCTGAGCCTTGGTGGTCGCGACTTTCACAATGCGCCAGTTGCGCAGGATGAACTCGTGGATTTCCGCCTTGATCCAGTGCACTGCAAAGGACACCAGGCGCACGCCCATTTCCGGGTTGAAGCGCTTCACGGCCTTCATCAGGCCAACGTTACCTTCCTGGATCAGGTCAGCCTGAGCCAGACCGTAGCCGGAATAGCTACGGGCGATATGTACGACAAAACGCAGGTGGGCGAGCACCATCTGCCGAGCCGCCTCAAGATCCTGCTCATAATAGAGACTCTCGGCCAGTTCACGCTCCTGCTCCGGCGTCAGCAATGGAATGCTGTTGACGGTGTGCACATAGGCTTCCAGGTTTGCACCCGGAACCAACGCGTACGCAGGTTGCAAAGAATTGGTCATACGAAAAAACCTCCGACTTACAGACTCGTGCCAATGGCACTGCGAAAATTGACCGGAAACCGAAAGACAAGTTCCCCTTGAAAATGCAAGGTCAATCACGCGCAAAAAAGATTCTACTTCGGCGCCAGCTCCCTGAGATGACGTGCGACTGCAATCCATGCACCGATATACCCCAACAGCACCGCGCCAAGCAAGAGTGATAGACCATCGGCTACCGGCACGCCGGCCAGCGCGAAATCACTGCCATACAAACCGGCCAGCCCGACGACTGCATCGTTCAGCCAGTTCAGGCCGAACGCCAGCACTCCCCAGGACAGAAGCCCTGCACCGAAGCCATACAGCGCGCCCATATACAGGAAGGGCCTGCGCACATAGCTGTCAGTGCCGCCCACCAGTTTAATCACTTCTATCTCTGTGCGGCGGTTTTCAATATGAAGACGAATGGTATTGCCTATCACCAAAAGTAATGCAGAAACCAGAAGCACGGTCAGACCGAAGACAAAACGGTCTCCCAGCTTGAGGATGGCTGCCAGACGCTCGACCCAGACTAGATCAAGTTGTGCCTGCTGTACCTTGGGCAATTCGGAAAGTTTTTGTCTTAATGCTTCAAGCGCGGGCTTGTCGACTTCGTTCGGCGTCACCAGCACCACGCCGGGCAGCGGGTTCTCCGGCAACTCCTTGAGCGCATCGCCCAGACCGGATTGCTGCTGGAACTCTTCCAGCGCCTGATCGCGCCCCACGTACTCGGCATCGGCTACGCCGGGCATGCCCTTGATCTGCTCACGCAGCGACTCGCCTTCCGCCGGGCTGGCTTCGAGTTGCAGGTACAGGGAAATCTGCGCCGCACGCTGCCAGGAACCGCCCAGACGCTCGACGTTACTTAGCAAAAGTGACAGCCCCATGGGCAAACTCAGGGCAACAGCCATCACCATGCAGGTGAAAAAACTGCCAATCGGCTGCTTGCCCAGACGGCGCAAGCTGTCCAGCAAACTGGCACGGTGGCTTTCAATCCAGGCGCGCAACAGCGTGGCGAAATCCGGGCCGTCATCGTCATCGCGTTTTTTCTTCTGCGGCTGCGGATCGGCGGCCTTGGGGGCCACGCGCTCGGAAACCTTCGGACTGCGTGTCGCACTCATACGCCGGCCTCCCCGTCGCCGATCAATCGGCCGCGTTGCAGGGTCAGCATGCGGTGGCGCATGCGGGCGATCAGCGCCAGGTCGTGACTGGCGATCAGCACGCTGGTGCCGAGACGGTTGATGTCTTCGAACACGCCCATGATTTCCGCCGCCAGACGCGGGTCGAGGTTACCGGTCGGTTCGTCCGCCAGCAGCAAGGCCGGGCGATGAACGATGGCGCGGGCGATGCCGACGCGCTGTTGCTGACCGGTGGACAGATCACCCGGGTACAAATCGGTTTTGTCCGACAGCGCCACACGCTCAAGGGCCGAATCCACGCGCTTGGCGATTTCAGCCTTGGACAGGCCAAGGATCTGCAACGGCAGTGCGACGTTGTTGAACACCGTGCGATCGAACAGCAACTGGTGGTTCTGGAACACCACGCCGATTTGCCGCCGCAAGAAAGGAATCTGGGCGTTACTGATGGTGCTCAGGTCCTGCCCGGCGAGCAGCAACTTGCCGCTGGTTGGACGCTCCATGGCCAGCAACAGCCGCAACAAGGTGCTTTTACCGGCGCCGGAATGGCCGGTGACAAACAGAAACTCGCCCCGACGGACTCGAAAGCTCAGCTCATGCAAGCCGACGTGACCGTTCGGGTAGCGTTTACCGACCTGTTCGAAACGAATCATGAACGCTCCCGCTCGGCAAACAGTGCCTGGACAAAGGGTTCTGCTTCAAAAGTGCGCAAATCGTCGATGCCTTCACCCACGCCGATATAGCGGATCGGCAGGCCAAACTGCTTGGCCAGGGCGAAAATGACGCCGCCCTTGGCGGTGCCATCGAGCTTGGTCAGGGCCAGTCCGGTCAGTTCGACGGTCTGGTTGAATTGCTTGGCCTGGTTGATAGCGTTCTGGCCGGTACCGGCGTCGAGCACCAGCAGCACTTCGTGCGGCGCGTCGGCGTCGAGCTTGCTGATCACCCGACGAACCTTTTTCAGCTCTTCCATCAAGTTGTCTTTGGTGTGCAGGCGACCGGCGGTGTCAGCGATCAGCACGTCGATGCCACGGGCCTTGGCGGCCTGCACGGCGTCGAAGATCACCGAAGCCGAATCCGCGCCGGTGTGCTGCGCGATGACCGGGATCTTGTTGCGCTCGCCCCAGACCTGCAACTGCTCGACCGCTGCGGCACGGAAGGTGTCACCGGCGGCGAGCATGACTTTCTTGCCTTCCAGTTGCAGCTTCTTCGCCAGCTTGCCGATGGTCGTAGTTTTGCCGGCACCGTTGACGCCGACCACCAAAATCACAAACGGCTTGTTCTGCGAGGCGATTTTCAGCGGCTGTTCGACAGGCTTGAGCATCGCCGCCAATTCGGCTTGCAGGGATTTGTACAGTGCATCGGCATCGGCCAGTTCTTTGCGCGCGACCTTCTGGGTCAGGCGCTGGATGATCACCGAAGTCGCCTCCACACCCACGTCGGCGGTCAGCAGACGGGTTTCGAGGTCATCGAGCAGTTCGTCATCGATGGCTTTCTTGCCCAGGAACAGGCTGGCCATGCCTTCGCCGATGCTGGCGCTGGTCTTGGACAGGCCTTGCTTGAGGCGGGCGAAGAAGCCGGCCTTGGATTCTTCGGTGCGTACCGGTTCGACCGGCGCTTCGACAGGTGCGTCGACAACTGGAGCAATAACAGGTGCAGGTGCAGGTGCAGGTGCAGGTGCAGGTGCAGGTGCAGGTGCAGGCTCGGGCGACTGAACAACGGGTGCAACGAATGCCGGAATGACCGGTTCGGGCACAGCTTCAACTTCAACGACCGGCTCAACAACCGGAACTGGCTCAGGGGCAAAAGCCGCCGGAGCAGGAATCGGTGGCGTCACATGCGGCGCCAGCGCGTCTTCGACCAGCGCCACCGGCTCTTCGGCCACCGGCAAGGTCAGCCACGGTTCGGCGGCCGGGGTCAGCGGCAGTTCGGCGGTGATTTCAGGCTCAGGCTCGACGGCCGGTTGCAGCACCGGCTCGGCGATGGGCAAGACTGCCGGCGCTGGCGCTTCTTCTATTACCGGCGCCGGTGGTGGCTCAGGAAGTGGCTGTGGCTGTTCGACGACGGGTTCCTGCGGCTTTTTGCGCAGCCATCCGAACAGGCTTTTCTTCTCGCCAGCCGCAGCTGGGGTCTTCTTGTCGTCGTTGGAACCAAACATGGAGGACGGCTATCTCACGGTAGCGACGCGCCAATGGCGCCCCGGCAAATAAATTTTCGATGCAGAACAGACTGCGATTGACCCAGCTTGTTCACGCGCAACATTTTGTCGAGGTGCGAACGGCACCTTACAAAAACGATTTCACTAAGGACTGATGCGGAAAAATCGGCGAAAAAGCAGAGTCTAGTTGATAAACCACAGCCTTCTGCCGTAAACCCAAACAACCTGATCAAACGCAAAGGCCTGATAGGCGTGGCCGCCAGTAAAACGGATCAGTATCCTAGCACCCTCTCGCCCGCCGACGCTAAGACCTAGCGGGCAGCCCCAAAGGTTTAAACACGAATGAATGCTCTAGCCCGCCGCGCCGCAGGCCTGCTGCTCAGCACAGTTTGTCTGCCCCTCTCGGCCTTGGCTGCCGACCCACAACCCACCCACGAATTTACCCTCGACAATGGCTTGAAGGTCGTCGTGCGCGAAGATCATCGCGCGCCAGTGGTGGTTTCCCAGGTCTGGTACAAGGTTGGCTCCAGCTACGAGACACCGGGTCAGACCGGTCTGTCCCACGCCCTGGAACACATGATGTTCAAGGGCAGCGAAAAAGTCGGCCCCGGCGAAGCGTCGCTGATACTGCGCGACCTCGGCGCCGAAGAGAACGCCTTCACCAGCGACGATTTCACCGCGTACTACCAGGTGCTGGCCCGTGATCGCCTGGGCGTCGCCTTCGAACTGGAAGCCGACCGCATGGCCAGCCTGCGCCTGCCGCCGGACGAGTTCGCCCGCGAGATCGAAGTCATCAAGGAAGAACGTCGCCTGCGTACCGACGACAAACCCATGTCCAAGGCCTACGAGCGCTTCAAGGCCATGGCCTACCCGGCCAGCGGCTATCACACGCCGACCATCGGCTGGATGGCAGACCTGGAACGCATGAAAGTCGAAGAGCTGCGCCACTGGTATGAATCCTGGTACGCGCCCAACAACGCCACGCTGGTGGTGGTCGGCGACGTGACGCCTGAGGAAGTCAAAACCCTGGCCCAGCGCTACTTCGGTCCGATCGCCAAACGTGCCGTGCCTGCCGCGAAAAAACCGCTGGAACTGGCCGAGCCCGGCGAGCGCCAGATCACCCTGCACGTGAAGACCCAATTGCCCAGCCTGATGCTGGCATTCAACGTGCCGGGCATCGCCACCGCTGAAGACAAACGCTCGGTGAACGCCCTGCGCCTGATTTCCGCACTATTGGATGGCGGCTACAGCGCACGCATCCCGACTCAACTGGAGCGCGGCGAAGAATTGGTGTCCGGCGGTTCGTCGAGCTACGACGCCTACACCCGTGGCGACAGTCTGTTTACCCTGTCGGCAACGCCCAACAGCCAGAAAAACAAAACCATCGCCCAGGCCGAAGCCGGTTTGTGGAAGTTGCTTGAGCAGCTGAAAACCACCGCGCCGACCACTGAAGAACTGGAACGCGTGCGGGCACAGGTCATCGCCGGCCTCGTTTACGAGCGCGATTCGATCACCAGCCAGGCCACGGCCATCGGTCAACTGGAAACCGTCGGTCTTTCCTGGAAACTGATGGACACCGAACTCGCCGATCTGGAAAGCGTGACCCCGCAAGACATCCAGAAAGCCGCCAGGCTGTATTTCACCCGCGAACGTCTCAGCGTCGCCCATGTACTGCCAGAGGAGACGACTCATGAGTGAGCGTAAAAAACCGCGCCTGGCCCTGTTCGGCCTTATCGCCGTCGCGCTGATCGGGTCCGCCGCGTTCTATTTTTCGAAGACCGGCGAAACCAGCGCCAGCGAAGCGCTGGACAAGGCCAAGGCCAGCCAGAAGCTGCAATCGCTGACCGAACTCAACGGCAAGGCGCCAAGCCACCGCACACTCGACGTGCAGACCTGGAACACCGCCGAAGGCGCCAAAGTGCTGTTCGTCGAAGCCCGCGAGCTGCCGATGTTTGACATGCGCCTGATCTTTGCCGCCGGCAGCAGCCAGGACGGCAATACACCGGGCCTGGCACTGCTGACCAACGCCATGCTCAACGAAGGGGTGGCCGGCAAAGACGTCAGCGCCATCGCCCAAGGCTTCGAAGGCCTGGGGGCCGATTTCGGCAATGGCGCTTACAAAGATATGGCGGTTGCTTCGCTGCGCAGCCTCAGTGCCCCGGACAAGCGTGAACCGGCGTTGAAGCTGTTCGCTGAAGTCGTCGGCAAACCGACCTTCCCGGCCGACTCGTTCACCCGCATCAAGAACCAGATGCTCGCTGGCTTCGAGTACCAGAAACAGAACCCCGGCAAACTGGCCAGCCTGGAGTTGATGAACCGCTTGTACGGCGCTCACCCGTACGCGCACGCCAGTGATGGCACGGCCAAATCCGTTCCCACGGTGACCCTCGAGCAACTGCGCGCCTTCCACGAGAAAGCCTATGCAGCGGGCAACGTGGTGATCGCGCTGGTCGGCGACTTGTCGCGCACCGAGGCCGAGACCATTGCGGCGCAGGTTTCCAGCGCCCTGCCCAAAGGCCCGGCCCTGCCGAAAATCGCCCAACCGACCGAACCCGAGGCCAGCATCGGTCACATCGAGTTCCCGTCCAAACAGACCAACCTGATGCTCGCGCAACTGGGCATCGACCGTGACGATCCCGACTATGCAGCCCTGTCGATGGGCAACCAGATCCTCGGCGGTGGTGGCTTCGGTACGCGACTGATGAGCGAAGTGCGCGAGAAGCGTGGCCTGGCCTATGGTGTGTATTCGGGTTTCAGCCCGATGCAGGCGCGCGGCCCGTTCATGATCAACCTGCAGACCCGCGCCGAGATGAGCGAAGGCACCCTGAAACTGGTGCAGGACGTCCTGGCGGACTACCTTAAAACCGGCCCGACCGAAAAAGAACTCGACGATGCCAAGCGCGAACTGGCCGGCAGCTTCCCGCTGTCTACCGCCAGCAACGCCGACATCGTCGGCCAACTGGGCGCCATCGGCTTCTATAATTTGCCGTTGAGTCATCTGGAAGACTTCATGCAACAGTCCCAGAACCTGACCGTCGAGCAAGTCAAGGCAGCCATGAACAAACACCTGAGCACGGACAAAATGGTCATCGTCAGCGCTGGCCCGACCGTGCCGCAAAAGCCGTTACCGGCCCCTACTGATAAACCTGCCGAGCAACCGCTCGGGGTCCCGGAGCATTAATGGCCACTTCCCGCCCTAAAAAACCTGTTCACAACGTGCACAACGGCGTGAACCAATTGCGCATCATCGGCGGCGAATGGCGCAGCCGTAAACTGAGCTTCCCTGACGCCCCGGGCCTGCGCCCGACACCGGACCGGGTGCGTGAAACCCTGTTCAACTGGCTGGCGCCTTACGTTCCCGGCGCCAAGGTGCTGGACCCGTTCACCGGCAGCGGCGCGCTGTTCCTCGAAGCCTTGTCCCGTGGCGCCGCCATGGGCCAGGCGCTGGACGCCAGCAGCCTTGCGGTGTCGAGCCTCAAGGAGCATCTGGGCACATTGCGCTGCACCACCGGCCAGGTTCAGACCGCCGACGCCCTGCGCTACCTGGAAACCCAGACTGCCACAGCCTACGACCTGGTGTTCCTCGACCCGCCGTTCAATCAGAACCTGCTGCCCGCCGTTTGCGCCCTGCTCGAAGAACGCCAATGGCTGGCCGAGGATGCCTGGGTGTACACCGAAAGCGAGTCAGCGCCGTCGACCCTCGGCCTGCCGCAGAACTGGCGTCTGCACCGGGAGCAAAAATCCGGGCGGGTGTACTATTCACTTTGGCAGCGCAGCTCTGCTCCAACTGTGTAACTTGTAACGGGTGAACCAAGTTTCACCCGTTCACCCCTTTCATCTGTCGCACCAGGAAATATATCCTCATTAGACAGGTCTGCTGTGCATACGCCAGTGTAAGCGAGCGAAATAACTCGCTTTAACACACACAGACTTAACTTATGCCTATAGCCAGTCAAACTTCTTCTGTTAAAGAGTTCACGCTCGATAACGGCTTTCAAATCATCATCAACAACGACAATGAACAGACAAACCTTTGGTTGCATCTTTCCTACTTCGTCAGTAGGCGAAATGAAATACCGGAAAGCGCAGGCATCAACGATACCCTGATCCGCGCATTGGGAAACGAGAGGCCTTCCAAGGAGAGTATCAGGCTCTATGACGACCACACGTTGTTTACTGAAGTGTTTGCACCCGCTGAGCTGGACAAGGCTTTGCGCCAACATGCTGCGATTATGACAACGCCCATCATTACCGATGAATCGCTGCAGAAGGTGGTTCGCTGGACCAATGACATCCGACACGAAGCCGATTTATTCATATCCAACCACAGCATCCCTCTGGAAGTTGCGAAACTCCTTTTCCCTCAGACTCGTTACAGCCATTATGAAACTACCGTGGCCAGCCTGGCCCGACTAGATGTCGAGAAGTTAAAAACATGGCATGAACAGTGGTACGCACCTAACAATGCAAGACTGGTCATCAGCGGTAACATAAACGCGGAAGACGCTTTGCTTTTAGTTCAAAAACATTTCGCCGATATCCCTCGAAAGACAATTGAAGACACACTGTTCACGAGAGAACTGGCTGAACCAGGAAAGCGCCATGTCGAACTACGTAAAAACACTGAAGTTCCTGTCGCGATAACCGCCTTCAATCTTTCCGATTCCAAGTCTTTATACGAGAACCCAAAAGATATTTCCGCGCTGACCCTCATCAAGGAACTTGTGACCGAGTACTTTTACTTGTTACCGGATGGATACGGCGCAGCCCTGAACCTGGAAAACAGAGACGCCGCTGTCTTTTACTGCAGCGTCACGGGCCACTCACCTGAACAATCACCCGATCAGCTGGAACGCGGCCTGCATGCTTACCTTGAGAAGCTCAAACACACGCCAATCAGCATGGAATCGTTGAACCGCGCGCAGGAAAGCCGTCTCGCCAGCAGAGCCGAGCTTGAAGCCGAGCCTTGGTGGTTCGGTTATTTCCTGAACCACTTGGCCAGTATGGGTTTGACGGACATCGATCTGGTTCAGCAACGCCAAAATCTGCTCAACGTCACACCCAATGACATTCAGAAGTTCGCCAATACCTACTTCACTGAACGACGAATGACCACGGCCCACATTTTCCCGATTGACGCGGTACAAAAATAGCTGGCCGTACGCCAAAAAGGACTGCATCCGCTGTCGGTGGAAAATACAGCAAATGCTGTGTCGCGCGGCCAAAGGGATTGTGGCAAGTTAGATTGCGCAACGTGATGCGGCCATGGGAGAAAGCCCGCTGTGTCATTGCGCAATCTCACGAAAACCGTCATTGAGAATTGATGTGCAAGCGCAGTCCGCAATCGCTCAGCCGCCCTCGTTTCGCCCTGCCTTCGGCCTCGGCAACCCGCACTTGCAAACCTTGTGGGGACCACTTTGGCGTAAAACCGTGCACATCCCCCGCGAGCGCGAACGCTTGTGGCTTGAGGATGGCGACTTCCTCGACCTCGACTGGCATGGCCCGCACAGCGCCGAGGCGCCGTTGGTGTTGGTGCTGCACGGGTTAACCGGCTCGTCGAATTCACCTTACGTGGCCGGCATGCAGAAAGCCTTGGCTGATCAAGGCTGGGCCAGCGTCGCGTTGAACTGGCGCGGATGCTCCGGCGAACCCAACCTGTTGCCGCGCAGCTACCATTCCGGCGCCAGCGAAGACCTGGCCGAAACCATCAGGCATCTGCAGGCCAAGCGACCTCTGGCGCCGCTGTATGCAGTCGGTTATTCCCTGGGCGGCAATATCCTGCTCAAGCATTTGGGCGAAACCGGCAGTGACAGCGGCTTGCTGGGCGCGGTGGCGGTGTCGGTGCCGTTTCGTCTGGACCAGTGCGCCGACCGGATCGGCCAGGGTTTTTCGAAGGTCTACCAGGCGCACTTCATGCGCGAGATGCTGGCCTACATCAAGAACAAACAGCGGCAGTTCCAGCATGACGGGCGCGAGGATGGTCTTGCCGCACTGGCCGCGCTCGGCTCGCTGGAAAACATGCGTACGTTCTGGGATTTCGATGGCCGGGTGACCGCGCCACTGAACGGCTTCGTGGATGCCGAGGATTACTATCGCCGCGCTTCAAGCCGCTACTTCCTCGGAGAAATTCGCACGCCGACCCTGATTATCCAGGCCGCGGACGATCCCTTCGTCTTTCCCCACAGCCTGCCGCAAGCCGATGAGTTATCGGCCTGCACGCACTTCGAACTGCAAGCCAAGGGTGGGCACGTCGGGTTTGTCGATGGCTCGGTCAAGCAACCGGGTTACTACCTGGAACGGCGCATCCCCCAGTGGCTGGCCAAGGCAGGCAGCGAGTAAGCCGTGGATACCGATCAGGGCGAATCGATCCATTTCTGGCAAACCCCGCCACTGGCCGGGGTCGAGTTATTGTCCGCCCGCTACATCGATCATCGCTTCGCGCCCCATGTGCATGACGGCTATGTGATCGGCATGATCATGGCCGGCGCCCAGCGTTACCGCTATCGCGGCGCCGAGCATCTGGCGGGCAGCGGCACGCTGGTGCTGATCAACCCCGACGAGTTGCACACCGGCCACAAGGGCACGGAGGACGGTTGGCTGTACCGCGCGTTTTATCCGGATAGCGGGCAGATCCTTTCACTGCTGGCCGAGCTTGAGCTGCCAACCCACAACCCGCCGGCATTCGGTGCCACGTTGTACCGCGACCCGGATCTGGTGAATGGCTTCTGCCAGTTGCATCGATTGCTGGAAAGCCCTTCCACGGCGCTGCAACAACAAACGGCCTGGCGTGAGCTGATGCTGTCGCTGCTGCAGCGTCATGCCGCGGTACCGGACGCAGGCAAACCCGGGAAGGAACATCGCGCGGTGACAATGGCCAAGGAGTTGCTGCACGCGCAACTCGCTGCACCGCCTTGTCTGGAAGCGCTGGCGGCAGCGGTGAATCTTTCACCCTTTCACTTCGCCCGGGTCTTTCGCCGTGCCACTGGCATGCCGCCACACACCTGGCTGATGCAGCGGCGCATCGCCCAGGCGCGGGCGCTCCTGCAAAACGGATGCTTGCCACTGGAAGTGGCCACGCAATTGGGCTTTGCCGACCAGAGCCATCTCAGTCGGCAGTTCAAGCAGGTCTATGGGGTTGGGCCGGGGGCGTATCGAAGTGCCGGACAATTACTTAAGAAATCAATACAACTGTAGGAGCTGGCTTGCCAGCAATGAACGATGACGCGGTCAATCCGAAATACCGCGTCGTTTCAATCGCTGGCAAGCCAGCGCCTACAGAAGCGTACGTTTATTCGCCTGTTGCAATCCCGCGAGCCGGATCATTGATCCACTCGCTCCACGACCCGGCATACAACGAGCCCAGCGGATAACCCGCCAGACACAACGCAAACAGGTTATGGCAAGCCGTCACGCCGGAACCGCAGTACGCCACCAGATCATTCGGCGAACGATTTCCCAGTTTGGCCGCGAAGCGCTGCCTGAGCTGATCAGCCGGCAGAAAACGTCCGTCCGCGCCGAGGTTGTCGGTAAACGCCGCGCATTGCGCACCGGGGATGTGCCCGGCAACCGGATCGATCGGTTCCACTTCACCCTTGAAGCGCGGCAGCGCGCGAGCGTCTAGCAAGGTCAGCTCTGGTTGTGCGAGGCGTTTTTGCAAGTGTTCGGCATCAAGCAGCAACGACGCATCAGCGGTGCCGGTAAAAGTCCCGCGCGTGATCGACGGCGCATCAAGGCTCAGCGGCAAACCCGCCGCGTGCCAGGCCTTGAGCCCACCATCGAGGATAAACACGCCATCGCGCTTGCCCAGCCAGGCCAGCAACCACCAGGCGCGCGCCGCGTAGGCACCCGGACCGTCGTCGTACAAAACCACTTCACTGTCGTTGTTGATGCCCCAGGCTCGCAGGCGCTCGATCAAATCAGCCGGCTCGGGTAACGGATGACGCCCGGTCACACCCTTGACCACTTTCCCACTCAGATCGCGCTCGAGATCGGCAAAACTCGATCCGGCAATATGCCCCTCGGCGTAGCTGCGCTGACCGTAATCCGGGTCTTCGAGGGCAAAACGGCAATCCAGAATCACCAACCCCGGCTGGTCCTTTTTCAGGTCCAGTGCTTGCGGGCTGATCAGTTGCGCAATGGGCATAACGGGCTCCTGTGATGGGCGATTTTCGGTCCTGCTGCAATGCTTTGGTTCAGATTTCTTCCAGCGCCTGGGCCAGCGGTACGTAAAACTCTTCGAACAGGGCATTCACGGCATCGCGCGCCTGATCCGTAACGAATCCGGCTTCCAGGACCAATACCTGATAGACGCCGCGTTTGATCGCCTGTTCGCTCAGATGGCTGGAATTCTCCCGCGTGGTGCACAAAAAACGCACCCACGAAGTGAGGATGATCCAGGCATTGAGGGTCAGGGATTCGATCTGCACGCGGTCCATTTTCAGGATGCCGGCGGCCACGAAACCTTCGTAGATGGCCATGCCCTGGATCACGCAGCGCTGGGAAAAACGCCGGTAACGGGCGGCCAGTTCCGGATCGCTGTCGAGCAGATGCTCAAGATCACGATGCAAAAACCGGTATCCCCACATCGCCGAGAGCAATTCCTTGAGATAGAAGCGCTTGTCTTCGACTGTTGCGGCACGGCCCTGTGGCGGACGCAGGAAGCTGTCCACCAGGGTTTCGTATTCGCTGAACAGTACGGCGATGATCGCCTGCTTGTTCGGGAAGTGGTAGTACAGGTTGCCCGGAGAAATTTCCATATGGGCAGCAATGTGGTTGGTGCTGATACTGCGCTCGCCCTGTTGATTGAACAGCTCCAGGCTGTTCTGCACGATGCGCTCGCTGGTTTTGATCCGTGGGGCCATGGCTTGAGCTTTAATTCAGAGTGCGTTGGCGGGCATCTTACGACCTATCCGCAAGAGGATGGAACATCGCTGCGCGAGGAAGGCATTTGACTTTTTAGAGCATAGACTCTAAAAAGTGCTTCATTACAATAAATCCGGAGCCGACCATGACTGCTGATATTTCCTACCTGCAAAACCTACAGCAGCCCCTGGACGAACTTCAGGCCCTGTTCGAAGCCCAACGCGCAGCCTACGCCGCCAACCCGATGCCCCCAGCCGCCCAGCGCCAGCAATGGCTCAAGGCGCTGCGCGACCTGCTGAACAGCGAGCGCCAGGCCTTGATTGACGCCATCAGCCAGGATTTCAGCCATCGCAGCGCCGATGAAACCCTGCTCGCCGAATTGATGCCCAGCCTGCACGGCATCCATTACGCCAGCCGGCACCTCAAAGGCTGGATGCGTGCGTCGCGCCGCAAGGTCGGCGTCGCCTTCCAGCCAGCCTCGGCCAAAGTGATTTACCAGCCGCTGGGCGTGGTCGGGGTCATCGTGCCGTGGAACTACCCGCTGTATCTGGCCATCGGTCCGTTGGTGGGCGCACTGTCGGCAGGCAACCGGGTGATGCTCAAGCTCAGCGAATCCACCCCGGCCACCGGTTTGCTGATGAAGCAATTGCTGGCTCGAATCTTCCCCGAAGACCTGGTCTGCGTGGTGCTGGGAGAGGCCGACATCGGCGTGGCGTTTTCCCGTCTGCGTTTCGATCACTTGCTGTTCACCGGCGCCACCAGCATCGGTAAGCATGTGATGCGCGCGGCGGCGGAAAACCTGACACCGGTGACCCTGGAGCTGGGTGGCAAGTCCCCGGCCATTATCTCCCACGATGTGCCGCTCAAGGATGCCGCCGAACGCATCGCGTTCGGCAAGACCCTCAACGCCGGTCAAACCTGCGTGGCCCCGGATTACGTGCTGGTGCCGGAGGATCGTGTGGGAGGTTTCGTCGAAACCTATCGTTCAGCCGTGCGCAGTTTTTATCCGACGCTGGAGGACAACCCGGACTACACGGCAATCATCAATGATCGGCAACTGACGCGACTCAACGGCTACGTCAGCGATGCCACCAGCAAGGGCGCGTTGCTGATTCCGTTGTTCGAGCAGGGCCAGGGGCGCCGCATGGGTCATAGCCTGCTGCTCAACGTCAGCGATGACATGACCGTGATGCAGGATGAAATCTTCGGCCCGCTGCTGCCGATCGTGCCGTACAAGGATCTCGACCAGGCGTTTGCCTACATCAACCAGCGCCCTCGCCCACTGGCGCTGTATTACTTCGGCTACGACAAGCGCGAACAAAACCGCGTCCTGCATGAAACCCACTCCGGCGGCGTGTGCCTGAACGACACGCTGCTGCATGTGGCCCAGGACGACATGCCATTTGGTGGCATCGGTGCTTCGGGCATGGGCCACTACCACGGCCACGAAGGCTTCCTCACATTCAGCAAGGCCAAGGGTGTGCTGATCAAACAGCGTTTCAACGCGGCAAAACTCATCTATCCGCCGTACGGCAAATCCATTCAAAAACTGATCCAGAAGTTGTTTATTCGCTAACGATCGTCATCCTCGGGTAATAACAAGAATGAACCCAAGCCTGTCCGATACTCCCGCGCTGTCACGGCGCGGCCTGCTCAAGTTCAGCCTCGGCGCCAGCGCCTTTCTCGCCACCGCCGGATTGGGCGCCAGCCTCACCGGCTGCTCTTCGGGTGCGGCGCAAAGTGGTTTCGCCGCGTTGCGCAGTGGCGACCTGTTGTTTCTGCGGGCGCTGCTCCCGGTGATGCTCGAGGGTGCAGTTGCCGCCGAACACATGCCGGATGCCATCGACGGCACGTTGAAAAGCCTGGATTACAACCTTGATCACCTGTCGCCGGAAATGCTCAAGCTGACCCGGCAACTGTTCGATGTGTTGGGCATGGCCGTCACTCGCGGCCCGCTGACCGGTATCTGGGGCAGTTGGGAAAACGCCAGCGCCAACGATATCCGGCGCTTCCTCGATCGCTGGGAAAACAGCGCCTTGAGCCTGTTGCGCATGGGCCACAGCTCTTTGCTGCAACTGGTGATGATGGCCTGGTATGGGCGCAAGGAGTCGTGGGCGCATTGCGGGTATCCCGGACCTCCGATCGTTTGAAACCGAGTCGCCCCCAATCGCGAGCAGGCTCGCTCCCACATTTGACCGTGCCCTCCAATAATAAAAAGAGAACCTGAAAGATGCCCGTACCCGACCCGTTCCGCGAAGGCATGGCCCGTGGCTGGAAAACCCATAACGGCTCGCAACTGAGCCAGGACCTGACCCTCGAAGCGGACGTCGCAATCATCGGCAGCGGCGCCGGCGGCGGCACGACGGCCGAAATCCTCAGCGCAGCCGGCTACAAAGTGCTGCTGATCGAGGAAGGTCCGCTCAAGACCAGCAGCGATTTCAAGCTGCTCGAAGACCAGGCCTACGCCAGCCTTTATCAGGAAGGCATCGGGCGCATGAGCAAGGACGGCGCGATCACTATTCTTCAGGGACGTGCGGTGGGCGGCACCACGCTGATCAACTGGACCTCGAGTTTCCGCACCCCGGAACCGACCCTGGAACACTGGGCCAAGGAACACAACGTCAAGGGCCACAGCCCGGCGGAAATGGCGCCGTGGTTCGAGAAAATGGAGCAACGCCTGGGCGTCGCGCCGTGGATGGTCCCGCCCAATGCCAACAACGACGTGATCCGCAAAGGCTGCGAAAAACTTGGCTACAGCTGGCACGTTATCCCGCGCAACGTGCGTGGTTGCTGGAACCTCGGCTACTGCGGCATGGGCTGCCCGACCAACGCCAAGCAATCGATGATGGTCACGACCATTCCGGCGACCCTGGAAAAGGGTGGCGAGTTGCTTTACCTGGCCCGCGCCGAAAAACTCATCATCAGCGGCGACAAGGTGACCGGCCTGCAATGCTCGGCGATGGACGATCGCTGCGTCGAGCCCACGGGCCGCCAGATCACGGTGAAGGCACGGCATTACGTGCTGGCTGGCGGCGGCATCAACACCCCGGGGCTGCTGATGCGTTCCGCAGCACCCGATCCGCACAAGCGCTTGGGCAAGCGCACGTTCCTGCACCCGGTGAACATGTCCGCCGCGTTGTTCGACGAAGTGGTCAACCCGTTCTATGGCGCGCCGCAGTCAATTTATTCCGACCATTTCCAATGGCAGGACGGCACCACCGGCCCGATGGCTTACAAACTGGAAGTGCCACCGCTGCATCCGGCGCTGGCAGCGACATTGCTCGGTGGCTTCGGCGAGGAAAACGCGCAGCACATGGCCAACTTGCCGCACACCCACGCCATGCTGGCGCTGCTGCGCGACGGCTTTCATCCGGACAGCCAGGGCGGCAACGTCGAATTGCGCGGCGACGACACGCCGGTGCTCGATTACCAGGTGTCGCCTTATGCCTGGGACGGTTTGCGCCGGGCATTCCATACAATGGCCGAGATCCAGTTTGCCGGCGGTGCCCGGGCGGTGATGCCGATGCACGCCGATGCGCGCTATGTAAAAACCCTCGCCGAAGCGCGCACGCTGATCGACAGCCTTAGCCTGGAGTTGTACCGCACACGGTTGGGCAGCGCGCATGTGATGGGCGGCTGTGCGATGGGCGAAGACCCGAAAAACGCCGTGACCGACAGCCTCGGCCGACACCATCAACTGGCAAATCTGTCGATTCATGACGGCTCGCTCTTCCCCACCAGCATTGGCGCAAACCCGCAGTTGTCGGTCTACGGCCTGACGGCGCAATTGGCAACTTCCCTGGCCGAACGTTTAAAAAATCCATGAAAAGAGCGACGATTCCCATCGTCTATAGTGCTTTCTTACCCAACAGGCGACTTGGCCGACCGGGAAGGCTGCGATACCATCCGACTCCCCAACGGATTCCCGCCAGGACGACGCGATGAACCGAGTGTTGTACCCAGGTACCTTCGACCCTATTACCAAGGGCCATGGCGATCTGGTCGAACGCGCCTCGCGCCTGTTCGATCACGTGATCATTGCCGTCGCTGCCAGCCCGAAGAAAAACCCGTTGTTTCCCCTGGAACAGCGTGTGGAGCTGGCCCGCGAGGTCACCAAACATTTGCCGAACGTTGAAGTCGTCGGCTTCTCGACCCTGTTGGCGCATTTCGCCAAAGAGCAGAACGCCAATGTGTTCCTGCGTGGGTTGCGCGCGGTGTCGGACTTCGAGTACGAGTTCCAGCTGGCCAACATGAACCGCCAGTTGGCCCCGGATGTGGAAAGTCTGTTTCTTACCCCGTCCGAGCGTTATTCGTTCATTTCCTCGACGTTGGTCCGTGAAATTGCTGCCCTGGGCGGCGATATCACCAAGTTCGTCCACCCGGCGGTGGCGGATGCACTGACCGAACGTTTCAAGAAATAATCCCCCAAAACTGTAGGCGCCGGCTTGCTGGCGATGGACGTCAACGATAAAGCGGGAAACCAGACACCCCGCGGCGTTCTCGAGTTCATCGCCAGCAAGCCGGCGCCTACAGTACGTCGCACCTGCGTGCAACGCAGGCGCCAATGCGGCACAATTACGCGCATTGATTTATTGCGCCCGGGCCTGCCGCCCCGGCTGGAGTTAGCATGTCCCTGATCATCACCGACGATTGCATCAACTGCGACGTCTGCGAACCCGAGTGCCCGAACGCCGCCATTTCCCAGGGCGAAGAGATCTACGTGATCGACCCGAACCTGTGCACCCAGTGTGTCGGCCACTACGACGAACCCCAATGCCAGCAGGTTTGCCCGGTGGATTGCATCCCGCTGGACGAAGCGCATCCGGAGACTGAAGAGCAGTTGATGGAGAAGTACCGGAAGATTACCGGTAAGGCTTGAATCTTCGATATCCGTTACACAGCCATCGCGGGCAAGCCCGCTCCCACAAGGATCCCTGAACCCTGTGTGAGCGGGCTTGCCCGCGATGACGCCAACAGACGTACCGAAGAATCAACTGACTCACTCCTGCCGCTCAAACCCCTCCCCGATACACCCCAAACACCGCACAAACGCCGCCTTCGCCGGGTCGACCACCAGCGCCTGCCCTGCATCGCCCACTCCGCCACCCAAAGCGGTAAACGGCAACGACACCACGAACACTCCCGCGCCGATCACTGTTGCCGCGACCAATAAAGGCCGGGCAATCAACAGATCGCCAATCATCGCGTAAGCCGGTGGGTTCTGGATGGTGTAGAGCGGATCACCGCTGCCACTGCTGGCGCCGGCTACAGCTGCGAAGCTCAGCATCGACGCGACGACAAGGGTTCGAAACAGGTTCATGGCGCGGTCCTTCGGCTAAACAGTCAGAACACTGACTATAGACCGTCGGCGTTTAGCGCTGGCAGCGCGGGCAAAAGACGCTGGCCCGCTGCCCGAGTTTCACTTCGCGCAACGGCGTGCCGCAGACCTTGCAAGGCTCGGCGCCACGACCGTAGACAAACAATTCCTGCTGGAAGTATCCCGGCTGACCGTCGCCGCCAATAAAGTCCCGCAGCGTGGTGCCGCCGCGCTCGATGGCAGCGGCAAGAATGCGTTTGATCTCGATGGCCAGCTTCAGATAGCGCGCCCTGGAAATGCTCTTGGCTTCGCGGCGGGGGTCGATCCCGGCGGCGAACAACGCTTCGGTCGCATAGATGTTGCCGACGCCGACCACCACCGCGTTGTCCATGATGAACGGCTTGACCGCCATCGAACGGCCACGGGACAGCTGGAACAGACGCTCACCGTCGAACAGGTCGGTCAACGGCTCCGGCCCCAGGCGAATCAGCAACTCATGGTTGAGCGGGTCGAGGCTCCAGAGCATCGCGCCAAACCGTCGCGGGTCGGTGTAGCGCAGGGCCAGGCCTGACTCCAGTTCGATGTCGACATGCTCATGCTTGGCCGCCGGCAGGCCGACTTCCACCAGACGTAAATTCCCCGACATGCCCAAATGGCTGATCAAGGTGCCGACCTCGGCGTTGATCAGCAGGTATTTGGCGCGCCGTTCCACCAGCACGATGCGCTGGCCGGACAAGCGCACGTCGAGGTCTTCCGGAATCGGCCAGCGCAGGCGCCGGTCACGCACGATCACCCGGCTGACACGCTGGCCTTCCAGGTGCGGCGCAATTCCACGGCGGGTGGTTTCGACTTCTGGCAGTTCAGGCATGGTGCTCTCTTGGGTGAAGAAAATCCGCCAATCAGCGGTGCGCGCCGAGGTCGCGGATCGTCTGCTTGAGGGTCTCGAAGTCATAGTCCGAAAGACCGACATAATCGAGCACCAACGCCGAGATGCTGTTCCACTCGTGATCTTCGGCCTGGTTGCCCAGCACGCGGTAGGAAGCACAAATATGCTCGGCCATCTTCAGGATCGCCAGCAGGTTCTTCAACGAGCTATTGCGCGACGACTCATCGCTGAAGATCGCCAGGGCATTGTGGTGATTGGCGATGGCCGTGCTCACATGCTCCGGCAGGCGCCAGGACTTGGCCGTGTAATAACCCACTACGGCATGGTTGGTGTTGAACTCGCGATTCTCCGTATCCACGACCCGGCACTCGGCACTGGCACCGGCATAGGCCTGTTCCAGAACGCCCATGTAGTCGGGGAAACGCTGCAGCATCAGCGGCACGCCACAGTCATGGAACAGGCCCAGGGCGTAGGCTTCGTCGCCGTTCTCGACGCCGATGCGCTTGGCCAGGGTCAGGCAGGTCATCGCCACATCCTGGGCGGTGTCCCAGAAGCGGTTCAAGGTGACGATCGTGTCGTCGTTCATCTCACCCTTGATCGACTGCGCGTTGATCAGGTTGATGACCGAGCGGCTGCCCAGCAGATTCACCGCTCGCTGGATCGAGGCGATCTTGTTGCTCAAGCCGTAATACGGCGAATTGACGATCTTCAACAACGATCCAGAGAGGCCAGGGTCTTGAGAAATCAGCTTCGCGATCACCTCCAGATCCGGGTCGGGCATGTACTGCTCCATCTGCAGATCCACCATGATCTGCGGTTGGGCCGGCACGCTGATGCCTTGCAGGGACTGCTGGATTTGTTCGGGAGTCAGCTCTTGGGACATAAGTACACACTCTGGGTCAGGCGCAGATTCTAGCTTCTAAAATTTGGATCCGACACCCGGGATGGCCCATTGACTGAAGTTTCATCCATTCCCTTTGAGCTGAAAACACACTCTGTGGCGAGGGAGCTTGCTCCCGCTCGACTGCGAAGCAGGCGCAACAACCAGGTTTGGGGCGGCTTCGCCACCCAGCGGAGCAAGCGCCCTCGCCACATGTCCACTTGCCGGCCTATCCTTGACTGCAACACGCTATACTCCCGCTCTTTTTTCCGGAGCGACGACATGTCCCTGCCTAGCCTGCGCCTCAAAGCCAACGCCGACCGTCGTCTGCGCAACGGTCATTTGTGGGTTTACAGCAACGAAATCGATGTAGCCGCTACGCCTTTGCACGGTTTCAAGGCCGGCGACCAGGCGATCCTCGAAGCCGCCGGCGGCAATCCGCTGGGCATTGTGGCCATGAGCCCGAACAACCTGATCTGTGCCCGCGTGCTGTCGCGTGACATCAAGCTGGCGCTGGACAAGTCGCTGCTGGTGCATCGCCTGAACGTCGCCCTGTCGCTGCGTGACCGCCTGTTCGACAAGCCGTTCTACCGCCTGGTCTACGGCGATTCCGACCTGTTGCCAGGCCTGGTGGTTGACCGTTTCGGCGACATCCTGGTGGTGCAGATCGCTTCGGCGACCATGGAAGCCCACAAGGACGACGTCATCGCAGCGCTGACCCAAGTGCTCAAGCCAAGCGGCATCCTGTTCAAGAACGACTCCGCTGCCCGTGATGCCGAAGGCCTGACCCGCTACGTCGAAACCGTATTCGGCCTGGTGCCGGAGTGGGTAGCCCTCGAAGAGAACGGCGTGAAGTTCGAAGCCCCGGTCATTCAGGGTCAGAAAACCGGCTGGTTCTACGACCACCGCATGAACCGCGCCCGCCTGGCACCGTATGCCAAAGGCAAACGCGTACTGGACCTGTACAGCTACATCGGCGGCTGGGGCGTGCAAGCGGCTGCGTTCGGCGCCAGTGAAGTGTTCTGCGTCGATGCATCGGCCTTCGCCCTCGACGGCGTCGAGCGCAACGCTGCATTGAACGGCTTCGCCGAAAAAATGACCTGCATCGAAGGCGATGTGTTTGAAGCCCTGAAAGAGCTGAAGGCCAGCGAAGAGCGTTTCGACGTCATCGTCGCCGACCCGCCAGCGTTCATCAAACGCAAGAAAGACATGAAGAACGGTGAAGGCGCCTACCGCCGTCTGAACGAGCAAGCCATGCGCCTGCTGACCAAGGACGGCATCCTGGTCAGCGCATCGTGCTCGATGCACCTGCCGGAAGACGACCTGCAAAACATCCTGCTGACCAGCGCCCGTCACCTGGACCGCAACATCCAGATGCTCGAACGCGGCGGCCAGGGCCCGGATCATCCGGTGCATCCTGCCATCGCCGAAACCCGCTACATCAAGAGCATCACCTGCCGTCTGCTGCCAAACAGCTAAAAACCGCCAAACACTGTCGGAGCGAGCTCGCTCGCGAAGAACGCATAAACACCGCGGATGACCAGACACACCCGCGTTATCGTTGACGTTTTTCGCGAGCGAGATTGCTCCTACAACAGATTCAGAAGGGCCCCACGCCCACGCGCATTGACTTGTTTCGTCATCAAATCAATTCTCGTCCTTCCCTCACGGAACGAGAGAACTGACTGATGCACGCTGCCCATAACACCAATGAAAAGCCGTTGATCATCCTGTTGCTGATGACAATGACGCTACTGGGTGTTTTTCCGTTGGACGTCGTTCTCCCCTCCTTTCCTGACCTGTCAGCCTATTTCCAGATATCGCCGCCTGAAGTTGCTTTGTCTGTCAGCCTGTTCGCCGTCAGCCTGGCATTTTCCGTGATGCTGGTGGGGCCGCTGTCGGACATGTGGGGTCGCAAGAAGCTGTTGCTGGGGGGTATCGCCCTCGCGGCGATTGGCGCGATTGGGTGTGCAGCGTCCAGCGAGTACAGCTGGTTCCTGGGTTTTCGTGTGGTCCAGGCGATCGGTTGCGGGGCCTTTTCGCTGTCACAGGCGTTGGTGCAGGATTTATTCATCGGCCATGAAAGGCAGCGACTCAGGATCTGGATGGTGACCGCAGGCGGGGTATTCATTTCAATTTCGCCGCTGCTGGGGACCTGGCTGCAATTGCAGCTTGGCTGGCAGGGCAGTTTCCATGTGTTTGTCGCCCTCGCCGTCTTAGTCTGGTCAAGCGCCTGTTGGCTGCTCAAGGAATCCTCATCAAACCGCACGGCATCGCGTGGGGGAATCTTCCGTGCTTACTGGCATGTCTGTTCAGATGCTCGCTTCATGGGTTACTGGCTGATTTCCGCCCTGGCCTTCGCCTGTCATTTTTCGTTCATCGTCACTTCACCCATTCTTTTCATGGGGCATCTGGCCCTTTCACCGTACGAGTACGCTTGGGCGTTATTGCTCTACGGCGTTGCGTATGTAGGCGGCGGCGCAGTTGCCAACGTCCTGCACAAACGCCTGCAAGCCAATACGCAAATCATGGCTGGCCTGGGGTTGATCGCGGTTTCGGGCGTGGTGATGCTGTGGCTGACTCGCCACTTCGGTCTCTCTGCTGGGACGGTGCTGATTTCCATGCTGATTTGTACGATCGGCACCACCATTACCAGACCCGTCGTCAACTCCAGGGCCATGAGCGTTCATCCGGAATATGCCGGGACCTCGACCTCGGTCGGCGGTGTGCTGATGTTCCTCTGCGGTGGCGTGATCAGCACGGTGATCAACCGGGCACCTGAGGACCTGACCACCGCTCTGGCCATTGGCTTCCTGACGTTGAGCGTCGCTGGCCTTGGACTGAATGCAGTGATCAACCAACGGAATAAACAGGCACTCGATATCGGCTGACAACTGCCGGTCGTCATCCCGTACGCTTCGTCAACACGGGATCAACGCTTCCCGGCATTCCCTCTTGACGCCAGCCGTGTAGAATCGCGACATTCATCGCCAGTCATCCCCGGCGGGTTTATGAGCTCAAGCTGAAGCGCGCGGCGATCCCGCAAAGTTATCGGCAACTTCCGGACACACGGCCATTTCTGAGTGTTCCAGACGTCACTAGAAGCTCACTTCCCTTTTGATACCTGATTAGCCGCCCGGAGTGCTTCATGCCTGATTACCGCTCGAAAACATCCACCCACGGCCGCAACATGGCCGGTGCCCGCGCACTGTGGCGCGCCACGGGGATGAAAGATGACGACTTCAAAAAGCCGATCATCGCCATTGCCAACTCCTTCACCCAGTTCGTACCGGGCCACGTCCATCTCAAGGACTTGGGCCAACTGGTCGCCCGCGAAATCGAACGCGCTGGCGGCGTGGCAAAAGAATTCAACACCATCGCTGTCGACGACGGCATCGCCATGGGCCACGACGGCATGCTGTATTCGCTGCCGAGCCGCGAGATCATCGCCGACTCCGTCGAGTACATGGTCAACGCCCACTGCGCCGACGCGATTGTCTGCATCTCCAACTGCGACAAGATCACCCCTGGCATGCTGATGGCGTCCCTGCGCCTGAACATCCCGGTGATCTTCGTTTCCGGCGGTCCGATGGAAGCCGGCAAGACCAAACTCGCCTCCCACGGCCTCGACCTGGTCGACGCCATGGTGATCGCCGCCGACTCCAGCGCTTCTGACGAGAAAGTCGCCGAGTACGAGCGTAGCGCCTGCCCGACGTGCGGTTCGTGCTCCGGCATGTTCACCGCCAACTCGATGAACTGCCTGGTCGAAGCGCTGGGCCTGGCATTACCGGGCAACGGTTCGACCCTGGCCACCCACAGCGACCGCGAGCAGTTGTTCCTGCAAGCCGGTCGCACCATCGTCGAACTGTGCAAGCGTTACTACGGCGAGAACGATGAGTCGGTGTTGCCGCGCAACATCGCCAACTTCCAGGCGTTCGAAAACGCCATGACCCTGGACATCGCCATGGGCGGTTCCACCAACACCATCCTGCACTTGCTGGCCGCGGCCCAGGAAGCCGAGATCGATTTCGACCTGCGCGACATCGACCGTCTGTCCCGTCACGTGCCGCAACTGTGCAAGGTTGCGCCGAACATCCAGAAGTACCACATGGAAGACGTGCACCGTGCCGGCGGGATCTTCAGCATCCTCGGTTCGCTGGCCCGTGGCGGCTTGTTGCACACCCAACTGCCGACCGTGCACAGCCGCAGCATGGAAGAAGCCATCGCCAAGTGGGACATCACCCAGACCAACGACGAAGCCGTGCATCACTTCTTCAAGGCCGGTCCGGCGGGCATCCCGACGCAAACCGCGTTCAGCCAGTCGACCCGTTGGGACACCCTGGACGACGACCGTGAAAACGGCTGCATCCGCAGTGTCGAACACGCCTATTCGCAAGAAGGCGGCCTGGCCGTGCTGTACGGCAACATCGCGCTGGACGGTTGCGTGGTGAAAACCGCTGGCGTCGACGAGTCGATCCATGTGTTCGAAGGCAACGCGAAGATCTTCGAAAGCCAGGACAGCGCCGTGCGCGGCATCCTCGCCGATGAAGTGAAGGAAGGCGACATCGTCATCATTCGCTACGAAGGCCCGAAAGGCGGCCCGGGCATGCAGGAAATGCTGTACCCGACGTCGTACCTGAAATCCAAAGGCCTGGGCAAAGCCTGCGCCCTGCTCACCGACGGTCGTTTCTCCGGCGGTACTTCCGGTCTATCCATCGGCCACGCTTCGCCTGAAGCGGCTGCCGGTGGTGCAATCGGTCTGGTGCAGGACGGCGACAAAGTGCTGATCGACATTCCGAACCGCTCGATCAACCTGTTGGTCAGCGACGAAGAACTGGCCGCGCGCCGGGTCGAGCAGGACAAGAAAGGCTGGAAACCGGTTGAAGTGCGTCCACGCAAAGTGACCACTGCCCTGAAGGCCTACGCCCTGCTGGCGACCAGCGCCGACAAGGGTGCTGTGCGTAACAAGGCAATGCTCGACGGGCTGTAAGGCTTAACCGTCGAACAAAAAAATACCCCGCCAAGTGCGGGGTATTTTTTGCCGATCGTGTTTACCGGCACACCACCAAAGCCCCCTGTAGGAACCGGCTTGCTGGCGATAGCGGCGGGTCAGGCGACAATGATGTTCCAGGTGATGGCCTCATCGCTGGCAAGCCAGCTCCTACAGGGGTTGTGTCGTCGCACGATTGAACCGGCTTGCTGGCGATAGCGGTGGGTCAGGCGACATTGATGTTCCAGATGATGGCCTCATCGCTGGCAAGCCAGCTCCTACAGGGGTTGTGTCGTCGCACGATTGAGCCGGCTTGCTGGCGATAGTGGTGGGTCAGGCGACATTGATGTTCCAGATGATGGCCTCATCGCTGGCAAGCCAGCTCCTACAGGGGTTGTGTCGTCGCACGATTGTAGGAACCAGCTTGCTGGCGATAGCGGTGGGTCAGGCGACATTGATGTTCCAGATGATGGCCTCATCGCTGGCAAGCCAGCTCCTACAGGGGTTGTGTCGTCGTACGATTGTAGGAGCCGGCTTGCTGGCGATACAGGCGACTCGGTCTTACTGAATCTCCTGTGGTGTAACGATCACCCAGTTCTTGTCCGCCGTCACCGGCAGCCCTTCCTTGGCCTGGGCCGCAGCGTGTTTGGCCATCATGCCTTGGATCTGGGTCATGTATTTGTCTTTGCGATTGATCCACAAATGGATGCCGCCCTTGGCCACGTCGACATCGTGGAACAGCATGTAGCCATCGCTGGTGGGGGTATCGCCGCCGACCAGTACCGGTTTTTTCCACTCATCGATGTAGGTCAGGATCGCGGCGTGCTTGCCAGCCATCCAGGTCGCCGGTGTCCACAGGTACGGGGTCAGTTCGAGGCCAAGGTTTGCTTTCTCGTCATACTTGCCGGCGGTGATCTGTTTGCGCGCGGTGGTCAGCTCGCCGGTTTTTTGATCCTTGAGCAGCAGCGACACGCCAATCACGTTCTGCGGTTTGACGTTGTAGCCGTACTTCGGATCGGCCGCGACCATGCGCACCAGTTCTTCGGAGGCGGCGGTCATCACGTAGACCTCGATGCCGTTCTCCATCAGCTTGTTGTACAACTCTTGCTGGCCAGTGAAGATTTTCGGCGGGTTGACGTCGAGTTTCTTGACCACATCACCTTCGTAATAAGTGGCCGGCACCGGTTTGCCGGACGCCATCAGCTCGTCGACATAGCCCTTGAGTTCCTGCAGCGTGAAGCCAGAGAACACTTGAGCGACCCACGGATAGCAAACCATGTCGTCAACTTCGCAGAGGCGGTAGTAGTAACTGAACAGGCTTTCCTTGTGGTCGGCGGTGTCCTTGAACGGCATCAGTTTCAGGGAGGGGTCGAGTTTGTCGCGGGTGATCAGGCCCTTGTTTTCCATGAACGGCAGCAACGACTCTTCGAGGTCGTAGCGGTAACTGGTGTTGTCCATGTCGAACACTGCGTAGTTACCTTTGTTGGCATTGGCCGCGATCATCGCGTCCAGTGCCTTGGCCTGATCGGCCGGCCAGTGCTTCAGATCCGTGGCAAGTACCTGACCGGCGAGGCCCAGGCAAAGTGCTGCTACCAGAAATTTCGGTGCGAACTTCATCGACGCTGCTCCCTGATTCAAAGACATCGACGCTAACAAATACGTATGACAGTCCTCGTCTGTCAGCGACCGCTAACGAACCTATCGCGCCAAATGCATCCCCGAGAGCGACACCGGCTTATTCCAAAAACGACGGTCACCAGACGTTTTTGATATTAATTCATTAGATTTCAAGCTGTTAGGCTTGCCGGTTCGCAGCTGCCCCGGAAGGTGGCTGGCACTAGTCACTTTCGGAGTCTTTATGAATCTGCCGCTGATTCTCAATCTGCTGGTGTTCCTCGCGTTACTTTTCGGTCTCGCGCAAACCCGTCACACCCACTGGAGCCTGGCGAAAAAAGTCCTGCTCGCGCTGGTACTGGGTGTGGCGTTCGGTGTCTCGTTGCACACCCTTTATGGTGCCGGTAACCCAGTGCTGAAAGCCTCGATCGGCTGGTTCGATCTGGTGGGCAACGGTTACGTGCAGTTGCTGCAAATGATCGTGATCCCGCTGGTGTTCGCCTCGATCCTCAGCGCCGTAGCCCGTCTGCACAATGCCTCGTCCCTGGGCAAGATCAGTTTCCTGACCATTGGCACCCTGCTGTTCACCACCGCCATCGCGGCGCTGATCGGCATCGGCCTGACCAACCTGTTCGGCCTGACCGCCGAAGGCCTGGTCGCCGGTACCCAGGAAATGGCTCGCCTGCAAACCATTCAGACCGACTACGCCGGCAAGGTTGCCGACCTGAATGTGCCGCAACTGCTGCTGTCGTTCATCCCGCAAAACCCGTTCGCCGATCTGGCGCGGGCCAAGCCGACTTCGATCATCAGCGTGGTGATTTTCGCCGCGTTCCTCGGTGTCGCGGCGCTGCAACTGCTCAAGGATGATGTCGAGAAAGGTCAGAAAGTGATCAACGCCATCGACACCCTGCAAGCCTGGGTGATGCGTCTGGTACGCCTGGTGATGAAGCTGACCCCGTACGGCGTGCTGGCGCTGATGACCAAAGTGGTCGCCGGCTCCAACCTGCAAGACATCATCAAGCTCGGCAGTTTTGTCGTGGTGTCCTACATTGGCCTGGGCCTGATGTTTGTCGTTCATGGTCTGCTGGTGTCGGCCGCCGGGATCAATCCGCTGCGTTTCTTCCGCAAGATCTGGCCGGTGCTGACGTTTGCCTTCACCAGCCGTTCCAGCGCGGCGACGATCCCGTTGAGCATCGAAGCGCAGACCAGCCGTTTGGGCATTCCACAGTCGGTGGCAAGTTTCGCCGCCTCGTTCGGCGCGACCATCGGCCAGAATGGCTGTGCCGGTCTGTACCCGGCGATGTTGGCGGTGATGGTGGCGCCCACCGTGGGCATCAACCCGCTCGACCCCCTGTGGATCGCGACGCTGGTGGCGATTGTGACGCTGAGCTCGGCCGGTGTGGCCGGCGTAGGTGGCGGTGCGACGTTTGCTGCGCTGATCGTGTTGCCGGCGATGGGATTGCCGGTGTCACTGGTAGCGTTGCTGATTTCGGTTGAGCCGCTGATTGATATGGGGCGCACGGCGTTGAACGTGAGTGGTTCGATCACGGCGGGGGCGATTACCAGCCAGGTGATGCAGCAGACCGATAAAGCGCTGCTCGATGCGGATGAGCATTCGGCGTTGGCGCAGGCTTAAGTAGCGCCTGATCGACCGCTATCGCTGGCAAGCCAGCTCCCACAAGACTCCATGGTGCTCACTCAATTTGTGATTCACCTTGGACACTGTGGGAGCTGGCTTGCCAGCGATGCTTTTAAGCTTTTTCCCAGACTTCAAAGTTGTACGCCGGTTTGTCATCCTCAGCCGGGTTTTCAATGTTCGACACCAATTTCCATTGGTTCACATCAAACTCCGGAAACCACGCATCCCCTTTCGGACTCAATGCCACGCGGGTCAGGTACAAGCGATCGGCCTGGGCCATCCCTTGCGCATACAACTGCGCGCCGCCAATCAGCATCAGCTCATCGACGCCTTGCTCCTTCGCCCATTCCTCGGCGCGAACCACCGCGGCTTCCAGCGACGGATAAACCTCTGCGCCTTCGAGCACCAGGTCCGCCTGACGGCTGACCACGATGTTCAAGCGCCCCGGCAGCGGGCGACCGAGAGAGTCCCAGGTCTTGCGCCCCATGATGATCGGCTTGCCGAGCGTGGTGGCCTTGAAGTATTTGAAGTCCCCCGGCAAGTGCCAGGGCATGCTGTTGTCGACGCCGATCACACGGTTTTCACCGAGGGCTGCGATCAGGCTGAGGGGGAGTGATTTAGTCATGTTGGCGAGGATACCAGAGCCTCGCTTTCGCCGATAAGCGCCACAACGGTTATGCTCACAGCTCATTTGAGCGACGGGATGCCGCGTGACTGAACTGAATAACCTCTGGCTGACAGAAACCATCCGCCTGCGCGAAGAACACGCAGGTCCCCTGGAGGATCTGGAAGCCAACCGACTGGCCCGCAGCGCAGGCGGCGATTTGCCGTCGCGCATTCAACACCGAGCCCTGTGGCTGGCGGATCGCGATGGCTTGAGCGATGCGCTCAAACACTGGCTGCAAGGCGCACGACTGGCGCTGATCGTCATGGCGGTGCTGGCCGTGGTCAGCGGCGCCGGTCTGGCTTTTGCCGCGATGGGCGACGGCCTGCACCCGGTCAATGTGTTCTGGGCGTTGGGCAGCCTGCTCGGACTCAATCTGATTCTGTTGCTGAGCTGGGTCGCGGGCCTGGTGTTTGCCGGCGAACACGGCGCCAGCCTCGGGCGCGTGTGGCTGTGGCTCAGTGAAAAACTCGCCCGCGACGCCAAAGCCGCGCAATTGGCACCGGCCCTGCTGTTGTTGCTGCAACGCCAGAAACTCACTCGCTGGGCCGTTGGCGTACTGGTCAACGGCCTGTGGCTGCTGGCGATGCTCAGCGCGCTGGTGATCCTGCTGACGTTGATGGCGACCCGCCGATACGGCTTCGTCTGGGAAACCACCCTCCTCAGCGCCGACACGTTTATTGCCGTGACCCAGGCCCTCGGCGCGCTACCCGCCCTGCTGGGTTTCAACGTGCCCACCGAGGAAATGATCCGTGCCAGTGGCGACGCCGCACTGAATATCGAGAGCGCCCGCCAGGCCTGGGCGGCGTGGCTGGTGGGCGTGCTGCTGGTCTATGGCGTGATGCCGCGCTTGTTGCTGTCGCTGTTTTGCCTGTGGCGCTGGAACACCGGTCGAGCGGCGCTGCGTCTGGATTTGAACCTGCCCGGCTACGCCCAGCTTCGCGAACGGTTGATGCCCACGAGTGAACGTCTGGGCATCAGCGATGCCGCGCCTGAGCAACTGCATCGGGTCGAGAGCGGCGTCAGTGAGCAGCAAAGTGACGGTGCGTTATTGGTCGCCATCGAACTGGACGACGACCGCCCGTGGCCGCCGAAATTGCCCAACAACATCAGCAACGCCGGCATTCTCGACAGCCGCGAATCGCGCAACAAACTCCTCGAACAGTTGAGCCGTTTTCCACCCGCGCGGCTGGCGATTGCCTGTGATCCGCGGCGCTCGCCGGATCGCGGCAGCCTGGCGTTGATCGCCGAACTGGCTCGCAGCGCCAGCGCCACCCGCGTCTGGTTGCTGCAAGCTCCGCCCGGTGAGGCGCTGGATGCCGAACGCCTTGGCGACTGGCATGCGGCGTTGCGACAACTGGAGCTACCCTTCGCCGATTGCGCACCGATGAACTGGCTGGAGACGGGTCATGACTGACACCAGCAAGCCGCCCCTGAAACTCGCCGTCGTCGGCCACACCAACGTCGGCAAAACCTCGCTGTTGCGCACCCTGACTCGCGATGTCGGTTTTGGCGAAGTGTCCCACCGTCCCAGCACCACACGGCATGTCGAAGGCGCGCGGTTGTCGGTGGACGGCGAACCGCTGCTCGATCTCTACGACACGCCGGGCCTGGAAGACGCCATCGCCCTGCTCGACTACCTCGAACGCCTGGAACGGCCCGGCGAAAGACTGGACGGCCCGGCGCGACTGGCCCGCTTCCTCGATGGCAGCGAAGCCCGACAGCGTTTCGAACAGGAGGCCAAAGTCTTGCGCCAGCTATTGGCCTCGGACGCGGGTCTCTATGTGATCGATGCCCGGGAACCGGTGCTGGCCAAGTATCGCGATGAGCTGGAAGTACTCGCCAGTTGCGGCAAGCCTTTGCTGCCGGTGCTGAATTTCGTCAGCAGCGCCAACCATCGGGAACCGGCGTGGCGTGAAGCGCTGGCGCGGCTGGGTTTGCATGCATTGGTGCGCTTCGACAGCGTCGCGCCGCCGGAAGACGGCGAGCGCCGGCTCTATGAAAGCCTCGCCCTGTTGCTGGAAACCGCGCGGCCGCAATTGGAACGCTTGATCGCCGATCAGCAGGCCCAGCGTCTGGCCCGTGAGCAAAGTGCTGCGCGGCTGATTGCCGAATTACTGATCGATTGCGCAGCCTGCCGACGCAGCGTGGTCAGCGAAGCCGAGCAGGAACAGCAAGCCATCAGCGAACTGCGCAAAGCGGTGCGCCAACGGGAACAACGCTGCGTCGAGTCCCTGCTCAAGCTGTACGCCTTCCGCCCGCAGGACGCCGCTGCCAGCGATTTACCGCTGCTTGATGGCCGCTGGGGCGATGACCTGTTCAACCCCGAAACCCTCAAGCAGCTGGGCGTGCGGGTCGGTGGCGGGATCGCCGCAGGGGCCGCTGCAGGGGCTGGCGTCGATCTGCTGGTCGGCGGCATCACCCTCGGTGCCGCCGCGCTGGCCGGTGCCATTGCCGGCGGCGCCCTGCAAACCGCGCGCAGTTATGGAAGCCGCTTGCTCGGCAAACTCAAGGGCCAGCGTGAGCTGACGGTCGATGACAACGTGCTGCGACTGTTGGCCTTACGCCAACGGCAACTGCTGCAAGCGCTCAATGCCCGCGGGCATGCGGCGATGGACAGCATCCAGGTGGCCACGCCTCAGGACAAGACCTGGCGCGAGGGCAAGTTGCCCGAAGCCTTGAACAGGGCCCGGGCGCATCCGCAATGGTCGTCGCTCAACCCGCATGCGAAGCTGAATCAGGCGGAGCGGCAGGAGCAGATTGAGGTTCTGGCAGCAAAATTGTAGCGTTTGATCCGGCCTCATCGCGGGCAAGCCCGCTCCCACAGGTTTTGTGGTTGCCACAAATCCAGGGCAACACAGGAACACTGTGGGAGCTGGCTTGCCAGCGATGGACGCACCTCGGTCTCACATTTCTATGCAGCCAACAGGCGCAACGCCTTTTCCTTCAAAAGTCCCAGGTCAATCACCGGCACGTGCATCTCCTTGGCCAGCTCATCCCACTGCCGCATGCGCAAACTGACCTCGCACAACGGGTCCTGCTCGAACGCGTCAGCTTCGGCTTCGCTCATTACGCCGCCCTGATACTCCAGCGTGCGACGGCTGGCTTCGCTCAAGCGCTCGTAGTACCCGGATTCCCGCAGCGTCAGATAACGCTTGGCCTGGACGTGGTATTCCACCAACCGCGCCAGCCGTTCGCTGAAACCCGCGCGACGCAGATAGTCCGCGCCCAGTCGCTCATGACTGACCACACCGAAGCCGCCCATGTTTTCGGCGCTCTCGGCGCAGATGTGCCCGATGTCGTGAAAAAACGCCGCCAGCACTACTTCATCATCAAAGCCTTCAGCCATGGCCCGTTGTGCGGCCTGGGACATGTGCTCGATCTGCGACACCGGCTCGCCGATGTAGTCGCTGGCGCCAAAGCGTTCGTACAGGGCGAATACCTCGGCGATCACTTGTTCGTTGCGGCCCATCGAAAATCCCCCAAACAGTGAATTTTGTGGTGAAGGGTAGACCGCTATCGCTGGCTTGCCAGCTCCCACAGGGTTCACGGGTGTTCACACATTTTGCGTTTCACCTCGTCCATTGTGGGAGCTGGCTTGCCAGCGATGAGGCCCTGTCAGCCAATGAAGGTCTTACTTGGCCGCCACTTTCTCGGACTTGCCGTCGTAGCGCTTGCGCCATTCGGCCAGGATTTCGTCGCGGTTCTTCGAGGCCCAGGCAAAGTCGTTCTTGATCAAACGCTGCTCATAGTCGGCCGGCAGTTCGGTCTGCGGCTTGGCAATGCCAGGCTGGGCGAGCACGGCGAAGTTTTCTTTGTAGAGTTCCATCGCCTCAGGGCTGGCCGAGAAGTCAGCCAGTTTCTTCGCGGCTTCTTCGTGTGGCGTGCCCTTGATCACGGCAGTCGCCTCGATTTCCCAGCCCAGGCCTTCCTTCGGCAGGATGATGTCCAGCGGTGCGCCCTGGCGTTTGAGCTGAACGGCCGGGTATTCGAAAGAAATACCAATCGGGAATTCACCTGCCGCCGCCAGTTTGCAAGGCTTGGAACCGGAATGAACGTACTGGCCGATGTTCTGGTGCAGGCCGTCCATGTACGCCCAGCCCTGCTTCTCGCCGAAGGTTTGCAGCCAGGCGCTGACGTCGAGGAAACCGGTGCCGGACGACGCCGGGTTCGGCATGACGATCTTGCCTTTGTACTCAGGCTTGGTCAGGTCCTGCCAGCTCACTGGCTTGGTCAGGCCCTGCTTCTCGGCTTCGACGGTGTTGAAGCAAATGGTTGCGGCCCAAACGTCCATGCCGACCCAGGCTGGGGGGGTGGCGGCGTCGCGGTAGTTAGCGCCAATCTTGCCCAGGTCCTTCGGAGCATAGCTTTGCAGCATGCCTTGCTGGTCGAGGATCGCCAGGCTCGAAGCGGCCAGGCCCCACACGGCATCAGCCTGAGGACGGGCTTTTTCAGCCAGCAGTTTGGCCGTGATGATACCGGTGGAGTCACGAACCCACTTGATCTCGACGTCCGGGTTGGCTTTTTCGAAAGCCTCTTTGTAGGTCTTCAACTGTTCGGCTTCGAGGGCGGTGTACACCGTCAACTCGGTTTTCGCCGCGAAGGCGTTCAGGCTGAAAGCGGTGAGGACAGCAGCGGCCAGGGCCATAGGCTTGAACATGATCTTTTCCTGTTTTGAGTTGAGTGGGTTGGGCAGATATCAATGACCGGGCGCGGTCTGCCGCCAGGCCTGAGAGCGGCGCAGCAAACCGCGCGAGGCCCAGGCCAGCAGCAGGGACACGCCCGCCGAGGTGAACAGAATCAGGGTCGACATCGCCGCCGCGCCGCCGACATTGCCGGCGTCGTCCATGTTCAGCACCGCCACCGCCGCGAGGATGGTGTCGGGGCTGTAGAGGAAGATCGCCGCCGAAACGGTGGTCATGGCCGAGACGAACAGGTAGCGCACGATGTCCAGCAGCGCCGGCAGGCAAATCGGCACGGTGACCCGCAGGTAGTGCCGGTACAGCGGCGCCTTGAGCGACAGCGCGGCGGCTTCGAACTCGGCATCGAGTTGGCGCAGCGCGGTGGTGGCAGTCATTTGTGCGGTGGTCAGATAGTGCGCAATGGTGCAGACCACCAGCAGGGTCATGGTCCCGTAGAGCACGTGCAGCGGGTTGCCGGTGAGGTTGAAGAAGAAGACGTAACCCAGTCCCAGCACCAGACCCGGCACCGCCATCGGCACGAAACTGAGCATGCGCAGCGTCAGATTCAAGCCGCGCTGGCCCTTGGTTTTTTCCATCAGATAAGCGCCGGTGAAAATCAGCACACTGCCGATCAGCGCCGTGCACAACGCCATCTTCACGCTGTTGCCGTACGCCAGCCAGCCACCGCCGGCGGTGTCATTGAACTGATAATGGTTGAGCGACAGCGACAGGTTGTAAGGCCAGAACTTCACCAGCGACGAAAACACCGCCATACCGAACACCAGCAGCAACGTGGCGCAGATCAGCAGCACGATGGCCAGATAGCAGCTGTCGCGCAGCGTCGACGGCAACGGTTTGAACACTTGAGCGCGACCGCTCATTGAATCGCCATGACGGCGACGCAGCCAGGCATCAACCCCGAAGCTGAACAACGCCGGCAGCAACAGCACCATGCCGATCAGCGCACCGCGACCGAATTGCTGCTGGCCGACCACGGCTTTGTAGGCTTCCAGCGCCAACACCTGATAGTCACCGCCGACCACCACGGGCACACCGAAGTCGGTGATGGTCAGGGTGAACACCAGACAGAACGCAGCGAACACCGCCTGACGCGTTGCCGGCCAGGTGATGCTGCGGAACGCTTTGGCGGGACTGGCGCCCATGCTCGAAGCGGCATCGAACAGTCGCGCATCCGCCAGGGACAACGCCGACAGCAAAATCATCAAGGCGTGTGGGAAGGTGTAGATGACCTCGCCCAGCACAATGCCCCAGAAGCCATAGATGTTGTCCGAGAGCAGACCGCGCAGCATGCCCTGGTTACCGAACAGGTAAACCAGTGCAATCCCCGGCAGCATCGAAGGCGCCATCAATGGCAGCAACGAAATGCCGCGCCAGATGCCCTTGCCCGGTATCAATGTACGTTGCAGGGCGTAGGCAAACAGGTAGGCCAGCGGTACGACGATGGCCGCGACGCTAAGGGAAACCTTCAGGCTGTTACCCAGCAACCAATGGAAGTTATCGCTGGTCACCAATTCTTTCGCAGCAAGCCAGCCACCGCCCTGCCCGGCCTCGGTGCTGAAACCACGCCAGAAGATCGCCAGCAACGGCATCAACACGGCAACGCCGAGCAACACCAGCAAGAGGACTTTGCCGCCGACCACGAAGATCCGGTCGCCCAGCTCGGCACGGGAAATCTGCCGGACCTGCTTTTGCGGCAGCGCCAGCACGATGTTCGCGCTCATCAGGCAAACACCTGCAGGCTGCGTGGCGGCAAGGCAACCATGATCTGCTGTGCGCCAAGACGCGGCATGGCTTCCGGTGCCAGTTCAGCCAGCAACGCATGGCCCGGCAGTTGGTCGAGTTCGAAGCTCATGCGGCAGCGGTTGCCGAGGAAGGTGATTTCGCGAACCTTGGCCGGGAACAGGTTTTCCTCGTGCACCAACGGGTTGACGTTGATCGCTTCGGGGCGGCAGAACAAACGGCCCGAGGCGGTCTTGGCGCTGCCATCGGCCAGGCGCATGTTCATCCCGCCGACCTGGGCGTGGCTGTCACTGCTGCGCTGGAACGGCAACCAGTTACCCTGGCCGACGAACTCCGCCACGAACGGCGTGGCAGGGCGGTTGTAGATTTCCTGTGGTGTGGCGTACTGCTCGACCTTGCCGTTGTTCATTACGGCGATGCGGTCGGCCATCAGCATGGCCTCGTCCTGATTGTGGGTAACCATCAGGGTGGTGATGCCGAGGCTGCGTTGCAGTTGGCGCAGTTCAGTGCACAGATGCTCGCGAACGCGGGCGTCGAGAGCCGACATTGGTTCGTCGAGCAGCAACAGCGAAGGCGCCGGTGCCAACGCGCGGGCCAGGGCAACCCGCTGCTGCTGGCCGCCAGACAACTGGCCCGGGTACTTTTTCTCGCTGCCGCTCAGGCCGACCAGTTCCAGCATCTGCCCGACGCGCTGACGCACCTGATCGCGACCACTGCCGGCCAGGCCGTAGGCAATGTTCGCTTCGACGGTGAGATTGGGGAACAACGCGTAGGACTGGAACAGAATGCCGTAGTCCCGCGCCTGGGGCGCCAAGTGGGAAACGTCGCGATCGCCCAGGTACAACTCGCCGCTGTCCTGTTTTTCCAGACCGGCGATGCAACGCAGCAGGGTGGTCTTGCCGCAGCCCGACGGGCCGAGCAGGCACACCAGCTCGCCAGCCGCCACATCGAGGGAAACGTTGTCCAGCGCGGTGAAGGCACCAAAGCGTTTCTGTACACCGCGCACCTTCATCGGTGCGCCGGGATTGGTCAGGGCAGTTGCGATCGAATTGTTCATGGACGGGCCTCATCTGGCAGATGGGGTCATCCTAGGGTTGTAATGAGTCCGTCATATGGCAGTAAGGCAAAAACGGCTGATAGTGGTATTGAAGGATTTTGGTTCAGGTGATGTGTTGTCTGGACTGGCCTCATCGCTGGCAAGCCAGCTCCTAGAGGTTATCGCGCATTCCTGTAGAAGCTGGCTTGCCAGCGATGAGGACCGAACAATCACCGCAGATCTCAGGCCGGAGACATTTCCTGCGCCAGCCCCAGAAACGCCGCCGGCAGCCGCGCGTTTTTGCGTTCCTTGAGGCAATAAAGGTACTCGGGAATCTGCGGCGCATTTTCGAGGGTCAGCACTCGCAATTGCGGATCATGGGGCACTTCCTGCCGGGCAATGATGCTGATGCCGATGTTGCGCAACACCGCCTCGCGAATCGATTCGCGGCTGCCGATCTCCAGCAGCGGCCCGAAACACACACCGGCGCTGGCCAGCAACGCTTCGGTCAGGCGTCGGGTGGTCGAGCCCGATTCGCGCATCAACAGGGTATGCCCGGCCAATGCGCTGAGCGGCACGTGATTGTGAACCGCCAGCGGATGATGACGATGCACCGCCAGCACCAGCGGATCGCTGCCGAGCACCCGCCGAATCAGCCGTGCATCGTCGAGTAACTGCGAGGATGCCGCGACGTCGACGCGGTACTCCTCCAATGCTTCGAGCACTTGCTGGGAGTTGCCGATTTCCACCGACACCTCCACCTGCGGCAGGCGTTCGCGAAAGGTCTTCACCAGGTCGAGGATGTAATAAGGCGCCGTCGCGGCAATGCGCAGCGTGCCCTGCACCTGGCCGCAATTGCGCAGGAAAAACTCGATATCGGCTTCCTGCTGCATCAGCGCTTTGACCATCGGTAACAGCCGCGCGCCTTCATCGCTGACGCTGAGGCGCCGGCCGCCACGGTAGAACAACTCCACCGAATACTGGCTTTCCAGGTTGCGAATCTGCGTCGTCACCGTCGGCTGACTCAGGCCGAGCTTTTTCGCAGCCTGGGTGATACTGCCCAGGCGGGCCACCATATAAAACGCCTTCAGCTCGGCACTCAGCACAACCCATCCTCATCCTTTATTTGCGCAGCAGGCGCAAACCGTTGAACACCACCAGCAGGCTCACACCCATGTCGGCAAACACCGCCATCCACATGGTAGCGAGCCCGGCGAAGGTTACCCCAAGAAAGATCGCCTTGATGACCAATGCCAGGGCAATGTTCTGTTTGAGGATGCTCGACGTCTGGCGCGACAGGCGGATGAAAGCGGGGATTTTGCGCAGATCATCGTCCATCAGGGCGACATCAGCGGTCTCGATGGCGGTATCCGTACCGGCGGCCGCCATGGCGAAACCGATCTCGGAACGCGCCAGCGCCGGCGCATCGTTGATGCCATCACCGACCATCCCGACGATATGCCCTTTGGCATACAGCGCTTCAATCGCCTGCAATTTGTCGGTGGGCAACAGATCGCCCTTGGCTTCGTCAATTCCGACTTGCGCTGCAATCGCCTCGGCGGTGTGAACGTTATCGCCAGTGAGCATCACGGTCTTGATGCCCAGATCATGCAATTGATGGATCGCTTCGCGGCTGGATTCCTTCACCGTATCGGCTACGGCAAACAGCGCCAATGGGCCGGATTGATCGAGCAGCAGCACCACCGATTTGCCCTGTTTTTCCAGGGCGAACAACTTCTCCTCCAGCGCCGGCGAGCACAAGCCCAGGTCTTCAACCAGACGATGGTTACCCAAATGGTAGAGCTGACCGTTGATCTCGCCACGCACCCCGCGCCCGCCCAGCGCCTCGAAGTTATCCACAACGAGTGGGGCGAATTGTTTATCCACAGCCGCATCGGCGATGGCCCGCGATACCGGGTGATCGGATCGACCGGCCAGCGCAGCGGCAATCGCCGGAGCTGAAGTTTCGGCGGCAGGCTCAAGCGACAGGTAATCGGTCTGCACCGGTTTGCCGTGGGTGAGGGTGCCGGTCTTGTCCAAAGCAAGGTAGTCGAGCTTGTAACCGCCCTCCAGATAAACCCCGCCTTTGACCAGAATGCCTTTGCGCGCGGCAGCAGCCAGGCCGCTGACAATGGTCACCGGCGTAGAGATCACCAAGGCACAAGGGCAGGCGACCACCAACAACACCAACGCCCGGTAGATCCAGTCGAACCACAACGCATTCATGAACAATGGCGGAATGACCGCGACGGCCAACGCCAGGATAAACACCGCCGGCGTGTAGATTTTCGAGAAACTGTCGACGAAGCGCTGGGTCGGCGCCCGCGCGCCCTGGGCCTGCTCGACGGCGTGGATGATCCGCGCCAGGGTCGAGTTGCTCGCTGCCGCCGTCACGGCGTATTCCAGGGAGCCTGCCTGATTGATGGTGCCGGCAAACACCTTGTCGCCGATGGTTTTTTCCACGGGCAGGCTTTCGCCGGTGATCGGTGCCTGATCGATGGTCGAGTTACCCGAAAGCACCTCGCCATCCAGCGCAATGCGCTCGCCGGGACGCACCCGCACCCGCGCGCCCAGCTCGATGGCCTTCACCTCCCGGGTGACCCAACTGCCGTCAGCCTGCAAGACTGTCGCCTGCTCCGGCGTCATCTGCATCAGGCCGCTGATGGCGTTGCGCGCGCGGTCCAGGGATTTGGCTTCGATCAGCTCGGCCACGGTGAACAGGAACATCACCATCGCCGCTTCCGGCCATTGCCCGATCAGGATCGCGCCGGTCACCGCGATGCTCATCAGCGCGTTGATGTTCAGGTTGAGGTTCTTCAGGGCAATCCAGCCCTTTTTATAGGTGCTCAGGCCACCACTGAGAATCGAGATCAGCGCAATAAACGCCACCACCCAATTCGGTGCAGCGGCGGTTAAGTGGATCACTTCGGCCAGCAATGCACCGACGCCGGACAATGCCAGCGGCCACCAGGACTTTTTCTCGGGCTCCGGCGCCGGTGCTTCGACGCCCTGCTCCAGGGGTTCGGCGTGCATGCCGAGGGATTTGATGGCGTCGATGATCGGTGTGGTGCTTGGCAGCTTGTGGGTGACGCCCAGCACCCGGTTGATCAAATTGAACTCCAGCTGCTGCACACCGGTCAGTTTTCCTAGCTTGTTTTGAATCAGCGTCTGCTCGGTCGGGCAATCCATGGCTTCGATTCGGAAGTTGCTCAGCCGCGCATCGGCGCTTGGTGCTTCACTCAACTGGACCAGCGCCGGCGCCGAGACTGTCGACGAGCAGCAGGAATCACCATGGCCGCCATGTACATGTTGGGGCACGGGCTTCAGCTTGCTGGCGCAGCAAGCGTCTTCGGGTTTGTGGCTGTGCAGGGAATCGCTCATTGGTCGCGTCCATAAGAGTACCTGTTGCCAAGTAAAGACCCTGTAGCCACTATAGGGTCAAGCACCCTTTTTGGAGATCCTCGTCATGAAGATCGGAGAGCTGGCGAAACTCACGGATTGCGCAGTTGAAACGATCCGCTATTACGAGCGCGAAAACCTGCTGCCGGAGCCGGCCCGCAGCGACGGCAACTACCGCGTCTACACCCAGGCCCACGCTGAGCGCCTGACGTTCATCCGCAATTGCCGCACCCTCGACATGACCCTCGAAGAAATCCGCAGCCTGCTGGCCCTTCGTGACAGCCCGCAGGATCAGTGCGAAAGCGTCAATGCGTTGATCGACGAGCATATCCACCATGTGAAAGCGCGAATTGACGGCTTGCTGGCGTTGCAGGCGCAGCTGCTCGACCTGCGCCAACGCTGTGGCGAAGGGCCGGATGTCGATCAATGCGGGATTTTGCAGCGGCTGGAAGTGAGTGGCGGGGTCGTAGCGACGGAGGTTGAGCATTCACATGTGGGCCGTAGTCACGGCCATTAACAACACCACAGAACCCTGTGGGAGCGGGATTGCCCGCGATAGCGGTGGGGTCAGTCACATCAATGCTGGATGTGCCGCCGTCATCGCGGGCAAGCCCGCTCCTACAGGTCTTGTGGATTGCCTTTAGACCGCCATCGGCGCGGTCATGGGTGCGTGGTGCTCGTAGCCTTCCAGCGAGAAGTCGCCCGGCTCTACCAACTCCAGCCACTCCGGCTGATACACACCGGTCTTGGCAAACTCCGGCACACGATCACTGATCACCAGTTTCGGCATCGGGAACGGCTCGCGCTTGAGCTGTTCGTTGAGCATGTCCAGGTGGTTCTCGTAGACGTGGGCATCACCGATGAAATAGGTGAACCAGCGCGGCGTGTAGCCGGTCAGGCGACCGATCAGGCTCAGCAGCGCGGCGCCTTCGGTGAGGTTGAACGGCGTGCCCAGGCCCAGGTCGTTGGAGCGGATGTAGAGCGTCAGGGAAATCTCCCTGGTCTCGACATTCGGGTGGAACTGGTACAGCAAGTGACACGGCGGCAGGGCCATTTCATCAAGCTGGGCAACGTTCCAGCCGTGGAACAGAATGCGGCGGCTGCCCGGGTCCTTGATGATGGTGTCGACGCATTGGCGAACCTGGTCGATGGCTTTGTACAGCACCACGTAGGCCTGGCCGTCTTCTTCACCCTCAGCGATCTGGCGGTAACCCTGGCTCAGGGTCTGCTCGATGGCGGCCGGATTGCTCAGCGGAATCTGCTTGTACGCCGGCCACTTGCGCCATTGCACGCCGTAGATTTCACCGAGGTCGTCTGCGCCCTGGCGGAACGGGTTGGCCAGCCACTGGGCGTTTTCGTTGGCGTTCTGGTCCCAGACCTTGCAGCCCAAGGCACGGAATTCGGCGGCGTTGTTCACGCCACGCAGGAAACCGCACATCTCGCCAATGGCCGATTTGAACGCCATTTTGCGGGTGGTGATCGCCGGAAAACCTTCCTGCAAGTCGTAACGCAGCATCGCGCCGGGAAAACTGATGGTGTTCACGCCGGTGCGGTTGGCCTGCTTGGTGCCGTTCTTGATGACGTGGGCGACCAGTTCGAGATATTGCTTCATGAATTACCTGTGTCCTTGAACCCGCAGCCGTCGCTGCGGGATTCGAATTTTATACCGCTGCCGCTGGAGTCGCCGGGGCGCGGTGATACGCCAGCCAGATCAGGAACAGCCCGCCGAGGATCATCGGTACGCACAGCACCTGGCCCATGGTCAGCCAGTTCCAGGCCAAGTAGCCGAGTTGCGCGTCCGGTACGCGGACGAACTCGACGATGAAACGGAAGATGCCGTAGAACAGCGCGAACATGCCCGATACCGCCATGGTTGGTCGCGGCTTGCGCGAGAACAGCCAGAGGATCAGGAACAGCGCCACGCCTTCGAGGGCGAACTGATACAGCTGCGACGGATGACGCGCCAGTTGCGCCGGGTCGGTCGGGAAGACCATCGCCCACGGCACGTCGGTCGCCTTGCCCCACAATTCGGCGTTGATGAAGTTGCCGATGCGCCCCGCACCCAGGCCGATCGGCACCATCGGTGCAACAAAGTCCATCAGCTGGAAGAACGACTTGTTGTTCTTCTTACCGAACCACAAGGCCGCCAGCATCACGCCGATGAAGCCGCCGTGGAACGACATGCCGCCCTTCCACACCTCAAAGATCAACAGCGGGTTGGCGATATAGGCACTCAGATCGTAGAACAACACGTAGCCCAGGCGCCCGCCAACAATCACCCCCATCGACATCCAGAACACCATGTCGGAGAGTTTCTCCTTGGTCCAGGTCGGGTCGAAGCGGTTCAACCGGCGGGAGGCCAGCAGCCAGGCGCCGCCGATGCCGATCAGGTACATCAGACCGTACCAGTGGATTTTCAGCGGACCGATGGCCAGGGCCACCGGGTCGATCTGCGGGTAAGGCAGCATTGCGACTCCTCATGAGTTCAAATCAATTCCCGGGCGACGCTGCCACCTCAGGATTAAGCCAGGATTGTGCCGTGCGTCAGAGCAGGAAACTCAGGCCAACGCAGAACAGCAAAGCGGCAAACAGTCTTTTCAGCAACTTCGGCGACAATCGGTGGGCCAGCTTCGCGCCGAGACGGGCAAAAACCATGCTGGTCAGGGCAATGCCCAGCAGCGCCGGTAAATAAATAAAACCGAGACTATGGGCCGGTAACAGCGGATCGTGCCAGCCCAGAATCATGAAACTTAATGCACTTGCCAAAGCGATCGGCAGGCCGCAGGCCGATGACGTGGCGACGGCTTGCTGCATTGGCACGCTGCGCCAGGTCAAAAACGGCACGGTCAACGAACCGCCGCCAATTCCGAAAATCGCCGAAGCCCAGCCAATCACACTGCCAGCCACGGTCAGACCGAATTTACCCGGCACCGTTCGGCTGGCCTTGGGTTTGACGTCCAGCGCCAGTTGCACGGCGATCACCAGAGCAAACACACCGATGATTTTTTGCAGGTTCGGCCCGGAGATCGCTTCGGCGGTCAGCGCGCCAAAACCGGCGCCGATCAGGATACCGACGGTCATCCAGACGAAGATCGGCCAGCGCACGGCGCCGCGACGGTGATGTTCACGCACCGCATTCACCGAGGTGAAAATGATCGTCGCCAGCGATGTACCCACGGCGAGGTGGGTGAGGATCGACGCATCGAAACCCTGCAAGGTAAAGCTGAACACCAGCACCGGCACAATGATGATGCCGCCGCCGACGCCGAACAACCCGGCCAGCACCCCGGCACAAGCGCCGAGCGCCAGATAGAGCAGAAATTCCATGTCGCTTCGCCACCCAACCCCAAAACCGGAGCGGCATGGTAACGGATGCATGGCATCGGGCTCCACTGGATGGCGATGGATACCCGCACCTCGACTGCGTACAGTGGGCAAAAAAACACACAAGGATCACCTTATGTGCCTGATTGTTTTTTCCTGGGAACCGGACCGTGCCCAGCCGCTGATTGTGGCGGCCAACCGCGACGAATTCTACGCCCGCCCCAGCCTGCCGCTGGCGCAATGGCCTGAAGCACCCCATGTCTACGCCGGTCGCGACCTGGAGGCCGGCGGCACGTGGCTCGGTGTTGGCGTCAACGGCCGCTTTGCTGCGCTGACCAATATTCGAGATCCGCATCAGCCGCCGGGGCGCAAGTCCCGGGGCGAATTGGTGGCGCGCTTTCTCACCGGCGATTTGTCGATTGACGACTATTTAACCGACGTTGTCGCCCGTTCGCCGGAATATGGCGGGTTTAACCTGCTGGTCGGCAACAAAAATGAGCTTTGGCATTTCAATGCCCGGGAAACGGAAGCGGTGCTGCTGCCACCTGGGCTGTATGGGCTGTCGAACGCCGGGCTGGATACGCCGTGGCCGAAATTGCTCCGGGCCAAGGCAGCGTTGAGCGAGGTGCTGGATGACCCACAGCCTCAGGCGCTGCTGGCATTATTGAGTGATGCGCAGACCGCGCCGTTTGCCGAATTGCCGGATACCGGGGTGGGGTTGGCCACCGAGACGTTGTTATCGAGTGTGTTCATTGCCAGCCAGAGTTACGGGACGCGGGCGAGTACGGCGTTGATTGTCCAGGCGGATGGGACGCGGCATTTGGTCGAAAGGAGTTTCGGGCCGTATGGCGGGCATCTTGGGGAAGTTGAGATCAGGATTTGATTTTTTGCTGACTGGACTGCCCTCATCGCTGGCAAGCCAGCGCCCACAAACCAGGGGTCGTTCACAAACCTGTGAACCGACCCAAACCCTGCAGGAGCTGGCTTGCCAGCGATGGGGCTCTCAGCGTTTCAGACGGCTTTGACTGCCGCCGGATTGATCATCCGCGCCAACCCGAGGTTCTTCAGCGCCAATTGCAGCGAGCTGTGGATAACTTGCGGGTTGTCGATGGTCATCAATTCAGCGAGCAATTCCTTGGCCTTGCTCAGGTTGATCTGACGCAGCATCCACTTCACCTTCGGCAGGTTGGTGGCGTTCATCGACAAGCTGTCGAAACCCATCGCCATCAACAGCACTGCCGCCGCCGGATCACCAGCCATCTCGCCACAGATACTCACTGGCTTGCCTTCGGCATGGGCGTCGCGCACCACATTCTGCAAGGCTTGCAGCACCGCCGGGTGCAAGTAGTCGTAGAGATCGGCGACCCGCGGGTTGTTGCGGTCCACGGCCAGCAGATATTGGGTCAGGTCGTTGGAGCCGACCGACAGGAAGTCCACCTGCCGCGCCAGTTCCTTGGTCTGGTACACCGCCGCCGGAATTTCGATCATCACGCCAATCGGCGGCATCGGCACATCGGTGCCTTCGTCGCGCACTTCACCCCAGGCCCGGTGGATCAGGTGCAGGGCTTCTTCGAGTTCGTGCGTGCCGGAGATCATCGGCAGCAGAATCCGCAGGTTGTTCAAGCCTTCACTGGCCTTGAGCATGGCGCGGGTCTGCACCAGGAAGATTTCCGGGTGGTCGAGGGTGACGCGAATCCCGCGCCAGCCGAGGAACGGGTTGTCTTCCTTGATCGGGAAGTACGACAGCGCCTTGTCGCCGCCAATGTCCAGGCTGCGCATGGTCACCGGTTGCGGGTGGAACGCGGCCAACTGCTCGCGGTAGATCGCCAGTTGTTCTTTTTCGCTCGGGAATCGCTGGTTGATCATGAACGGCACTTCGGTGCGGTACAGACCAACGCCTTCGGCACCGCGCTTCTGCGCGCGTGCCACGTCCGCCAGCAGGCCGGTGTTGACCCACAGCGGCATGCGGTGGCCATCGACCGTGATACACGGCAGATCACGCAGCGCATCGAGGCCCAGGGCCAGTTGTTTCTCTTCTTCCACCACTTCGGCGAACTGCTTGCGCAGCACGTCGCTGGGGTTGGTGTAGACCTCGCCGCGGTGACCGTCGACGATCATGCCGATGCCGTCGACCTTGGAATACGGCAGGTCGACCAGGCCCATCACCGTCGGAATGCCCATGGCCCGGGCAAGGATCGCGACGTGGGAGTTACCCGAACCCAGTACCGATACCAGACCCACCAACTTGTCTTCCGGCACCTCGCCGAGCATGGCCGGCGTCAGTTCCTCGCTGACCAGAATGGTGTTGTCGGGGTAGACCAGGGTTTGCTGGCGCTCTTCCTGCAAGTAGGCGAGCAACCGGCGACCGAGGTCTTTGACGTCCGACGCACGCTCACGCAGGTAGGCATCGTCCATCAGTTCGAAACGGTTGACGTGATCGGTGACCACCTGACGCAATGCGCCCTGCGCCCACTGGCCGGTCTTGATCACGGTGGTGACTTCGTTGCCCAGCGCGGCATCGTCGAGCATCATCAGGTAGACGTCGAACAACGCCCGCTCTTCCGGGCGCAACTGAGTGGCGAGCTTGGCCGACAACGTACGCATGTCGGCGCGCACGCCTTCGATGGCGGTTTTGAACAGCCCGAGTTCAGCGTCGATATCGGTGATGGTCTTGTCGGGGACCACGTCCAGATCGGCCGGTGGCAGCATGACCACCGCCGTACCGACCGCCGCCCCCGGAGAACCCGGGACGCCGACGAACTTGGCTTCCTGGATGCCTTTGCCCTGACGACCCAGGCCACGGATCGAACCGGTCGCCTCGGCGTGGGCGATAACGCCGGCGAGCTGCGCGCTCATGGTCACGAGGAAGGCTTCTTCACCTTCGTCGAACTGGCGACGTTCTTTTTGCTGGATGACCAACACGCCGACGACGCGGCGGTGGTGAATGATCGGCGCCCCGAGGAACGAGGCGTAACGCTCTTCACCGGTCTCGGCGAAGTAGCGGTAGCGCGGGTGATCCGCGGCGTTTTCGAGGTTCAGGGGTTCTTCACGCGTGCCGACCAGGCCGACCAGACCTTCATTGGGCGCCATGCTGACTTTGCCGATCGAGCGCTTGTTCAAGCCCTCGGTGGCCATCAGCACGAAACGGTTGGTCTCTGGATCAAGCAGGTAGACCGAGCAGACCTGGCTGCCCATGGCCTCTTTGACGCGCAACACAATAATCCCCAACGCCGCCTTGAGATCCTTGGCGGAGTTAACTTCCTGGACGATCTTGCGCAGCGTATTGAGCATGGCTCGGGGTCGAACTCCGTCGTCAGTCGCGCGATAAAAGGCGCGGGGCAAGCTCTTTGAGAGCGCGTCGATACACCTCGCGCTTGAATGTCACCACCTGGCCCAACGGATACCAATAGCTGACCCAGCGCCAGCCATCGAACTCCGGTTTACCGGTCAAATCCATCCGCACCCGCTGCTCATTGGAGATCAGGCGCAGGAGAAACCATTTCTGTTTCTGGCCGATGCACAGCGGTTGGCTGTGCGTGCGGACCAGACGCTGCGGCAAACGATAGCGCAACCAGCCCCGGGTGCAGGCGAGTATTTCAACATCTTCGCGCTCCAGGCCCACTTCTTCGTTCAGCTCGCGGTACAAGGCGTCTTCCGGCGTCTCCTGGGGGTTGATCCCGCCTTGAGGAAACTGCCAGGCATCTTGATTGATTCGGCGAGCCCATAGCACCTGGCCGGCATCATTCGTGAGAATGATCCCGACATTAGGACGGAAACCATCGGGGTCGATCACGGCAACAACCTCGCAAACGCATGTCGCCGCATTGTTCCACAAAGGTTGTGAAGGCAGCAACGCGCCGGCCTACCTTATGTGCACTCTTGTGAAAAGTACGTATTCTGGAGGCCTTTCTACAGACTTTTCAGCGAGTAACTGCAATGCGGCTGGCTTTATTCGACTTGGACAACACGCTTCTGGGCGGCGACAGCGACCACGCTTGGGGCGATTACCTGTGTGAGCGAGGCTTCCTCGATCCCATCGCCTACAAGACTCGAAACGACGAGTTTTATCAGGACTACCTGGCAGGCAAGCTGGACAACGCCGCTTACCTGAACTTCTGCCTGGAGGTCCTCGGCCGCACCGAAATGGCGACGCTGGATCTCTGGCACAGCGATTACATGCGCGATTGCATCGAGCCGATCATGCTGCCCAAGGCCATCGAGCTGCTGGCCAGGCACCGTGAAGCTGGCGACAAGCTGGTGATCATCACCGCCACCAACCGCTTCGTCACCGGGCCGATTGCCGAGCGCCTGGGCGTCGAAACCCTGATCGCCACCGAGTGCGAAATGCAGGACGGCCGTTATACCGGGCGCAGCACCGACGTGCCGTGCTTCCGCGAAGGCAAGGTGACACGCCTGAATCGCTGGCTGGAGGAGACCGGGCACACGCTGGAAGACAGCTATTTCTATAGCGACTCGATGAATGACTTGGCGTTGCTGGAGGAGGTGGCGAACCCGGTGGCCGTCGATCCGGACCCGAATCTGCGGGCCGAAGCCGAGAAGCGTGGGTGGCCGGTGATTAGCCTGCGCGACTGATTACGCCATCGCCAGCAAGCCGGCTCCTACAGGTTTTCAAGCGTCCACAAATTATGTGTTCACTGAAGATCCTGCAGGAGCTGGCTTGCCAGCGATTGGGGCGACTCGGTCTTAATCCCTAGACAGGCTTGGCACCCATCAACCCGGCAATCGCGATAAAGCAGACAAAACTGAACAACGCCAAGGCAAAGGTAAATTTGCCCACGCCGCCCGGCGCCTTGCGCAACTTGTTCAGCCGCACCAGCAGCCAGAACCACGCCAGTGCCGCCACGGTGTACAGCACGCTCGACGCCAGCAGCCAGGTCTGCCCCAGCGGCCAGCCCACCAGGTGCACCATCCACCAACCGGTGAACGGCATACTCAGCAACGCAATGCCCATCAGCAGCCAAACGAACACCCTTGGCCGCTGCAGCGTGCGTGCCCCGGCAGTCGCATCGCCAGTGCGCCGCGTTTGCCAGAACCATATGCCCAGGCCCAGCGCACAACCCAACAATATTGCCGTCGCCGCGGTGTGCGCCATTTTCAGGGCTGCTAACGTTTCCATGGTTCGATTTCCTTATGCCTTGGCCATCAGCGTAGCCGCTCAGCCAAGAAACAGCTGATAGGCCGGGTTGTCGCTTTCATCCCAGTACGGGTAACCGATTTCTTCCAGCGCTGCCGGCACCAGGTGACGTTCGTCGTGAGGCACTTGCAGGCCTGCGACTACCCGACCGTCCGCCGCGCCATGGTTGCGGTAGTGGAACATCGAAATGTTCCAGCGTCCGCCGAGCTTATTAAGGAAGTTGAACAACGCCCCCGGACGTTCCGGGAATTCGAAACGCAGGATCACTTCGTCAACCACATGCGCCGCGCGGCCACCGACCATGTGACGGATGTGCAACTTCGCCAGTTCGTTGTCGGTCAGGTCGACCACCGGGAAGCCCTGCTCGCTCAGGCTGGCGATCAGCGCACTGCGTGGGTCGGTTTCCGGGTGCGTCTGCACGCCAACAAAGATGTGCGCTTCGCTTCCGGTGTTGTAGCGATAGTTGAATTCAGTGATCTGGCGCTTGCCAACGGCTTCGCAGAACGCCTTGAAACTGCCCGGTTTCTCGGGAATGGTCACCGCGATGATCGCTTCACGGCCTTCGCCCAACTCGGCGCGTTCGGCGACATGACGCAGGCGGTCGAAGTTGACGTTCGCGCCGGAGTCGATGGCCACGAAGGTCTGCCCGGTTACACCGCGCTGCTCGACGTACTTCTTGATCCCCGCAACGCCCAACGCGCCGGCAGGCTCGGTGATCGAGCGGGTATCGTCGTAGATATCCTTGATCGCCGCGCAGATTTCGTCGGTGCTGACGGTGATGACTTCATCGACGTAGTCTTTGCAGATCTCGAAGGTGTGCTGGCCGATCTGCGCCACTGCAACGCCGTCGGCGAAGATGCCCACCGTCGGCAGCACCACGCGCTCGCCCGCCGCCATGGCCGCTTGCAGGCAGTTGGAGTCGTCCGGCTCGACGCCGATGATCTTGATGTCCGGGCGCAGATACTTCACGTACGCCGCGATGCCGGCGATCAGGCCGCCACCGCCGACCGGGACGAAAATCGCATCCAGCGGCTGCGGGTGCTGGCGCAAAATCTCCATGGCCACCGTGCCCTGCCCGGCAATGGTGTGGGGATCGTCGTAGGGGTGAATGTAGACGTAGCCTTTTTCGTCGACCAGTTTCAGCGAGTAGGCCAGGGCTTCGGGGAACGAATCCCCATGCAGCACCACTTTGCCACCGCGCGAACGGACGCCTTCGACCTTGATCTCGGGGGTGGTCTTGGGCATGACGATGGTCGCTTTCACACCCAACACCTTGGCCGCCAGGGCCAGGCCTTGCGCATGGTTGCCGGCCGAAGCCGTGACCACGCCGCGAGCACGCTCTTCATCGCTCAGCTGGGTCAGCTTGTTATAGGCGCCGCGAATCTTGAACGAGAACACCGGCTGCAAGTCTTCACGCTTGAGCCAGATATCGTTGCCCAACCGCTCAGAGAGCTGGCGGGCAGACTGCAATGGGGTTTCAACGGCGACGTCATAAACGCGCGAGGTGAGGATCTTTTTGACGTACTGTTCAAGCATCGGAAAGCATCACTGAGCGAGTTGGGCAGGACCAAGGAGTCTAACCCGGCTTTTGGGCACACGACCACACGAATGCAGAGGTTTTAGCCCTGTGGCGAGGGAGCTTGCTCCCGCTCGACTGCGCAGCAGTCGTGAAATCTGCGCCCGCGTTTTATCTGAAAGATTGCAAGGGACCGCTTCGCGCTCCAGCGGGAGCATGCTCCCTCGCCACAGGAGAGTTTCCCCCTCCACCACCGCGAAGCCTATAATGCCGGCCTTTCGTTCCCCCCTCTTCGGCACCTCGGAGCCCGCATGACCCAGGATCAACTCAAACAGGCAGTGGCTCAGGCCGCCGTCGACTTCATCCTTCCGAAACTCGACGACAAGAGCATCGTCGGTGTCGGCACCGGCTCCACCGCCAACTGTTTCATCGACGCCCTGGCCCAACACAAGGGTGCTTTCGATGGCGCGGTAGCCAGCTCCGAAGCCACCGCCGCGCGCCTCAAGGGCCACGGGATTCCGGTGTACGAACTGAACACCGTCAGCGACCTGGAGTTCTACGTCGACGGCGCCGATGAAAGCGACGAGCATCTGAACCTGATCAAGGGCGGCGGCGCAGCCCTGACCCGCGAGAAGATTGTCGCGGCCGTGGCCAAGACCTTCATCTGCATCGCTGACGCCAGCAAGCTGGTGCCTGTCCTCGGCGCATTCCCGCTGCCGGTCGAAGTAATCCCGATGGCCCGCAGCCACGTGGCGCGCCAACTGGTGAAACTGGGCGGCGATCCGGTCTACCGCGAAGGCGTACTGACCGACAACGGCAACATCATCCTCGACGTGTACAACCTGCAGATCACCCATCCGGTGGAGCTGGAGACGCAAATCAATGCAATCGTCGGCGTGGTGACCAATGGTTTGTTCGCGGCGCGTCCTGCGGACTTGCTGTTGCTGGGGACCAGCGAAGGTGTGAAGACCCTGCGCGCTCAGTAAGAACACGCACAACCCTTGTAGGAGCTGGCTTGCCAGCGATGACCGCGTAACAGTCAACGAAGATGTTGAATGTTATGGCCCCATCGCTGGCAAGCCAGCTCCTACAGGGTCGTGATTCTGACTTAGGGCTGCGCTGGTTTTTTGAAGACGTAAAACAGGTTCGGCTCACTCACCAGGTACATCGTACCGTCGTCGTCCATGGCGATGCCTTCCGCTTGCGGCACAGTCTTTTGCAGCCCCTGGCGCCCCTTGCTCAGCGACATGGTGCTCAACGGTCGACCGTCCACATCCAGTTCCAGAATCAACCGTGACTCGTCGGACAGCGCCATCAAGTGGCCGCTGCGCTCGTCGTATTGCAGGCTCGACAGATCACGCACGAACATCCCGGCATCGCGCTTGGGGTTGTTGATGACGTGTACCGCGTAGGATTTTTCCGGATTGAAGTGGGGAAACCCGTGCACCTCATAGATCAGCATCGGGTCGCGCTCCTTGGCAACGAACAGACGCTTGCCCACCGAATCGTAAGCCAGGCCCTCAAACCCCTTGTTGCCGCTCATGTGCACACCCAGGGTCATCTGTTCCGCATCTGCCGAGTCAAGGAAGGTGGTGTCAGGCTCCAGCCGGATCTTGATCAGACGCTGCTCTCGCTCGTCGGTGATCACGTAAGTGTCGGCACTGATGTACTCAACGGCTTCCGGATCGCCAAAGCCGATCAGCGCAATGCGGCGCAAGATCTTGCCGTCGAGGGACAGCTCAATCAGCTCCGAGTTTTTATTGGTGACGGTGAACAGGCTTTTGCGCACCGGATCGTAGGTCAACGCAGAGACGTCATCATCGAGCCCCTCGATGACCTGCGCTTCCAGGACCACCCGGTACTGATCAAGCGCAATGGACTGCGTACTCAATGGCTGCCACAGCGCGTGCAGGTTGAACCAGGTACGTTCGAACAGACGCAGGTATTGGCCGACCGCAATCAACACGATCAACGCAATCACCGACAGCATGAGAATCAGGGGTTTGGGACGGGCAAATCGACGCATTGGAGGCGGGCTCGGAATTAGATCAGGCGGATGAAATATCACGGCTGTCTGAATTAAAGCTTAATGGCCACTTGCCCGTTCCTACAATTGCCTCTCTAAATTCCTACATAAAATTTTCAACGCTGTTTTTCGAAACGGTAAAACAGGTTCGGCTCGCTCACGAAGTACAGGTTGCCGGCCTCGTCCATGGTCACGCCTTCGGCACGGGGGATGGTCTTTTTCAGGCCATTGAAACCGCGCAACAGCGTCATGAAACTGACCTGCTCGCCTTTTTCGTCAAGTTCGAGCAAAAGGTGCGAGTCAGCAGACAACACCAGGGTGTGGCCGGTCCGCGGGTCGATGGCGAGGGCTGACAGATTGCGGATGTCCAGTTCTTCACTGGCCAGTGCCTGCTTGTCGCCGATCAGTTTCTGACCGTCACTTTTCCAGGTAAACAGTGCCGGCGGGCGCTCTACACCGAGCAACAGCTGCTGATTGCGCGAATCCCAGGTGACGGCTTCAAAGGCTTTGTTCTGATCCTTCGACGGCCCGAGGTCGTACTTCGGGAAATCGGCGATGTTCAGCTCGCGGGTATTGGCATCGACCTTGACGATCGTAATCACATGATCGCGCTCATCGACGATGGCCAGGTGGCCGTTGCCCATCACCGTCACGCCCTCAGGATTGCTCCAGCCCACCAGCGGAATTTTGCGCAGCACATCACCCTGCAAGGTCAACTCGGCCAGAAACGGGTTTTTGCCCATCACCGAAAACAGGGTTTTGGTCTGTGGGTCGTAAGCCAGGTCCGAAGCCTCGTCCTTCTCCATGCCCACTAGCGGCTTGGCATCGATGACCACCTGATAGTCCGGCAGCCAGACGCTCTCTTGGCGCTCGACCGGGCTTTCAAAACGCTCTTGCAGCCAAAGCACCCCACGGTCGTCCCAATGCATGGCAAACGCGAGGCCATAAGCGGCGGCGATCACCAGCAAAAGCCAGGTATACCAACGCAAGGCAAAGCGCGAGCGGCGAGCGGTTTTCAGCGTGGGTAGCGGTTGGGTGGCCATCGAGGGAATGCATCCAGAAATTCAGGCTATGGGTAATAGCACAATTGGGATCGGCTCAGACGCCGAAAACCCTGGAATTATCCAGACAAGATGTGAAAAAAACGGGAAATGGCGGGATAGCCCCATGCGGGCGTAAAAAAACCCTGTAGGAGCTGGCTTGCCAGCGATAGCGGTGTAACAGTCAACATGGATGTTGGATGTCAGGGCCTCATCGCTGGCAAGCCTGCTCCTACAGGGTTTGCCGCTGGATTAACGAACGCTGCTGGTGAAGCGGCTGGCGCCCGGCAGTTCCAGAACGATTTCGTCACCGACATTCAGCGGACCAACGCCCACTGGCGTGCCGGTGAGGATCACGTCCCCGGCCTGCAACGAGAAGCAGCCGGCCATGTGCTGGATCATCGGCACGATCGGGTTGAGCATCGCGCTGCTGTTACCGTCCTGGCGCACTTCGCCGTTGATGGTCAGGCGGATGCCGATGTCGGTCAGGTCAGCAAACGTGCTGCCGGACACGAACGGGGCGATCACCGCCGCGCCGTCGAAGGACTTGGCGATTTCCCACGGCAGGCCCTTGGATTTCAGCTCGGCCTGCTTGTCGCGCAGCGTCAGGTCCAGAGCCGGGGCGAAGCCGGAGATGGCATCGAGCACTTCTTCGACACTCGGTTTGGTCGACAAGGGTTTGCCGATCAACACCGCGATTTCCGCTTCGTAATGCACCGAACCGCGTTCGGTCGGAATGCTGAAACCGCCTTCCAGCGGCACCACACAACTGCCTGGCTTGATGAACAGCAGCGGCTCGGTCGGTACCGGGTTGTCCAGTTCCTTGGCGTGTTCGGCGTAGTTACGGCCGATGCACACCACTTTCCCCAGCGGGAAGTGAATGCGCGTACCGTCGACATACTGGTGCTGATAGCTCATTACCGACTCCTGCTTCGTTGGCTCTTAAAGTTCGAAAATCAAACAGCGAAAATTTTGCCCGGGTTCATGATGCCGTTCGGGTCGAACACCGCCTTGACCGCTTTCATGTACTCGATCTCAACCGGGGAACGGCTGTAGGTCAAGTAATCCCGCTTGGTCATGCCCACGCCGTGTTCGGCGGAAATCGAACCGTTGTACTTCTCGACGGTTTCGAACACCCACTTGTTAACGGTCGCGCATTTGGCGAAGAACTCGTCCTTGCTCAGGTTATCCGGCTTGAGGATGTTCAAGTGCAGGTTGCCGTCGCCGATGTGGCCAAACCAGACGATTTCGAAGTCCGGATAGTGTTCGCCAACGATCGCGTCGATTTCTTTCAGGAACGCCGGGACTTTCGACACGGTGACCGAAATGTCGTTTTTGTACGGTGTCCAGTGGGAAATGGTTTCGGAGATGTATTCGCGCAGCTTCCACAGGTTTTGCAGCTGGGTTTCGCTCTGGCTCATCACGCCATCCAGCACCCAGCCCTGCTCGACGCAGTGCTCGAAGGTTTCCAGGGCGTGGTTGGCCACTTCTTCGGTGGTCGCTTCGAACTCCAGCAGCGCGTAGAACGGGCAATCGGATTCGAACGGCGCCGGTACGTCGCCGCGGCCCATGACTTTGGCCAGGGCTTTGTCGGAGAAAAATTCGAAAGCCGTCAGGTCGAGCTTGCTCTGGAACGCGTGCAGCACCGGCATGATCGAGTCGAAATCGGCGGTGCCGAGAACCATGGCGGTGAGGTTTTTCGGTGCACGATCCAGGCGCATGGTCGCTTCAACAACAAAACCGAGGGTGCCTTCGGCGCCGATGAACAGCTGACGCATGTCGTAGCCGGTGGCGTTCTTGATCAAATCGCGGTTCAGCTCAAGCACATCGCCCTTGCCAGTCACGACTTTCATGCCGGCGACCCAGTTACGGGTCATGCCGTAGCGAATCACCTTGATCCCGCCGGCATTGGTGCCGATATTGCCGCCAATCTGGCTCGAACCGGACGAGGCGAAGTCCACCGGGTAGTACAGGCCTTTTTCTTCAGCGACGTTTTGCAATTGCTTGGTGACCACGCCCGGCTGACAAACAGCGGTGCGGTCGGTGAGGTTCACGTCAAGAATCTGGTTCATGTAGTCGAACGACACGACCACTTCGCCATTGGCTGCCACGGCAGCGGCCGACAAACCGGTACGACCGCCGGAAGGCACCAGCGCCACTTTGTGTTTGTTGGCCCACAGGACGATGGCCTGCACCTGCTCGGTGGTCTTGGGAAACACGATGGCAGTCGGGGCCGGGGCGAAATGCTTGGTCCAATCCTTACCGTAAGCATTCAGGGAGTCGGCATCGGTCAGCACCTTGCCAGGCTCAACCAGGGTCTTCAGCTCATCAATCAGGGCAGGATTGGTCATCGACAGAACTCTCGAACAATTCATGGTCATCCTGAGAACGCTTCACGTCGCAGGAATGAGTGTTTAGCGGGGTGCATATGCTAGCATACCGACCCCGCAGCATAGTGCCCAACGGCTGTTCTGCGGCGACGGCATTCTTGTCGTCCGGGTCAGCGTCTGCTGGCTACTTCCTGCCATTTTTCTCCGGGATACAGGTTTACGCAGATGAGCAAGACTTCTCTCGATAAGAGCAAGATCAAGTTCCTTCTTCTCGAAGGCGTCCACCAATCGGCTGTCGACGTCCTCAAGGCGGCGGGCTACACCAGCATTGAGTACCTCACAGGTTCTCTGCCGGAAGCCCAGCTCAAGGAAAAGATCGCTGATGCTCACTTCATCGGCATTCGCTCCCGCACGCAGTTGACCGAAGAGATCTTCGATCACGCGAAGAAGCTCGTGGCGGTCGGGTGTTTCTGCATCGGCACCAACCAGGTCGACCTCGACGCGGCTCGCGAGCGCGGCATCGCCGTGTTCAACGCCCCGTACTCCAACACCCGCTCCGTAGCCGAGCTGGTGCTGGCCGAAGCGATCCTGTTGCTGCGCGGCATCCCTGAGAAGAACGCTTCCTGCCACCGTGGCGGCTGGATCAAGAGCGCGGCCAACTCCTTCGAGATCCGTGGCAAGAAGCTGGGCATCGTCGGCTACGGCTCGATCGGTACTCAACTGTCGGTCCTGGCGGAAGGCTTGGGCATGCAGGTGTACTTCTACGACACCATCACCAAGCTGCCTTTGGGTAACGCCACCCAGGTGGGCAACCTGCACGAGCTGCTGGCGATGTCCGACATCGTTTCGCTGCACGTACCGGAAACCGCCGCCACCCAGTGGATGATGGGCGAGAAGGAAATCCGCGCTATCAAGAAAGGCGGCATCCTGATCAACGCCGCCCGCGGCACCGTGGTCGAGCTGGACCACCTGGCTGCCGCCATCAAGGACAAGCACCTGATCGGCGCGGCCATCGACGTATTCCCGGTGGAGCCACGCTCCAACGACGAAGAGTTCGAAAGCCCGCTGCGTGGCCTGGACAACGTGATCCTGACCCCGCACATCGGTGGTTCCACTGCTGAAGCCCAGGCCAACATCGGTCTGGAAGTGGCAGAAAAACTGGTCAAGTACAGCGACAACGGTACTTCGGTGTCGTCCGTGAACTTCCCGGAAGTGGCCCTGCCGGCTCACCCTGGCAAGCACCGCCTGCTGCACATCCACGAGAACATTCCGGGCGTGCTCAGCGAGATCAACAAGGTCTTCGCCGAAAACGGCATCAACATCTCCGGTCAGTTCCTGCAGACCAACGAGAAGGTCGGCTACGTGGTCATCGACGTCGACGCCGAGTACTCGGACCTGGCGCAAGAGAAGCTGCAACACGTCAACGGCACCATCCGTAGCCGCGTGTTGTTCTAAGAGCGACTCAAGCGAAAAAAAAGGGAGCCCCTGGGGGCTCCCTTTTTTTATTTGACGTTGACGGTGATTTTCTCGGAGACAATCGGCGGATCGAATGGCATGTGGCCGCTGTCGCCCAGTATCAATTGCAACGTGTGCTCGCCCGGCGTCAGTGTCACTTCAGCCTGGGTCTGTGCTTTGCCAAAATGCACATGGTTGGCATCGGTCGGAATCGGCTGGTTGGCGACCGGCAGCTTGTCGACGTCGATCAGCAGATGGTGGTGGCCAGTGTTCTTGGTCACATCACCGGCAGGTGCCAGCGCAATATTCTTGACCGCGAACTTGACGACGAACGTCTTAGGGACCGTGGCGCCGTCCGCAGGAGAAACAATGGACACTTCAGCGCCCTTGGGCGCCGGTGTAGCCGCACTGGCCAGTACCGAAACGCCCATCAGCAGGCCAGCAAAAGCAGCACGCAACATAAAGGTTTTCATTCTCTTCTCCAGTTTTTCCGTAAAATCCGCGTGACCATGACAACTTCATGGTCAATCGTTGTCGAAGGCACTCGACAACCATAGCAAAGCGAGCCTGAATCAAGGGGCCGCCATAAAAAATTCAAAGGAGTGACCATGCGCTTTCTGCCTGGCCTGATCTGCCTGCTACCCCTTTTGAGTCCACTGGCTCATGCCGAACTGATTGACGACGTGAACGACCGCGGCGAATTACGCATCGCCGTTGAAGCTAATACCCCTCCCTTCAATTTCAAGGAAGGCGACAAACTCACGGGATTCGAAGTCGAGTTGGGTCAAATGCTCGCCCAGGAACTGGATGTGCGGGCCGACTTTGTCGTCACCGACGCCAGCGATCTGCTCAATGGCGTGGAAAGCGGCAAATACGACGTCGCCATCAATCACATTACACAGACCCCGGCGCTGACGGATCGTTTCGACTTCAGCGCGCCTTACATCAAGACCAATGCGCAAGTGATCGCGCAAAAAGATGAGCCGCAATCCATTCTGCTGGTGCAGTCGCTGACGGCAGAAAAGCCCAAGGCCAACCCGGCCGTTGACCTGGCGATTCCGTTTCAGAAGGGTAATCCGGCGTTTCATGCCAGCCTGGAAAATGCGCTGCAACGGATCAAGACCGATGGTCGAATGGAAAAGCTGGTGGAGAAATGGTTTGGCGCGGAGTCGGGGGCGATGCCCAAACCTTGAAACCGCCACGACTAATCGTAGGAGCCGGCTTGCTGGCGATAGCGGTGCAATATTCAACATTTATATTGATTGTCACACCGCACATCGCCAGCAAGCCGGCTCCTGCAGAGTGATGCGAAGGATGCTAGAGGTGCAGGGCGGCGACCGCTTCGGCCAACTCATGCTCACTGAACACCAACACGCCATGACGCTTGAGCAACGCCGCCGTCACGCCTTCGCCACTGACTTTCACACCACTGAACGTGCCGTCATAGGTCAGCAGATTGCCGCATGACGGGCTGTTGGCCTTGAGCACTGCTATGCGGATGCCGTGTTTTTGTACCAGTTCCAGTGCCTGATAGGCCCCGGACAGGAACTGCGCGCTGACGTCTTGGCCATCGGTGGTGATCACCGCGGCATGCCCCTCGAGCACTTCACCGCCCTGCCCGCCCGGAATCTCCGCAGCCGCCCGTGGCGTCGGCAGCCCTCCAGCGACTTCCGGGCACAACGGCACCACCCGTCCCTCGTCGAGCCATTGTTGAAGCTGATCGAACGGGCCGCTGGCGCCGCCGTCGTAGCGAACGCGGTGCCCCAGCAGACAGCGGCTTACCAATATCTTCTGCATGATCAGAATGGCTCGTTGCCCCGACGCCGGAACCAGCCGGTCAACGACAGGCGTTCCCGGGTCGCCGGCAGGACTTCATGGGGGACTTCACCCGACAGGAACACCACAAGGCAGCCACCGACGGGGACTACATCGTATTGTGCGCTTTCGTCCAGGTACATGCGCAACTGGCCGCCATGCTCAGGCAACCACGCGTCATTGAGATAGACCACCGCCGATACCATGCGCCGATCGTCATCGCGAAACCGGTCGACGTGCCTCAGGTAAAACGCACCGGGCGGGTACAGTGCGAAATGGCTTTCGAAGTCTTCGAGCCCCAGAAACAGACCGCGATTCATCGCCTCGCGCAGGCTGTCCATCAACCCCAGATAACTGTCGCACGCCTCGGCCTGGCCGGGCTCGATCCATTGGATGTGATCGCCGCGAATGCCCTCGCGGACCTCCGATGTCAGCCCACGCCCTACCGCCGCCGGGGCCAGCTCACCCTCGGCTGCACGTTTACGGCACTCGGCCGCCAGTGCTCGGGTCAGATCCAGAGGCAGGAAAATATTCTGCTGCGACCAGCCATTAACAGCCAGGTCGTCGACGATACGTAACAGCAGCGGGTGATCAGAAGGTATTTGCATGGCGCGCATAGTATTCCTGCGCCTGAAAATCCGACAGAGCCACGCAGCGGGTTGATACGAATTCTCGACAAGTCCTGATGCCACACGGAGAATAGTCGCCTGCCGACAGGAGTCCCTATGCGCCGTTTGCTTTTCTCACTGCTGATGTTCTGCGTATTGCCCGCCTGGGCAGACGGCCACGACCAGTTGTACAAGGTCGCCGGCTGGCCAGAACAACGCGCGCATTTCAACGACGCCCTTTCGGCCGCGCAAAAACGCTACGAAAGCAGCCTGCCACCGGCGGTGTTCCAGGCACTGGTCAACAACAGCAATCAACGTTTCGCCCCCAACGCCGTGGACCAGCGTGCCGAAGCGCAGCTGCGAAAAAACCTCGCCGATCCGAAACCGGCCCTGGCGTTCTTTCAATCGCCGCTGGGCAAGAAAATCGTCGCCGCCGAATTACTCGCCACCCGCCGTGATCAGTTGGCAAAAAATGCCAAGGGTCTGCCGAAGATGCAGGCCAGCGACAGCCGCCTGTTGATCATCGGTCATCTGGCCCAGGCCCTGCCCGCCCGCGAGGCTGGCGCCGAGGTCAGCCTGGCGATTGCGGGCGTGGCCGCCGACAGCCTGAGCTCGATGATCCCCGGCCTGCTCGGTGCCGGTCAGGCGCAAGGCATGTTGAACGGGCAACGTCAGCGTTTGATGGAACAGATCGGCAGCGACCTGAACAACACGCTGCTGTATGTCTATCGCGACCTGTCGGATGAAGAGCTGGAAGAGTTCGCCACCTTTGCTGAATCGGCGGAGGGCAAGGCGTATTACCAGGCGGCGCTGGCGGCCATCAAGGCAGGGTTGGCGGTGGGGCAGAGTTCTTCGAATCTGGCTCAGTGAAATTGGGTGCCTGCAAGATCGCCATCGCGGGCAAGCCCGCCCCCACAGGTTTTCGGCCAGTTGCAGATTTGTAAGTTCACTCAGCCCATTGTGGGAGCGGGCTTGCCCGCGATGGGGCCGCAAGCGTCACTGGGGATTCCTGCCCTTGATCCGCTTGCTCAAAAACCCGAAATATTCCCCGCGCAATACCAGCGCCTCATTCGCCAGATGATGCCGCGCCTGCGGCAACATCAACACCTGAGGCCGATCGAACTTCGCACGCAACACCTCGAGGTTGTGCTGCCAATCCACCGTCATGTCTGCCTGCCCCTGCACAATCAATGGCCGACGGGGGCTGCCCGGCGCCGCTTCGATGCGTTTGATCCACTGCGCCAGCGCCCCGACCCAGGCTGTCGGCAGTCGTAGCGGTTGCAAAGGATCGGCCTGCAGGAACGTTAGAAAATCCGGATCGTTGGAGTTCTCGCTGAAGCGCCGCGCGATCGCTTTGACGAACGGCCTGAGCAGGTAGTAACTCAAATGCGACCAGCCCCAGGCCCGCGGCCGCACCAGCGGCGCCAGGAGAATCACCTGGCCCTGCGCCGGACTGCTCGCCCCGGCATTCAACACATGATCGATCACGATCGCCCCGCCGGTGCTCTGCCCACACAAGTGCCAGGGTTGCGGCAGGTCAAGGGATTGCGCTTCAGCAAACAGCCCTTGCAAGGTGTCCTGGTACTCGGCGAAATCCTTGATGCTCGCCCGCTCGCCACTGGACAGCCCATGGCCTGGCAGGTCGCAGGCAATCACCGCGAAACCCTGGTCCAGCGCCCAGTCAATGACATGTCGATAGAGCCCGGTGTGATCATAAAAACCGTGAAAGACAAACAAGGTCGCTTTCGCCCGCTCCGGCCACCAGACCTGGCTGACCACCTCATAGCCATCGACTTGAAAACGCCCCAGCCCGCTGCGCACGTTACGCGCGGAAAAATCCAGTCCGTAAAAACGCTGATACGCCTGCGCCTGCGCTGACAACGGCTGACCCTCGGCCAGTGGCCGCAGGCTGGCGCGTAGATCATTGGGGTCGAAGGTGGCGGGCATGAACGATTCCATTGCACGAAACGGACTTTATGGACCTGCGATATTCATCTGTCGCGACAAGCATGGCAAGCTAGCCGACCTTCGAGGATTGAACCGATGCGCTCGCCCCTTCGCGCCACCCTGTTTGTCAGCCTGCTCGCCCTGCTGTGTGCCGGTGTGCTGTGGGCGGCATACGACTGGTTTCAGGGACGCTACCTGCGCGCATTCAGCGAACACACGGCGTTGTTCTCTGGCGACCCGCTGCGCCTGCCCGACACGCTTGCCGGACCGGGCGCCATCCGTCTCGTGCACTTCTGGGATCCGGCCTGCCCCTGCAACGTCGGCAATCAACAACACCTCAGCGAACTGGTCGAGCAGTACGGGCCAAAAGGTGTCGAGTTCTATGCGGTGCAAAAAACCGGCAGCCACGGCCAGTTGCCGAGCACCCTGAGCCACCTCAAAACCCTCACGGTCCTGCCCGGTTCCGAACAAATCCCCGCCAGCCCCGCCGTGGCGATCTGGGACCGCAGCGGCAAACTGGCGTACTTCGGCCCCTACAGCGAAGGCCTGACTTGCAACTCCAGTAACAGTTTTATCGAGCCCATTCTGCAAGCGCTGGACGAAGGCCGCGCAGTGAGTGCCACGCACACACTGGCCGTGGGCTGTTACTGCCCGTGGCCTGCCGAGACGAGCAAGTAGCGACAAACGCCGCAATACGAATCCCTCCTACGGGCGATGCTTGTTCGCGGCGAGCCGTGTTAAACAATGGCACCAGGGATCTGCTGCCACCATAACAACAAGGAGTCACCATGAAACGTAGCCTGACCGTACTCGGTTTGCTGGTCGTCGCAATCGCTGCCGCCGGCGGCTGGTACGTCTACAGCAAGCAGCCGACACGCCAGGGCATGGTCGAACTGCAACACCTGCAAGGGTCGGTCACGGTGCGCTACGACGAGCGTGGCATCCCGCACATCCGCGCTGAAAACGAAACCGACCTGTACCGCGCCCTCGGTTACGTTCATGCCCAGGATCGACTGTTCCAGATGGAAGTCCTGCGCCGCCTGGCCCGCGGTGAACTGGCCGAGGTGCTGGGACCAAAACTGCTCGACACCGACAAGTTGATGCGCAGCCTGCGCATTCGCGAGCGCGCCGAAACCTACCTGGCCAACCTGGACAAACAATCACCGGCGTTCATCGCCATGCAAGCCTATCTGGACGGCATCAACCAGTATCAGGACAGCCACGCCAAACCCGTGGAGTTCGATGTACTGGGCATTCAGAAGCGCCCGTTCACAGCCCAGGACACCATCAGCATCGCCGGTTACATGGCCTACAGTTTTGCCGCGGCGTTCCGCACCGAACCGCTGCTGACTTACGTGCGCGATCAGCTCGGCGCCAACTACCTGAACGTGTTCGACCTCGACTGGCAGCCCAAAGGCGTGCTCGCGAAGCAGCATGACGGCACCGCGCCGACCCTCGCCAGCGCGGACTGGAAAGACCTTAACGCCCTCGCCCGTCTCAGTGAGCAAGCCCTGGCCGACAACGGCCTGCCGCAGTTCGAGGGCAGTAATGCCTGGGTCGTCGCCGGTAATCGCACCAAAAGCGGCAAGCCACTGCTGGCGGGCGACCCGCACATCAGGTTCTCCGCGCCGTCGGTGTGGTACGAAGCACAACTTTCCTCGCCGGGTTTCGAACTGTACGGCCACTATCAGGCCCTGATGCCGTTCGCCTCGCTGGGCATGAACCGCGATTTCGGCTGGAGCATCACCATGTTCCAGAACGATGACCTCGACCTGATCGCCGAGAAGGTCAATCCGGACAACCCCAACCAGGTCTGGTATCGCGGCAAGTGGGTCGACATGGTCCGCAGCGAACAGCAGATCGCGGTCAAGGGCCAGGCACCGGTCACCCTGGTGCTGCGTCAGTCGCCCCACGGTCCGATCGTCAACGATGCGCTGGGCAACAGCGTCGGCAAAACACCGATCGCCATGTGGTGGGGCTTTCTCGAAAGCCAAAACCCGATCCTCGAAGGTTTCTATCAGCTCAACCGCGCCGATACCCTGGCCAAGGCCCGCAGTGCTGCGGCCAAAATCCAGGCACCCGGGCTGAACGTTGTCTGGGGCAACGCCAAGGGCGACATCGGTTGGTGGGCGGCGGCGCAGTTGCCCAAGCGTCCTGCCGGCGTGAAGCCGTGGTTCATCCTCGACGGCAGCAGTGCCGAGGCGGACAAGGATGGTTTCTACCCGTTCAGCGCCAACCCGCAGGAAGAGAATCCGGCGCGGGGCTATATCGTCTCCGCCAACTTCCAGCCAGTGTCGGCCACAGGCATGGAGATTCCCGGTTACTACAACCTGGCTGACCGTGGCCAACAGCTCAATCAACAGCTCGGCGACAAGGCCATCAAGTGGGATCTGGAGTCCAGCCAGAAGCTGCAACTGGGCACCGCCACCGGTTATGGCCCACGACTGCTGGCACCGTTGCTACCGGTGTTGCGAGAAGTGGTGAGCGATCCGGCTGAACTCAAACTGGTGGAGCAACTGGCGCAGTGGAAAGGCGATTATCCGCTGGAATCCACCAGCGCCACTGTGTTCAACCAGTTCCTGTTCAACCTTGCCGATGCGGCGATGCACGATGAGCTGGGCAATGATTTTTTCGAAACGCTGCTTTCGACCCGGGTGATCGACGCAGCACTCCCGCGCCTGGCGGCCAACCCGGAGTCGCCGTGGTGGGACAACCGCAACACCCTCGGCAAGGAAACCCGGGCCGACACGGTCAAGGCTGCCTGGCAGGCCAGCATCACCCACCTCAAGACCACCCTCGGTGCGGATTTTGCGCAATGGCAGTGGGGCAAGGCGCATACGCTGACCCATGGCCATCCACTCGGACAGCAGAAGCCGCTGGACCGGATCTTCAACGTCGGCCCCTTCGCGGCACCCGGCAGCCATGAAGTGCCGAACAATCTGTCGGCCAAGATTGGCCCGGCACCCTGGCCGGTCACCTATGGCCCGTCGACACGTCGCTTGATCGACTTCGCCGACCCGACCCACAGCCTGACCGTCAACCCGGTGGGCCAGAGTGGTGTGCCGTTTGACAGCCACTACGAGGATCAGGCCGAAGCGTATGTCGAGGGGATTTACTACCAGGCGTATCTCAATGACGAAGAAGTGACGGCCAATACTCGCAGTACGTTGAAGCTGTTACCGGCGCGGGGTGCTCAGTAGATTTGTATTGGATGGACTGACGCTATCGCTAGCAGGCTAGGTCCCACAATGGATTTGCATGCACCGGACCCATGTGGGAGCTAGCCTGCTAGCGATAGGCCCGCAAGACCAACGCAAATCCCGGCTCAGACCATCGCCGCAAAATTCAACCTGAACTGCTGCGGTGTCACCCCCAGCCTGCGGTTGAACACGCTGCGCATATGCTGGGCATCGCGAAAGCCGCACTGATAGGCCACGGTCTTGAGCGGTACGCGGGTGCTTTCCAGCATCACCCGAGCCGCATCCACCCTTGCCCGCTCAACGAACTCGGCGGGGGTGATTTTCGCCTCCTTGGCGAACACCCGGGAGAAGTTGCGAGCGCTCATGTTGGCGGCATTGGCCAGGTCAGCGATGGCCAGGTCGCCCGTCAGGTTGGCCAACACATAATGCTGGACCATCGCCACCGCCGACGTCGGCTCGGCGTGGGGCGTCAGGAACGGGCTGAACTGTGATTGCCCACCCGAACGCTGGGTAAACACCACCAATCGCTTGGCCACGCTCAGTGCCACTTCCGGCCCGTGATCGCGCCCGAGCAAAAACAGCGACAGATCGATCCCCGCCGTCACTCCGGCCGAGGTATAGAGCTCGGCATCCTGCACGTACAAACGATCGGCCTCGACCTGGGTCGACGGACACAACGCCGCCAGCGCCGCTGCATCGCCCCAATGCGTTGTCACCGTCCGCCCGTCCAGCAACCCGGCCCGGGCAAGCATGAACGCGCCGTTGCAGATCGAACCAAAGCGCTGCGCCAGGGCGCAGGCATCCCGCAGCCAGGCATCGAACGCGGCGCCAAAGTCCATGAACGGCAACTGCGGACCACCGGCCACCAACAGCAAATCGTAGGCCTGCAACGCTTCGCTGAAATGCCGGTGGGCGTTCAGTGCCAGGCCGTTGGAACAGGCCATCGCCCCGCGCTCCACGCCGATCACCTCCAGACGGTAGTGATCCTCGGGCGCGAGGAAACGATTGGCCTCGGAAAATACATCCATAGGCCCGGTGACATCCAGCGCCTGAACGCCGGCGAATACCACGATGGCAACGGTTTTCTGCATGGTTAAGAAGGCCTCTATGGAATCACGCGTACCTGTGGCGAGGGAGCTTGCTCCCGCTCGACTGCGCAGCAGTCGCAAAACCTCCGAACGCGCTGCACCTGAAGATCTCTGATTGCAGATTCCTGGGCCGCTTCGCAGCCCAGCGGGAGCAAGCTCCCTCGCCACGAAAGCAAAGCTGCCGCGACCAACCGTAGCCAATCCAGCGCCAACAAGCGAGGTTGGCGCGATATGCCCCCTCATTGGCCGGGATCGCAGCCATCGATCGATTGTCCGTTGCTGGGGGCACGAACAGACTTGAATCCTCAGCGCCACCACGGCGCTCACTGTGAGGATTCTTCCATGAGCAGCACCATCGCCGGTATCAAAATCCCCGACAGCGCACTGGCCAAGGCCACCACCGAATACATCCGCGACATCGAATCCGACCTGCTCTACCACCACTCGCGTCGGGTATTTCTGTTCGGTGCGCTGAGCGGCGAACGTAAGCAACTGGCCTACAACCCGGAGCTGCTTTACGTCGGTGCGATGTTTCATGACCTCGGCCTGGTGGATGGGTATCGCAGCGACAACGAACGCTTCGAGGTCGATGGTGCCAATGCGGCGGCAGCGTTCCTCAAACCTTACGGGTTCAGCGATGACGATATCGAGCAGGTCTGGTTATCGATTGCCCTGCACACCACGCCGGGCGTACCGCAGCACCTGCGCCCGACGGTGGCACTGGTGACCGCCGGCGTCGAGATGGATGTGCTGGGGATGGACTACGCGGCGTTTTCCACCGTGCAGCGTGAGGCGGTGGTGCATGCGCATCCACGGGGTGAGGGGTTCAAGGAGTGCATCATCTGCGCCTTTGCCGACGGCTTGCGCCATCGTCCGCAGACCACCTTTGGCAACGTGAAAACCGATGTGCTGGTGGATCAGGAACCGGGGTTCAAACCGATGAACTTCGTCGACGTCATCCGCAAATCCCCTTGGGTCGCGTAAGTCCCTGTAGGAGCCGGCTTGCTGGCGATGGTGTGTCAGTCGAAATCAATGTGACTGAGACACCATCGCCAGCAAGCCGGCTCCTACAGAGAGGTACGGGTTGGCCACAAAGTTGTGGTCAACCCGACATCCGGCTTACACCGCTTCCGGCTGCGCGCGACGCACGTCCGGTTGCTTCCACGAGTCGGCAGCGCTTTCTTCGATGGCCTGCTGGATTGCCCGCTTGCGGTTTTCTTCAGCGCGGCGGCTGAAGAACCAGACCAGGAAGGTCACGATCGAAACGGCCAACAGGATCAGACTGGCCACGGCGTTGATCTCGGGCTTCACACCCAGACGTACCGCCGAGAACACTTCCATCGGCAGGGTCGTGGAACCCGGGCCGGAGACGAAGCTCGCCAACACCAGGTCATCCAGCGACAGGGCAAACGACATCATGCCGCCGGCCGCCAACGATGGCGCGATCATCGGGATGGTGATCAGGAAGAACACCTTCCACGGCCGTGCACCGAGGTCCATGGCCGCTTCTTCGATGGACAGGTCCAGCTCACGCAAGCGCGCCGATACCACCACCGCCACATACGCCGCACAGAACGTCGTGTGGGCGATCCAGATGGTGACGATGCCACGCTCCTGCGGCCAGCCGATCATCTGCGCCATGGCCACGAACAGCAGCAACAACGACAGACCAGTGATCACTTCAGGCATTACCAGTGGCGCGGTGACCAGGCCGCCGAACAGCGTGCGGCCCTTGAAGTGGGTGATGCGGGTCAGAACGAACGCCGCCAATGTACCCAGCGCCACCGCTGCAATCGCCGTGTAGCAGGCAATTTCCAGCGAGCGCACCACCGAGCCCATCAGTTGCGAGTTGTCCATCAGGCCGACGTACCACTTGATCGACCAGCCGCCCCATACCGTCACCAGTTTCGAGGCGTTGAACGAGTAGATCACCAGGATCAGCATCGGCAGATAGATAAACAACAGACCCACGACCAGCATCAGGCTGGAGAAACGGAAGCGCTTCATTCTTTACCCTCCATTTCCTTGGCCTGACTGCGGTTGAACAGAATGATCGGCACAATCAGGATCGCCAGCATCACCACCGCCAGGGCAGACGCCACAGGCCAGTCACGGTTGTTGAAGAACTCTTGCCAGAGCACTTTACCGATCATCAGGGTTTCCGGACCGCCGAGCAGTTCCGGGATCACGAACTCACCCACCACCGGGATGAACACCAGCATGCAGCCGGCGATGATGCCGTTTTTCGACAGCGGCACGGTGATTTTCCAGAAACTGTTGAAGGTGCTCGAACCCAGGTCGGAAGCGGCTTCCAGCAAACTCGTATCGTGCTTCACCAGGTTGGCGTACAGCGGCAGGATCATGAACGGCAGGTACGAATAGACGACGCCGATGTACACCGCCAGGTTGGTGTTGAGAATCTGCAGCGGTTCGTCGATCAAACCCATGCTCATCAGGAAACCATTGAGCAGGCCGTTGTTACTGAGGATGCCCATCCACGCGTACACGCGGATCAGGATTGCGGTCCAGGTCGGCATCATGATCAGCAGCACCAGCACCGTTTGCAGCTCTTTGCGGGCGCTGGCGATGGCGTAGGCCATCGGGTAGCCAATGACCAGGCAGAGAATGGTGCTGATCAGCGCCATTTTCAGCGAGCCGAGGTACGCGGCGATGTACAACTCGTCGTCGCCCAGCAACGCGTAGTTGCCCAGGTTCAGCAGCAATTGCAGCTTCTGCTCGGCGTAGCTGTAAATCTCGGTATACGGCGGGATGGCCACGTCGGCTTCGGCAAAGCTGATCTTCAGGACGATGAAGAACGGCAACATGAAGAACAGGAACAGCCAGATGAAAGGAACCCCGATGACCAACTGGCGGCCACCGGGAATTATTCGATTGAGGCGGCGTTTGAATTTGCGCATGTTCATGAGCGAAGCACCACGCCGCTGTCGTCTTCCCAATAGACGTAGACCTGATCACCCCAGGTCGGACGAGCACCACGACGCTCGGCGTTGGCCACGAACGACTGCACCAGCTTGCCGCTTGGTAACTCGACGTAGAACACCGAGTGCCCGCCCAGGTAGGCGATGTCGTGAACCTTGCCGCTGGACCAGTTGTACTGGCAGGTCGGCATGTCGGCGGTGACCAGCAGCTTTTCCGGACGGATCGCGTAGGTGACCGACTTGTCCTGCACCGAAGTGCTGATGCCATGGCCGACGTAGATCTGACGATCCAGGTCTTTGCAGGTGATGATCGCGTGGCCTTCGGCGTCGTCGATCACTTCGCCCTCGAAGATGTTCACGTTACCGATGAATTCGCAGACCAGGCGGCTGGTCGGGGTTTCGTAGATGTCGATCGGGCTGCCGATCTGGGCGATCCAGCCCAGGTGCATGATTGCGATGCGCTCGGCCATGGTCATGGCCTCTTCCTGATCGTGAGTCACCATGACGCAGGTTACGCCGACGCGCTCGATGATCTCTACCAGCTCCAGCTGCATTTGCGAACGCAGTTTTTTATCCAGCGCCCCCATCGGCTCGTCGAGCAACAGCAGCTTCGGACGCTTGGCCAGCGACCGGGCCAGCGCCACACGCTGACGCTGGCCACCGGACAACTGATGCGGCTTGCGCTTGGCGTACTGGCTCATCTGCACCAGCTTGAGCATGTCGGCCACGCGGGCATCGATCTCAGCGGCAGGCAGCTTGTCCTGCTTGAGGCCGAAGGCGATGTTCTGGGCCACGGTCATGTGCGGGAACAGGGCGTAGGACTGGAACATCATGTTGATCGGCCGTTCGTACGGCGGCATGTCCGTGATGTCTACGCCATCGAGAAAAATGCGCCCCTCCGTGGGCCGTTCGAAACCTGCGAGCATGCGCAGCAAGGTGGATTTGCCCGATCCCGAACCGCCGAGCAGGGCGAAAATCTCGCCCTTCTTGATTTCCAGGGACACATCGTCCACGGCAATCGTCTCGTCGAACTTCTTCGTGACCCGGTCGATTTTGACCAGTACCTGCTTAGGTGACTGGTCGCCCTCGAGGGCTTTCTTATAGGCGCCGGAGGCAACTGCCATTTACGAAACTCCCAGAACAAAAGAGTGCAGTTCGCTCAAGGTGAGCCAACCTGGATAGTTTGAGCCTTGAGGCTATTTGCCCGACTTGACCTTGGTCCAGCTGCGGGTCATCAAACGTTGAATATTGGGTGGTAACTCGATGGACACGTAGGTCTTGTCGAGCACTGCCTGCGGTGGGTAAACCGCTTCGTCGGTGCGAATGGACTCGTCCATCAGTTTGTCCGAACCCGGGTTAGGGTTGGCGTAGCCGACGTAATCACTGACCTGAGCGATAACTTCAGGTTTCAGCAAATAGTTGATGAAGGCGTGCGCTTGCTTGACGTTGGCCGCGTCCTTGGGGATCGCGAGCATGTCGAACCACAGCGCACCACCTTCCTTGGGTATCGAGTAGGCGATGTTCACGCCCTTCTTGGCTTCAGCCGCACGGTTGCGCGCCTGGAACATGTCGCCGGAGAAACCGATCGCGATGCAGATATCGCCGTTGGCCAGATCCGCGATGTATTTGGAAGAGTGGAAGTAGGTCACGTACGGCCGTACCGCCAGCAACTTGGCTTCAGCCTTCTTGTAGTCTTCAGGGTTGGTGCTGTTCGCATCGAGGCCCATGTAGTTGAGGACCGTCGGCATCATTTCATCGGCGGAGTCGAGGAACGCCACGCCGCAGCTTTGCAGCTTCTTGATGTTTTCAGGTTCGAAGACCGCGGCCCACGAATCGATCTTGTCGACCCCCAGCACGGCCTTGATCTTGTCGACGTTGTAACCGATGCCGTTGGTGCCCCACAGGTACGGCACGGCGTACACGTTGCCGGGATCGTTTTGCTCCAGGCGCTTGAGCAGCACCGGATCAAGGTTCGAGTAGTTCGGCAGCTGCGACTTGTCGAGCTTCTGGAAAGCCCCGGCCTTGATCTGTTTTCCGAGGAAGTGGTTCGACGGCACGACGACGTCGTACCCGGTACGCCCGGCGAGCAACTTGCCTTCCAGGGTCTCGTTGGAATCGAACACGTCGTAAACCGGTTTGATGCCGGTTTCTTTCTGGAAGTCGGCCAGCGTGTTCTCGCCGATGTAGTCCGACCAGTTATAAATATGCACAGTACCGGCGGCCTGGACACTGACGGCAAGCGTCAGCCCGGCGCCGACCAGCAGGGCATTGCGCAACAAAGAAAAAATAGGCAAGTGGAGGTCCTCTAAAATTAGTTGGGCCCAAGTTGCTCCGCGTTACATGACAGCCATGGCTGCCTGGCAACAAAACCGGCGCGCAACTTACCCTCGAAAAACCGTTCCAGCAAAATTTTTGTCATTTAACTCAACCTGTTGCCGCTATCGCCTTGATGACGACAACAGGTTATTGCATCAAACCGGCTTATTTACCCGATTTGATCTTGGTCCAGCTGCGAGTCAGGATCCGCTGGGTCGCGGCCGGCAAGTCGGCGATCGCGTAAAGCTTGGCCAGCACGTCCGCTGGCGGATAGATGCCTGGGTCGGCGGTGATTTCTTTCTCAACCAACGGCGTGGCTGCCGCGTTACCGTTCGGGAAGCGGACGGCGTTGGTGATTTCAGCCATGATTTCCGGCTTCTGCAGGAAGGTCATGAACTTGTAGGCGCCTTCGACGTTTTCGGCATCTTTAGGGATGGCGACCATGTCGTAGAAGCTGCCGGCACCTTCTTTCGGAATGTTGTAGCTGACTTTGACCTTGTCACCGGCTTCTTCCGCGCGGGACTTGGCCTGGTAGATGTCACCCGAGTAACCCACCGCCACGCAGATGTTGCCGTTGGCCAGGTCGGAGATGTACTTGGACGAGTGGAAGTAACCTACCGAAGGACGGATTTTCAGGAACAGCGCTTCGGCTTCGGCCAGTTGTTTCTTGTCCTGGCTGTCGGTTGGATAGCCCAGGTAGTGCAACGCCACCGGAATCATCTCGGTTGGCGAATCGAGGAAACTGATACCGCAGGATTTCAACTTCGCGGCGTTCTCAGGTTTGAACAGCAGGTCCCAGGAGTTGGTCGGTGCGTCGGCACCCAGTGCAGCCTTGACCTTCTCGGCGTTGAAACCAATACCGATCGAGCCCCACATATACGGGAAGGCGTGTTCGTTGCCCGGGTCGCTGACCGATACCGCTTTGAGCAGGTCGGTGTTCAGGTTCTTCCAGTTAGGCAGCTTGGACTTGTCCAGCTTCTGGTAAACGCCAGCCTTGATCTGCTTGGCCAGGAAGTTGTTCGACGGTACGACGATGTCGTAGCCGGACTTGCCTGCCAGCAACTTGGCTTCGAGGGTTTCGTTGCTGTCGAAAACGTCGTAGACAACTTTGATGCCCGACTCGTCTTCAAATTTTTTGATGGTGTCCGGAGCGATGTAATCGGACCAGTTATAGACGTGCAACACCTTTTCGTCCGCCTGAACCGCGCCCGCCATAATGCCCATCAGGGACATGGCGAGAAGAGTCTTGCCAGCAAGCTTTTTGCCTAATGCCTTCATGCGTTAATGCTCCAAATTTTTCTTTTTTGAACCACTTTGTTCAGCGGTCGAACCCCGACAACTGGAACCACGGCTAGTCTGGCAAGATCCGAGGCGGTCTTTCAAGAAAAGGCCAACCTTTCTATGCCCCAAGCGAAGGTGCCGCGGCGCCTTCGCTCAGAGCCTAGCACTTAGCCCTGCAACGCACTCAGGGTGAGGTCCAGGCACTTGCGTGCCTTTGTCACCAGCTCATCGATTTCCGCCGGTGTAATCACCAATGGCGGTGCGATGATCATGGTGTCCCCGACTGCACGCATGATCAGGCCATTATCGAAGCAGAACTGCCGGCAGATCATGCCCACACCCTTGCCTTCGTAACGCTTGCGCGTGGCCTTGTCCTGAACCAGTTCGATGGCCCCCAACAGGCCCACCCCGCGAACTTCACCCACCAGTGGATGATCGTTCAGTTCCCGCAGACGTTTCTGCAAATACGGTGCCGTTTCTGTCTTCACCCGCTCGACAATTTTTTCGTCGCGCATGATGCGGATGTTTTCCAGGGCCACTGCGGCAGCCACCGGGTGACCGGAATAGGTGAAACCGTGGTTGAAATCGCCGCCCTCGTTGAGGACCGCCACCACTTCGTCACGCACGATGAGGCCACCCATCGGGATGTAGCCGGAGGTCAGGCCCTTGGCGATGGTCATCATGTCGGGCTTGAGGTCGTAGAAATCGGAACCGAACCACTCACCGGTGCGGCCGAAACCACAAATCACTTCATCGGCCACGAACAGGATGTCGTACTTGGCGAGGATTTCCTTGATGCGCGGCCAGTAGCTGTCTGGCGGAATGATCACGCCGCCGGCACCCTGGATCGGCTCGGCAATAAAGGCACCGACGTTGTCGACGCCGACTTCCAGAATCTTCTCTTCCAGCTGATTGGCGGCCCAGATCCCGAACGCTTCCGGGGTCATGTCACCGCCTTCGGTGAACCAGTACGGCTGCGCAATGTGGACGATGCCCGGGATCGGCAAGTCGCCCTGTTCGTGCATGTAGGTCATGCCGCCCAGGCTCGCGCCGGCCACGGTGGAACCGTGATAGCCGTTCTTGCGGCTGATGATGACTTTCTTGTTCGGCTGACCCTTGATCGCCCAGTAGTGGCGAACCATGCGCAGCATGGTGTCGTTGCCTTCGGAGCCGGAACCGGTGAAGAACACGTGGTTCATGCCTTGCGGCGCGATGTCGGCGATGGCCTTGGCCAGCTCCAGTACCGGTGGGTGCGCGGTCTGGAAGAACAGGTTGTAGTAAGGCAGTTCGCGCATCTGTTTGCTGGCGGCGTCCGCCAGTTCATCACGACCGTAACCGATCGCCACGCACCACAGGCCGGCCATGCCGTCGAGGATCTGGTTGCCTTCGCTATCCCACAGGTACACGCCCTTGGCGTTGGTGATGATCCGCGGGCCTTTCTCTTTCAGCTGCTTGAAATCGCTGAACGGGGCCAGGTGGTGATCATTGCTCAGGGTTTGCCATTCGCGGGTTTGCGGGTTGTTGCTGGTCATGTGACTCTCCTAAAAAATCCAGGTGAAGGCGCGCCGCTGGACAACGGCGGCGCCCTGCGCATCAGACGGCAAAAAGCAGGAATTCCCGTTCCCACGAACTGATCACGCGCTTGAAGTTTTCATGCTCGGCCCGCTTGACCGCTACGTAGCCAGTGATGAAATTCTTGCCCAGGTACTTCTCGACGGTCTTGCTGTTTTCCATGCGTTCCAGCGCGTCTTCGATGGTCAGCGGCAAACGCAGGTTGCGGCGTTCATAACCACGGCCCACCACCGGTGCACTCGGGTTCATGCCTTCGACCATGCCGATGTAACCGCAGAGCAGGCTCGCGGCAATCGCCAGGTACGGGTTGGCATCGGCGCCCGGCAGGCGGTTTTCCACCCGGCGGTTTTGCGGCCCGGCGTCCGGAACGCGCAGGCCCACGGTGCGGTTCTCTTCGCCCCACTCCACGTTCACCGGCGCCGAAGTGTCCGGCAGGAAGCGGCGGAACGAGTTGACGTTGGGGGCGAACAGCGGCAACAACTCGGGAATCAGCCTCTGCAAGCCACCGATGTGGTGCAGGAACAACGGGCTCATGGTCCCGTCTTCATTGGAGAAGATATTTTTGCCGGTCTCGATGTCGATGATGCTCTGGTGCAAGTGCATGGCACTGCCCGGCTCTCCCGTCATCGGCTTGGCCATGAAGGTCGCGGCCACGTCGTGCTTGAGCGCGGCTTCGCGCATGGTGCGCTTGAACACCAGGATCTGGTCGGCCAGGGACAGGGCATCGCCGTGTCGGAAATTGATTTCCATCTGCGCCGTGCCGTCCTCGTGGATCAGCGTGTCGAGATCCAGCTCCTGCAATTCGCACCAGTCGTAGACATCTTCGAACAGCGGATCGAATTCGTTCGCGGCTTCGATGGAGAACGACTGACGACCGGTTTCCGGGCGCCCGGAGCGGCCGATCGGCGGCTGCAACGGATAGTCCGGGTCGTCACTGCGCTTGGTCAGGTAAAACTCCATTTCCGGCGCCACGATCGGCTGCCAGCCCTTGTCGGCATAGAGTTTCAGGACCTTCTTGAGCACGTTGCGCGGCGACAGCTCGATCGGGTTGCCTTGTTTGTCGTAGGTGTCGTGGATGACGATGGCGGTGGGCTCGATGGCCCATGGCACCACGTATACCGCGCTCTGGTCGGGACGGCAGATCATGTCGATGTCGGCCGGGTCGAGCAGCTCGTAATAGATGTCGTCTTCGACGTAATCGCCGGTCACGGTCTGCAACAGCACACTCTCTGGCAGGCGCATGCCTTTTTCGGCGATGAATTTGTTGGTCGGCGAAATCTTGCCCCGGGTGATCCCGGTCAAGTCGGCGATCATGCATTCGACTTCTGTGATCTTGTGGTCTTTCAACCAATCGGTGAGCTGGTCGAGGTTGTTACTCATAAATGCCTCTAGGCTTTGAGTTTCCTGACTCTTGGGAGTCAGGCGATATTTGACGCATCGGCGTCGCGTTGAAAAACGGGTTTGCGACAGGCTATCGTGTTCTTCGCGCTCCGCAAGGCAAATGCCAGGCGTGCAGAATCGCGAGCGGTGCCCAGAGCGATGGCCGAGCCGCTATTGTGAATCGGTTCTATATTGAATGGAGTAACCGTAATGGGGGTGCCTTCGAGGCCGTCCAGAATATCGGACGGCAACAGCGCAACCGCCATCGACGTGAGATTCGCCGGCAGCGCCGAAGCTGCCAGGACCGCGGTGCGCACGCAAGTGTCGCCACTCATGTGATAAGCATGCAGACCGATCTGTCTTGAGCAGTCGGTGACGCCGATTATCGGCAGGCGAGACATGAAGCACCCCGGTATTATTGCTGTTATGGGTTTGATTCGAGCTTAGCCTTGTTCATTTTTTTACACAACACCCCCGTAAAAAATACAACACGGCCCGCTCAAGCCTGCGGGCGGCATCAGGGCCAAAGGCAAAAAAACGCCCCAAAGTGCCTCAAAAAAGCCATACGAGCGCTTTTTTAGGGCAAAAAAGGCCTCGCTTGACTTCGGCATGCCGTTCGGGTTGACTGGAAACCGAAAAGATCAATGATTGATATTTTTAACAACAAAGGTGTTGCATCATGTCGGTACCCCCGCGTGCCGTTCAGCTTAACGAAGCGAACGCGTTCCTTAAGGAACATCCTGAGGTTCTGTACGTTGACCTTCTGATTGCGGATATGAATGGTGTGGTGCGCGGCAAGCGCATCGAACGCACCAGCCTCCACAAGGTTTACGAGAAAGGCATCAACCTGCCGGCCTCTCTATTTGCTCTGGATATCAATGGCTCTACGGTGGAAAGCACCGGTCTGGGCCTGGACATCGGTGATGCTGACCGAATCTGCTATCCAATCCCCGATACCCTGTGCAACGAGCCATGGCAAAAGCGCCCGACCGCGCAACTGCTGATGACCATGCACGAACTCGAAGGTGATCCTTTCTTCGCCGACCCGCGCGAAGTTCTACGACAAGTTGTTACCAAGTTCGATGAGCTGGGCCTGACTATCTGCGCCGCGTTCGAACTGGAGTTCTACCTGATCGACCAGGAGAACGTGAACGGTCGTCCACAACCGCCTCGCTCGCCGATCTCCGGCAAACGCCCGCACTCGACACAGGTCTACCTGATCGACGACCTCGACGAATACGTCGACTGCCTCCAGGACATTCTGGAAGGCGCCAAAGAGCAAGGCATCCCTGCCGACGCCATCGTCAAGGAAAGTGCCCCGGCGCAGTTCGAAGTGAACCTGCACCACGTGGCCGACCCGATCAAGGCTTGCGACTACGCAGTACTGCTCAAGCGCCTGATCAAGAACATCGCCTACGACCATGAGATGGACACCACCTTCATGGCCAAGCCTTACCCGGGCCAGGCAGGCAATGGGCTGCACGTGCACATTTCGATTCTCGACAAAGATGGCAAAAATATTTTTGCCAGTGAGGATCCCGAGCAGAACGCCGCACTGCGTCACGCGATCGGCGGTGTGCTCGAGACCCTACCGGCGCAGATGGCTTTCCTCTGCCCGAACGTCAACTCGTACCGTCGTTTCGGCGCACAGTTCTACGTGCCGAACTCTCCGTGCTGGGGCCTGGACAACCGTACCGTCGCGATTCGCGTGCCGACCGGTTCTTCCGACGCCGTGCGCATCGAGCATCGTGTTGCCGGTGCCGACGCCAACCCGTACCTGCTGATGGCTTCGGTCCTGGCAGGCGTGCACCATGGCCTGGTCAACAAGATCGAGCCGAACGCACCGGTGGAAGGCAACAGCTACGAGCAGAACGAGCAGAGCCTGCCGAACAACCTGCGTGATGCCCTGCGCGAGCTGGACGACAGCGAAGTCATGGCCAAGTACATCGATCCGAAATACATCGATATCTTCGTCGCATGCAAAGAGAGCGAGCTGGAGGAGTTCGAACACTCCATCTCCGACCTTGAGTACAACTGGTATCTGCATACCGTGTAAGCGGTTGTAGTGAATAAGACACGCCGCCGGCCTCAAAGCCCGCGGCGTTTTTTTTGGCCGCCTGCGGCGGATCGCTAGCAGGCTAGCTCCCACAGTGGATATTCAGCGAATACAGATCTTGTGGGCGACACATAACCTGTGGGAGCTAGCCTGCTAGCGATGGCGTCCAGGCAGACAACACACAACCCTGCTCGTACAATGCCCGCTGCCCCGCAGGAGACTTCAATGACACGCGTAGCCACTCCCCGCAAACCCCGCGCCCGCAGCCAGGCGCGAATCGATTCGATCCTCGATGCCGCTCGCACTTTGCTGGCCGCCGAGGGCGTGGCCAGCCTGTCGATCTACAGCGTTGCCGAGCGCGCGGAAATCCCGCCCTCCTCCGTCTACCACTTTTTCGCCAGCGTACCGGCCCTGCTCGAAGCATTGACGGCCGACGTCCACGCCGCCTTCCGCGCCTGCCTGCAAGCACCGATCGACCACGACGCGTTGAGCGGCTGGCGTGACCTGTCGCGACTGGTGGAACAACGCATGCTCGACATCTACGGCGAGGATGCCGCCGCGCGCCAACTGATCCTGGCACAGCACGGCCTGACCGAAGTGACCCAGGCCGACCGCCAGCACGACATCGAACTGGGCGACCTGATGCACAAACTGTTCGACCACCATTTCGAACTGCCGACGCTGCCCAATGATGTCGATGTGTTTGCGTTGGCGATGGAACTCGGTGACCGGGTTTACGCGCGCGCGGTGCAGCAGCACGGGCAGATCACGCCGCGCATGGCCGAGGAAGGGATGCGGGTGTTTGATGCGTATCTGGGGCTGTACCTACCGCCCTACTTGCCCAAGCGGCCTCTCTAGTGCGCTCACTGGCCTCATCGCTGGCAAGCCAGCTCCCACAGGAATCTCCAGTGAATACAGATTCGGTGAGCGACCAATAAGCCTGTGGACGCTGGCTCGCCAGCGATGGCTGCACCGCCCGACTCAAGACATGCACCGACGAAAAACCCCGAATGGCTAAAACCTTTCGGGGTTGTTGTTTGCCCGCATGACTTACAACTTGGCGATCGACACCTCGGTGGATTTCACGAACGCGATCACTTCACTGCCGACCGCCAGCTCCAGCTCTTTCACCGAACGTGTAGTGATTACCGAAGTAACGATGCCGGAAGCGGTTTGCACGTCGATTTCCGAAAGCACGTCTCCAAGGACGATTTCCTTGATGGAGCCTTTGAACTGGTTGCGCACGTTGATGGCTTTGATAGTCATGATGTTGATTCCTGTCGTTGATTGAGGCTTGAGTTATTGAGCCCAACGCAACTGCGTAGGCAAGGGTGAAACGGGTTCCGGCTCCGGCGGTTGGCCGGGCAGTGACAGCACGCGATTGAGAACTTCGGTTTCCAGCGCCGCCAGCCGGTGAGAGCCGCGGACCCGAGAGCGCGGCAGCTCCACAGGCAGGTCGAGGCCGACTTCGCCGTCTTCGATGAGAATCACCCGGTCGGCAATCGCCACGGCTTCGCTGACGTCGTGGGTCACCAGCAACACGGTGAAGCCGTGCTGCTGCCAGAGTCGTTCGATCAGTTGTTGCATCTCGATTCGGGTCAGGGCATCCAGCGCGCCCAACGGCTCATCAAGCAACAGCAAGCGCGGTTGATGAATCAACGCCCGGGCCAGGGCCACGCGTTGCTTCTGTCCACCGGACAACGCGGCCGGCCACTCATTGGCGCGATCCGCCAGACCGACCGCTTCGAGCGCTTCCAGGGCCTTGGGACGCCAATGGCCCTTGAGACCCAGACCAACGTTGTCGATGATCTTTTTCCACGGCAGCAAACGCGCTTCCTGGAACATCAGGCGAGTGTCTTCCCGCGCCTCACTCAGCGGCGCAGAACCGGCCAGCAGTTCACCGCCGGTAGGCTGATCAAGACCGGCCAGCAAGCGCAGCAAGGTACTTTTGCCACAGCCGCTGCGACCGACCACGGCGACGAATTGCCCTGCCGGAATATGCAGATCGATCTCACGCAGCACCTGCCGCGTGCCGAAGGTTTTTTGCAGGTTGCGCACCGCCAGCGGAATGCCGCGCAGCAGGCGTGGAGGTTGTTGAGCGGTCATGCTGCACCTCCTTTGACAACCTGGTAGGCCGGATGCCAACGCAACCAGACGCGTTCAAGTCCACGGGCCGCGAGGTCGGCCAGCTTACCGAGCACCGCGTACATCAGGATTGCCAGCACCACCACGTCGGTCTGCAAGAACTCCCGGGCATTCATCGCCAGGTAGCCAATGCCGGAGCTGGCGGAAATGGTTTCGGCCACGATCAACGTCAGCCACATAAAGCCCAGGGCGAAGCGCACACCGACCAGAATCGAAGGCAGCGCGCCCGGCAAAATCACCTGACGGAACAGGCTGAAACCGGACAAACCGTAGCTGCGTGACATTTCCACCAACGCCGGGTCGACGTTGCGGATGCCGTGATAGGTGTTGAGGTAGATCGGGAACAACGTGCCCAACGCCACCAGGAAAATCTTTGCCGACTCGTCGATGCCGAACCACAGGATCACCAGCGGAATCAGTGCCAGGTGCGGCACGTTGCGGATCATCTGCACCGAGCTATCGAGCAGGCGCTCGCCCCATTTCGACAGACCGGTGATGAAGCCCAGGGCCAGGCCGATGCCACCACCGATGGCGAAGCCTAACGCGGCACGCCAGCCGCTGATTGCCAGGTGCGTCCAGATCTCGCCGCTGCTGACCAGGCTCACACCGGCTTCGATCACCGCGATCGGTGCCGGCAGTATCCGTGTCGACAACCAGCCCGCCGATACCGACAACTGCCACACCGCCAGCAGCAACACCGGTAGCGCCCAGGGCGCGAGGCTGTGGATAATTTTCTTCATGGCGCGCCTCAGCTCTGGGACGCGGCTTTAGGGAGGATGTCGTTGGCGACCATTTCGCCGAACGGGCTGACGTAACCAGCGCTTTTCGGCAACTCGGGACGTTCGATGTCCAGATGCGGGAACAGCAGCTCGGCCACCCGATACGACTCTTCCAGGTGTGGATAACCGGAGAAGATAAAGGTGTCGATGCCCAGGTCCGCGTATTCCTTCACGCGTGCCGCCACGGTCGGTCCATCGCCCACCAGCGCCGTACCGGCACCGCCGCGCACCAGGCCGACACCGGCCCAAAGGTTAGGGCTGACTTCCAGATTGTCGCGGCTGCCACCGTGCAGCGCGGCCATGCGTTGCTGGCCGACGGAATCGAAGCGCGCCAGGGACGCCTGGGCACGGGCAATGGTCTCGTCGTCCAGGTGCGAGATCAGGCGGTCCGCCGCTTGCCAGGCCTCGGCGTTGGTTTCACGAACGATGACATGCAGGCGAATACCGAAGCGTACGGTTCGACCGAGCTTCGCCGCCTTGGCCCGCACCTGTTCGATCTTCTCGGCCACCGCGGCCGGTGGTTCGCCCCAGGTCAAAACCATTTCGACCTGTTCTGCCGCGAGGTCCTGCGCCGCTTCCGACGAGCCACCGAAGTACAGCGGTGGACGCGGTTGCTGGATCGGTGGATAGAGCAGTTTGGCGCCCTTCACGCTGATGTGCTGGCCGTCGTAATCGACGGTCTCGCCTTCCAGCACGCGGCGCCAGATACGGGTGAATTCCACCGAAGCCTGATAGCGTTCTTCGTGACTGAGGAACAGGCCGTCACCGGCCAACTCTTCCGGATCACCGCCGGTGACCAGGTTGAACAGCGCACGTCCGCCGGACAAACGATCCAGCGTGGCCGCCTGACGCGCCGCCACCGTCGGGGAAATGATCCCGGGGCGCAGGGCGACAAGAAACTTCAAACGCTGGGTCACCGGAATCAGCGACGCCGCCACCAGCCACGAGTCTTCGCAGGAGCGGCCGGTAGGAATCAGCACACCGCCAAAACCCAGTCGATCCGCTGCTTGCGCGACTAGTTGCAGATAACCGTGATCAACGGCGCGAGCGCCTTCGGCGGTGCCAAGGTAATGGCCGTCGCCGTGGGTAGGCAGGAACCAGAAGATATTGAGGCTCATGGAGTGGTCTCCTTGGGGAATCGGCTTAAGTTTCTGTGCGTGGGTTACTGGGCTTTGGCAACGGCCGCCGGTGGCGTCCAGATCACGTCTTTGATGCTCAGTGCCTTCGGAATCAGCTTGAGCTGGTAGAAGCTGTCGGCGATTTTCTGTTGCGCCGCGACCACCTCCGGGTTGAGGAACAGCGCGCCATAACCCTGGCGTTTCACCGAGGTCAGGGTGATGTCCGCGGGCAGGCCGAGCAGTGGCGAGACTTGTTGGGTCACCTCTTGCGGGTTGGCCTTGGACCATTCGCCGACGGCACGCACTTCTTCCACCAGGGTCTTGATCACCTCGGGATTTTTCTGCGCGTAAGGCTTGGTTGCCAGATAGAACTGATGGTTGTCGACGATGCCTTTGCCATCACGCAGGGTGCGTGCTTGCAGTTGCTGTTCGGCGGCCGCCTGGTACGGGTCCCAGATAACCCAGGCATCGACGCTGCCACGCTCGAACGCGGCGCGGGCATCGGCCGGCGGCAGGAATACAGTCTGGATATCGGTGTACTTGAGGCCGGCGTCTTCCAGCGCACGCACCAGCAGGTAGTGCACGTTGGAGCCTTTGTTCAGGACGACTTTCTTGCCCTTGAGCTCGGCTACCGATTTGATCGGCGAGTCCTTCGGCACCAGGATCGCTTCGCTATGAGGCGCTGGTGGTTCGTAGGCGACATAGAGCAGATCTGCACCCGCCGCTTGGGCAAACACCGGAGGGGTTTCGCCGGTCACGCCGAAGTCGATGGAGCCGACGTTCAGGCCCTCGAGCAGTTGCGGGCCACCGGGGAATTCAGTCCATTGCACGTCCACACCTTGGGCGGCGAGGCGTTTTTCCAGGGTGCCTTTGGCTTTGAGCAGCACCAGGGTGCCGTACTTCTGATAGCCGATTCGCAATGTCTCGGCTTGAGCTTGAGTAATGGCGCCGAAGGCTACAGCCGCTGCAAACAGAGCGACCAGACCACGACGCAAAATGACAGGGCGCATGGCGCTCTCCTTTTTGCAGTAGGGTTTTTGGCTGCACCTGCTTGCCCGTTAGCGGGCGAGTAAGGCCAGTACTTCAATTTGGGGTGTGACTTTGTGCGGCTTAGATACTCCAGCGAGCACTCAACAAACGTTCGTTCAACAGGTTCGGATCGAGCGGCTTGGGCCGTCGCGCCATGGCGCTGAAAAACAGCTCCAGTGATTCATTCAGTCGTTGTTCCAGCTCCGGTGCCAACTGCGCCAGGGCACTGCCTTCGCCGTAGGCGATCTGGCTGTCGACGGCGAAAATCCCGTGGAGCATTTCCTGGGCTTTCAGTGCCGACAGCACCGGTTTGAGCGCGTAATCCACCGCCAGCATGTGAGCGATGCTGCCGCCCGTGGCCATTGGCAAAACCACTTTGTGCGCCAATGCACGCTCGGGCAGCAGATCCAGCACGGTTTTCAGCGCACCGGAAAACGAAGCCTTGTACACCGGCGTCGCGATCAGCAGACCATCGGCGTTTTCAATCTGCTGCAGCAGGTCGACCACCTTGGGGCTGTCGAAACGTGCGTGCAGCAAGTCTTCGGCCGGGAAGTCCCGTATCTGGTAACTCACCACTTCCACGCCCTGCTCTTGTAGCCAACGTTGGGAGCGATCCAGCAGGACCCCGGATCGGGAGCGTTGACTGGGACTGCCACCGAGTGAGACGACCAGCATTCAGACAATTCCTTGATGGGTGCAGGCGATTCGCGGTTTGCGATCTCGCTTTGATGGAGTGACCTTAACAGGTGATTTATATATCCATAAATCATATTTATTCATTTGGTTATGCATTTAGGAGATAAAAGAATCAGCATCTTCCAGGCAAAAAAACAGGCCGTTGAAACGGCCTGAAACCCCCTGCTTTGTAGTCTGCAATGCTTCTGCAGGAGCTGGCTTGCCGGCCATGACGACAGGTCTGGCACACCGCTGGGCATCAATCGCCAGCAAGCCGGCTCCTACAAAAGTGATTAACGATTTGGCTGCGGCGTCAGGCGCAAATAAGGCTTAACCGCGCGATAACCTTTGGGAAAGCGCTGTTTGATTTCTTCTTCATCCTTGAGCGATGGCACGATCACCACCTCATCACCGTCCTGCCAGTTGGCCGGGGTGGCCACTTTGTAGTTGTCGGTGAGCTGCAGCGAGTCGATTACCCGCAGGATTTCATTGAAGTTGCGGCCGGTGCTCGCCGGGTAGGTAATGGTCAACCGGACCTTTTTGTTCGGGTCGATCACGAACAGCGAGCGCACCGTCAGGGTGTCGTTGGCATTCGGATGGATCAGGTCGTAGAGGTCCGAGACCTTGCGGTCGGCATCGTCGAGGATCGGAAAATTGACGACGGTGTTCTGGGTTTCATTGATGTCGGCGATCCACTTGTGGTGCGAGTCCACCGGGTCGACCGACAGGGCGATGGCCTTGACGCCACGCTTGGCGAATTCATCTTTCAACTTGGCGGTGAAGCCCAGTTCAGTGGTGCACACCGGGGTGAAGTCGGCCGGGTGGGAAAACAGCACACCCCAGCTATCGCCCAGCCATTGGTGGAAACGGATGGTACCGGCGCTGGAATCCTGTTCGAAATCGGGGGCGATATCGCCGAGTCTGATACCCATGGTGTAGCTCCTCGTGAGTGCTGGTTGACCTCAACTGTGCCTATGTTTCTTATCTATTAAAAAGAATAAATATCGATTTATTTAGATCGAAAAGAAATATTAAAGATCTGTTCACTGGACGCGCGAGCGCAACCCGCCGAACATCGACCACAAGGTTCGAGAAGGCCTTGAGTTGCTGCAAAAAGAGGGAATTTCAAGGCGGGATTACGGGGGTGACCCCGTCTTGAAACGCAAAAGCCCCGCCCGGCGTAATGCCGGGCGGGGCTTTTTTTGTCACCTGCGGGCGCTGTTACAACAGCGGGATCGAGTAGCTGACGATCAGGCGGTTTTCGTCCTGGGAACGGGTGTTCGGCAGGTCGGTGCGCCACATGGCGTTTTTCCACATCAGGCCGAGGTTCTTCAGTGCGCCGGACTGAACAACGTAACCCACAGTCAGGTCACGCTCCCACTCGGACTTGTCACCGGCAGCGTTGTCGATGTTGTCGCCGCGCAGGTAAACGACACCAGCGGTCAAGCCTGGTACGCCGAGCTTGGCGAAGTCATAGGAGTAGCGACCTTGCCAGGTGCGTTCGCCGGCACGGCCGAACTTCTGGATTTGCATGTCGGTGATGGTGTAGTTCGACGAACCGTCACCCTGGTTCAGCCAAGGGAAGTCGCTGTCGCCCGAGGTAGCCTGATAACCACCACCGAAGGTGTGACCGGCAACGGTGTACAGGAACAGGCCGCTGTACAAATTGTTGTCGACTTTACCCTTGGTCACGCCATTGCCGTAGTAGCCGGTCGTGAAATAGTTTCTGTCATTGCTGTTGGCGCCATCGCTGCGGCTGTTGAAGTAACGGAAGTCCGACTTCAACACGCCCGGGCCGATCGCCCAGTTGTGCACCAGACCCAGGAAGTGCTGCTTGTAGAAGTCTTCCAGGTTGCCGTAGTAGTACTGGGCAGTCAGGTCTTTGGTGAGTTTGTAGTCACCCCCGGCATAGATGAACTTGTTGCTGTCGCGCGCTGCTGCGGAACGACCGTTAGCACCAGAGATCGACAACTGCTGGTTGTTGCTCGAGTTACGTCCTTTAACCTGCTCAATCTGACCACCGATCAAGGTCAAGTCCTTGATGTCGTTCGAGGTGATCTGGCCGCCCTGCCAGGTCTGTGGCAACAGACGACCGTCGTTGGTCACGATCACCGGCAGTTTTGGCTGCAGGGTGCCCAGCTTCAGCTCAGTCTGGGAGACCTTGGCCTTGGCGGTCAGGCCCAGGCTGGAGAAGTTATCAACCGCTTCACCATTGGACTTGGTTGGGAACACTGTGCCGCCGTAAGCGTTGCCGCTACCGCCGTTGGTGCCGCCGCCCGAATCCAGGCGCACGCCCAGCAGGCCGATCGCATCAACACCGAAACCAACGGTGCCCTGGGTGTAACCGGAGATGAAACGCAGATCGAAGCCTTGGCCCCATTCTTCGTTCTTGTTCGGCTCGGCGCTCCCGTCACGGAAGTCCTGGTTGATGTAGAAGTTGCGCAGCCCCAATGTTGCCTTGCTGTCTTCGATGAAACCGGCGGCGCTTGCTTGCTGCGCCAAAACCCCTACGGCCACTGTCAGGGCCAAGGTGGACTTGTTCATTGTTTCGCTCCTATCGTTTTCTAATTCTTGTGTTGCCGGTCCTGGGTCGAATGCCCTGGATCCGCAGACGCGTCATTCGCGCCTATTTTTCGGGCGCGCAGGATACCTCTTCATAATCCTGAAAAGAATTACCGATCTACGTTTAATCGCATTGGGATATAAGCCCCGACAACACAGATCCGGGGTATCGGCACGAACGCCGATTCCTGAATTGTTTTATCGCGAGGGGATTTGCAGCTCGATCCGAAGCTTACGGTGCGTGTCGGATGGCCTTACTGTAAGCGCTGGAGAAAAAAGCTAAAAAGAATAAAAAATCATCATCAGCAAACATTATGGAATATTGAATTACAGCTAAAAAAAACCTCACCAACGGGTGAGGTTTTTTGATGGGAACCGCTATTACATGAAGCTGTAGGTGTAGTTGAAGATCAGACGGGTCTGGTCTTTGTCGGCAATACCGGCTGCATCGCCGCGGTAAACGCCATGCCGCACAGTTGCGCCCAAACCTTTGAGCGTACCCTGCTGAATGGTGTAGTCCACGCGCATGTCACGCTCCCACTCGGAGGCATCGCTCCCGCCTGTTGCGGATTTGATGTTTTCGCCTTTCAAGTAAGCTACGGACGCTTTCAGACCAGGTACACCAGCAGCGGCGAAGTCGTACGAGTATTGACCAAAGGTAGTGTTCTCACCGGCACGAACGAAGCCGTTGATCATGGCGTCAGTGAACAAGTAGAAGCTGGTACCACCGTTGCCCTCAGGGCGACCGTTGCTATCAACCACGTTGCCCTGGTTCAAATAAACGAAGCCGCCGTCATCGTTGACGCGTTGATGACCGAGCAGGAAGGCGTTGCCACCCAGGGTGTAGGTGAACATGGCGCTCCAGGTCTTGTTATCGACCTCGCCCGGGGTGTTGGCGTAACCACCGTTGTTGTTGAAACGATAACCGGCGTCACCGTTCTTGCCGTCGGAACTACTGTCGAAGTAGCGAATATCGGTCTTGAACGATTGATTGGCACTGATCGGGTAAACGTGCACCAGGCCGAGGAAGTTCTGCTTGTAGTAGTCTTCCAGGTTCGCGTAGTAGTACTGCAGCATCAGGTCTTTGGTGACCTTCCAGTCAGCACCGGCGTAACGGAACTTGTTGCTCTCCTCGGTACCGCCAGCCACGGCCAGGCCAGTCGAGTTTGACGAAGCGCGACCGGCCGAGTGTTCCAGCTGGCCGACGTTGAAGGTGACGTTGTCGATTTCCTTGGAGGTAATAGTGCCGCCTTCAAACGTCTGTGGCAGCAGACGGCTGTCGTTCGCAACCAGAATCGGCATGTTTGGTTGCAGAGCGCTACCGTAGTGGGCTTCGGTCTTCGAGAAGCGTGCCTTGACGTTCCCCCCCACACGGCCCCACTCGTGCACTGCCGAACCGTCAGTGTCACTTGGGAAGAAGGTGTTGGAGTCCGGATGGTGGCCCTTGCCACCGTCCAGATGGATACCCACCAGTGCCTGGGCGTCGAAACCGAAACCGACGACTCCCTGAGTGAATCCAGAGAGGTAATCGAACTTGAAGCCCTGAGCAGTCTCACGCTGATCCGAGCCGCCCGAGTCACGGTTATCGTCGTTGTAATACATGGTGCGCGAACTAACAGAAGCCTTGCTGTCTTCGATAAAACCGGCGGCGCCTGCCTGCTGCGCCAATACCCCTACGGCCACGGCCAGAGCCAAGGTGGACTTATTCATGGTGAAGCTCCTCTCGATTCTAATTCTTGTATTCCTGGTCTCGGGTCGTTGCCCGAAATCCTAAGATGCGCGATTAGCGCCGTACCGTGACTCACAAGTCAATCGTAACTGTGTGTGTCTACGACCATGGTCTAATCCCCAGTTTTTTGGTCCATGCAGGGTCATGAGTTCGTCATGAACCTGAAAAGAATAGGTGGATTCTTTTCTCATACCGTTTAGGAATTTAGCTCACTCCAATCGTCCCCCCGGACTAGAGCGGATGGCTCATAAGCTAATTCCTAAAGGGTATTGATAAGACGCTTTTTAGATCGACCAGCTTTGGACATAAATCCGAAACAAAACCTGTCGAACAAGCCCTCGCCATCACGACCAAGCGCGCACTATCCAAACCCTTTGTTACAGTTTGTGTATCGCTGTGAGTTTCTTTTACCGCGCTTGAGGATTACGCCCGGACACCGTGGCGGCCAGGACAGCGGCACGGGCGCGAAGGCGAAGCGTTTGAAGGGAACAGGGGAAGGTCGAAACAGTGCTGCCGGTCTACTCGCCGTCTGTCAGCGCGAAAGTCGTGCAGGAGTAATGCAGCCCCTGTGGCGAGGGAGCTTGCTCCCTCGCCACAAAAGCACCGCGATTTACAAAGCTTTTTCGAAGATCTTCGAATTACGCTGATAGTTGTACAGCGACGCCCGTGCCGATGGCAGGCGGTCGACGCTGCTCGGCACGAAACCACGCTCGCGGAACCAGTGTGCGGTGCGGGTGGTGAGCACGAACAGCGTCTTCAAGCCTTGGGCGCGGGCGCGGGTTTCAATGCGCTCCAACAGCTCATCGCCTCGTCCGCCGTGACGGTACTCCGGGTTAACCGCCAGGCACGCCAGCTCACCGGCATCCGAATCGGCAATCTGATACAGCGCCGCGCACGCGATGATCATTCCTTCGCGCTCGACCACGCTGAACTGCTCGATCTCGCGCTCCAGCACCTCGCGGGAACGGCGCACCAGAATGCCCTGCTCTTCCAGCGGGCTGATCAAATCCAGCAAACCGCCGACGTCCTCGATGGCCGCTTCGCGCACCACTTCGAACTGCTCTTGCGCGACCAGCGTACCGCCACCGTCGCGGGTGAACAGCTCGGTCAGCAGCGCACCATCTTCGGCATAACTGACGATATGGCTGCGGGCCACGCCGCCACGGCAGGCCTCAGCGGCGGCATCGAGCAGTTCCGCCTGATAGTTGCTGCCCAGGCGCTGCAAATGCGCCGGCACCTGCTGCGGACGCAGCTCACGAACCAGACGACCATTTTCATCGATCAAGCCAAGGTCGGCGCCGAACAGCAGCAGCTTGTCCGCACCGAGATCGATGGCCGCGCGGGTGGCAACGTCTTCACAGGCGAGGTTGAAAATTTCACCGGTCGGCGAGTAACCCAGCGGCGACAGCAGCACGATGGAGCGCTCGTCCAGCAAGCGGTTGATGCCTTTGCGGTCGACCCGGCGCACTTCACCGGTGTGGTGATAATCGACGCCTTCGAGCACGCCGATGGGCCGTGCAGTGACCAGGTTGCCGCTGGCCACCCGCAGGCGCGAGCCCTGCATCGGCGAGGACGCCATGTCCATGGACAGCCGCGCTTCGATGGCGATGCGCAACTGGCCCACCGCATCGATCACGCACTCCAGCGTCGCGGCATCGGTGATGCGCATGCCGTGGTGGTAATGCGGAGTCAGGCCGCGAGCGGCGAGGCGCGTTTCAATTTGCGGACGGGACCCGTGCACCAGCACCAGCCGCACGCCCAGGCTGTGCAACAGCACCAGGTCGTGGACGATATTGCCGAAGTTCGGGTGTTCAACGCCGTCGCCGGGCAGCATGACGACAAAGGTGCAATCGCGGTGAGCGTTGATGTAAGGCGAAGCGTGACGAAGCCAATTAACGTATTCGGGCATGAACCTGGGCCTGTAATAAATAGCAGCCGATAAAAGGGCGGAACAGAAAACGCACAGCGGGCTGATGGTTATCGTCGGAACAGGCTTGGCGACACGCGCGCTCTCCTCATGAATACGGGTTTGAACATCGGCAATTTATACATGAAACCTGTAGGAACCGGCTTGCTGGCGATGCAAGCGCTGCGCTCCATCAGACGAACCGCGTCATCCTTCATCGCCAGCAAGCCGGCTCCTACACGTCGTGTCGGGTTTGGGCCGGTGTCAGGCAGTAATGTTCAATCAACTGTCGTAATAGATGCACCGTAGGCTGCAAACGTGACATTTCAAGGTATTCACCCGGCTGGTGGGCGCAGGCGATATCGCCGGGGCCGAGCACCAGTGTCTCGCAGCCAAGGTGCTGAAGATAAGACGCTTCTGTGGCGAACGCCACTGCTTCGGTGCGATGGCCGGTGAGCTTTTCGGCGATACGAACCAGTTCTGAATCTTCTGCCTGCTCGAACGGCGGTACTTCAGGGAACAGCGGTGCATAGTCGATCTTGACCTGATGCCGCTCGGCAACCGGCTTGAGCCGCTGCAGGATCTCGGCACGCAGGGCCTTGGGGTCCATGCCCGGCAACGGTCGCAGATCGAATTCCAGCGAACACTGCCCGCAGATGCGATTGGGATTGTCGCCGCCATGAATGCAGCCGAAATTCAGGGTCGGCGTCGGCACGCTGAACTGTGGATTGCGGAATTCACGCTGCCACAACAGGCGCAGGCCGCGCAGTTCACCCATGGCATCGTGCATGGCTTCGAGCGCGCTATGGCCCAGGCGCGGGTCGGAGGAGTGGCCGCTTTGCCCGAGAATGTCGATGCGCTCCATCATGATGCCTTTGTGCATGCGGATCGGCTTGAGCCCGGTCGGCTCGCCGATCACGGCGGCACGCCCCAGCGGTCGGCCCGCTGCAGCCAGCGCCCGGGCGCCGGACATCGAGCTTTCTTCATCACATGTGGCAAGGATCAGCAGCGGTTGCTTGAACGGTTGATCGAGCAGCGGTTTGACCGCTTCGATGGCCAGGGCGAAAAAACCCTTCATGTCGCAACTGCCCAACCCGACCCAACGCCCATCGACCTCGGTCAACTTCAGTGGATCGGTCTGCCACAACGCGCCATCGAACGGCACGGTGTCGCTGTGACCGGCCAGCACCAGCCCGCCAGGGCCGGAACCAAAACTGGCCAGCAGATTGAACTTGCCCGGGCTGACCTGCTGGATATCGCAGGCGAAACCCAGGTCACCGAGCCACGCTGCCAGCAGATCGATCACCGGGCGATTGGACTGATCGAGGCTTGCCTGGGTGCAGCTGACGGACGGTGCAGCAATCAGCGCAGCGAATTGATCTTTCATGGACGGCAAAGGCATCGCTGACTCCAACTCCCGAATTGAAGACCATCATAGAACCATCCGGCGACAGGAATAAACCGTCGCGCGGCGGAGCAAGGTCGAGTCCTGTACACTGCACGACCTTGGCAGCCACCTATTCCCCCGGCTGCGCTCCCGATCCTGGATTTTCCGGCCATGCAGAAAGAAACCGAAATCAAACTCCGCGTCAGCCGCGAAACCCTCGCCGCCCTGCGCGAGCACCCTCTTCTTAAAAAACGCAACAAAAGTGGCTGGGAACGCCGTGAGTTGATGAATCAATACTTCGACACACCGGAGCGCGATCTGGCCCAGGCCAAGGTTGCCCTGCGCCTGCGCAAGGATGGCGAAGAAGTGATCCAGACCCTCAAGACCCGTGGCCAGAGCGTCGCCGGACTGTCGGTGCGTAACGAATACGACTGGAACCTGCCCAAAGCCAAGCTCGACCTGAAAAAACTCGACGGCGAATGCTGGCCCGAGGCACTGGCCGAACTCGACAAGAAAACCCTGAAACCGATCTTCACCACCGATTTCGTCCGTGAGCGCGCGGAAATCGCCTGGGGTCGCGGCAAGACCAAAGTGGTCATCGAAGCCGCTCTGGACCTGGGCCACGTCGTGGTCGGCAAGCAGAAAGAAGAAATCTGCGAGCTGGAACTGGAACTGCGCGAAGGCGAGCCGGCCGCGCTGCTGGAACTGGCCGCCGAGCTGGCGGAAAAACTGGCGCTGATGCCCTGCGATATCAGCAAGGCCGAGCGCGGTTATCGCCTGTACGACGCCCACAGCTACTCGTTGAGCCTGCCGGCGCCGCAGATCACTGCCGAAACGCCGCTGGACGACGCGTTCGCCGCGCTGAGCTGGCACTTGCTGGGCAGCAGTCAGCGTCTGGCCGAGCAGTATCGCTTCAATGGTCACTGGCGCCTGCTGCAGGACTGGGTCGAAAGCCTGGCGGAACTGCGCGCGCTGATCAGCAGCCTCGGTCAAGCCGCACCGCGTCAGTCGACCCACGACCTGCGCGTTGCGCTCGATGCCTTGCTGGAAGACTGGCGTCCGCTGGTGCAAGCCGGCCTGGACGATGAAGACGTGCGCAAAGCCGCGCCGGAGCAGTTCCTTGAGGAACTGGAAGACCCGCGTTGGGGCCTGTTCTCCCTGACCACCTCACGCTGGTTGCTGGCCCGTACCTGGACCGCCGAGCGCAACACCCGTGGCAATCGCCAGGGCGCTGCGCAATTGGGTAGCTGGTTGCCACGTTTGCTGGGCGAAGAAGCCACTTCACTGCAATTGCAGCGTTACCAGCAACAGCCGGAAGACCTGGCGGAACAGTTGCCGCGCATCGAGCGCATTCAGGTCTGGCTGCACCATGCGCGCAACGTGCTGGAAGTCCCGGAGATGGATCGCCTGTACGGTGAGCTGAACAAACTGGCGCAACTGGCCAACGAACCGACGATCACTGACGAGCTGCTCGATGCGCGCAAGCAGCAGGCGATTGCGGTCTATCAGAACCGTGCCTGGAAGATGCTTCTGCGCATGTAACCCTGTGGCGAGGGAGCTTGCTCCCGCTGGAGGCCGAAGGACTCCCAATTCCGACAAACGCCGGTTTTGGGGTCGCTTCGCAACCCAACGGGAGCAAGCTCCCTCGCCACAAAGGCAATTACCGCACCACCGGCAAACTGGTAGTCGACTTGATCTCCGACAACGCCACTATCGAATTGACCTCCTGAATCCCCGGCACCAGCGACAGCTTCTCAAAGAAAAACCGCTCATAGGCCTCGATGTCCGCCGCGACAATCCGCAGCATGAAGTCCACCGCCCCCATCAGCACATAACACTCCAGCACCTCGGGAAACCCGCGAATCGCTTCGGTAAACTCGGTGAAGTTCGAACGCCCGTGGGCGTTGAGTTTCACCTGGGCGAATATCTGCGTGTTCAGGCCGATTTTCTTGCGGTCGAGCAACGTCACCTGCCCGCGAATGATCCCCTCCTCCTTCATTCGCTGAATCCGCCGCCAGCACGGCGACTGCGACAGCCCGACCTGTTCGGCGATCTGCGCACTGGAAAGCGAAGCGTCTTCCTGCAGCAACGCGAGAATCTTACGGTCGTAGCCGTCCAGCTCGCTGTGCATATAAAAACCTCTAATTGATGGATTTGTGGATTACATGATTCGTTAATCCCCAGATACGCCCAATCATAGATAAGAAATACCCCGCACCGAATGTAAAAATTTCTCCACTCAGTCTGGAGACCGATCATGCCGCATCTGGAAGCCGTAACCACCCCGCCCACCCGCGCCGACGTCTGGAATGCCGGCAATAGCCACTGCCGTGTGCAATACCAATTGCTGGCCGAAGCCGAGCCGGACTTGCTGTGCCGCGCGCTCAACCTGTTCGCCCTGCAATTTCTCACGCCGGACCAGGTAAACGTGCAGCGCCAGGACGACCTGCTGGCCATCGAGATCGTCATGGACGGATTGAGCTGGCACCGCGCCCAGGTCATTGCAGAAAAACTTCGTAACCTGATCAGCGTGTGCTCGGTCGAGCTGCAAACCGCCGATTCGACCTGGGTTGAAGCGGCTCAGGCGGCTGGCTGAAAAGACTGGATACGGCTTCGTCGGGTAGTGGCCCAACGGTCCGTGGGGCGGCGGCTATCCTTTGCGGACTGTTTTCAAAAGGAGCCCGCATGTCCGTTCAATTCGCCATTCAGGACCGCTGGCTGGATCTCAATGATGTGCTGCGTGAGCTGGTCGCCCAAGGGTTTATCAACCAGGACGCGGCCGAGCAGGCGCTCAATGCCCGACGCCGGCATGCTGCCCACGGTCAGATGCACCCGTTGGAGTTCATCGCCAGCCAGCAGCTGGACGACCTCAGCCGGCCGGGCAAACACCTCGACCTGGAGAACCTGACCCTGTGGCTGTCCCAGCAGGCCGGCCAGCCTTACCTGCGTATCGACCCGCTGAAAATCAACGTCGCGGCCGTGACACCGCTGATGTCCTACGCCTTCGCCCAGCGCCACAAGATCCTCGCGGTGTCCATCGACCGCGACGCCGTGACTGTCGCCAGCGCCCAGCCTTACGTCAACGGCTGGGAAGCCGACCTGACCCACGTACTGAAACTGCCGATCAAGCGTGTGGTAGCCAACCCTGTGGATATCCAGCGCTTCAGCGTGGAGTTCTTTCGCCTGGCCAAGTCGGTCACCGGAGCGAACAACGCCGACCAGCAGGTCAACACCCTGGGCAACTTCGAGCAGTTGCTCAACCTCGGCGCCAGCGATCAGGAGCCGGACGCCAACGACGCGCACATCGTCAACATCGTCGACTGGCTGTTCCAGTACGCCTTCCAGCAGCGCGCCAGCGATATCCACATCGAGCCCCGGCGCGAGCAGGGCACGGTGCGTTTCCGCATCGATGGCGTATTGCACAACGTCTACCAATTCCCGCCGCAAGTGACCATGGCCATCGTCAGCCGCTTGAAAAGCCTGGGGCGGATGAACGTCGCGGAGAAACGTAAACCCCAGGACGGCCGGGTGAAAACCAAGACCCCGGATGGCGGTGAAGTCGAATTGCGGCTATCGACGCTGCCAACGGCCTTCGGCGAAAAAATGGTCATGCGGATCTTCGACCCCGAGGTGTTGCTCAAGGACTTCGACCAACTGGGATTCTCCGCCGATGACCTGCGACGCTGGCAGGACATGACCCGCCAGCCCAACGGCATCATTCTGGTCACCGGCCCGACCGGTTCGGGCAAGACCACCACGCTCTACACCACACTGAAGAAACTGGCGACGCCAGAGGTCAACCTCTGCACCATCGAAGACCCGATCGAAATGGTCGAGCCGGCGTTCAACCAGATGCAGGTCCAGCACAACATCGACCTGACGTTCGCCGCCGGCGTGCGCGCATTGATGCGGCAAGACCCGGACATCATCATGATCGGCGAGATTCGCGACCTGGAAACCGCCGAGATGGCAATCCAGGCCGCCCTCACCGGACACCTGGTGCTGTCGACGCTGCACACCAACGATGCGCCCAGCGCCATCAGTCGCCTGCTGGAACTCGGCGTGCCACATTACCTGATCAAAGCCACGGTACTCGGCGTCATGGCCCAACGCCTGGTGCGCACTTTGTGCCCGCACTGCAAGGCGCCGCAGGCCTTGAATGAAGAGGACTGGCAAACCCTGACCCGGCCCTGGCAAGCGCCGCTGCCGACCAACGCGCAACGCGCCATCGGTTGTCTTGAATGCCGCGACACCGGTTATCACGGACGGGCGGGCGTCTACGAAATCATGCAGCTCACCGACGGCATCAAAACCCTGATCAACCCGGACACCGACTTGCTGGCGGTGCGGCGCCAGGCGTTCAAGGAAGGGATGCGCAGCTTGCGATTGTCCGGGGCGCAAAAAGTGGCCGCCGGGTTGACTACCGTCGAAGAAGTCCTGCGCGTGACGCCGCAGAGCGAGCAGAAGTAGCCGGGCGGTGACGGAACTCGAATGGGGAAATGGCAATCCAACGCCGTAGTTAAAAACCCCTGTGGAGTCACCCCTATGCGTTTCAAACTTGCTGTCGCCACCATGGCCTTGTTGTCCCTGCCAGTCGGTTCGGCGATGGCTGACACCTTTTGGCGTAACGTCATTTCGTCCGGTGCGACCACCGGCTCGACCTACCTGACCTTCAAGGATCACAAGCTGATCGTTGCGGCCCAGGACGACGCCGGCAGCTTCGTTGCCAGCGACGGCGGCATCCGCGGCCCGTATCTGGAAGCGGCCATGCAGAAAGTCCGCGCCGACAATCCCGGCCTGCAGGCTACGGATATGGAACTGGCGAACGCGATTCTGGCGAAGAATGCCGTGGCTGCCGAATAAGCCCGGTTGCTGAACATAAAATGCCGCTCATCTGAGCGGCATTTTTTTGCACCACACAAAACCCCTTATAGGAGCTGGCTTGCCAGCGATGGCGGCGTACCCGTCACCGGAGATGTTGGATGTGCCGGCCTCATCGCCGGCAAGCCTGCTCCTACAGGGGCGTGTCTTTTTTCAGCGGTACTCATCCAGCGGCACACACGCACAAAACAGATTCCGGTCCCCGTAGACGTTATCCACGCGGTTCACCACCGGCCAATACTTGTGGGCCTTGGTGTGCGCATCCGGTGTCACCGCTTGCTCGATGCTGTAGGGACGCTCCCAGATCCCGGTGATATCGGCCAGTGTATGCGGTGCACGTTTCAAGGGATTGTCCTCGGCCGGCCAGTTGCCATTTTGCACTTCGGTAATCTCTGCGCGGATGCTCAGCATGGCCCCGATGAACCGGTCCAGTTCCGCCTTCGATTCACTTTCCGTTGGCTCGACCATCAACGTCCCCGGCACCGGGAACGACATGGTCGGAGCATGGAAGCCATAGTCCATCAGGCGCTTGGCCACATCCTCTTCGGTGATCCCGGTCAGCGCTTTCAATGGCCGTAGATCAAGAATGCACTCATGGGCCACCCGCTCGTTACGCCCGGTGTAGAGCACCGGGAACGCGCCGGACAAATGTTGCGCCAGGTAATTGGCCGCCAGGATCGCCACTTCGCTGGCGTCCGCCAGTTGCGGCCCCATCATGGCGATGTACATCCAGCTGATCGGCAGGATGCTCGCGCTACCCCACGGCGCCGCGCTGACCGCGCCGTTCTGCGCCAATGGCCCGTCGATGGGCACCACCGGGTGGTTGGCCACGAACGGCGCCAGATGCGCACGCACGCCAATCGGCCCCATGCCCGGCCCTCCGCCGCCGTGGGGAATGCAGAAAGTTTTGTGCAGGTTCATGTGGGACACGTCAGCGCCGATGTCCGCCGGTCGCGCCAGTCCGACCTGGGCATTGAGGTTGGCGCCGTCCATGTAAACCTGCCCACCGTGGCTGTGGATAACTTCGCAGATCTCGCTAATGCCTTCCTCGTAAACGCCATGGGTCGAAGGATAAGTCGCCATCAGGCAGGCCAGTTTTTCCCCCGCCTGCGCAGCCTTTTCCTTCAAGTCATCCAGATCGACGTTGCCGGCCTCATCGCATTCAACGATCACTACGCGCATCCCGGCCATCTGCGCTGACGCCGGGTTGGTGCCATGGGCCGATGACGGGATCAGGCAGATATCCCGCTCACCCTGCTGGCGGCTCTCGTGGTATTTGCGGATCGCCAGCAACCCGGCGTATTCGCCCTGGGCACCAGAGTTGGGTTGCATGCAGATGGCATCGAAACCGGTGATCGCGCAGAGCCAGCGCTCCAGCTCTTCGATCATCAACGTATAGCCGACGGCCTGCTCCTTCGGCGCAAACGGGTGCAGATTGGCGAACTGCGGCCACGTGATCGGGATCATCTCGCTGGTAGCGTTGAGCTTCATGGTGCACGAGCCCAGCGGGATCATCGATTGATTGAGTGCCAGATCCTTGTTTTCCAGTTGCTTGAGGTAGCGCAACATTTCAGTCTCGCTGTGATGGGCGCTGAACACCGGATGACGCAGATAGGGCGTGGTGCGTGCCAGACCGGCGGGAATGCCGCAGGCCAGCGTTTGCCCGTCCAGTTCGTCGACGTTGAGCCCATGATCGGCACCCAGGAACACATCGAACAGTTTTGCCACAGTGGATTCGTCACAGCTTTCGTCGAGGCTCAAGCCCAATCGTCCACGCCCCAGGATGCGCAGATTGATCTGCGCGGCCACCGCACTTTCAATGATCGCGGTCTGGGTGCCCCCGACTTCCAGCGTCAGGGTGTCGAAGAACTGCTGGTTCAGGCGCTTGATGCCCTTGCGCTCAAGCCCCTCGGCGAGGATGCAGGTCAGCCGGTGCACGCGCTGGGCGATGCGCTTGAGCCCTTCCGGCCCGTGGTAGACCGCGTAGAAACTGGCGATATTGGCCAGCAGCACCTGGGCCGTGCAGATGTTGGAGTTGGCCTTCTCACGACGGATATGTTGTTCGCGGGTTTGCAGGGCCATGCGCAAGGCGACGTTGCCTCGGGCATCTTTCGACACGCCGATGATCCGCCCGGGAATCGCCCGTTTGTATTCGTCGCGGCTGGCAAAAAACGCCGCGTGCGGCCCGCCGTAACCCATCGGCACACCGAACCGCTGGGATGAACCGAACACCACATCAGCGCCCAGCTCGCCGGGCGGGGTCAGCAACAGCAGGCTCAGCAAATCCGTGGCGACACAAGCCAGCGCCTGTTGGGCATGCAGGTGATCGATCAACGGACGCAGGTCGCGGATCTCGCCATGGGTGTCGGGATATTGCAGCAGCGCACCGAACACCTGATGCTGCTTCAAGTTATCCACAGCATCGATGATTAACTCGAAACCGAAGCCTTCGGCGCGGGTCTGCACCACGGAAATGGTTTGTGGATGGCAGTGTTCATCGACGAAGAACAAATTGCTTTTAGATTTGGCAACGCGCTTGGCCAGGGCCATCGCTTCCGCCGCGGCGGTCGCTTCGTCCAGCAGTGAGGCGTTGGCCAGTTCCAGCCCCGTGAGGTCGATGGTCAATTGCTGGAAATTCAACAACGCTTCGAGCCGACCCTGGGCGATCTCCGGTTGATAAGGTGTGTAAGCGGTGTACCAGCCGGGATTTTCCAACACGTTGCGCAGGATGACGGTCGGCGTGAGCGTGCCGTGATAGCCCATGCCGATCAGGTTGGTCCAGACCTGATTCTGCTCGGCATAGCCGCGCAGCTTGGCCAGTGCCGCTTCTTCGTCCAATGCCGGTGGCAGATCCAGCGCCCGGTTCAGGCGAATGCCCGGCGGTACGGTCTGTTCGATCAGTTCGACCCGGCTGCCAAGACCGAGGCTATCGAGCATCGCCTGTTGCTCGGCGGCATCCGGTCCGAGGTGACGGCGGAGAAAGGCATTGGGGTCGCGTAACTGGCTCAGGGACGGCAACTGGGACATGACGGGCTCTCTCTTGACTGGCGCTCAGCGTCGATGCAACACGGTCAAACCAGCATAGCAGTCGATGCACACTTACCCCTGCGGGAGCGAGCCTGCTCGCGATTGCGCCATTTCTGCCAATAGAGATGTTGAATGCGAAGCCCTCATCGCGAGCAGGCTCGCTCACAATGGATCTTCAGCGCAAATAACAAAGCCCCGACGAGTCGGGGCTTTGGGGATGACGCTTGAAGGCTTATTCGCCGATGGCGGCCTTGTAAGCCTCTGCATCGAGCAGCTTGTCCAGGTCAGCAGTATTGCTTGGCTTGAGCTTGAAGATCCACGCGCCGTACGGATCAGTGTTGAGAAGCTCCGGATTTGCGCCCAGCTCTTCGTTGATCGCGATCACTTCACCGGCAACCGGGGAATAAATGTCGGAAGCGGCTTTAACTGACTCCACCACACCGGACTGATCACCGGCGGCGAAGCTTTTTCCGACTTCAGTCAGCTCAACGAACACCACATCACCCAGCGCTTCCTGCGCGTGATCGCTGATGCCCACGGTGACGGTGCCATCGGCTTCCAGACGTGCCCATTCGTGACTTTCGGCAAAACGCAGGTCGGCAGGGATATCGCTCATGTTCTGTGTCCTCAAGATTTGTTAGCGGTCAAAGTCCGCCGGAAAAGGTTAGATCAAGGTTTTGCCATGGCGTACGAAGGTCGGTTTGACCACTCGGACCGGGTACCACTTGCCACGGATTTCCACTTCTGCGCGGTCGGCAGTTGCCATCGGCACGCGCGCCAGTGCAATCGACTTGCTAAGCGTAGGAGAGAAACTACCACTGGTGATCTCCCCTTCGCCAACATCAGCGATACGGACCACTTGATGAGCGCGCAAAACACCGCGTTCCTCAAGGACCAGCCCCACCAGTTTGTGCTGTACGCCGCCGGCCTTTTCGGCTTCGAGCGCCTTGCGCCCGATGAACTGGCGCGAGGCCGGTTCCCAGGCAATGCTCCAGGCCATGTTGGAGGCCAGCGGGGAAACGTCCTGATGGATGTCCTGACCGTAGAGGTTCATCCCGGCCTCGACCCGCAGCGTATCGCGCGCGCCCAGACCGATCGGGGAAATACCCGCGCCCACCAGATCGTTGAAAAAGCCCGGTGCCTGATCGGCCGGCAAGATGATTTCCAGACCGTCTTCACCGGTGTAACCGGTGCGCGCAATGAACCAGTCACCGTCGGGCTGGCCTTCAAAAGGCTTGAGAAGCTGGATCAGGTTGCCGCGGGACTGGTTCACCAGTTCGGCAATCTTGTGCCGGGCGTGAGGCCCCTGAATGGCCAGCATTGCCAGTTCGGCCCGTTCGTTGAGCTGCACCTCGAAACCGTCGAGATGGGCCTGCATCCACGCCATGTCCTGATCGCGGGTGGACGCGTTGACCACCAGGCGATAACCCTCATCGAGGCGGTAGACGATCATGTCATCAACGATGCCGCCACGCTCATTGAGCATGGTGCTGTACAACGCACGGCCAGAGCTGTGCAGGCGTTCGACATCGTTGGCCAGCAAGTGCTGCAGCCAGGCCTTGGCCTGGGGGCCGCCGACATCGATCACGGTCATGTGGGATACATCGAAGACACCGCAATCGCGGCGCACCTGATGGTGTTCCTCGACCTGCGATCCGTAATGCAGAGGCATATCCCAACCGCCAAAATCGACCATCTTCGCGCCAAGGGCGAGATGAAGGTCATACAGAGGCGTACGCTGTCCCATGGGTTTCTCCTTCCGGGCGTGGCGAAGGTGCGGGCGAGTGATAACCGTGTGCAAACCTTGAAATCAAAGGCTTCCAGCCGATTTTTACTACCTTGTCTGTCAGACGGACCGCACCGAATGCCGCGCATTGTAGCTGCAAGGTGTAGGACTGACACCTAGCTGTTTCGATGCGCCGAACGTCGTATCAATCCGATTACCGGTAGCAGCCCGACCAAAACCAGGGTCAGCGCCGGCAAAGACGCCCTGGCCCACTCACCCTCACTGGTCATTTCGAAGATGCGCACTGCCAGCGTGTCCCAGCCAAACGGGCGCATCAGCAGGGTCGCGGGCATTTCCTTGAGTACATCGACGAACACCAGCAACGCCGCGCTCAGTGAACCGGGGAGCAATAACGGCAGATACACTTTGAAAAACAGTCGCGGCCCACTGACACCCAGGCTACGTGCCGCTTCGGGCAAAGAGGGCCGTATACGTGCCAGGCTGCTTTCCAGCGGCCCGTAAGCCACGGCGATGAAGCGCACCAGATAGGCCAGCAACAGCGCCGCCAGACTGCCCAGCAGCAGCGGCTTGCCGGCACCGCCAAGCCAGCCGGAGAGTGGAATCACCAGTTCGCGGTCCAGATAACTGAACGCCAGCATGATCGACACCGCCAGCACCGACCCGGGCAAGGCGTAGCCAAGATTGGCCAGGCTGACACCCGCGCGGATGCCTTGCGTCGGCGCCAAACGTCGGGCAAACGCCAGGACCAGGGCGACGCTGACGGTGATCAACGCGGCCATCGCGCCCAGGTACAAGGTGTGGATGATCAGCCCGGTGTAACGTTCATCGAGATCAAAGCGCCCACGCTGCCAGAACCACACCACCAGTTGCAGCATCGGAATGACGAAGGCGCAGGCAAATACCAGACCGCACCAGCCGCTGGCCAGCAGCGCTTTGCCCCCACGCAGGTGGTACAGCGCCTTGACCCGTGGCCGCTCATTGCTCGCCCGATTGGCGCCACGGGCACGACGCTCGCCGTACAGCACCAGCATCACCACCAGCAATAGCAGGCTGGCCAGTTGCGCGGCGGTAGAGAGGCTGAAAAAGCCGTACCAGGTCTTGTAGATGGCGGTGGTGAAGGTGTCGAAGTTAAACACCGACACGGCACCGAAATCCGCCAGGGTTTCCATCAACGCCAATGCCACGCCAGCGCCAATAGCGGGACGCGCCATGGGCATGGCCACCCGCCAGAACGCCTGCCATGGCGATTGCCCCAGCACCCGCGCGGCCTCCATCAGGCCTTTGCCCTGCGCCAGGAATGCCGTGCGTGCCAGGAGGTAAACGTAGGGATAGAACACCAGCACCAAGACCAGAATCACCCCGCCCGTGGAACGCACCCGTGGCAGGCGCAGCCCCGTGCCGAACCATTCACGCAACAGCGTTTGCACGGGACCGGCGAAATCCAGCAAGCCGACAAAGACGAACGCCAGCACGTAGGCCGGAATTGCAAAAGGCAGCATCAACGCCCAGTCCAGCCAGCGTCGGCCGGGGAATTCGCAGAGGCTGGTGAGCCAGGCCAGGCTCACACCGAGAACCGTCACGCCGACGCCAACCCCGAGCACCAGAGTCAGGGTGTTGCCCAGCAGCCGCGGCATCTGCGTTTCCCAGAGATGGGACCAGATCTGTTGATCGATGCTTTGCCAGGACAGCAGCAACACGCTCAAGGGCAGCAGGACCAGCGCGGCGATGGCGAAGACCAGGGGATACCAGCGGCGTTGGGCGGGGTGGGCCAAAGGAAAAGCTCTCTGGAGAAAAATCAACGAAATGTACGTGAAACACAAAAAGATCGCAGCCTCCGGCAGCGCCTACAGTGAGTGGGTGATCACCCAGTAGGCGCTGCCGAAGGCTGCGATCTTTTACTCTTTAAACCAGCAGGTGTCAGTTCCAGCCAGCCCGATCCATCATGCGAATCGCTTCAGCCTGACGCTTGCCCGCGACTTCCACCGGCAAGGTGTCCGCAACGAACTTGCCCCATGCGGCCACTTCAGCGGATGGCTGAACAGCCGGGTTGGCCGGGAATTCCTGGTTCACGTCCGCAAAGATCTTCTGCGCTTCAGGCGTGGTCATCCACTCCACCAGGGCCTTGGCGGCTTCCGGATGCGGCGCGTGCTTGGTCAGGCCGATGCCCGACAGGTTGACGTGCACGCCGCGATCCGCCTGGTTCGGCCAGAACAGCTTCACCGGCAGCTCCGGTTTCTGCTTGTGCAGGCGACCGTAGTAGTAAGTGTTGACGATACCCACGTCGCATTGGCCGGCGTTGATGGCTTCAAGCACCGCAACGTCGTCGGAGAACACGTCGGTGGACAGGTTGTTGACCCAGCCCTTGAGGATCTTCTCGGTTTTCTCGGCACCGTGCACTTCGATCATGGTGGCGGTCAGGGACTGGTTGTACACCTTCTTCGCCGTGCGCAGGCACAGGCGACCTTCCCAGTTCTTGTCGGCCAGTGCTTCGTAGGTGGTCAGCTCACCCGGCTTCACCCGCTCGGTGGAGTAGGCGATGGTCCGTGCGCGCAGGCTCAGGCCGGTCCAGGCATGGGACGCGGCGCGGTATTGCAGCGGGATGTTGGCATCGATGGTCTTCGAGGTGAACGGCTGGAGGATGCCCATCTGCTCGGCTTGCCAGAGGTTACCGGCATCCACCGTCAGCAGCAGGTCGGCGGTGGCGTTCTCGCCCTCGGCCTTGATCCGTTGCATCAGCGGCGCTTCCTTGTCGGTGATGAACTTCACCTTTACGCCGGTTTTTGCGGTGTAGGCATCGAAGACTGGCTTGATCAGCTCGTCGATACGCGAGGAATAGACCACCACCTCGTCGGCGGCCTGGGCCGCGGTGCTGCCAATCAGGGTCAAGGCCAGTGCGGTCAGTAGACGCTTCGGTGCCAACATGGGAGCGGTCTCTCGATTAAAAAATGGAAGCCAAATGATAAGGACTCACATTTGCCTTCTCAATCGAACAGTTGGCGGAGGCGTTACCAAATGTTGCACAGCCGAAAAAGGATATGAATGTGCCGACGCATTCGCGAGCAGGCTCGCTCCCACAGAGAACGTATTTCAAATGCGGGAGCGAGCCTGCTCGCGAAGAGGCCAATCAGCCCCAGCGAAAATCTCAGGCCTTGGCGAGTGCTGGGAGATCGCCAATCAGTCCGAGGGCTTCGCGCACAAACAACGCTTTGGCCTCGGGCATCTGGTCGACCATCTTCAGCCCGGTATTACGCAACCAGCGCACCGGCAACGGATCGGCCTGGAACAAGCGTTCGAAGCCTTCCATTGCCGCCATCAGCGCCAGGTTATGGGGCATGCGGCGACGTTCGTAGCGACTGAGCACTTTCACATCCGCCAGCCGCTCGCCACGGCCTGCCGCTTGCAACAACACCTCGGCCAACACGGCGGCATCGAGGAACCCGAGGTTCACGCCCTGCCCGGCCAGCGGGTGGATGGTGTGGGCCGCATCGCCAATCAGCGCAAGGCCTTCAGCCACATAACGCTTGGCATGACGCTGACGCAGTGGCACGCACAGGCGCGGGTCGGCGTTGAGCACAGTCCCGAGCCGGCCTTCGAAGGCGCGTTCCAGTTCGCGGCAAAACGCCTCGTCATCCAGCGCCATCAAGCGTTCGGCTTCGCTCGGTGTGGTCGACCAGACGATCGAGCACCAGTCCTGCTGACCATCACGCTCCAGGGGCAGGAACGCCAGGGGCCCGCTATCGGTAAAGCGCTGCCAGGCGGTCGATTGGTGGTTTTTCGAGCAACGCACGCTGGTGACGATGGCGTGATGCAGATAATCCCACTCCCGTGTCGCAACGCCCGTCAGGCGCCGCACCGCCGAGTTGGCGCCATCGGCCGCAATCACCAGCGGTGCACGCAGGGTGCGGCCGTCGGCCAGGGTCAGCAGCCAATCGTCGCCGGAACGACGCATCTGTTCGAGGCGGGCATTGGCCAGCATCCCCAAGTCGCAATCGTGCAAGCGCTCGAGCAAGGCGTCCTGCACCACGCGGTTCTCGACGATATGCCCCAGCACCTCGGCATGCACACTGGCCGCCGAAAAGTGAATCTGCCCCGTGCCGCTGCCGTCCCAGACCTGCATGTCGCTGTAGGGGCTGCTGCGCCGGTTGGCGATGCCGTCCCAGACACCCAGGCGTTCGAGAATCCGCTGGCTGGCGATGGACAGCGCACTCACCCGCGGTTCGAACGGGGCTTGAGCGTCAAACGGTTTGACGCTCATCGGACTGCCGTCGAGCAATAGGACTTCCAGCCCGCTGTCCTGCAACGCCAGCGCCAGGGCGCTGCCGACCATTCCGGCTCCGACAATCAGCAGATCTGCGCGCATTTCCATGCTTTAAGCCTGTCTCGCTTGCGGCTTGAGCCGCACGTAAAGGGTTTTTCCGACGCGTGCTACGAGGTTGCCAACGCCGTCATGAATATCGACCTGCAGCTGTGGCAGGTATTTTTCGCCACCCGCCGTTTGCCGCCGGATTTCGTCGAGCAAGGTGTCGTCAATATTGAAACGGGCGAACACCGGGCCTTTGCCCGGTGCGATGAAATCGATGTCCGCGGCCTTGTCCCAGACGATGTAGTTGCGCCCCAGGTTCTCCATCAGCATCAGCATGAAAAACGGGTCGACCATCGAATACAGGCTGCCACCAAACTGGGTGCCAACGTAATTGCGGTTGTACCAGCTCAGGCCCATGCAGACCTGGATGTCGCGGAAATCATCGCTGATGTGCTGCACCCGAACGCCAGCGCCAAGGTACGGCGGATAGAAGCTCATGAATCGGCGCATCAATCGCGCCTTGCCGAACTTGCGCGTCAGCCACTTAAGCATCAGGGCGAGTACCCAGGCCCATGGCCTGCCGGGCGAACCAGCGCTTGGCCGGCGGCAGCAGATCCAGACCGAGCAGACCGAGATTACGGCCCAGCGAAACCAGTGGCTGGGTGCTGCCGAACAGACGCGTGACCTGATCGGAAAAACCGACGGTGAGGTTCTGGTCCAGACGCTGACGCTCGCGATAGGCCTGCAAGGTCGCAAAATCGCCCGGTGACTGCTCGCTGGCGAGCAACGCATCGGCCAGCGCCTGGGCATCACGCAACGACAGGTTGAAACCCTGTCCGGCAATCGGGTGCAAGCTGTGGGCGGCATTGCCGAGCACCGCCAGATGCGAACGCACCTGTTCTTCGGCCTCGACCAGCGCCAACGGGTACAGATGCCGAGCGCCAACCTGTTTCAACGTGCCCAGGCGATAACCGAACACGCCCTGCAGTTCGCTGAGAAAACTGCGTTCATCCAGCGCGGCCAAGCGTTGCGCATCCATGCCCAGGCGAGTCCAGACCAATGCACAGCGGTTGTCCGGCAATGGCAGCAACGCCATCGGCCCATCATCGGTAAAGCGTTCGAACGCCATGCCGTTGTGGGCTTCACTCGGGGTGATGTTGGCGATCAGGGCGCTCTGGTTGTACGGACGCTTTCGAATGCCGATCCCCAGTTGCTCGCGCAGGCTGGAGCGGCCGCCATCAGCCAACACGGCGAGGTCGCACTCCAGCATGGTTTCGTCATTGAGGGTCAGGCGATAGCCATCGGTGAGCGGCTCCATGCGGGTGACTTCCGCCGGGCAGCGCCAACTGATGACGTCTTTGTCCAGGCCTTGCCACAGGCATTGGCCGAGCCAGGCGTTTTCCACCACGTAGCCCAGCGCCGGAACGCCTTCTTCCATGGCCGACAGCCGCGCCGTGGAAAAACGCCCCCGGTCGGAAACGTGAATCTGTTTGATCGGCTCGGCACGGCGGGAGATCTCCTGCCAAACGCCCAGCCGCTGGTAAATCTGACGGGCACCAAAGGACAATGCCGTGGAGCGCGCGTCATAACTTGGCTGATAGGTATCGCCGGGGGCGAAGGGCTCGATCAGGACGACTTTCCAGCCCCGGGCCTTGGCCCCGGCCTGCAACGCCAACGCGAGGCTGGCGCCGACGAGGCCACCGCCGATGATTGCCAGATTGACTCGACTCATGCCGCTTGTGTCCGCGCTTGCGCCATCAAGGCCTCGATTTCAGCGACCGTTTTCGGTACGCCTTTGGTGAGGATTTCACAACCGGTTTTGGTGACCACTACGTCGTCCTCGATGCGCACGCCAATGCCGCGCCACTTCTTCGCCACGCTCTGATTGTCCGGGGCAATGTAGATCCCCGGCTCCACCGTCAGCGCCATGCCGACCTCCAGCACGCGCCATTCGCCACCGACCTTGTATTCGCCGACGTCATGCACATCCATGCCCAGCCAGTGTCCGGCGCGGTGCATGTAAAACGCCTTGTAGGCTTCGCCGGCGATCAATTCGTCAACATTGCCCTGGAGCAAACCCAATTCGACCAGACCCGAAGTGATCACCCGGACCGTCGCTTCGTGGGCCTGATTCCAGTGTTTGTTCGGCGCGATCTCGGCAAACGCCGCTTCCTGCGCCGCCAGCACCAATTCGTAGATCGCCTTCTGCTCCGCCGAATACTTGCCGTTCACCGGCCAGGTGCGGGTGATGTCGCTGGCGTAGCAGTCGATCTCGCAACCGGCGTCGATCAGCACCAGCTCACCGTCCTTGAGCACGGCGTCATTCTGCTGGTAATGCAGGATGCAGCTGTTGCGCCCCGTGGCGACGATCGAACCGTAGGCCGGCATCTTCGCGCCACCCTTGCGGAATTCGTAATCGAGCTCCGCTTCGAGGCTGAACTCATACAACCCGGCACGACTGGCCTGCATCGCACGCACATGCGCCTGGGCAGAAATCCGTGCGGCCTCGCGCATCACCTTCACCTCTGCCGCCGATTTATACAGGCGCATGTCGTGCAGCAGATGATCCAGGGCAACGAATTCGTTCGGTGGCTGGGCGCCGAGGTTGGCCTTGGAGCGGATCACGTTGATCCACTCCATCAAGTGCCGGTCAAATTCGGGGTTGCTGCCCATGGCCGAATACACCCGGTCACGGCCTTCGATCAGGCCCGGCAGGATGTCGTCGATATCCGTGATCGGGAAGGCGTCGTCGGCACCGAAGTCGCGTATCGCGCCTTCCTGCCCGGCCCGCAGGCCATCCCACAGTTCACGTTCGGCGTTGCGTTCACGGCAGAACAGGATGTATTCGCCGTGCACGCGCCCTGGCATCAACACCAGCACCGCCTGAGGCTCGGGAAAACCGCTGAGGTACTGGAAGTCGCTGTCCTGGCGGTAGACATGCTCGACGTCGCGGTTGCGAATGGCGACCGCGGCGGCGGGCAGGATGGCGATACTGTTGGGTTCCATCTGCGCCATCAGGGCCTTGCGGCGACGGCTGTATTCCGATTTCGGGATATGGATCATGGGCAGATGGCGTTCCCTGGCTTAGATCAGTGCAGCGACGGTTTGGCGGCAGGCGCCACGTCTTTCTTGGTTTCCGAGAACAGCAGCAGCGGCGCGACGCGCAAGTATTCCATGACTTCCATGTAGTCGGACTCGCCGTCTTCGGACTCTTCCAGCGCATCCTGCACTTGGGAAATGGCTGCCAGGTCCTGCAGCACTTCGGTGGCCTCGGTGCTGAGGGCGCTGCTGTCACGGCAGTTCAAGCCGAAACCGCTGAGGAAGCCCTGGCACCACTCGCCCAGTGCGGCGGCACGATCGGTGAGTGGAGCATCGTCGGTGGGCAGCAACAGAACGACGGTCACGTCATCGCCGGTGAGCTCGCCTTTTACCATCTCTTGCAGGCCGATCAAGGCGTTGCGAACGTTGTCCTGCGGCTCGTTTTCCAGCAGTTCAGCGGCGTCGATCAGCCAGCCTTCGGCATCGAAACCGGCGCCGGCGCAGCTGCGACCGAGCAGCAGGCCGTGCAGTTCGGCAGGCGAGACATTGTGACCGCTGGACGTCAGCAGGGTGGCGAAGGCTTGGTACGGGGAATTCTGAATGGTCATGGGCAGCTAGGCGCCAGACGGCGCTATGTCTAGAATGAAGGCCTTGTATCCTACATCGACTACCCCTGTAGGAGCGAGCTTGCTCGCGATGGTCGTCAACGATAACGTTGCGTACCTGACACCCCCGTGGCGATCTCTGGTTCATCGCGAGCAAGCTCGCTCCTACAAGTCCAACACCCATCAGACAGTGAAGACAATGGAAGACACCGACCTGCAAGCGCTGATGGCCAGACTCGAACTGCTGATTACCCGAGTCGAGCAACTTAAGAGCCAAAACGGACTCTTACTTGCTCAGGAAAAGACCTGGCGCGAGGAACGCGCGCACCTCATTGAAAAAAACGAAATCGCCCGGCGTAAGGTCGAATCGATGATTTCGCGCCTCAAGGCCCTGGAGCAAGACTCATGAGTTCAAGCAATAGCGTCACCGTGCAGATCCTCGACAAAGAGTATTCGATCATCTGTCCCCAGGAAGAACGCAGTAACCTGGTGAGCGCCGCCCGCTATCTGGACGGCAAGATGCGCGAGATCCGCAGCAGCGGCAAAGTCATCGGTGCCGACCGTATCGCCGTGATGGCCGCGTTGAACATCACCCACGACCTGCTCCACAAGGAAGAACGCCCGGATATCCAGGCCAGCGGCTCGACCCGCGAACAGGTTCGCGACCTGCTCGATCGCGTCGATCTGATGCTCGCAACCGATCCGGACGTCACCAAAGGCTGATTCGTGCCACCGCTTGCGGTATACTCCCCTCACTCCCTGGGGTGCTTGCCAGTTGGCGATGTCCCTGAGCCGATTTGCTATACCCTGGAGGTTGCACGTTGGGCTGGTGTGCATGTCCGCTAGACGGAAAGCCTTAAAGCCTACTGCATCTTCCACCTTGAACTTTCGGGTTCAAGGGCTAAGTCGACAGCGGTACATCCGGGGAGCCTGATTCCAGTCCGATGCCGGTTTAAATACCGGCATCGGCTTTTTTATAGATGTGTTTTTTACAGGTACGATTTGTGTACCTGACCTGCCGAAGCCCGAATTCATGACCGAACCTGCGCTGCTTCCCCGCCCGCAACTTCGACGCATGCTGCGCAAGGCCCGCCGCGCACTGACACCCAGTCAGCAGCGCCAGGCCGCTCGCGGGCTGTACAAGCAATTGGCCCAGCAACCGCTGTTTCGCCGCGCCAGACACATCTCTCTTTACCTGCCCACCGACGGCGAAATCGATCCGCGCCTGCTGCTGCGTGCAGCTCAGCGACGAGGCAAGGCTACCTATCTGCCGGTGCTCAGTGCCTGGCCGCGAACCAAAATGGTGTTCCAGCGCATCCGCCCCGGTGAAAAGCTCAAGCCCAACCGCTTTCGGATTCTAGAACCCCGGCACAACCTTGCCCGACAACGCAAAGTCTGGGCGCTGGATCTGGTGCTGCTGCCGTTGGTGGGGTTTGACGATGTCGGCGGACGACTAGGGATGGGCGGCGGCTTCTACGATCGAAGCCTGGCTTACCTGGCGCGCCGAAATGACTGGCGCAAGCCGACGCTGCTGGGGCTGGCCCATGAATGTCAGAAGGTCGAGCGATTGGCTCAAGCGAGCTGGGATGTACCGTTGCAGGGAACGGTAACGGACAAGGCCTGGTATTACGCAGGCTAGACGCCACTGGAATCAGCGGCGTCGAAAAGACAGCCTAGCGTTTGAACGCTGTCGACTGTTGTTGCAACTGGGCAACTTCAACCGGCGCATCGGTCTTGTTGGCCCACAGGCTTTGGGCATAGCCAGTGGTCACGACGCCGAGGCCGAACAAAATGACCAAAATCCATAGTAAATCCGGTTTGCGTTTCATCGATTGCCCCCCAAAGGCACATCAACACGATGACAGCAGCGGTTTCCGTTTTGTAGGCCGTGCAGCAGCGTCAAGCTCTAAAGGCCGGCATTTTGCGGCAACGTGAACCGCTGCGCAAATGCTGACGTCAACCGACTGTCGGTTTGTCATAAAATTGCCCGACAACCTGCCCACTGACCTCGCAAGGAGCAAAAAACATGGCCTATTGGCTGATGAAATCCGAGCCCGACGAACTCTCGATCAAAGGCCTGGAGAAGCTTGGCAAAGCGCGCTGGGACGGGGTTCGCAACTATCAGGCACGAAACTTCCTGCGGGCCATGGCGGTGGGGGATGAGTTTTTCTTCTATCACTCCAGCTGCCCGGAGCCGGGGATTGCCGGGATTGGCAAAATTATCGAAGCCGCGTATCCGGACCCAACGGCGCTGGAGCCTGAAAGTCATTACTACGACCCCAAAGCCACACCGGAGAAAAACGCCTGGAGCGCGATTGATGTCGCGCATGTCGAGACGTTTTCCAAGGTACTGAAGCTGGACTATCTCAAGCAACAGACGGCACTGGCCGAGATGCCGTTGGTGCAGAAGGGCTCGCGGCTGTCGGTGATGCCGGTGACGGCCGAGCAATGGGCGGCTGTGATGGAGCTGCGTTGAAATGCTTTTGTAGGAGCTGGCTTGCCAGCGATGGCGATCTTGAGGGCGCTATCGCTGGCAAGCCAGCTCCTACAGGATCCAGGATTACTGGATGATCAGGTTGTTGAACAACAAATCCTCAACCACCGGCTTGCCCGTTTCATCGTTCATGATTTGCTGGGTCTGCTTCAACGCTTCCTGACGCAGCTTCTCTTTGGCCTCGACGTTGTTCATCGTCTCGGTAGTCTGCTGGGCAAACAACGCCACGAGCTGATTACGAATCAGCGGTTCGTTGGCCTTGACGGCTTTGGTCGCTTCTTCGCCGGTCACTCGCAACGCCACATCGGCCTTGTAGACCTTGAGTTTCGGTGTGCCATCCAGCCCGTAATTACCCACGAACGGCGGGCTCAGGGTGATGTAATTGACCTTTGGAGCTTCACCTTCTTTGGCTTCTTCGGCCAGCGCTGCCACAGGCAGAGACAGGGCCAGCATCAACATGATCCACGCTTTCACAATTCGCTCCTTATCCGGTTTGCGGCCTAGCATATCGACCCGCCGCGCAAGCACAAGCTTATGGCTGACTATCAGGGCCGGGCATGCTCGTTGACCCATCGACTCACACACCTACACTTATCGGCCATCACTCCCAAAGGAATAGCCCTGATGAAAGCCGTGCTGTGCAAAGCCTTCGGCCCTGCCGAATCGCTGGTGCTGGAAGACGTCGCCAGTCCTGTCGCGAAGAAGAATGAAATCCTGCTGGACGTGCACGCCGCCGGGGTCAACTTCCCCGATACGCTGATCATCGAGGGCAAGTACCAGTTCAAACCGCCCTTCCCGTTTTCACCGGGCGGTGAAGCGGCCGGCGTGGTCAGTGAAGTGGGTGAAAAGGTCAGCCACCTGAAAGTCGGTGACCGGGTCATGGCCCTGACCGGCTGGGGCAGCTTCGCCGAGCAGGTCGCGGTGCCGGGCTACAACGTGCTGCCGATTCCACCCTCGATGGACTTCAATACCGCCGCCGCCTTTAGCATGACCTACGGCACCTCGATGCACGCACTCAAGCAGCGCGGCAACCTGCAACCGGGTGAAACCCTGCTGGTCCTCGGCGCCTCCGGCGGTGTCGGCCTGGCCGCTGTAGAAATCGGCAAAGCCATGGGCGCCCGGGTAATCGCCGCCGCCAGCAGCGCCGAAAAACTCGCCGTAGCCAAGGCTGCGGGGGCCGACGAACTGATCAACTACAGCGAAACCAGCCTCAAGGACGAAATCAAACGCCTGACCGATGGCCAGGGCGCCGACGTGATCTACGACCCGGTGGGCGGCGACCTGTTCGACCAGGCCATCCGCGCGATCGCGTGGAACGGCCGCCTGCTGGTGGTCGGCTTCGCCAGCGGACGCATTCCCGAACTGCCGGTGAACCTCGCATTGCTCAAGGGCGCAGCGGTGCTGGGCGTATTCTGGGGCTCGTTTGCCCAGCGCCAGCCGCAGGACAATGCTGCGAATTTCCAGCAACTGTTCGGCTGGTTTGCCGAAGGCAAGCTGAAACCGCTGGTGTCGCAGGTGTATCCATTGAGCAACGCAGCTCAAGCGATAAATGATCTCGGCCAGCGCAAGGCGGTTGGGAAAGTAGTGGTGCAGGTTCGCTGAATCCGCGCTGGACATATTGAGAAGGCCAAAGCAACTCACAAGCTGCTCTGGCCTCCACTTCCAATACACAAATTGTTTCTATTCAGTATCAACATCAACAGCGAAATATTTAGCGGTAAATATATAAATCCCCCTTCCAAAAAATTGCGTTAACTTCCCAATTACAGATCAATGCGCCGGCAAACTCTAAAACCTACAAGCCAAGCATATGAGATGTTCTGCTATCAGCCTCGCTCTCAATTGGAAAGCGTAATCTGAATTCGGGAATAATTGACATGGAGTCGTCATATGTCTAACGCAAACAAATATTTAGGTCCCCATATAAAAACCGGGCCAAACTCATACGAATTAGCCCCCATACCAGTCAAAGCAGAAAGATTAAACCCAGGGATAGAAGGATTTTTTTCAGGCGCCTGGGGTTTAAATGAAGGTCCCCATAGAGGCACTAGCAGTGGGCCAGTAAAGCTCAGCCCGCTTACACCTTTCATATGGGATGACTTGATGCATGAAAGAAGCATTAACAGCACATACATTGATAGTGAATACGCCGGATTATATAACAACCTTTTCGCTTCCACAATTGCCGAACTGGATTACGCGAAACAAGTGGCCGGCGCCAACCATCCTCTATCACCAATTGAAAAAACAAAGGTCGAGCAAAAAGCGGCGTTGACACTTATTCAGAATAAATCAATAGAGTATGAAGCACGTAAGCCGAGCGCCTATTCACTTTACGGCCACAACCCATTTTTCCTAATGAAGGAGCTGTCCTTTAGAAAAATTTTCGAAAGCTTACACACCTCTCCTCCTGACGCGTCCGTGGCCTATACCGCGATAGATACTGCTTATCGATCAGCATTAGACCTAAAACGCATTTCGCTACAAATGAATATTTTAGCTAAACAGCTCGAACATTTAGCAAACAAGCGAGATCAATCTGAAATCGAAGCCCAGATTGCAAACTCGACATCTACTGTGGACGAAAAATTTTCGGTCATTAAAGATGAAATAAACGTTCATTTTGACCTTTTGCCGCATTTTATTCTCGAAAAAATTATTGCTGCGACGGGAGCTACAATTGGCGCGACGCTCGCCCAATCGCTGACAAGTTATAAAATCACAATAAACAATCTAATCGCGTCCGAGCAATCAGCTGTAAGGCCTTATGCGATAGCAAACCCGGCAATTAAATCGCCACTGAGCACTCCAGAACTTGAAGCGCTCAACAACCTCGTTGATCTACAGGCAAATACCAATTTAGGCAGGCGATGGCAGGACTATCACTTATCCCTCCTTCACACTGAAATTGCGCGCCATCTAACTGAGACAAGTAGCGCTTTTTCTGGACTGATCGCTCGCTCTCTAGCAGTCGAACAGCAGCAGGAACAGGTACGTATTGAAACTGAGCGGCAGCTAGAACGGCTACGTATTGAAGCTGAGCAGCAAAGGGAGCAGCTGCGCGTTGCAGCAGAACAGGAGGCATACCAGCAAGCCCTTGCTTTGGAAAAAATACAAAAAGACGCATTAAGGGAAAAGTACCAGATTGAGAATGTGAACCTATCCACAGCTAGCGGAGATGCAGCATCTGTAAGGCCGCTAGTGGTCACACCAGATGGCTTGATTGCAGGATTTGAAGGCTCGCCTTTTTCTCTGGCCCGATCTGTCGAGTCCCTAAGTGTGCGCTCGAACCCGCTGGGTGTTTTCTTGGCCTCTATCTTCTATACGCCAACTCTCGGAAACGGTGAGCTACAGCGTAACCCTGTGGTTGTGTCGATACCGCTCTCTCAATTGGGTGATGGATTCGACAACCAGATCAACTTAAAAAATCAGAGCGAAACAAATTTACCCATACGAGTACTATCTTCCTCAAGAGGCGAGCATACTCAACTTTACTTATCTCAAACGGGTGAAAATCTATCCGCACGAGTTAGAGTCCGAACTGCGAAATTTGAGCCGACCACAAATCTTTACACGTTCACCACTGAAGGTTTTCTACCAAGAACACTTACATGGACGCCAAATAGCGCGCCTGGAAAAGATGGTATTGGCTCCACGGAATTACCCTCCGATCAAAACGGCATCGAGATCTATCCAGGGGCCAGAGTCACTCAACTTGATGGAAGAACTGACGAACATCCCTCATACGACGATTTCGATCTAGACGACTACGTCCTGATTTTTCCGACTGATTCAGGCATTGATCCCATCTACATCATGCTAAGCCGAACCGGCCCACGATACGAACCGGGGACGGTAAACGGGGACGGACAAATCTTTGGTGAAAACTGGTTAGAGAGCGCGACAGAATCAGATGGAGTTCCGATTCCCGCTCAGATAGCAAATCAATTGCGCGGTAAAGACTTCAGAAATTTTGATAAATTCAGAGAGAATTTTTGGGTCGCGGTATCAAATGATCCGAAGTTAAGCATGGAACTGAGTCCGCTGAATAAAGCGATAATGAAGAACGGGCACTCACCCTATGCCCCTCAAAGCGAGCAGGTGGGGAGAAGAGAAAAATTTGAAATCCACCATATAATTCCAATTCAAAAAGGTGGAGAGGTCTATAATGTTGACAACATGCTTATTACAACTCCTAAATCTCATATTGCAATACACTCAAACAACAACGGTGAGACGCTATGAATCCAGTAAAAAAATATGAACAATATACTGAATCAGAGTTTCTAGAGACAATTAAAAGATTGTTCGACGGAAATTATGCTTCGGAAGAAGAACTGGATACCATAGTTCGCAACATAGTGCTTGCATCCGAGCATCCCGACGGAACGGATATTCTTTTTTATCCTAAAGCAGGCGTTGAGAATTCACCTATTGGAATACTTAACAGCATCAAGGAGTGGCGTAAAACAAACGGAAAACCTGACTTTAAATCAGACTAATGACCAATGGCGCTGCACCTTATGCCGCACCTCTCGACAGTGTCGGCGGCAGGGAAAAATTGAGATCCATCATAAGCAAAGAATCACCGATGCCGGAGCGGTACGATTTGGATAACCTAAGTATTCTAACTCCAAAGGCACACATAGAACTACACAAAAAGGTGATCTACAATGATTCTCAAAGATAAGTTAGAGGATTATACAGAGGCGGAATTTTTAGCTTTTTTAAGAGGCTTTTTCGAGAATGACAGCGGCCTATCGGGGGAAGCATTTAGCGAGTATTCGGTTAAGCGGATGCGTCATTTTGAGAAAATCACGGAACACCCTAGAAAACGACTGGTTTTAACCCGACCTATTGGGCGCGTAGATAGTCCAGAAGGAGTGCTCGAAGAAATTAAAGAATGGTGGAAAGTTAACGGCAAACCCGGCTTCAAGCTAGAGTAAATATCAGCGAACAAAACAGCGTCACCGGCCTAAGCGGTGACGCTGTCGATTCAAGCTAAAGCATCTTGCGAATGTCCTCCGGCAAATACCGCACATACCGCGAAACCGGGTTGTTCAGGCATTGCCTGACAATGATCGGCACCTTCCTGTTGAGCTTGGCGATCAGCGCCAGACGCTGCTCATTCGTCAGCGCTGTCGTAGAGAATGAGTTCGACAGGTAGGCGCGGGTGAAATGGAATGCAGGAGAATCGATCCACGATTGCTCTGCGACATGAACAACTGCTTCGTTCAGATCGCGACATTTCAACTCCTTCAGCCATTTATTGGTGTGGAGCGGCAAAGACGAGTTGAACCTGAACTGCATGGGCGCGACCACTTCCTGCTCTGCAGGCCTGCCCTCCTCCACCATCCACGGTTTGAACCGCCACTGCTCTATGGCAACCCGAGTCGCCTCGGCCAGTTCAGGGTGATCGCTTTGCAGGATGTTCACCTGGCTGACAGAGCCATCGGAGTGGGCTACGAAGCTGACTCGAACATCACCAATGATTCCGGCCCTTTGCAGCGCAACCGGGTAAATAGGCCGAGGGTTGTTTTCGGGTATCAGAAAAAACTCCGCTGCCCGGGTCTCGCCAGACAACGCCAACCCCAGCATCAACAAAAACCACCGCATAACCACTCCCCTCTACACCTCAAATGCCAAGCCTGGCAGCCGGACAAAGGTTAAAGAGAGAGCGTCTTGAGCTGAAGATCATGACTTCCGGTAACGACGCAGGACATTTCCCAAAGACTTGCCTTATTCCTGCCAGCCCCCTGCGTAAAAATGGAAACCGGTGAAATCTCCTACAACGCCCTTCACTTATATCTGAGCGACATGCTCATGAAGGAATGCTCGAATTCCAACATTTTCACTGTTTTGCCGATGAGAACCGGTGCTATTTTCGGTAACGAAACTGTAACATTCGCATCCGCAGTCAAAACAAGAAAACTGGAGCTCCTGAATGTTTGCTTTCTTTCGTCCTGCCGCACATCAGGCTCCATTGCCTGAAGAAAAAATAGACAGCACCTACCGCCGCCTGCGCTGGCAAATCTTTGCCGGTATTTTTATCGGTTATGCCGGCTACTACCTGCTGCGCAAAAACTTCTCCCTGGCCATGCCTTACCTGATCGACGAGGGCTACACCCGGGGTGAGCTGGGGGTGGCGTTGTCGGCAATTGCCATTGCCTACGGCTTGTCCAAGTTCCTCATGGGCATCGTTTCCGACCGCTCCAACCCGCGCTTCTTCCTGCCGTTCGGCCTGATAGTTTCGGCTGCCGTGATGTTCACGTTCGGTTTCGCGCATTGGGCAACGTCCAGCGTGACCATCATGTTCGTCCTGCTGTTCATCAATGGCTGGGCGCAGGGCATGGGCTGGCCGCCAAGTGGCCGGACCATGGTGCACTGGTGGTCGCAGAAGGAACGCGGTGGCGTGGTGTCGCTGTGGAACGTGGCGCATAACGTCGGCGGCGGCTTGATCGGCCCGCTGTTCCTGATCGGCATGGGCTTGTTCAATGACTGGCATGCCGCGTTCTACGTACCGGCGGCGGTGGCCATGGCCGTGGCGGTGTTCGCCTTCATCACCATGCGCGACACCCCGCAATCGGTGGGCCTGCCGCCCATCGAGAAGTACAAGAATGACTATCCGGAAGGCTACGACGCCAGCCACGAAGAAGAATTCAGCGCCAAGGAAATCTTCGTCAAATACGTGCTGCGCAACAAAATGCTCTGGTACATCGCGATGGCCAACGTCTTTGTCTATCTGCTGCGCTACGGCGTACTGGACTGGGCGCCGACCTACCTCAAGGAAGCCAAGGGCTTCACTGTGGACAAGACGTCCTGGGCGTACTTCTTCTACGAGTGGGCAGGCATTCCGGGCACGCTGCTGTGCGGCTGGATGTCGGACAAGATCTTCCGCGGCAACCGTGGCCTGACCGGCATGGTGTTCATGGCGCTGGTGACCGTGGCAACGCTGGTGTACTGGCTCAACCCGGCCGGCAACCCGACCGTCGACATGATCGCCCTGGTGTCCATCGGCTTCCTGATCTACGGCCCGGTGATGCTGATCGGCTTGCAGGCGCTGGAACTGGCGCCGAAGAAGGCCGCCGGCACGGCAGCGGGTTTCACCGGCCTGTTTGGCTATCTGGGTGGGTCGGTCGCGGCCAGTGCAGCGATGGGCTACACCGTGGACCATTTTGGTTGGGATGGCGGTTTCATTCTGCTGATCGGTGCCTGCCTGCTGGCGATGGCCTTCCTTGCGCCAACGCTGTGGCACAAGCAAGTCGCCAGTCAGAGCCGCGAAGCAATCGCCTGATCAAGCTTTGATTTGCAACGCTTGAGCCGCGCCTCCAGATTCCGGTCTGGCATGGCGTGGCTACGCAGGGCGTGAGCGGTCTGCTCGACATAATCGCGAGTCGTGCCGTAACGCCCACAAGCGTTTTCAAACACGTGGCTCAGCACATGATCCGGCAAATTGCCGGCATAGCTGGGCAAATGCCGCTCCAGAACAAAGCCCAATGCCTGAACCTGGCTTCCGTCTTCGAGACGGCAGTTGAGCCAGTGTGGACGATAAGAAGGGAACGGCATCTCGCGTTGCCAAAGTGCATACAGCGACGCCTCAAGTTGCTCTTCAGGCAGACGATAAGCAAAGCCGCTGCATGAACCGCCACGATCCAGGCCAAAGACCAGGCCGGGCATTTCCGGTGTGCCGCGATGTTCGTGGGACCACAGGTACAAACCGCGATGGTAGCCATGCACCCGCCCGCGAAGCCGTTCAACCGCGGTGCACTCGGGACGCCAGATCAGCGAGCCGTACGCGAACAACCACACCGGCCCACCCTTGTGGCGCGCCATGGTCGATTGCATCGAGCTGAGTAATTGTTCGTGCGTGAGCTGCGGCCCCAGATCGAGCCGTGGAGGGTAAGCCAGATTCAAAATGGACGATTCAATGGCGCTCATGGCGATTAGCGTTTAACTCCCCGCGAATAAAGAGTTACTTAATAGAACGCACCGCTGTAACAATAAGGCACATATGTTTTTCAAAGCAATTCAAGTGCCATGGAACTGATGTTAATTAATTACTTGAACACAATATAACCTACCGGCATTTATATGATTTTATAAATACCGATAGGCTATATAGGGGGTTATAACCAGGAGCGAGCTTGCTCCTAGAGTGTGTAAGGACAGCATCAAGATCGGGGGGCGTAGGCAAATACGTCGGCGCGCATTTGATGGGCATCCATCCCGGCCTCGACCAGCGCATCCAGCGTGCCGTAGACCATGGCCGGCGAGCCACTGGCGTACACGTGCAGAGTCTTGAGATCGGGAAAGTCTTCGCAAACGGCTTCATGCAACATGCCGCAACGCCCCTGCCAGCCACATTGATCGCTGACGACCTTATGCAGGAACAGGTTGGGCAACTTCAGCCATTCGTCCCAATGCTCGATTTCATAGAAGTCTTCTGGACGGCGAACGCCCCAATACAAGTGCACGGGGTGCTTGAAGCCTTCGGCGCGGCAGTGTTCGATCAAACCGTGGACCTGACCCATGCCAGTGCCCGCGGCAATCAGCACCAGTGGACCGTCCGGCAGTTCGGCCAGGTGCGTATCGCCGAATGGCATGTCGACCCGCACCATCGTGTTGCCTTGCAGCTGTTTGATCAGGTTTATTGCACTGGCTTCGCGCGCCAGGACGTGAATTTCCAGATCACGCCCACCGGAGGGCGCCGAAGCCAGGGAAAAGGATGACTTCTCGCCATTGTCCCGGTGGATCATCAAGTACTGGCCAGCGTGATAACGCGGAGGCTTTCCGGCCGGCGCCCGCAGCCGTACCCGCCAGGTATCGCCACCGACTTCGGTGCAACTGGTGACCTGACACGACAGAGTGCGCACCGGTAACTCTCCCAGCGCGAGCACGCCATCCCACAGCACGATGCAGTCTTCCAGCGGCTCTGCTATGCAAGTGTAGAACTCGCCATGGTCGCGCACATTACCCGCCTGCTCGACACGCCCCTCCACCAGCAGCGCGCCGCACACGTGGCAATTACCGTTGCGACAGCTTTGCGGGCAGTCATAGCCCAGACGACGGGCGCCATCGAGGATCCGCTCGCCGGGCAGAATCTCAAGCACTGCTCCGGAGGGCTGCAAGGTTACACGCATCAATCTATTCCTAACTGATTCCAGATGGCATCGATCCGCTGGGTCACGGCATCGTCCTTGACGATCACCCGACCCCACTCTCGCGTGGTTTCGCCCGGCCACTTGTGCGTGGCATCGAGCCCCATCTTCGATCCCAGGCCGGATACCGGCGAGGCGAAGTCGAGGTAGTCGATCGGCGTGTTCTCGATCATCACTGTGTCGCGCTTGGGGTCCATGCGCGTGGTGATGGCCCAGATCACGTCATTCCAGTCCCGCGCATTGATATCGTCGTCAGTGACGATAACGAACTTGGTGTACATGAACTGTCGCAAAAACGACCAGACACCCAGCATTACCCGCTTGGCGTGACCCGGATACGACTTTTTCATGGTCACGACGGCCATGCGGTACGAGCAACCTTCAGGCGGCAGGTAGAAATCGGTGATTTCCGGGAACTGCTTCTGCAGGATCGGCACGAACACTTCGTTCAACGCCACGCCGAGAATCGCCGGCTCATCCGGCGGACGGCCGGTGTAGGTGCTGTGGTAGATCGGCTTGATCCGATGGGTGATGCGCTCGACGGTGAACACCGGGAAGCTGTCGACTTCGTTGTAGTAACCGGTGTGGTCGCCGTACGGGCCTTCATCGGCCATCTCGCCTGGATGGATCACGCCTTCGAGGATGATTTCGGCGGTGGCCGGCACTTGCAGATCGTTGCCCCGGCATTTCACCAGCTCGGTACGGTTGCCGCGCAACAGACCTGCGAAGGCATACTCGGAAAGGCTGTCGGGCACCGGGGTCACGGCGCCGAGGATGGTCGCCGGGTCGGCACCCAGCGCCACAGCTACCGGGAACGGTTGGCCCGGATGCTTCTCGCACCATTCGCGGTAATCCAGCGCACCGCCACGGTGGCTGAGCCAACGCATGATGACTTTGTTGCGGCCGATCACTTGCTGGCGGTAGATACCGAGGTTCTGCCGATCCTTGTTCGGACCTTTGGTGACGGTCAGGCCCCAAGTGATCAGTGGCGCAACGTCGCCCGGCCAGCAGGTCTGCACGGGCAGTGTCGAGAGATCGACGTCATCACCTTCGATGACCACTTCCTGGCAGATCGCATCTTTGACGACTTTGGGCGCCATCGAGATGATCTTGCGGAAGATCGGCAGCTTGGACCAGGCGTCTTTCAGCCCCTTTGGCGGCTCGGGTTCCTTGAGGAACGCCAGCAATTTGCCGATCTCGCGCAGCTCGCTGACCGCCTCGGCACCCATGCCCAGCGCCACGCGTTCGGGGGTGCCGAACAGGTTGCCGAGCACGGGAATGTCATAGCCCACAGGCTTTTCGAAGAGCAGGGCCGGGCCTTTGGCGCGCAAGGTGCGGTCGCAGACCTCGGTCATTTCGAGCACTGGGGACACCGGAACCTGGATGCGCTTGAGTTCGCCGCGCTGTTCCAGGCCGCTGATAAAGTCGCGCAAGTCGCGATACTGCATGCGTGAGCCTCGTATTGGCCGTGGCGTTCGGGGGCAGGCAGTTTAGCGCCGAACCCTTCCATTCAGAACCACGAACTGCCGCTTGATCAAAAATCAGATAGCAAAAAGCCGGGTTTCCCCGGCTCAAGCGCCCTGTATGGCTGTCTCTGTTCGTCAACTTCGGCGCCGCTGGCTCATATCCTGCGTTGCTGCTCCTCGCCATAGCGGGCTATGACTCGTCGCAGCGCCTTGGCTATGAGCCAGCGGCATCCGAATTTGAACTAACGAAACAGCCACACAGGGCACAGCCCTGCTCGACTTACTTGCGTTTCATCGACAGGAAGAACTCATCGTTGGTCTTGGTCGTTTTCAGCTTGTCGACCAGGAACTCGATGGCAGCGACTTCGTCCATCGGGTGCAGCAACTTGCGCAGGATCCACATGCGCTGCAGCTCGTCGTCGGCGGTCAGCAACTCTTCGCGGCGAGTACCGGAACGGTTGATGTTGATAGCCGGGAACACGCGTTTTTCAGCGATGCGACGATCCAGAGGCAGTTCCATGTTGCCGGTGCCTTTGAATTCCTCGTAGATCACTTCGTCCATCTTCGAGCCGGTTTCAACCAGCGCGGTGGCGATGATGGTCAGCGAGCCGCCTTCTTCGATGTTTCGCGCAGCACCGAAGAAACGTTTCGGTTTCTCCAGGGCGTGGGCATCGACACCACCGGTCAGTACCTTGCCGGAGCTCGGAATCACGGTGTTGTAGGCGCGAGCCAGACGGGTGATGGAGTCGAGCAGGATCACCACGTCCTTCTTGTGTTCGACCAGGCGCTTGGCCTTCTCGATCACCATTTCGGCAACCTGCACGTGGCGGGTTGGCGGCTCGTCGAACGTCGAGGCAACCACTTCGCCGCGCACGGTGCGCTGCATTTCGGTTACTTCTTCCGGACGTTCGTCGATCAGCAACACGATCAGGTGAACTTCAGGATTGTTACGAGCGATGTTTGCCGCGATGTTCTGCAGCATGATCGTTTTACCGGCTTTCGGCGGTGCAACGATCAGACCGCGCTGGCCTTTGCCGATCGGGGCGCACAGGTCGATGACACGACCGGTCAAGTCTTCGGTGGAACCGTTACCGGCTTCCATCTTCATGCGCACGGTCGGGAATAGCGGGGTCAGGTTCTCGAAGAGAATCTTGTTTTTCGCGTTTTCCGGACGGTCGAAGTTGATCGTGTCGACCTTGAGCAGCGCGAAATAACGCTCGCCTTCCTTCGGAGGGCGGATCTTGCCAACGATGGTGTCACCGGTGCGCAAGTTGAAGCGACGGATCTGGCTCGGCGAGACGTAGATATCGTCTGGGCCGGCGAGATAGGAGGCGTCTGCAGAGCGGAGGAAGCCGAAGCCGTCCTGGAGAATCTCCAGCACGCCATCACCGGAGATTTCCTCGCCGCTTTTCGCGTGCTTTTTCAGCAGGGAGAAAATCACGTCCTGCTTGCGCGAACGGGCCATATTTTCTATGCCCATCTGTTCGGCCAATTCGAGCAGTTCGGTAATCGGCTTTTGCTTGAGTTCAGTCAGATTCATATAGGAATGACGTAATCATTTATGGAGGGGGGAAATTAAGCTTTTGGCTTAATGAGGCCGCGCCGCGGAGAAGGCGACAGGATCGCGTACTTATTCGAAAAGGAGAGCGTCGGCGACGGCTAGCAGGGGGCACTGGAGAAACCAGCGCGGGGCCGAATGTAACACCTGAGTTTCGGAGCGTCTAGCCCTCAATAACGAAAAAGCCCCGCAATATGCGGGGCCTTTTTTTGACAAGCTACAACGACGCTTAGATGTTGGCGTCGAGGAAAGCGGCCAGTTGCGACTTCGACAGTGCGCCGACCTTGGTCGCTTCAACGTTGCCGTTCTTGAACAGCATCAGGGTCGGGATACCACGCACGCCGTGCTTGGCCGGGGTTTCCTGGTTTTCGTCGATGTTCAGTTTGGCAACGGTCAGCTTGCCTTTGTAGGTCTCGGCAATCTCGTCCAGAACAGGAGCGATCATTTTGCAAGGGCCGCACCACTCAGCCCAGTAGTCGACCAGTACAGCGCCTTCAGCCTTGAGTACGTCGGCCTCGAAGCTAGCGTCGCTAACGTGTTTGATAAGATCGCTGCTCATGGAATTCTCCAGGGTTGTAAGCAAAAAAACGTGGCCCATCATAGCTGCCCTTCCCGTGTTCAGGAAGCCGCAGATGATTGAGTCTCGCTATGGTGGTCCATGAGTTTGGGTATAGCCCAAGTCACGCCGTGGCGGGAGCGACGAATGCAATGCCGGTACGCAGCGCAGCGTTGCGCACGTGTTCGTGCATGGCTTTTTGCGCCGCACCAGAGGCCCGCCGGGCCAGTGCACGAAGGATTTTGCGGTGTTCCTGCCAGGTTTCCATGGCTCGCTCTGCCCGGATGAACGGCAGTTTCTGGCTCTCCAGAAAGATGTCGGCGCTGTTAGTGAGGATGCTCAGCATCGCTTGATTGCCGCTGGCCAACAGGATTCGGCGGTGGAATTCGAAATCCAGCCGCGCCGCTGCTTCAAAATCGCCGGCCTTCAATTCGTTGCGCATGGCGGCGACATTGTCTTCCAGCGCATCAAGCTCCTCGGTACTCAAGGTCACGGCCGCCAGCCCTGCGGCAAATCCCTCCAGCGCATAGCGCAACTGGAAGATGTCCAGCGGCGACGCCTGCGCCGCGAACGGCCAGCCCGGCGCCGCATCGCCTCGCGGCAGCTCCACTGGCGACTGCACAAACACGCCTTTGCCCGGCTGGATACTGATGACTCCCAGCGCGCTCAGCGATGACAACGCTTCACGCAACGACGCCCGACTGACCCCCAACTGCACCGCCAGGTCTCGTTGCGAGGGCAAGGCATCACCCGGCCCGAAGCCCTGTTCGGTGATCAGTTTGCGGATGGCTTGCAGCGCCACTTCGGGTACGGCACGGGAGATCGAGTTCATGGTTTTCCAGACGAACCAGGCCAATGTGCGGCCAGTTGTAAAGCTATTCGCGGCGCCCGGCAAGTCGTGCCCCATGGGGGTTCGGAAATTTTCACGGCTGCGCCATCGAGGTGCGAAACGCAACCTGACTGTTCAGACCAGTAAGACCGTCCGACACCAGTAAAACCGCGCTCTGGCGCCTCCAGATCCCCGGGTTGGCATGGCCCGTGCTCTGTCGATCCGCAGAAATCACTTCTTGCCGATCCGGAGATTTGCCATGACCCAGCGTTACAGCGCCCTCCTCGCCGCCTTGTTCGCCAGCCTGATGCTGAGCCAGGCTCCCGCCCACGCCGACGGTCTGGAGGATGTGGTCAAGCGCGGCGTCCTCAAGGTCGCCGTGCCTCAGGACTTCCCGCCGTTCGGCTCGGTCGGCCCGGACATGAAACCACGCGGCCTGGATATCGATACCGCCAAACTGCTGGCCGACCAGCTCAAGGTCAAACTCGAACTGACCCCGGTCAACAGCACCAACCGCATTCCGTTCCTGACCACCGGCAAGGTCGACCTGGTGATTTCCAGCCTCGGCAAAAACCCCGAGCGCGAAAAAGTCATCGACTTCTCCCGCGCCTACGCACCGTTCTACCTCGCCGTGTTCGGTCCGCCAGACGCCGACATCAAAGGCCTGGACGACCTCAAGGGCAAGACCATCAGCGTCACCCGTGGCGCCATTGAAGACATCGAGCTGACCAAGGTCGCCCCCGAAGGCGTGACCATCAAGCGCTTCGAAGACAACAACTCGACTATCGCCGCGTACCTGGCCGGGCAAGTCGACCTGATCGCCAGCGGCAACGTGGTGATGGTCGCTATCAGCGAGAAGAACCCGAAACGCGTGCCGGCGCTGAAAGTGAAGCTCAAGGATTCGCCAGTCTATGTCGGCGTGAACAAGAACGAGCCGGCGCTGCTGGATAAGGTCAACCAGATCCTCGTCACTGCCAAGGGCGACGGCGCGCTGGAGAAGAACGCCATGACCTGGCTCAAAGAGCCGCTGCCGGCCGACCTCTGATCCGGCGCGCAGGAGACACGCTATGGCTTATCAGTTCGATTTCTTGCCGGTGGTACACAACACCGATCTATTGCTGCGCGGTGCGTTGTTCACCCTTGAGCTGACGGCCATCGGCGCGGTGCTCGGCGTTGGGCTGGGCATCGTCGGGGCACTGGTACGGGCGTGGAACATTCGCCCGTTCGCCGGGATCTTCGCGGTCTACGTCGAGTTGATCCGCAACACGCCATTCCTGGTGCAGTTGTTTTTCATCTTCTTCGGCTTGCCGTCACTGGGGGTGCAGATTTCCGAATGGCAAGCCGCGGTGCTGGCGATGGTGATCAACCTTGGCGCCTATTCCACCGAGATTATCCGCGCGGGCATTCAGGCGATCCCTCGGGGGCAACTGGAAGCCGCCGCGGCGTTGGCGATGACTCGCTTCGAGGCGTTTCGCCACGTGGTGCTGCTGCCGGCGCTGGGCAAGGTCTGGCCGGCCCTGAGCAGCCAGATCATCATCGTCATGCTCGGCTCGGCAGTCTGCTCGCAGATCGCTACCGAAGAGCTGAGCTTCGCCGCCAACTTCATTCAGTCGCGCAACTTCCGCGCCTTTGAAACCTACGCGCTGACCACCTTGCTCTATCTGTGCATGGCGTTGTTGATCCGTCAGTTGCTGAACTGGATCGGCAATCGCTACATCGCGAGGAACAGCCGATGAGCGATTTCACCTTCTGGGACATCGTGCGCAACCTGCTCACGGGCCTGCAATGGACGCTGGCGCTGTCGCTGGTGGCGTTCATCGGCGGCGGTGTGATCGGTTTGCTGATCATGGTCATGCGCATTTCGAAAAAAACCCTGCCGCGCAGCTTCGCCCGCACTTACATCGAGCTGTTCCAGGGCACACCGCTGTTGATGCAGTTGTTTCTGGTGTTCTTCGGCGTGGCGTTGGCCGGGATCGAGATTTCGCCGTGGATGGCGGCGGCGATTGCCCTGACGCTGTTCACCAGCGCCTATCTGGCGGAGATCTGGCGCGGTTGCGTCGACTCGATCCCCAACGGCCAGTGGGAAGCCTCGTCGAGCCTGGCGCTTAACCCGCTGGAGCAGTTGCGCTACGTGATCCTGCCGCAAGCCCTGCGCATCGCCGTGGCGCCCACCGTGGGCTTTTCGGTGCAAGTGGTCAAAGGCACAGCGGTGACCTCGATCATCGGCTTCACCGAACTGACCAAGACCGGCGGCATGCTCGCCAACGCCACCTTCGAACCGTTCATGGTCTACGGCCTCGTCGCCCTCGGCTATTTCCTGCTGTGTTACCCCTTGTCCCTCAGCGCGCGCTACCTGGAAAGGAGACTGCATGCCTCTGCTTAGAATTTCCGCCCTGCATAAATATTACGGCGATCACCATGTGCTCAAAGGCATCGACCTGAGCGTGGAAGAAGGCCAGGTGGTGGCGATCATCGGCCGCAGCGGCTCGGGTAAATCGACCTTGCTGCGCACCCTTAACGGGCTGGAGTCGATCAACGACGGCGTGATCGAAGTCGACGGCGAATACCTCGACGCCGCCCGGGCCGACCTGCGCAGCCTGCGGCAGAAGGTTGGCATGGTGTTTCAGCAGTTCAACCTGTTCCCGCACCTGACGGTGGGCGAAAACGTGATGCTCGCACCGCAAGTGGTGCAGAAAGTCCCCAAAGCCAAAGCTGCCGAACTGGCGCGGCAGATGCTGGAAAGGGTTGGATTGGGTGAAAAGTTCGATGCTTTCCCTGATCGACTGTCCGGCGGGCAGCAACAGCGGGTGGCGATTGCCCGGGCGCTGGCGATGTCGCCGAAGGTTTTGTTGTGTGACGAAATCACCTCCGCGCTGGACCCGGAGCTGGTCAACGAAGTGCTGAGCGTGGTTCGGCAACTGGCCAAGGAAGGCATGACGCTGATCATGGTCACCCACGAAATGCGCTTTGCCCGGGAGGTGGGTGACAAGCTGGTGTTCATGCATCACGGCAAGGTCCACGAGGTCGGGGACCCGAAAGAGCTGTTCGCCAGGCCGCAGACGGCGGAGCTGGCGAATTTCATTGGGACGGTGGAAGCAACGGGCTAGCACCTCTGTGTTGGATCAAGGCTTTGCAGCGAACGCGTTGGCGTCAGCCTTTGATCGTGGCACGATGTCGAGGTTATCGACCGAGACCCCCTGACCATGCCGCAATCTCAAGCCAAGAATCTGTCCCTGATCGCCGCAATCGACCTGGGCTCCAACAGCTTTCACATGGTCGTGGCCAAGGCCCAGAACGGCGAAATCCGTATTCTCGAGCGTCTCGGGGAGAAGGTTCAGCTGGCGGCCGGCATCGACGATGAGCGCAAGCTCAGCGAAGAATCCATGCAGCGCGGGCTCGATTGCCTCAAGCGTTTTGCGCAACTGATCAACGGTATGCCGCTCGGCGCTGTACGGATCGTTGGCACTAACGCCCTGCGTGAAGCCCGCAACCGCGCTGAATTCATCCACCGCGCCGAAAAAATCCTCGGCCACCCGGTGGAAGTCATCTCTGGCCGTGAAGAGGCGCGCCTGATCTACCTCGGCGTGTCCCACACCCTCGCCGACACCCCGGGCAAGCGCCTGGTGGCCGACATCGGCGGTGGCAGTACCGAATTCATCATCGGCCAGCGCTTCGAACCGCTGCTGCGCGAAAGCCTGCAAATGGGCTGCGTCAGCTACACCCAGCGCTATTTCAAGGATGGCAAGATAACCCCGGCCCGCTACGCCCAGGCGTACACCGCGGCGCGGCTGGAGATCATGAGCATCGAGCACGCCCTGCATCGCCTGACCTGGGATGAAGCCATCGGTTCCTCGGGCACCATCCGCGCCATCGGCCTGGCGCTGAAGGCCGGTGGCCACGGCGCAGGCGAAGTGAACGCCGAAGGCCTGGCCTGGCTCAAGCGCAAGCTGATGAAGCTCGGCGATGTCGAGAAAATCGACTTCGAAGGCATCAAGCCGGACCGTCGGGCGATCTTCCCGGCGGGCCTGGCGATCCTCGAGGCCATCTTCGATTCCCTCGAACTGCAACGCATGGATCACTGCGAAGGTGCCCTGCGTGAAGGCGTGCTGTATGACCTGCTCGGTCGCCATCATCACGAAGACGTGCGCGAACGCACCCTGACTTCGCTGATGGAGCGCTATCACGTCGATCTGGAACAGGCGGCGCGGGTCGAGCGCAAAGCCCTGCATGCCTTCGATCAGGTGGCCAAGGACTGGGACCTGGAAGACGGCGTCTGGCGCGAACTGCTCGGCTGGGCGGCCAAGGTCCACGAGGTGGGCCTGGACATCGCTCACTACCAGTACCACAAGCACGGTGCCTACCTGATCGAGCACTCGGACCTGGCCGGGTTCTCCCGCGAAGACCAGTTGATGCTCGCACTGTTGGTGCGCGGCCATCGCCGCAACATCCCCAAGGACAAATTCGCCGACTTCGGTGATGACGGCATCAAGCTGATTCGCCTGTGCGTGCTGCTGCGCTTCGCGATCCTGTTCCACCACATCCGCGGCACCCAGCAAATGCCTCAGGTCGAGCTCAACGCCAATGGCAACCAACTGGAAGTGGTGTTCCCGAAAGACTGGCTGGATGAAAACCAGCTGACCCAGGCCGACTTCGAAATTGAAGCGCAGTGGCTGACGCGGGTCGATATCGTCCTCAAGGCCCGCTGAAATTCGCGCTGTAGGAGCCGGCTTGCTGGCGATGCAGCATCACGCCATGCGGTGACTGAACGTCCGCCCTCGCTGGCAAGCCAGCTCCTACAGGGGTCGGTGTAAACAAAAATGGCGATCCGCAGGGATCGCCATTTTTTACAACGGGCCGGCGTTACCGCACAGCCAGAATCGGACTGCCCAACCGCTCCAGCAACGTCGCCTGGGCGCTGCGCGGGTTCTGGTTGCCGGTCGGCGTGTTACGGATGTAACGACCGTCCGACTGCAGGCTCCAGCTGTGGGTGTTATCGGTGAGATACAACTCCAGCTCCTTCTTGACCCGCATGATCAGCTTCTTGCCTTCCACCGGGAAGCAAGTCTCGACGCGCTTGTCGAGGTTGCGCTCCATCCAGTCGGCACTGGAGAGGAACATCTGCTCGTCGCCGCCATTGAGGAAGTAGAAGACACGGGTGTGTTCCAGGAAACGACCGATGATCGAGCGCACGTGAATGTTGTGCGAAACCCCGGCAATGCCCGGCCGCAGGCAGCACATGCCACGTACGATGAGATCGATGCGCACGCCCGACTGACTGGCCTTGTACAACGCGCGGATGATCTTCGGATCAGTCAGCGAATTGAACTTGGCGATGATGTGCGCCGGTTTGCCGTCGAGGGCGAACTGGGTCTCGCGGGCAATCATGTCGAGCATGCCCTTCTTCAGGGTGAACGGCGCATGCAGCAACTTCTTCATGCGCAGGGTTTTACCCATGCCGATCAACTGGCTGAACAGTTTGCCGACGTCTTCGCACAAAGCGTCGTCGGAGGTCAGCAGGCTGTAGTCGGTGTACAGGCGAGCGTTGCCGGCGTGGTAGTTACCGGTGCCGAGGTGCGCGTAACGCACGATTTCACCGGCCTCGCGACGCAGGATCAGCATCATCTTGGCATGGGTCTTGAAGCCGACCACACCGTAGATCACCACCGCACCGGCCGCTTGCAGACGGCTGGCCAGCTGCAGGTTGGACTCTTCGTCGAACCGCGCGCGCAGTTCGATCACCGCCGTGACTTCCTTGCCGTTTCGCGCCGCATCCACCAGCGCATCGACGATTTCCGAGTTGGCGCCGGAGCGGTACAACGTCTGGCGCACCGCCAACACGTGCGGGTCCTTGGCGGCCTGGCGCAGCAGGTCGACCACCGGCGTGAACGACTCGAACGGGTGCAGCAGCAGGATGTCCTGCTTGCTGATCACGCTGAAGATGTTCTCGCTGTTTTGCAGCAGTTTCGGGATCTGCGGCGTGAACGGCAGGTATTGCAGCTCGCGCTGACTGTCCAGGCCGGTGATGCTGAACAGACGCGTCAGGTTCACCGGACCGTTGACCTGATACAACTCGGTCTCACTCAGGTTGAACTGTTTGAGCAGGTAGTCGGACAGATGTTTCGGGCAGGTGTCGGCGACTTCAAGACGCACCGCATCACCGTAGCGACGCGAAAACAGCTCACCGCGCAGGGCGCGGGCCAGGTCTTCCACGTCTTCGGAATCGAGCGCCAGGTCGGCGTTTCGGGTCAGGCGGAACTGGTAGCAGCCCTTGACCTTCATGCCCTGGAACAGGTCATCGGCGTGAGCATGGATCATCGACGACAGGAACACATAGTTGTCGCCGGCGCCGCCGACTTCTTCCGGGACCTTGATGATGCGCGGCAGCAGGCGCGGTGCCGGGATGATCGCCAGGCCGGAGTCGCGACCGAAGGCGTCGATGCCTTCGAGCTCGACGATGAAGTTCAGGCTCTTGTTCACCAGCAACGGGAACGGGTGCGTCGGGTCGAGGCCGATCGGGGTGATGATCGGTGCGATCTCGTCGCGGAAGTAACGGCGTACCCAGGTTTTGAGCTTGGTCGTCCAATGGCGACGACGGATAAACCGGACCTGATGCTTTTCCAGCTCCGGCAACAGTATGTCGTTGAGAATCGCGTACTGGCGGTCAACGTGACCGTGCACCAGTTCGCTGATGCGCGCCAGGGCCTGGTGCGGCTGCAAGCCATCGGCCCCCGCCTGCTCTCGGGCGAAGGTGATCTGCTTTTTCAGGCCGGCGACGCGAATTTCGAAGAACTCGTCCAGGTTGCTGGAGAAGATCAGCAGGAACTTCAGCCGTTCCAGCAACGGGTAGGACTCATCCAGCGCCTGTTCCAGCACGCGGATGTTGAACTGCAGTTGCGACAACTCGCGATGGATGTACAGGCTGCTGTCATCCAGACCGGGAATGGCAATCGCCGGCGCCGCCGGGGCGGGCTCGGTCACCGTCGCGGGTGGAGCAGGCTCCAGCTCCGGCGGTGTTTCGGCGATTTGCTCCACCACCGGCTGAGCGTCTTGTACGGCAACTTCCGTGAGTCCTTCGGTATTCATCACATGTTCCTGGGAGGGCTATTTTTGCTCTCGTAACAATTGAGCGGCACGAACGGCAAAGTACGTCAGGATGCCATCAGCGCCTGCACGTTTAAAGGCGGTCAGGGATTCGAGGATAACCCCTTCGCTCAACCAGCCATTCTGGATCGCGGCCATGTGCATGGCGTACTCGCCACTGACTTGATAAACAAACGTTGGCACTTTGAATTCTTCTTTCACACGGAAGAGGATGTCCAGGTACGGCATACCTGGCTTGACCATGACCATGTCTGCGCCTTCTGACAAGTCCGCCGCCACTTCGTGCAGGGCTTCGTTGCTGTTGGCCGGGTCCATCTGATAGGAGGCCTTGTTGGCCTTGCCCAGGTTCAGCGCCGAGCCGACTGCATCGCGGAACGGGCCGTAATAGGCGCTGGCGTACTTCGCCGAGTAGGCCATGATCCGCACGTTGACGTGACCGGCCACTTCGAGGGCTTCGCGGATCGCCTGGATGCGACCGTCCATCATGTCCGACGGGGCCACCACCTGAGCACCGGCTTCGGCGTGGGACAGGGCTTGCCTGACCAGTGCGTCGACGGTGATGTCGTTCTGCACGTAGCCTTCTTCGTCGAGGATGCCGTCCTGGCCGTGAGTAGTGAACGGGTCGAGGGCAACGTCGGTGATCACTCCCAGCTCTGGGAATTGCGCACGCAAGGCACGGGTCGCGCGCTGGGCGATGCCCTCAGGGTTCCAAGCCTCGGCGGCGTCCAGTGACTTCAGTTCTGCCGGGGTCACCGGGAACAGGGCCAACGCCGGAATCCCCAGCTCGACCCACTTGGCCGCTTCTTCGAGCAACAGGTCGATGGTCAGGCGCTCGACGCCCGGCATCGAAGCCACTGCTTCACGACGGTTTTCACCGTCCAGCACGAACACCGGCAAAATCAGGTCATCGACGGTCAATACGTTCTCACGAACCAGTCGACGCGAGAAATCATCGCGACGGTTACGGCGCAGGCGGGTTGCAGGGAACAAACGGTTGGCGGGGGTGAAGCTCACGGCAGACTCCTGAGCCCGCAGGCGTGCGAGCGTGACAGTTATAAGCGGCCATTATGACGAACGTGTGACAGTTGTGCGCACACCGCGACATGTAGCCGCATTCCATTGTCGTTGTAGGAAATGTTCACGTCGAGACACATTTGGACACTTTCCTGAATGTGTACGAAGGGTTAGGCTGCGCGTTCATTTCGCCAGCACCCAGACAATGCTCCAACAATTTCTGCATGACTTCGGCTACTTTGCCTTGTTCCTCGGCACGTTTTTCGAAGGCGAAACCATTCTGGTGCTCGCAGGCTTCCTCGCGTTCCGTGGATACATGGACATCAACCTGGTGGTGGTCGTGGCGTTCTGCGGCAGTTATGCCGGTGATCAGCTGTGGTACTTCCTGGGACGCAAGCACGGGCGCAAGTTGCTGGCGCGCAAACCGCGCTGGCAAATGATGGGTGACCGGGCGCTGGAACACATCCGCAAGCACCCGGACATCTGGGTCCTGAGCTTCCGCTTCGTCTACGGACTGCGCACGGTGATGCCGGTAGCGATCGGCCTGTCGGGTTATCCACCCGGACGCTACCTGTTGCTCAACGGGATTGGCGCGGCGATCTGGGCCACCGCGTTGGCGGCCGCCGCCTATCACTTCGGCGCGGTCCTGGAAGGCATGCTCGGCAGCATCAAGAAATACGAACTGTGGGTGCTCGGCGCCCTGCTCGTCCTGGGCCTGGGCCTGTGGCTGCGCCGGCGCTTCAAGAATGCCCGCCTGGCCAGACAGATCTACGCCGACGAGCAGGCCCTGAAAGCCGAACAGGCCAAGACCGGCGAAACTAAGCCAGTCGAGTAAAGCGGTTTCTGCAGCAGTAGAGACCGATACCGCTCAGCAGGCTGTAACTGATCAGGCCGATCCAGCCCACTGCGCTGGCCGGCCACAGCCCCACCCACGGTGCCAGCCACACCAGCGGCACGTTAGACGCCAGCCGCAGCAACTCCAGCTTCAACGCCCACGGGCGATTCTCCAGGGCCACGCCCAGCACGAACAATCCCAGTGCCACGGCGCCCCAACCCAGCACCAACGCGGCGGTCGGCAGGCTCGACTCCAGGTTCATCAAATAGCTGCCCAGAGCGATGTAGACACAGAACTGCATCAGCACGTAAAGCTGCTGGCGTCCGTCCAGCGGCACCTCGAATTTACGGAACTGGCTCAAGTCCGGTTTGTTCATCGGGTATTTGGCCGCCACGTCCGCCGGCCGCCAACCGGTGCGCATAAACCAGATCCGCAGCTTGTCCCAAGTGCTTTGCGTACGCCGCGCATCCGCCCACAACTGCGCGTAGAACTGCACGTTCGCCCACAGTGGATTCCAGCTCGCCAGCGGCGTGGTCACGCCGAAAATCACCGGTTCGTTGTCGTCCTCTTCCTGGAACGAGCCGAACAGACGGTCCCAAATAATGAACACCCCGCCGTAGTTGCGATCCATGTAGAGAGCGTTCTGTGCATGGTGAGCCCGATGATTGGATGGCGTGACGAAGAACCACTCGAACCAGCCGAGCTTGGGAATGTGCCGCGTATGCACCCAAAACTGGTACAGCAGGTTGAGCGCGGCGACGCTGATGAACACCAGCAACGGCACACCGACCACGGCCATGGGCAGGTAGAAGATCCAGCTCAGCAAAAAACCGGTGCTGGTCTGGCGCAGGGCGGTGGAGAGGTTGTAGTCCTCGCTCTGGTGATGCACCGAATGCGCAGCCCAGAGAATGTTGCGCTCATGGCCCATGCGGTGCAGCCAGTAGTAGCAGAAGTCATAGAACACGAAGGCGAATACCCAAACCCAGACGCTATCCGCCGAGAGTTCGAACAGCGCGAGGTGCTTGAGGGCAAACGCATAGGTGACCAGCCCCACGCCCTTGGTCAGCAGGCCCGTGGTGGTCGACAACACACCGGTGCTGATGCTGTTGATCGCGTCTGCCAGCCGATAGTGACTGACCCCGCGCCAGCGGTCGGCCACCAGCTCGATGGCAATCAACACAAAGAAAAACGGCACCGCATACAGAATGAAGTCCATGACGCGCCCTGATCGGAATCTTGAGGACAGATGCTAGGTGTAGCCGCGAATTAACCCTATGGCAACGAGTGACAAATTAGTGGACATTTAACGCCATGAATCTGGAGAAAAGCCCATGAGCAAAAAAGTTGCAGTGATCCTTTCCGGCTGTGGCGTGTACGACGGCGCCGAGATCTACGAGAGCGTCATTACCCTGCTGCGCCTGGACCAGCGCGGCGCGCAGGTGCAGTGTTTCGCACCGAACATTGCGCAGCTGCACGTGATCAACCACCTGACCGGCGAAGAAATGCCCGAGTCGCGCAATGTGCTGGTGGAGTCGGCGCGCATCGCCCGCGGCGAGATCAAGGACATCCGCGACGCAGATGCCGAAGACTTCGATGCGCTGATCATTCCCGGCGGTTTCGGCTCGGCCAAGAACCTTTCCAACTTTGCCATCGAAGGCACCGGTTGCACCGTGCAACCCGACGTCCTGGCTTTGACTGAAGCTTTTGCCGAAGCTGGCAAACCGGTGGGGTTGATCTGCATCTCGCCGGCGCTGGCGGCAAAAATCTATGGCCCGGGCGTGACCTGCACCATTGGCAATGATGCCGATACGGCGACGGCGCTGAACAAGATGGGCGCCACCCACCAAGAGTGCGCCGTCAGCGACATCGTTGAAGACAAGGCCCGCAAACTGGTAAGCACCCCGGCGTACATGCTGGCGCAATCGATCAGTGAGGCGGCGTCGGGGATCAACAAACTGGTGGACCGCGTCCTCGAACTGACTCACGAAAACGACGCCTGATCCCTCGCGGTGATTGATTCCTGTGGCGAGGGAGCTTGCTCCCTCGCCACAGAGGCTGCATTCGCTCAGGGTTTACGCGATAACCGCGTCAAAATCCGGTCCAGCGCATTGGCAAACGCCTGCTTCTCACGCTCGCCAAACGGCGCTGGCCCGCCGCTCATCTGCCCTTGCTCGCGCAAATCAGTGAACAGGTTGCGCACCGCCAGCCGGTCGCCCATGTTCTGCGCATCGAACTCCTTGCCCCGTGGGTCCAGCGCCGCAACGCCCTTCTTCACCAAACGGTCGGCCAGCGGTACATCGCTGCAAATCACCAGCTCACCGGGGACCGCGTGTTCCACCAGATAGTCATCGGCCGCGTCCGGCCCGCTCGGCACTACGATCAACTTCACCAGCGCCAGACCCGGTTTGATCTGTGGCTGCCCAGCTACCAGCACCACTTCGAATTGGCGTTTGAGGGCGAACTTCACCACCAGGTCCTTGGCCGCCCGCGGGCAGGCGTCGGCATCGATCCAGACACGCATCAGTTTTTCCTCTTCCAAAAAGCATCGCGGGCAAGCCACTCCCACAAGGTTAACGCTAAAACCTGTGGGAGCGGGCTTGCCCGCGATGATGAGCGCAGCGAATGCTGTTTAAGAAACAGCCACCCGCCGTTTCTCAGCCATCCAACTACGGCCATACAACACAGCAATCGCAGCAATCGCCACCGCCTGCGCGGTCAGCGAATACGCATCGGCATGAATCCCCAACCAGTCAAACTCAAAGAACGGCACCGGCCTGGTACCGAAGATCCCGGCCTCCTGCAACGCCTTCACGCCATGCCCGGCGAACACCACCGACAGCGCGCACAACAGGGCTGCGTTGATGCTGAAAAACAGCGTCAACGGCAGTTTCGCCGAACCGCGCAAAATCACCCAAGCCAAGCCCACCAACAGCACCAGCGCCGTGGCGCCACCGGCCAGCACGGCATTGTGACCAGCAGGACCGGCCTGCAGCCACAGGGTTTCGTAGAACAGAATCACTTCGAACAGCTCGCGATACACCGAGAAGAACGCCAGGATCGCAAAGCCGAAACGCCCGCCACCGCCCACCAGACTGCTCTTGATGTAATCCTGCCAGGCCGCAGCGTGACGACGGTCGTGCATCCACACGCCGAGCCATAGCACCATGACGCTGGCGAACAATGCCGTTGCGCCTTCAAGCAGCTCACGCTGGGAACCGCTGACATCGATCACGTACGCCGCCAGCGCCCAGGTCCCCAGACCCGCCAATAGCGCCAGGCCCCAGCCGACGTTAACGCTGCGCACCGCCGATTGCTGGCCGGTGTTACGCAGGAAGGCGAGAATCGCCGCCAGCACCAGAATCGCTTCCAGCCCTTCACGCAGAAGGATCAGCAAACCGGAAATGTAGCTCAGGGACCCGCTCAAACCATCGCTGCCCAACAAGCCGGCAGAGACTTTCAGTTTGGCCTTGGCCGCTTCCAGACGCTGCTCGACCTGCTCCACCGGCAAGCCATCCTGCAACGACTGACGGTAAGCCATCAGCGATTTTTCCGTGTCTTTGCGCACGTTGGCGTCGACGTTATCCAGGGAGCTCTCGACCAGTTCGAAACCTTCCAGGTAGGCCGCTACCGACAGGTCATAGGCCTGATCGTGCTCGCCGGCACGGTATGCCGCAACGCTTTTGTCCAGGGTCGCGGCGGTGTAGTCGAGCAATTGCGCCGGGCCACGCTTGACCTGCGGCGGCTGTGCCCGTTGTGCGCGGAAGGTCGCAGCGGCTTGCGGGCCTTCGACGGCCTGCACTTCGGCCGGGGTCTGGCGGGCCAGATCGGCAATGTTGTAGACCTTGTCGCCGCTGGCGGTCGCCGGATCGGCGCTGAAGCTGGCGATGTAGGTGGCCAGGTCCCAACGCTGACGATCATCGAGCTGATCGGCGAAGGCTGGCATGTCTGTGCCTTCCACGCCCAGGGCCAGGGTGTTGTAGATCGCGTAGAGACTCAGGTGATCCAGGCGCGCGTTATCACGCAGATTGGCCGGAGCCGGCGTCAGACCAACGCCCGCCGGGCCATCGCCCGCGCCGGTGTCGCCATGGCACACCGAGCAATGCTGGGCGTAGAGCGGCGCGCCTCGGGTCGGGTCCGGGGTGATGATCGGGGCTTGGCTGACTTCATAAGCCACCGCCAGTTTTGCGCCCAGTTGCCGCGCCTGACGGGCAACCTCGGCCCCCTCCTGACGCGCAGCAATTGCGCTGCGCAACGTGCCGATGCCCTGCTCCAGCGCAGCCTTTTCCGGTTTCGCCGGCATGGCCGCTACCAATCCTTGCAGGGCCTGGGCGAATTCCAGCTGCTCGCGGTACTCGGACTCGTTGACGACTTTGCCTGCTTGCACCGCTGCCGGGTAGTCCGCGCCGATGTAGTCGAGTAAATACAGCGCTTGCGGTGCGCCCTCCACGGTTTCGGCCAGCACATTGAAACTGTACAGAACGAACACCGGCGCTAGCAGCCAGGCCAGGAAACGGGACGGGGCAATCATGAACGAATCTCAATTGGAAACACGAAGTAACATATTGTTCACTCCCAATCAGTTTCACTCAAGCTTTGTTGTGCTTTGGTCGCAAGGTCGCCCCCTGGCTGATGGCACTTTATGAAATAAAGAAACCAAAAAGCCATTACATAGCCATCACCCCCACCTATAATGCCGCGCCTTTCTTATCGCGATACGGCATTTAAGCTCATTTTTTTATGAGGAATTGGCAGGACGCCCCGGCGCCCGTCAGTGGGTCCCCATCAGCCCGACCAGCAAGTGCGGCTGCTCAAACCTTCAGGGAAGAAACACCCATGGCATCCCGCGCCCTTATCTTCATCGCGCTCAGCGCCGTGACCTTGTTGTCCGGCTGAGGGCGAAGGCCAGGACACCAAACTGGTGAATGGCCGGGACATCAAAGTCTCGCTGAACCGCCCGCGCGTCGTGCGTGAAGTGTCCAAGGCATTGGGTGAGGATGTGGCCGCGCAGTTGAGCCAACAGCTGGGCGGCGGGAGTGAAGAACAGCCTGGGCAAGCCAGACAGCGTAACAACCTGCCGGCGGATACCGCGTCGGTGATTCTGCGCTAATGTCCGATACGAAAAAGGCGACCTGAAAAGGTCGCCTTTTTTGTGCCTGCTCACGAGCGGTACGGGGAGGCTTTATGTGGCGAGCAAGCTCGCTCGCCACCATGGAACGCTTTGGTTTTAAACGGCGGCTTTACGCAACGTTGCCATGAACGCTGCCGCGCCAATGAACAGCCCGGCAAAGGTGCGGTTCATGCGTTTTTGCTGCTTGGGGGTGCGCAACAGGCGAAGCACCTTGGACGCCAGCCCGGTGTACCCGGCCATGACGATCAGGTCGACGAAGATCATGGTCACACCGATGATCACGTACTGGATCAGCAGCGGCGCGTGCGGATCAATGAACTGTGGCAACACCGCCAGCATGAACACCAGCGCCTTGGGGTTGCTGATGTTCACCAGGAAGCCACGGAACACCAGTGCCATCGGCTTGCCAATCTGGCGAACCGCCGCGTCGTCGCTCATGTCGCTGGGCAACGCGCGCCATTGCTTGATCGCGAGAAACACCAGGTATGCCACACCGAACCATTTGATCGCATAAAAGGCCGTGGCAGAGGCGGTAAGAATTGCACCGACACCGGCGCCGACAATTGCAATCTGCACCGCAAGACCCAGTTGCAGACCGAGGGCGTTCCAGTAACCGCGCCAGAAACCGTATTGCAGACCGCTGGACATCGACGCAATGGCGCCGGCACCTGGGGACAGACTGATCACCCAGCACGCGGCAAAAAACGCCAGCCATGTTTGAAGCTCCATTGCACACCTCGACTCAGACTCGTGACAGACGTCTAAGCTAATGCGGCTTTGGGCCGATGACTACCGATTTTTTGTAGGAGATGGCGACTGCTGACCCGCGTTTACTGCTTCCTGGGCCCCATCGAAAGCAGGCTCGCTCGCACATTGCGACCACGTCACTGAGCAAGAGCGCGATGAACTACTTTTCAAACCCGCTCGAAGGGAATACATCGCTGCCGCGCCAACGCCGAACCGAACGCTGGAAGAACAGGCTGTTGGGCACTTGCACCATCGCACTGCCGGTACCGAGCTCTTCAGCTTCGATCAACGTGGTGTAGAGCAGATTGATCGCCACCACACGGCCCTTGACCCCGGGTTTGTCGGTGGTATCCACCAGTTCGACCACATCGCCAATGCGGAACGGGCCGACGGTGAAAATCAGGATCGCGCAGAGCAGGTTCGACAGCACGCTCCACATGGCGAAAAACGCCACCGCCGCGACCGCGACAAAACCGGACAACGCGGTCCAGAGCACCGTGGCCGAAACCCCGAGGCGCTCCAGGACGAAAATCAGCGCACTGCCCATGATCAGCCAGCGCAAGCCACCGCGCAGCGGCATCAGCAACTGTGGCGGAAACGGATAGCGCTCACCGAGGCGGGTCAGGCACTTGGCGACGAAACGCTGGGCGATGTAACCGGCCAGCAGGATCAGCAGGATTTGCACGCCGAGCAAGATCGGCTCGACCCACATGGCCGGCAGCGGCAACTTGAAGGCGTCCATCAGGACAGCGCCTCCAGCTCCGCCTGCATGCTTTCCAGCAGTTCCAGCGCTTCCATCCAGGCCTCTTCCAGCTCCGCTTCACGCACCTTCAGCCTGGCTTGTTCGGCCAGCAGATCACGCAATTCGTTCTTGCGCGCCGGTTCGTAGATATCGCTGTCGCCGAGGCTGGCATCGATCTTCGCCAGCTTCTCGTGCAGCTTGCCCAGTTCAGCTTCGAGCTTTTCCGCTTCGCGCTTGTGCGGCGCCAATTGCTGACGCAACGCAGCCGCGGCCTGGCGCTGGGCTTTCTTGTCGGTCTTGTCCGGGTTGACCGGGGTGTTGCTGACCGGCGCATTGCGCTGGCGATAATCCACCAGCCAACGGGTGTAGTCCTCCAGGTCGCCGTCGAACTCTTCGACCTTGCCATCCGCTACCAGATAGAAATTGTCGGTGGTGCTCTTGAGCAGGTGACGGTCGTGGGAGACCACCAGTACCGCGCCACTGAATTCCTGCAGGGCCATGGTCAGCGCCAGGCGCATTTCCAGGTCCAGGTGGTTGGTGGGTTCGTCGAGCAGCAACAGGTTCGGTCGGTCCCAGGCGATCAAGGCCAGCGCCAGGCGCGCTTTCTCGCCACCGGAGAAATTCAGCACTGGCTCGTCGATCCGCGCACCACGGAAGTCGAAACCGCCGAGGAAGTCGCGCAGGGTTTGTTCGCGCTCGGTCGGCGCCAGTCGCTGCAAATGCAGCAACGGGCTGGCCTTGGAGTCCAGCGAGTCCAACTGATGCTGGGCGAAATAACCAACGACAGTGTTCTCGCCACGGGTCAACCGACCCGCCAGCGGCGACAGCTCACCGGCAAGGTTTTTGATCAGGGTCGATTTACCGGCACCGTTCGGGCCGAGCAAACCGATTCGCGCACCTGGGGTCAGTTGCAGCTTGACCTTCTCCAACACGGCTTTGTCGCCGTAACCCAGGCGAGCGTCAGACAGGTCGATCAGCGGGCTGGAAATCTTCTGCGATTCACGGAAAACAAAATCGAACGGCGAATCGACGTGGGCCGCGGTCAGCTCTTCCATCCGCTCCAGCGCCTTGATCCGGCTCTGGGCCTGGCGGGCCTTGGTGGCCTGGGCCTTGAAGCGGGCGATGTAGCTTTCCATGTGCGCACGTTGCGCCTGCTGCTTTTCGTAGGCCTGTTGTTGCTGGGCCAGACGTTCGGCACGGGCACGTTCGAAGGCGCTGTAGCCACCGCGATACAGGGTGATCTTGCGCTGATCGACGTGGGCCACATGATCGACCACGGCATCGAGGAAATCCCGGTCGTGGGAAATCAGCATCAAGGTGCCGGGATAGCTTTTGAGCCACTCCTCAAGCCAGATGATGGCGTCGAGGTCCAAGTGGTTGGTCGGTTCGTCGAGCAGCAGCAGGTCCGATGGACACATCAAGGCCTGCGCCAGGTTCAGACGCATCCGCCAGCCACCGGAGAAATCCCCGACCTGACGATCCATCTGCTCGTTGGTGAAGCCCAGGCCGGCCAGCAACTTGCGCGCCCGGGCATCGGCGGTGTAACCGTCGGCGCTGTCGAGCTCGGAGTGCAGGCGGGCCTGTGCGGCACCGTCATGGGCCGCCTCGGCTGCCGCCAGGTCACGTTGCACCTGGCGCAGGCGCAGGTCGCCATCGAGCACGTAGTCGACCGCCAGGCGTTCGAGCGTGTCGACCTCCTGGCGCATGTGGGCGATACGCCAGTCGGCCGGCAGGAAGCAATCACCCGAGTCCGGGTGCAGTTCACCCCGAAGCAAGGCGAACAGGCTCGATTTGCCGGCGCCGTTGGCACCGATGAGGCCGGCTTTCTGGCCGGCGTGCAGGGTCAGCTCGGCGTCTTCTAGCAGACGTTGCGGGCCACGCTGTAAAGTCAGGTTCTGAAGTCGAATCATAATGGCGGCGGAGTCTACCAGCTTCGCTCGCAACTGGCGCGAGTAGCACTATGTCCTCTGACCTGTGGAGCTTTTCCCTGACCACTTATGCCCGCCCGGGCGTGGAGCAGGCGTGCCTGCAATTACAGGCGACGGGCGTCAATGTGTGCCTTTTGCTGTGCGCGGCATGGCTGGGCGAGCGAGGCATTGCCTGCAACGAACAACGCTTGCAGCAACTTCGCAACGTGGCCCGGACCTGGGACGCTGAGGTCGTGCAACCGTTACGGGCGTTGCGCATGCAATGGAAAGACGCGGCCATGAAGGACGCCGGGTTGCGCTCATTGCGTGAACAAGTGAAGACGCTGGAGCTGGAAGCCGAACGGCATCTGTTACAGCGACTGGAGCGATCGGCGCAAAATTGGCCGCAAGAAGAGACGACCGATCTATCGGCCTGGCTGGAAGGTGTGGCGGCAGACGCCGCCGACCTCGACCGCGACGCGCTGCATCAGCTGCGCGTCGCGGTAACCGGCACTTAGGAAGCGCTGGTTGGGGTGGTGGTTGCTGCACTCGGAACAGCGGCCGGCGTTGGCGCTGGCGAAGCTGTCGAGGTGGTAGCCGTCGAAGCAGGTGCTGCGGCTGGAGCCGGGGTGGCTGGCTTGGCAACAGGTGCAGTCGCAGGCTTGGCAGCAACCGGCTTTTTCACGACTGGTTTGGCTGCTGGTTTAGTAGCAGGTTTGGCCGCTGGTTTTGCAGCAGGCTTGGCAGCAACTGGCTTGGCAGCAGGTTTGGCTGCGGCAGGTTTGGCTGCACTGGCAGTGGCCGGTTTGGCAGCAGCGGCAGGCTTGGCAGCAGCCGTTTTAGCGGCTGGTTTAGCCGGTGCTTTTGCAGCAGGTTTAGCCGCTGGCTTGGCTGCGGTTTTCGCCGCAACCGGTTTGGCTGCCGGCTTCGCAGCAGGCTTCGCCGCGGCGGTTCGGGCAGCAGGTTTTGCGGCGGTTTTAGCGGCCGGCTTGGCAGCGGGTTTTGCGGCGGTTTTTACCGCTGGTTTTGTTGCTGGTTTTGCTGCAGCGGTTTTCGCCGCGGCAGGTTTTGCAGCTGCGGTTTTTGCAGCAGCAGGTTTGGCAGCCGCAGTTCTTGCAGCAGGTTTAGCGGCTGGCTTGGCAGCAGCCGTTTTAGCGGCAGGTCTTGCAGCAGGCTTGGCTGCGGCTTTCACCGGAGCTTTGGCAGCCGGTTTGGCGGCAGACCTGGCCGGTGCTTTTGCAGCAGCCGGCTTGGCAGCGGCTTTCTTCGCAGGGGCCGCAGCGGGCTTGGCCGCACGCAAGGACAACGCCTTGCCGACAGCCTCTTGTACACGACCAATGCCCTGCGCCAGTTTCAGGCTTTCTTGAGCGTCGCGCTTGAGTTGCAGAATGTAGCCACGAGTGTCCGACTGGCGCTCTTTGAGAGCATCAAGCAGGTCTTCGAGTTCTTTAACTCCATCCTTGGCTTTGGCTTGTGCCTTGGCCTTGCCGGCCGCCGCAGCGTCCTGCAATTTGGTACGGGATTTGTGCAGTTTTTCCTGCGCTTTTCCGCGCTGCTTTTCCAGCTTGGCGAGCAATTTTTCAGCATCAGCCAAGGCTTCGGAACAAGCGGTTTCCAGATGCTCGAGCAAGCTGCCCGAGAGTTGTTGAAGCAGGTGCAACGGAGTGTTTACTGGCTTCTTGGTGGCCGACATGGTTTACCTCCTGGCTGAAGTGAGTTGCGGCTCATACTAGACCTCTGCTGCAACCGCCGCTAGGGCATGTTGACACTATCGAAAGCGGTGTGTTGCAAACCAACGAAAATCTTCTTCGTCGACGCAAAAAGCAGTTCACCGTTTAGTCTGTTCACACTGGCATAATCGCCCGCATCTCAGGTCGGAGAGTGCCGATGTCGCGCTACCTTTTTTTATCGTTGTGCGTAGTTTTTTCCGTGGCCCAGGCCGCAGAAAAAAACCAGGAAAACGACGCCCACGATCTCGCTTACAGCCTGGGCGCGAGCCTCGGCGAACGCTTGCGCCAGGAGGTTCCCGACCTGCAACTCAAGGCGCTGGTCGAAGGCCTGCAGCAAGCCTACCAAGGCAAACCATTGGCGTTGAAAGACGAACAGATCGAGCAGATTCTCACCGAGCACGAAGCGCGGGTGGCCATGCAATCACCGGCACCGCAAAGCGAACTGGCACTGGAAAACGAGCAACGATTTCTCGCTGCGGAAAAAGCCAAACCCGGTGTCCGTGAATTGGCCGATGGAATCCTGCTGACAGAACTGGCCCCCGGCACTGGCGCCAAGGCCGGACCGAATGGCAAGGTGCAGGTGCTGTACATCGGTCGCCTGCCTGACGGTTCAGTGTTCGACCAGAACAGTCAGCCGCAGTGGTTTAGTCTCGATAGCGTAATCAGCGGCTGGCGCAGTGCGTTGCAGCAAATGCCGGTCGGCGCAAAATGGCGCCTGGTGATTCCTTCAGCGCAAGCCTATGGAGCGGACGGTGCCGGTGACCTGATTGCGCCTTTCACACCCCTGGTGTTCGAGGTCGAATTACGCGGCGCTACCGGCTGAAAGCAGAAATGAAAAACGGCGTGCCTGGGGCACGCCGTTTCGGGGTCTTGCACGAAGCGATTCAAGCCTGGACCGAATCGGTTTCCTTGTGAGCGGTGTGCAGGACCTCGATCAGGCAGTCTTCCAGTTCGAAGCGTTCATGCAGCAGGCCGCCGAGTTCCTTGAACTTCTCCGCGACACACTTCCCTTCATCGCACAGGTCGTTGAACGCGAGGAGTTTCTCGGTGATGACATCGATGCGCGGGTAAATGGTCTCGGCCAGTTCCAGACCACGTTTGTCGTTGAAGGCCTTGGCCTCGCCCGTCAGCTGTTCGTAGATCTCGAAGTGCCCGGCGGATACGTAGTCGACCAGCACGCCGCAGAATTCCTGCAAAGGCTTTCGATTCTCGCCCAGCGCTTCAGGCTTTGCACCGAGCTTGTCGTAGGCGTCGATCAGCTCTTTGCGCTCCTGCAACCAGCGATCGATCAGCAGATGCACTCCACCCCAGCGTTCCTGAGCATTCTGACAACTTTCGAGCATGGTGATCTCTCTTCCCTTGTGGGTCAGCTGCTCTATGCCCGCTCGCCTCTTGTAATGGGCGGTCAGGCAGAGCGTCATCGAGCAACATAATTCCAATGACACGTGCGGGCCAGATTATGCCCGCACGACTGTGGCTTCAAGGTACGCAGGCGATAAAGTTCATACAAGTGTTTAATCACCCACCAGGGCCCGGTGCGACGAATCGCCGCCGAGCGGTCGCTGCACGCTGATCCGCACAAGTCGCACCAACTGATAAATCCCGAGAATCATCATCGCCACGAAGAACAGCAGGCTCCATTCGGGGAGGCTCAGGTCGAACAATGTCCAGGCAATTTGCCCACAGTCGATCGTGCCTTTGAACATCAGTCGCACGACACACGACCAAGGGGCGCTGGCGAACAGGTCAGTCAGATCCGGCACGCAGTTCGATAGCTGACGCGCCGGGTCGCTTTGCAGCAAGACCTGCCGCCACGCCGTCACAGTACCGGCCAGACTGCAACCAAGACCCAGCAACCAATACAGGAACGACCCCAAGCGTCCCGGGCCATGCACTGCTGCGATGAGGCAGACCCCCGTCAGCAACGCCAGGCTAAGCCGCTGCAACAGACACAACCCGCAGGGCTTGAGGCCGACGGCGTATTCCAGGTAGTAAGACACGCCCAGCACCAGGGCACCCGCAATGAAAAGCGTAAAAAACAAGGAGCGTGAACAGGCCAACGACATGGCTTTTCCGTAACAATTAAGGACAGACAGCTACGGTAGAGGAAAGCGCGCCAGCCTTTCAAGGCAGGGGGACAGCGACACTTCAGCAGGGACGTAGGGAATTCCCGACAGAAGTTAGAGGATTGGATGTAGTCGCTTGTAGGACTCTGCTTAAGTTGCGACAGGAAGACAAAAACAGGGTGATTTTCGCCACCCTGAGCTGCCTTCCGTGCAGTTTCCTATAGGGGCTGCTCCTACAGCGTTAAACCATCAAGCGTGAGCGAGTACCGGTAACGGTGCTGCCAACAAGCGCTCATCCAGCATGCCCAGGCCTTCCTGGAACAGTTGATTGCTGCGCTCGGTGTCGCCCATTTGCGCCAGCAGCCGCGCCAGCTCGGCACAGGCTTCCGGGTTGCGCTGCACACGCAGACTGCTTTCCAGATAGTCCCGGGCCTTGCCCCACAGGCTGGCTTGCAGACACAAGCGCCCCAGGGTCAGCAACAGGCTCGGATCGGCGGGATGTTCCTTGAGCCAGCCTTCGGCCAGTTGTAGCTGACGCGCCGGATCACTGCCACGCACCAACCCGTAGAGACGCGCCAGATGGCTGTCGTAGCCGCGTTTGAGTGCGGTGCGCAAGACGTCTTCGGCCTCGGCCTGAGCGCCGAGTTGACGCAGTTGCTCGGCATAGGCCAGCACCAGTTGCGGTTCCTGGCGCTGAGCCGATGTCAGTTGCTGCCAGGCGCGTTCGAGCGTTTGCAGACCGACGGCTCCATCCGCGTCCTGATGCGCTGCCAGAGACAGGTTCTCACCCCAGGCGCGGCGCTCCAGTTCAGCCAGCTCGGCCTTGGGCAAGACTTTATCCTTGCGCAACTCAGGCAGCAGGCGGATTACCGCCGACCAATCACCCCGCTGTTGGTGAAGACGTTGCAACTGGCGCAGCGTCTGCGCGTTATGCGGGTGTCGCTCGTGCATGGCTTGCAAGGTGGCGAGGGCACCATCGGTATCGCCACGGTCGGTCTGCAATTGCGCGTGACTCAAGGCAATCGCCAACTCGGCATGGGGTTGACGCTCCAGAGCACGCTCCAGAAGGTTGTCACTCTCTTCGTAATGACCTTGTTCGTTCGCCGCGCGGGCAGCGCCGAGATAGTAAAGCAGCGGTTGGCGTTCAGCTTCCGCGGCGCGATGCAGATGACGCTGCGCACTGGCCCAGCGACCTTCGGCCAGGTCCAGCTGCCCGTGTTCGATGGCCACCTGCACCCGACGACTGCGATTGCGCCGCGACCACGGATTGACCACGCCGCTGGACGTCATCACCAACTCGATCAACGCCTTGATGCCCCAGAACACCAGCCAGAGCACCGCCACCAACGCCAGCGTTGCCCACAGGCTCGATTCGAAGCGAAAGCTCTTGTAGGCAATCAGCACGTAACCGGAATGCTCAGCGATGGCCAGGCCCAGCGCGGCCGCCGCCGCGATGACCAGAAACACGATCACATAGAGGCGTTTCATGGGGTGGCCTCCTGCGCGGTATTCGCAGCAGGTTTGGCCAGCGGCTTGACCGAGTCCTCGGCATTGACGTTACGCCGCTCCAGATAACCTTGCACCGCACTCAGGGTGCCGGTCAGGTCCGGGGTGACCACGGTGACTGGCTGTTTGCTGAGTTCGGCCACCTGCTCGAGCATCACTTTGCTCTGCGGATTATCCGGGTTGAAGTTGCCTTTGAGCACGTCTCGCGCCTCGTCCAGCGCCTGGCTGTAAACCGCGGCCTGGCCGTTGAGTGCAGCCCATTGTGCCTGCTCCAGCGCCAGGCTCAACGCCAGGCGCACCTGGCTCAGGCTCTGCCCGGCCAGCAACGGACGGACATTCTTGTCGGCGTTGAAATCGATGCGGATATAGCGCGAGATCTGATCCCACCATTGCGCCCAACGACTGGCGCCATCGCCATCGGCGGTGAGCCCCAACAGGGATTCGCCCCGATCCTTGTACTCGGGCGCGAGCTCGGTAAGGCTGACCACTTGATCGCGCAGTGCGCCCAGTCGCAGGAACAAACCGGTGCGATCCGGTTGTTCGGTACTGCGCAGGGCCACCAGGGTTTTAGCCACTTGCTCGCGAGCGGCAAAAGAGCCGGGATCATTCTGTTCGCGGAGAATTTCATCAGCGCCCTGCACCAGCGCCTGGGCGCTGCTGATGTCCTGCAGTGCCGACAATCGAAGACTGGCCAGACGCAACAAGTGCTCGGCTTCGGCCAGGCGCCAATCCTTGCGGCTGGCGCCAAGGACGGTTTCCAGACGCTGATTGAGTTTCTGTTGCTCACCCTGCAACTGAACCACCAGACGGCTGCGCTCTTCCAGCACATCGGCGCCCGGCAGTTGCTCGAGACGTGCGCTCAAGCGTTGTTCATTGAGCTTCAGGCTTTGCGCCTCGTCGCTCAGCGCCTGCACCTGGCTCAATTGCTGTTGATGGGTCGCTTGCAGGTGACGCACCTGCCAGACACCCCAACCACCCACCGCGATACCGGCGGCGCCCAGCAGCAGCGCGACGACTGCCAGCCCATTGCCTCGGCGCTGCTCTGCGGCAGGGGGAAGCGGCGTTTCATTAACAGGCACATCAACCGGCGCATCAAGCACAGGCCGCGAGTCATCTTTAGGCAAGGCTGTTTCGCTCACGTATCCATCCTTTGCATTAGAGAACGGGCTCGGGATGCTCCCGTAGCGCCGTCAGCAATGCCGCGGCACTCGCGCCACGACAATCCACAACTGTTATGGCCCCGGCGGCACGTGCCAGCTCGGCGACCCTGGGGCTTGGTACAAACAACGGCAAACGCGCCAACTGCGGCCAGGCATCGCCGGCCAATTGATGCAGGTGCTCGAAACCCTGTCCACTGCTGACCACCAGCGCGTTCAGGCGTTCCGCTTCAATCCGCTGCGACAACGCTGCCGGCGGGTACTGCGGCAGTTCGCGACGATACAACTCCAGATACTCGACACTAGCACCTCGCTCACGCAAGCGCTCGGCCAGCAGCTCGCGCCCGCCCTCGCCGCGAAGAATCAGTACCCGTGGATCAGGTCGGGCGATAGCCTCGCGCAACCGCGGCAATTCAAGCAAGGCCTCGCTGTCATCGCCGGTCTCGGGAAAGCACACGTCCAGGCCGCGCTCCTCAAGGATCTGCGCGGTGGCCGCACCGACACTGAACCACTTCACATGCCTGGGGTGCACGCCGATCCGGTCGAGCAACTCGACGCCTGTTCGCGCAGCGGGTTTGCTGACCACGATCACGGCGCAATAGCGGTCCAGATCCCGAATCACGTCGAGCATTGTCTCAGAGGCCGGGATCGGGGCTATGTCCAAAAGCGGCAGGCTGCTGCTGAAAATCCCCCGCTCGGCCAAGTAGCGACTCAGCGCCGCCGACTCATCCGCCGGACGCGTCAGCAGCAGGCGCCAACCCGTCACTCGTGACCTGCCTCGCCGTAGACCGCCTTGAGAATGTCGGCGGCGCCCTGGCTCAAAAGATCTTCGGCCACCTGCACACCCAACGCTTCGGCAGCGCCACGTGGCGCACGCGCATCGGCACTGAGCAGCAGGCCGCCACTCGGGTCGCCCACCAGGCCACGCAGCCAGACCTGCTCGCCTTCAAGCACGGCGTAGCAGGCGATGGGCACTTGGCAGCCGCCATTGAGGTGTTTGTTGAGGGCTCGTTCGGCGGTCACGCGGGTGGCCGTGTCCTGATGATGCAGCGGCGCCAGCAGCGCGTGAATCTCGCTGTCGGCAGTCCGGCACTCGATGCCGACGGCGCCCTGGCCACCGGCCGGCAAGCTGTCGTCGACACTGATGGGCGAGGTGATGCGATCTTCAAAGCCCAACCGGATCAAACCGGCCGCGGCGAGAATAATGGCGTCGTATTCGCCCGCATCCAGCTTGGCCAGACGGGTGTTGACGTTGCCGCGCAGGAAGCGGATTTCCAGGTCCGGTCGACGGGTCAGCAACTGGGCCTGACGGCGCAGGCTCGATGTACCGACGATGCTGCCTTGCGGCAATTGATCCAGGCTGGAATAGGTATTGGAGACGAACGCATCGCGCGGGTCTTCGCGCTCGCAGATGCAGAACAGGCCGAGCCCTTCAGGGAAGTCCATTGGCACGTCTTTCATCGAATGCACGGCGATGTCGGCTTCGTTTTCCAGCAGCGCGGTTTCCAGTTCCTTGACGAACAGGCCTTTGCCACCGATTTTCGACAATGGCGAATCGAGCAGCTTGTCGCCACGACTGACCATTGGGACCAACGTCACGAGCAGCCCCGGATGGGCCTCTTCCAGACGGGCTTTGACGTATTCGGCCTGCCACAGGGCGAGAGCACTTTTGCGGGTGGCGATGCGGATTTGGCGAGAGGACATGGATCAATCCGTACTGAAAAGATACGACGGATAATAACAGCTCAGCCAAATCCACTTTGACTTGTATCAGAAACTACTCGGCCTCCCTGGCCCCGGATATCCGGCAATCGGGTGTGGAACTCGCCTGCGGACAGCGAGTTAAAGCTGTTGCATCATTTTCCGCACGCCCGCCACATGGCGCCGACTGACGATCAATGCGTCACCATTCAGGCCTTTGAGGAACAGTTGGAAATGCCCAAGCGGCGTGCGTTGCAAGCGCTCGATGCGCTCACGAGCCACCAGCGCGTTACGGTGGATGCGCACGAAACGGTCACCGAATTCGTCTTCGAGGGCCTTGAGTGGCTCGTCGAGCAGCACTTCGCCCGCTTCATGGCGCAAGGTCACGTATTTGTGATCCGCGATGAAGTAGACCACCTGATCCAGCGGAATCAGCTCGATCCCTTTACGGGTTCGCGCGCTGATGTGGCTGCGGGGACCACTGCCACTTTCGGCGGCGGGGCGGGTCAGGGCCGAGAGTTGAACACGATTGGGGCGCTCGGCTTTTTTTAACGCGTCATGTAAATGTTCAGTTCTCACAGGTTTCACCAGATAGCCTACGGCGCTGGCCTGTAAGGCTTCCACGGCAAATTCATCGGGCCCGGTGCAAAACACCACGGCGGGCGGAGTTTCGCGTTCGCACAATCGCGCAGCTACTTGCAGGCCATCGAGGCCCGGCATCCGGATATCGAGCAGCACGATGTCCGGCTTGTGGCTGTCGATCAGTGCCAACGCTTCTTCGCCATTCGTGGCGCTAGGCTCCAGGACACTGTATCCCTCGAGTTCGCCAACCATTCGGCTCAGGCGCTCGCGGGCTAGGGGGTCGTCATCAACGATCAGGACATTCATATTGCGCTGGATTCCTGCGTGAGTCTCGCACAAGGATAGCGTAGACAGGTGAAGTGACGTCCGTCACCGCGATCCACGCTAAGACTAGCGCGAGCGTCAAAAAGTGCCGCTGGTCGGGCAGCTAAATTTTCATCTGCCGGGCGATTAGCGGCCCAGGCCCGCTTTGGCGACACATCGCCACAGGGTTTGCTGATACGCAATACGAACACCCCCTCTTCTTATAGGCAGCATTGGCACCGGGAAGTGCGCTGATCCTATTGACCAACTGTAGACGGTTGCCGAGACGATATTGCTCAATTGAAAAATATCGTTATGCAATTTGCACAAGGCCTGTACCTGGCATGAGTCACGACATGAAAAACCAGTCGACCAGTGTCACCGACACGATTGGCAACCCTGTTATTATCCGCGCCAGCTTCAACGCCATCTTTCTTCAGCCGATACGAGCGAATTCATGAGCACTGACAAGACCAATCAGTCCTGGGGCGGCCGCTTCAGTGAACCCGTCGACGCCTTCGTCGCCCGCTTCACCGCCTCCGTCACTTTCGACCAGCGCCTGTATCGCCACGACATCATGGGCTCGATCGCCCACGCCACCATGTTGGCCAAGGTCGGCGTGCTGACCGATGCCGAGCGCGACAGCATCACCGATGGCCTGAAGACCATCCAGGGTGAAATCGAGGCCGGCCAGTTCGACTGGCGCGTCGACCTCGAAGACGTGCACATGAACATCGAAGCGCGTCTGACCGACCGCATCGGTGTGACCGGTAAAAAGCTGCACACCGGCCGCAGCCGCAACGACCAGGTCGCCACCGACATCCGCCTGTGGCTGCGCGACGAGATCGACCTGATCCTCGGCGAAATTACCCGCTTGCAAAAAGGCTTGCTGGAACAGGCCGAGCGCGAAGCTGGCAGCATCATGCCCGGCTTCACTCACCTGCAAACTGCCCAGCCGGTGACCTTCGGGCACCACATGCTGGCCTGGTTCGAAATGCTCAGCCGCGACTATGAGCGCCTGGTGGACTGCCGCAAGCGCACCAACCGCATGCCTCTGGGCAGCGCCGCGCTGGCTGGCACCACCTACCCGATCGACCGCGAATACACCGCGCAACTGCTGGGCTTCGACGCCGTCGGCGGCAACTCGCTGGACAACGTGTCCGATCGCGATTTCGCCATCGAATTCTGCTCGGCCGCCAGTATTGCGATGATGCACCTGTCGCGTTTCTCCGAAGAGCTGGTGCTGTGGACCAGCGCGCAGTTCCAGTTCATCGATCTGCCGGACCGTTTCTGCACCGGCAGCTCGATCATGCCGCAAAAGAAAAACCCGGACGTGCCGGAGCTGGTGCGTGGCAAGTCCGGCCGTGTGTTTGGCGCGCTGATGGGCCTGCTGACCCTGATGAAAGGCCAGCCGCTGGCCTACAACAAGGACAACCAGGAAGACAAGGAACCGTTGTTCGACGCCGCCGATACCCTGCGCGACTCGTTGCGCGCCTTCGCCGACATGATCCCGGCGATCAAGCCCAAGCACGCGATGATGCGTGAAGCGGCACTGCGCGGCTTCTCCACTGCCACTGACCTGGCCGACTACCTGGTGCGTCGTGGCCTGCCGTTCCGTGATTGCCACGAAATCGTCGGTCACGCCGTGAAGTACGGCGTGGAAAGCGGCAAGGACCTGGCGGAGATGAGCCTGGAAGAACTGCGCAAGTTCAGCGATCAGATCGACCAGGACGTGTTCGCCGTGCTGACCCTGGAAGGCTCGGTCAATGCCCGTAACCACATCGGCGGCACCGCGCCGGCGCAGGTGAAGCAGGCTGTAGCTCGCGGTCAGGCGTTGCTCGCCAGCCGTTAAACGCATCGCGGGCAAGCCCGCTCCCACAGGTTCAGTATGATCCCTGTGTGAGCGGGCTTGCCCTCGATGACTGACTCAATAGCGCTACAAACTTACTTCTTGGCCGCGATCATCGCCATAAACGCCGGCATGGCCGCTTCCTTGTCAGCCGCAATCCGCTGCACATTCGGATTCTGCTCCAGCCGCTGCAACAGCGCCTTGGCCGCCGGCAGCTCGGCAAGCAAATCGATGTCGAACAACTTCTTGGCGACCCCGCAAGCCAACGGCACGCTGTACAGGAAATACAAATCCGCCACACTTAAACTGTCGCCCGCCACATAGGGGCTGAATTTGCCGTGCCTGCCCAGGGAAGCGATGCCTAGCAGCAACTCGGTTTTGGTCTTTTCCTTGATCGCATCAGGCACTGTCATGCCGAAGAATGCTTGCGCATAGCAAGCCCGGCCCGGCAGTTCGATGTACAACTCGATCTCCTTGGCCAACGCCATTACCTGCGCTCGCTCGAAAGGATCACTTGGCAGCAGTGGCGTGCCTTTCTGGCTTTGCTCGATGTATTCGAGAATTACACTGGTTTCATTGATGAAACCCTGCTCGGCGCCTAACACCGGTACTTTCCCACGCGGGCTGATGGTGAGCGCTTGCGGGGTTTGCCCGGCGTAAAACGGCACTTCTTCGAACGGCAGGCCTTTTTCCAGCAGTGCCAGTTTGACCATGTTGTAGTAGTTGCTGACGGCAAATCCATAAAGCTTGAGCATCACATAGCCTCCAGGCCGTGCGGGGTGGGCAGTGCCCTTTTATAGATCGCTCTGTGGTTTCTTGCCAGCAGCATCACGCGCCTGAATACGGGTAAACTGGCCACCTTTCCCCAAGGAGCCTGCCATGAGCGAGCCAACCGATATCGATGCCGACGAAGAAGAGTTCGCCGAAAATACGCTGGTCGAAGCCATCGAAAACCAGATCGAAAGTGACAACCCGCCAGCGGCCAAGGCAACGTTCAACAAGTTGACCCTGGTAGGTTACGAGCGAGAAGAAATCCTCAATCTCATGGCTCACGTTTTAGCGGTAGAAATCGACGCGATCCTCGAAGAAGACCGCGCGTTCAATACTGAATGGTATGAAGCCGCATTGCGGGCCTTGCCAGAGTTGCCGCCGGAAAAGAAATAAGCATCGACAGCAGTTTCTGTGGCGAGGGAGTTTGCTCCCGCTGGGTCGCGAAGCGGTCCAAAGCTTTGCGACTGCTTCGCAGTCGAGCGGGAGCAAGCTCCTTCGCCACACAAATGCTCCTCCACACATTTTGTTGCCAATCCTGCCTGCCACCCCCCGGCACCTGACTACACTGCAAACACCCCGCTGCCACACGGCCCGACGGGGAATGCTGCCCAAGGCGAAAAAACCCTGTCGCGAGCACTGGACATGCCGCACAAGCGGGTTCACCTTAGGAGCGCTGTCGTCCAATTCCTAGAAAGTCTGGAGTCCTTATGTCGCTTACCCCTGAGTTGGTTGCCGAACTGGAAGTCCTCGCACTCTTCAACCTGGACAGTTCCCAGGAAGGTCTGAAAATTCATCAGACCGCTGCCCCGAAACACATTGCCGCCGCCAAACGTCTCTTTGAAAAAGAACTCACCGACCAGCCTGACGGCGGTTACCTGACCAGCCTGGGTCGCGATGCCGCGCAAAATGTGCAAACCGTGCTGACCATTCTTAACGCCGAAGTAACAGCCTGAATTCCATCGAATCGCCCACGGAAACCCCGCCATGGGATTTCCGCGGGCATGCCCGGTTACCCGCCTCTGCCAGCTGCTGTCGCCACGCGATAGAAATCTGACGTCAAAAAACAAAATCAGCTTAAAAATCCCGAGGCCGAGGCGCTAAACTGCCCCTCACCCGAGAGCCCCACATCCGAGCCCTGCGAGCCGGTTTGAGCTGACATGACCCGCACCCATGAAATCCGCCCCGATCTGGACGAAGGAATCGACCGAAAGGTTCTCAACCAGCTGCGCGCACGTTTTCTCAAGCTCAATGAGGGCCGTCTGGGTCGCGCCGTTGAGGGCCTGTCCACGCGCCAGCAGGCGGTGTTGAGCCTTTTGCCGTTGTTCTTCCACGTCAACCATCCACTGTTGCCGGGTTACGTTTCGGGCAACACGCCGGCCGGGGTGTCGAATTTCGAGCCGGACACCAATGTCCTCGCCGAAGCCCAGCGCCTGACCCGCTCGTTTTCCTACAAGCCGCGCCACGGCAGCAATCCGCCACGGCCGATTCACGGCCTGTTTCTGATGGGCAGCCTCGGCACCCTGGCCCAGGCCGATCAGAGCGATATGGACGTGTGGGTGTGCCACAGCCCGGACTTGAGCGAAAACGAGCTCGCCGAGCTGCGCAAGAAATGCCAGCTGCTTGAAGCCTGGGCTGCCAACCAGGGCGCCGAGGCGCACTTCTTCCTGATCGATCCGGTTCGTTTCGTTCGGGGCGAGCGCGACAATCAACTGAGTTCGGAAAACTGCGGCACGACCCAGCACTACCTGCTTCTCGACGAGTTCTATCGCACTGCGATCTGGCTGGCGGGACGCACACCGATCTGGTGGCTGGTGCCGGTCTACGAAGAATCGAGTTACGACCGCTACACCCACACGCTGCTGTCCAAGCGTTTCATCCGCGCCGACGAAAGCCTGGACCTGGGGCACCTGGCGTTTATTCCACCCGGCGAATTCGTCGGCGCCGGCCTTTGGCAACTGTTCAAGGGCATTGAGTCGCCATACAAATCAGTCCTCAAGCTGCTGCTGACCGAGGTCTACGCCAGCGAACACCCCAAGGTCCAGTGCTTGAGTCTGCGCTTCAAACAAGCGGTGTTCGCCAATCAGCTCGACCTTGATGAACTGGACCCGTACGTCGTGGTTTACCGGCGCATCGAGGAGTACCTCATTGCCCGAAATGAACCGGAACGCCTGGAACTGGTGCGGCGCGCGCTGTACCTGAAGGTCAATCGCAAGCTGACCGGAAGCGGCGGCCGTACCCAGAGCTGGCAACGTTCGCTGCTTGAACGCCTGGCCCATGAATGGAAGTGGGACCCGCGCCAACTGGCCCTGCTCGACAGCCGCAGCCAGTGGAAAGTCCGGCAAGTCAGTTCGGAGCGTCGCGCGTTGGTCAACGAGCTGAATTACAGCTACCGCTTCCTGACCCAGTTTGCCCGCAACGAACAAACCGTCAGCCTGATCAACAAACGCGATCTCAGCGTGCTGGGACGCCGCCTGTATGCGGCGTTCGAGCGAAAAGCCGACAAGGTCGAGTTCATCAATCCGGGCATCGCCCCGGACCTGGCCGAGGACACTCTGACGCTGGTGCACTCGCCCGACAAAAAGGAATCCGGGCAAAGCCTATGGGGCTTGTACAACGGCAGCCTGACTGCCCTTGAATGGGAGCATTTCGCGCCGATCAAGCGCAGCCGGCATCTGCTCGAATTGCTCACCTGGTGCCATCGCAACGGCGTGATCGACAGCAGCACGCGCCTGGCCTTGCACCCCGGCAGCAGCGACTTGAGCGAATTCGAGCTGTTCAATTTGCTCGGCAGCTTGCAACAAAGCATTCCCTTGCCGCTGCCGACCGTTGCCGAAGAGCCCTTGCTGCGCGCCAGCGTGCCGAGCGAAGTGCTGATTCTGGTAAACGTGGGTGTCGACCCGCTCAAGCATCACCGCGACTTGAACATCCTGATGACCACCGAGCGTACCGATTCACTGAGCTATGCCGGGGTCCGGGAGAACCTGGTGATGACCCTCGACCAGGTCACGCTCAACAGCTGGAACGAAGTGCTGGTCAGCCGCTACGACGGCCTTCACGCCCTGCTCGACTGCCTGCGTGATTACCTCAACAACCTGCCGGACGGCCCGCTGCAGCCGAAGTTGCGCGTGCGTTGTTTCTGCCACAACCGCGCGCAGTTCATCGCCCAGCGCGTCGAAGACATTCTCGACACCGCGCAGAACCTGCTGCTGAGCCAACTCAATCTGCGCTACCTGATCCAGGTCCAGCACCATTACCACGTACTTGAGCTGGTGCCTGGCCAGGTCAAGCATGCAGCCCTCACCTCGCTGCCGGCCCTGTTCGAGTACCTGGCGCAGGAACAGTCCGGCTACAGCCCGCTGCACCTGGACCCGATGGCGCTGGAAGATCACGACCTGTCACTGTTGCTGCCCATGGGCCAGCCTGACAGCATTCAAGTGTTCTATCGGGTGAGCGAAGGCCTGGCCGATCTGTACGTGCTCGATGAACTCAATGCCATGTGGCATCAGCGCTTGCCCTGGCATGACGAGCAGAGCCTGCTGGTGCCGTTGCAACGGTTTCTGCTGTCGATTCAATACCGGCGTGACGCGGCGCTGCCGATGGATTCGGCGCAGCCGAAAAATCCGCACATCCTGTATTACCAGCTACTGCCGAACGGTCCAGGCCGAGCGCGCCGGGTCGAGGCCCGGCCGGCACCACAAACCCCGGTCAACAAGCCGTTCTACGACGTACAGGCGATCGTCGGCAAAGCCGCACCGGGCAAGGTGCAGGTCACGCTGTATTGCAATCAACGGGAGTTTTCAGAGCTGGAGCACGGCGACCAACTGTTCAGCGTGGTCGCCCGGGAGATTGTCGAGCAGCGCCGCGAGACCGAACGTTACCGCTGCTACATCACCGACCTGGACCTGTCTGGCCTGCTCGGTGATGTTCAGGGTTCAAGCAATCTTTATTTGCGCTACAAGGCCGACCTGGAGCGTGCATTGAACGCAGCGCTCGAGCAGGTCTGACGGGCGTCATTCGGGGAAATGGCCACCGAGGGCTGGCTGCGATTCGACTTCCAGCAAGGTCAGCTTCAGCGTCTTGCCACCCGGTGCCGGCCAGTCGATATGCTGACCGACCTTCAGGCCCAGCAGGGCACTGCCGACCGGCGCCAGAATGGAAATTTTGCCTTCATCGGCATTGGCATCCTTGGGGTACACCAGCGTCAGGTGATAATCCTTGCCACTGCTTTCTTCGCGGCAATGCACACGGGAATTCATGGTCACGACATCGGCGGGCACTTCATCGTGGCCGACCAGAGTATCGGCGCGATCCAGTTCGGTTTGCAGCGCGATAACGCCCGGCAGCGTGTCATCCAGGCTGTCGATCAGACGCTCCAGACGCTGAACGTCCAGACGGGTAAGGGTGATGGAAGGTGCGGTCATGATCAGGGCAGACTCCTTTCTTCTGCGCGAAAAAAGCAAAACCCCGCCAGAAGAAGGCGGGGTTTTCACAAGCCTCGATGGGTTGAGGCGTATCCGGACACTATCACAGCTCAAAAAATATACAAGCCATGGCCCGGAGCCCGTATTTGTTGCGGGTCAGGTGTTGGCTTTGCGGTGCGCGGCCTGGGTGCAGATCACCCGTCGACGCTCATCATCCGCCGAGCGCCATTCGCGGATGTCCTCGACATGGCGAAAGCAGCCCAGGCAGACTTTTTGCTCATCCAGGCGACACACACCGCTGCACGGCGACGGCACCGCAGGACTGACATTGCTGTAGAGCGGCTTGGGAGGGCGCACAGGTGCAGGCTGGGTCACGATCTCACAGGCCTTCGAAATCGAATTCGGCACCGGCCTGCTGCTTGACGATGCGCTCAAGCATTTCGCCCAGTTGCTCTTCGCTCTTGTCGCACATCCAGCGCTCGCTTTCTTCGTCGTAATCGAAGTGGAAACCACCGGATACGGCCGCCAGCCACAGCTGACGCAGAGGCTCCTGGCGACTGAAGATCAACTGGGTGCCATTCTCGAACTTGACGGTCAGCACACCGGCCGAGCTCTCCAGATCGATATCCAGATCGCTTTCGTCAAAGATGTCTTCCAGTTTTTCCTGGGTTTCGTCGACCAGATCGTGGAAACGGGCTTCGGACAAACTCATTGCGGCAACCTCAAAAAATGTCTGATCAGGCTCAAGCGCCGCAAGATACGGGCGCGCCCTGTCGATTGCAAAGGATAACGACCAAGCGATGCTATAGGTACATCAAACACTGTTCCTGCGGGAGCCCGCTTGCGTGGCGAGGGAGCTTGCTCCCGCTGGGTCGCGAAGTGGCCCCAAAAGCATTGCGTCTGCTTCGCAGCCGAACGGGAGCAAGCTCCCTCGCCACACAAGCCCTCTCCCACAATGGATTGCGCACGACTTACCTGCATCCACCCAAGCCCCGCCGGACGGGAGCCCCCTCGCATAGGCAAGCTGCCGGGTGGCCGGTATACTCCGGCGCAATTAATGCATTTTCAAGGATTTCGCCATGAAGCGCCTGATCTCTTCCCTTGCCGCGCTCCTCGCGGTCGCCTGTCTCGTGTCGGCCTGTGGTCAAAAAGGCCCGTTGTATCTGCCGGACGACAGCCAGGACCCTGCAGAGCAGGCACAGTCCTCGCAAAAGCAGCCGTCCAAGGCACACAAGCACGACGTCTACCAATAAGGGAACATCATGGACGCTTTTAACTACCGTGACGGTGAACTGTTCGCGGAAGGTGTTGCCCTGTCTGCTATCGCTGATCGCTTTGGTACACCGACCTACGTTTACTCGCGCGCGCACATCGAAGCTCAATACCTGGCTTACGCCGATGCGCTGGCCGGCATGCCGCACCTGGTGTGCTTTGCGGTCAAGGCCAACTCCAACCTGGGCGTACTGAATGTCCTGGCGCGTTTGGGCGCCGGTTTCGACATCGTTTCCCGTGGTGAGCTGGAGCGCGTTCTGGCCGCTGGCGGCAGCGCCGACAAGATCGTGTTCTCCGGCGTCGGCAAGACCCGTGACGACATGCGTCGCGCCCTGGAAGTCGGCGTGCACTGCTTCAACGTCGAATCCACCGACGAACTGGAACGCCTGCAAGTGGTTGCCGCCGAGCTGAACGTTCGCGCGCCGATTTCGCTGCGCGTGAACCCGGACGTCGATGCCGGCACCCACCCGTACATTTCCACCGGTCTCAAAGAGAACAAGTTCGGTATCGCCATCGCCGACGCCGAAGACGTGTACGTGCGTGCCGCGCAGTTGCCGAACCTGGAAGTGGTCGGCGTCGATTGCCACATCGGTTCGCAACTGACCACCCTGCCGCCGTTCATCGACGCCCTCGACCGCCTGCTGGGCCTGGTCGACCGCCTCGGCGATTGTGGCATTTACCTGCGCCACATCGATCTCGGTGGTGGCCTGGGCGTGCGATACAAGGACGAGGAGCCGCCACTGGCTGCCGACTACATCAAGGCCGTGCGCGAGCGTCTCGACGGACGCGACCTGGCGCTGGTGTTCGAACCGGGCCGCTTCATCGTCGCCAACGCCGGCGTACTGCTGACCCAGGTCGAGTACCTCAAGCACACCGAGCACAAAGACTTCGCCATCGTCGATGCGGCCATGAACGACTTGATCCGCCCGGCGCTGTATCAAGCCTGGATGGACGTCACCGCCGTGCGCCCGCGTACCGCCGCTGCCCGCGCCTACGACATCGTCGGCCCGATCTGCGAAACCGGCGACTTCCTGGCCAAGGAGCGTGAACTGGCCCTGGAAGAAGGCGACCTGCTGGCCGTGCATTCGGCTGGCGCCTATGGGTTTGTCATGAGTTCCAACTACAACACCCGCGGCCGTGCCGCTGAAGTGTTGGTGGACGGTGATCAGGCATTTGAAGTGCGTCGCCGTGAGACGGTAGCCGAGTTGTTTGCTGGCGAAAGCCTGCTGCCGGAGTAAGCCATGCTGCTGCGTTTTACCAAAATGCACGGCCTGGGCAATGACTTCATGGTCCTCGACCTGGTCAGCCAGCACGCGCATATTCTGCCCAAGCATGCCAAGCAATGGGGCGATCGGCACACCGGCATCGGTTTCGATCAATTGCTGATCGTCGAAGCGCCGAGCAACCCGGATGTGGATTTTCGCTATCGGATCTTCAATTCCGATGGGTCCGAAGTGGAACAATGCGGCAACGGTGCGCGTTGTTTCGCCCGCTTCGTCCTCGACAAGCGCCTGACCGCAAAGCGGCAGATTCGCGTCGAGACCAAAGGCGGCATCATCGAACTGGACGTTCGTAGCGACGGCCAGATCGGCGTGAACATGGGCGCCCCGCGCCTGGTACCGGCGGATATTCCGTTCCAGGCACCGGAGCAGGCGATAAGTTATCAGGTTGACGTCGACGGTACGCCGGTCGAGCTGGCCGCCGTGTCCATGGGCAATCCCCATGCCGTCGTGCGGGTCAGTGACATCAACAATGCACCCGTGCATGAACTGGGGCCGAAAATCGAACATCACCCGCGCTTCCCGGCGCGGGTCAACGTCGGTTTTCTCCAGGTCATCGACCGGGGCCGCGCGCAGTTGCGCGTCTGGGAACGCGGTGCCGGGGAAACCCAGGCCTGCGGCACCGGCGCTTGTGCCGCGGCAGTAGCCGCGATCAGTCAGGGGTGGATGGATTCGCCGTTGTTGATCGACCTGCCTGGCGGGCGCCTGTCCATTGAGTGGGCAGGCCCTGGCCAACCGGTGCTGATGACCGGCCCGGCAGTCCGCGTATACGAAGGACAAGTACGTCTTTGAGTGAGCCAAAGCCATGACCGACAAGCCACAGGTACCAGCCCGACAGTCCGACGAATCTGCGTCCGAGAGCCTGGAAGCGGCGGCAGTCGCCGCGTACCTGGAGGCTCATCCGGACTTCTTCGTCGAGTACGAAGAATTGCTACCGGCAATGCGCATTCCCCACCGGCGCGGCGACACCGTTTCGCTGGTGGAGCGGCAGATGACCATCCTGCGCGACCGCAACATCGAACTGCGTCACCGTCTGTCGCACTTGATGGATGTGGCCCGCGACAACGACCGCCTCTTCGACAAGACCCGCCGCCTGATTCTCGCGCTGATGGATGCCACCAGCCTGGAAGACGTGGTGATCTGCGTCGAAGACAGCCTGCGCCAGGATTTCCAGGTGCCCTTCGTCAGCCTCATCCTGCTGGGCGACAACGCCATGCCGGTGGGCCGCTGGGTCACTCACGCCGAGGCCCAAGTGGCCATCGGTGGCCTGCTGCTCGAAGACAAAAGCGTCAGTGGCAGCCTGCGTGAACATGAGCTGGACTTTTTGTTCGGCGAAGAACAGCGCAAACAGATTGGCTCCACGGCCGTCGTCGCCATCAGCCATCAAGGCATCCACGGCATCCTGGCCATCGCCAGCCGTGATCCGCAGCATTACAAAAGCTCGGTGGGCACCTTGTTCCTGAGCTACATCGCCGAAGTCATGGGCCGCGTGCTGCCACGGGTCAACAGCTCCCTGCGCTCGGTACGCTGAACATGGAACGGCAACTGGACGCTTACTGCGAACACCTGCGCAGTGAGCGGCAGGTGTCGCCGCACACGCTGTCGGCCTACCGCCGTGACCTCGATAAAGTCCTGGGCTGGTGCGTCAAACAGAACATCGGCAGTTGGGCGGCACTGGACATTCAGCGCCTGCGCAGCCTGATTGCCCGCCTGCATGCCCAAGGCCAATCCTCACGCAGCCTGGCGCGTCTGTTGTCGGCAGTGCGCGGGCTCTATCACTACCTGAACCGCGAAGGCCTGTGCGACCACGATCCGGCCAACGGCCTGGCACCGCCCAAGGGCGAACGACGCCTGCCGAAAACCCTCGACACCGACCGCGCGTTGCAACTGCTTGAGGGCGGTGTGGAGGATGATTTTCTCGCTCGTCGCGATCAGGCGATTCTGGAACTGTTCTATTCCTCTGGACTGCGGCTTTCGGAGTTGACCGGCCTCAACCTTGATCAACTCGACCTTGCAGACGGTATGGTCCAGGTGCTCGGCAAAGGCAGCAAGACCCGCCTGTTGCCGGTAGGAAAAAAGGCCCGCGAAGCGTTGGAGCAATGGTTGCCGCTGCGGGCGATGGCCAATCCGGCGGACGATGCAGTGTTTGTCAGTCAGCAAGGCCGGCGCCTCGGGCCTCGGGCGATCCAGGTGCGGGTCAAGGCTGCCGGCGAACGCGAACTGGGGCAGAACCTGCACCCGCATATGCTGCGTCACTCCTTCGCCAGCCATTTGCTGGAGTCCTCCCAGGACCTGCGGGCGGTGCAGGAATTGCTCGGCCATTCCGACATCAAGACCACGCAGATCTATACCCACCTGGACTTCCAGCATCTGGCCACAGTCTATGACAGCGCCCATCCACGGGCCAAACGCATCAAAGGCGACGATTCATGAGCATTCAGTTGATCACCTTCGACCTCGACGACACTCTGTGGGACACCGCCCCGGTGATCGTCAGCGCAGAAGCCGTTTTGCGTGAATGGCTGACCGAGCACGCGCCCAATCTGGGTGCGGTGCCGGTGGAGCATTTGTGGGCCATTCGTGAGCGCATCCTCAGCAGCGAACCGGGCCTCAAGCATCGCATCAGCGCCCTGCGTCGGCGTGTGCTGTTCCAGGCATTGGAAGAGTCCGGCTACACCCATGCAGAGGCCTCGGACCTGGCGGACAAGAGCTTCGAAGTGTTTCTGCACGCTCGGCATCAGATCGAGGTGTTTCCAGAAGTCGAACCGACCCTGGAGATCCTCGCCAACCATTACGCCCTCGGCGTGGTCACCAACGGCAACGCCGATGTGCGTCGACTGGGCCTTGCGGACTACTTCAAGTTTGCACTGTGCGCCGAAGACATCGGCATCGCCAAACCTGATGCGCGGCTGTTCCATGAGGCGTTGCAGCGTGGTGGTGCGACGCCCGAGACGGCGGTGCACATCGGTGATCATCCGGGTGATGATATTGCCGGGGCGCAGCAAGCGGGGCTGCGGGCAATCTGGTTCAACCCGGCGGGCAAGGTTTGGGAGGCGGACCGTTCGCCAGATGCGCAAATCCGCAGCCTGACCGAGTTGCCGGCGTTGTTGGCGCTCTGGAATGCCAGCGCAGCATCACCTCTGTAGGAGCCGGCTTGCTGGCGATCACGGTTCATCATTCAACAACGATGTTGCCTGACCTGGCGCCATCGCCAGCAAGCCGGCTCCTACAAGGTTACGAAGGATTTTGTTTGACCCATGAAAAAGCCCGCAGCGACGGCGGGCTTTTTCAGCAAACACGGAGCAGCCTTAGATAGGCCGGCTGCCGTACTTGTTGTCAGGCTTCTTGGGCGGATCGGCGACCACGTTGGCCTCCACTTCCTGCACCTTGCCACCTTTGGCCAAAAACTCTTCCATGGCCCGCGCGAGAGCATCGCGTTCCTTGTTCTTGGCTTCGACACTCGGCAGCTCATCGACCGATACCGCAGCCTTGGCTTTGCCTTTGGCAGTCGGCGCGGGCGCATCACCGCCGTCGTCGTCAGCAACGTCTTCCGCTGCTGCTTCCAGGCCTTCTTCGGCCTCGTCTTCGTCGCCTACTTCGAGGTCGTCGTTTTCCAGATCATCGTCGCTCATGTTCTACCTCATGACTTGCGAAAAGCAGATTAGTTATAGCCCAGCTTTGCCCTCTGTCGAAGGCTGCCGGAAAAAAATCAACAGCCGCTGCTGACCAGCGGCTATGCCCCATCACCGTGCACGGTGGCGAGGACTTTACGAGCACCGCCATGATCACGGTGCTCGCCCAGATAAACGCCTTGCCAGGTCCCTAACGCCAGTCGGCCTGCCGAGATCGGCAAACTGAGCTGACAACCAAGCACGCTGGCCTTGAAGTGCGCCGGGAGGTCGTCCAGGCCTTCGTCGTTATGCTCATAGCCGTCTGTTCCTTGTGGGATCAGACGATTGAAAAATCGTTCGAAGTCGCGACGTACCGCCGGATCGGCGTTCTCGTTGATGGTCAACGACGCCGAGGTATGCTGCAGCCACAAATGCAACAGACCGACCCGACACGCCTTGAGTTCAGGCAAGCCGGCGAGTAACTCGTCCGTTACCAGATGAAAGCCCCGGGGCCTCGCCCGCAGGGTAATCAGAGTCTGTTGCCACATACAGTTCTCCGCACGTTCGGGGCGCATTCTAGCGCGCTCTGGGAAAAAACAAAGGCCCTAATATTCCTTCCATTGCGTAAGCGATTGCCCGCAGAAAAACGCCTGCCGTAAACGTTCACAAAGCTGTCAGAAAAAACCTTTCAGCCACACATCCAATGACAAATTCCAGACAAAAAAATGCCCGGCAAGCCGGGCAAGTTTTTTATGCGCGTGCTTACAAGTTGTAGCCGCGTTCGTTGTGAAGCGCCAGATCGATGCCGACGGCCTCTTCTTCTTCGGTGATCCGCAGGCCCATGACGGCGTCGAGGACCTTGAGGATGATAAAGGTGACGATCGCGGTGTAGATCACGGTGAAGCCCACACCTTTGCACTGAATCCAGACTTGTGCGGCGATGTCGGTCACGGTGCCGAAGCCACCCAGGGATGGTGCAGCGAACACACCGGTCAGGATCGCGCCGAGGATGCCGCCGATACCGTGTACGCCGAAGGCGTCGAGGGAATCGTCATAACCGAGTTTGCGTTTCAGGGTGGTCGCGCAGAAGAAGCACACCACGCCTGCAGCCAGACCGATCACCAGTGCGCCCATCGGGCCAACGGTGCCAGCGGCCGGAGTGATGGCGACGAGACCGGCGACCACACCCGAAGCAATACCCAGTGCACTTGGCTTACCGTGGGTGACCCATTCGGCGAACATCCAGCCCAGTGCTGCAGCGGCGGTAGCGATCTGGGTCACCAGCATCGCCATACCGGCGGTGCCGTTGGCCGCGGCAGCGGAACCGGCGTTGAAACCGAACCAGCCAACCCACAGCATCGCGGCGCCCATCAGGGTGTAACCGAGGTTGTGCGGTGCCATCGGGGTGGTCGGGAAGCCTTTGCGCTTGCCCAGTACCAGGCAGGCAATCAGACCCGCCACACCGGCGTTGATGTGCACCACGGTGCCGCCAGCGAAGTCGAGCACACCCCAGTCCCACATCAGGCCGCCGTTACCGGACCAGACCATGTGGGCGATCGGCGCATAAACCAGGGTGAACCAGATGCCCATGAAGATCAGCATCGCGGAGAATTTCATCCGCTCGGCGAAGGCACCGACGATCAGCGCCGGGGTGATGATGGCGAAGGTCATCTGGAAGGTGATGAACACCGCCTCAGGGAACAGCGCCGCCGGGCCGGTCAGGCTCGATGGCGTGACACCGGCGAGGAAAGCCTTGCCCATGCCACCGAAGAACGAGTTGAAGTTGACGACGCCTTGCTCCATGCCGGTGGTGTCGAACGCGATGCTGTAGCCATAAATGACCCACAGGACGCTGATCAGGCCGGTAATGGCGAAGCACTGCATCATCACGGAAAGAATGTTTTTCGACCGAACCATGCCGCCGTAGAACAGCGCGAGGCCGGGAATGGTCATGAACAGCACGAGTGCTGTCGAGGTCAACATCCAGGCGGTATCGCCGGAGTTGAGGACTGGGGCCGCCACTTCGTCTGCCGCCAAAGCAAGGCTGGGCATTACGATGGACAACAGGGCTCCTAGCCCTGCGAATTTACGCAGAGTCATATTGTTTTCTCCTGGGGCGTTGGGTTTGTGGCGGCTTAGATTGCGTCGGTATCGGTTTCGCCGGTACGGATGCGAATCGCCTGTTCCAGATTGACCACGAAGATCTTGCCGTCACCGATCTTGCCGGTGTTGGCGGCCTTGGTTATCGCCTCGATAACCCGGTCGAGATCCTTGTCGTCAATGGCGACATCAATCTTCACCTTTGGCAGGAAATCGACCACGTACTCCGCGCCGCGATACAGCTCGGTGTGACCCTTCTGCCGACCGAAGCCTTTGACTTCAGTAACGGTAATGCCCTGCACGCCGATCTCGGACAACGACTCGCGCACGTCGTCCAACTTGAACGGCTTGATGATGGCAGTGACTAGCTTCATGAAAACTCTCTCCCGAATTGGTGGACTTGCCCCAGGAAAACAAACCCGTCTCAAGTCTAAGCGCAGTGCCTGGCTTTGTAACGCATCGTCGGCTCTAACCTGCCCGTCCGACGCCAGTTAACCGCTCCTTGCGAAACACTCCCCCGTTTCGCCTGGCGCACTGCATTCGTCACAGCGACTGCATCAGTGCATGGGTCACTAGCGTCTAAGCAGAAACCTTGCCATCTCCACAAAATCCTCTGTTTTCAAGCCTTTGCTTGCAGATGGCGACAACTTCACTCCAACACCCAACGTGATACGCACAACAACGGTGCGATGCCGTCCGTCCGCATGCGCGAAAAGCGTGCATCCCTTGCCCGCGAAAATGACTATAGACACTGCGTGATACACTGCCCGCCATTGTTATCAGGACCTCTTCCCATGCTCGCGCCCAAAGACTTCCTCGACGCCCTGACCGGCACCGCCTCCCGCCTCTTCAGCGGCGACACCCCCCTGCCGAAAAGCGAAATCGAAAGCCAGTTCAAGGCGCTGTTGCAGAGCGGCTTCAGCAAGCTGGACCTGGTGAGCAGGGAAGAGTTCGACAGCCAGATGGTCGTGCTGGCGCGCACCCGGGCACGCCTGGAGGCACTCGAGGCGAAGGTCGCAGAGATGGAAGCGAAGCTAAGCCCACCAGCAGAAACCGAATAATTGTAAGAGCCGGCTTGCTGGCGATCGCGGTTGTACAGTCGATACATTTGTCGCCTGACCAATCGCTATCGCCAGCAAGCCGGCTCCTACAGACTTAGCACCTGCAACATCCAGTGAAGGTTTGCCTCCTCAAACACCCCGCCAGAAACTCCTCCGCCAACTACCCTTCAAAAAACCCGCAGGAAGCGGCCCCGATTCATCTCAAGGAACGACCATGTCCCTCTCCATCGTCCACAGCCGCGCCCAGATTGGCGTGGATGCACCCGCTGTCACTGTCGAAGTCCATCTGGCCAACGGTTTGCCATCGCTGACTATGGTCGGCCTGCCCGAGGCGGCGGTGAAAGAGAGTAAGGATCGGGTACGCAGTGCGATTATCAATTCGGGGCTGCAATTTCCGGCGAGGCGGATCACGCTGAATCTGGCGCCGGCGGATTTGCCCAAGGATGGCGGGCGGTTCGACCTGGCGATTGCGTTGGGGATTCTCTCGGCCAGTGTGCAGGTGCCGACGCTGACGCTCGATGATGTGGAATGTCTGGGTGAGTTGGCGCTATCAGGCGCGGTACGTGCCGTGCGCGGCGTCTTGCCGGCGGCATTGGCGGCGCGCAAGGCCGGGCGCTCGCTGATGGTGCCGCGGGCGAATGCCGAGGAGGCGTGCCTGGCGTCCGGCTTGAAGGTGATTGCGGTGGATCATCTGCTGGAAGCCGTCGCCCATTTCAACGGGCACACGCCAGTCGAACCCTATGTCTCCGATGGCTTGATTCACGCCAGCAAACCCTACCCCGACTTGAACGAGGTCCAGGGGCAACAAGCCGCCAAGCGTGCGCTGCTGATTGCGGCGGCGGGCGCTCATAATCTTCTGTTCAGCGGGCCGCCAGGGACGGGCAAGACGCTGCTGGCGAGTCGTCTGCCGGGCTTGCTGCCCCCGCTGGCGGAGTCTGAGGCGCTGGAAGTGGCGGCGATTCAATCGGTGGTCAGTTGCTCGCCCTTGAGTCATTGGCCGCAACGACCCTTCCGCCAGCCCCATCACTCGGCTTCCGGGCCTGCACTCGTGGGGGGCGGCTGTAGTTTTCAGAAATAAATGCGACTACTTCTAAATAAATGCGACTGACACCGCAGCAACTAGCGACCTCAGCCACTGTTAAGGCTAGTTTGACGCGGTATGTGAAGTTCCCCCTAAACTTTCCAACTGCAAAGTTAGGCCCAACGCGTGTTGCCGAGTCGGCTTACAAGCACCTTGCACCTTTCAGTTTCATAGCCCAAACAGACAATGAGAGAAATTATGAATTTTTGCATAATTCCACATAAAGCAAATTTCGGTGATTTCGTAGCTTGCCAGATAGGTGAAAGCGCATATTGATCAGCCCTCGACAGGATCGAGCCAGGAAATAGGGAAAATGTCGTGTTATTCAGTCCGCGCCAGAAGTCGGCGAGCGCCTCGACGCACTATTCATTTGGCCTCGCGGCATAGTAGGCCCTGTTTATAGCTCCACTGAGGCACCCGCTACCATGTCGAATTGAACACTGGCTTCAGCGAGGGCTCGCAACATTCCGACCTGCACTGCCTCCAGGCTGCCACAGCCAGAGAATACGATCGCGAATTGCTCGCCATAGAAAGAAGCTCTTTTCAGGGGAGGTAATTGCACAGACTTGCCTACGCATTTGCATTCGACTTGACCACTCATTTTCATCGGATTTGACCATCAAGCTGCATGGAAATGAACTGCAGAGAACGGCCGACTCTGTTGAAAAAGCTGGCCATGGTTGCAACGGCAGAAAAGTACGCGCCTGAGATTGAAATCTATACTTTGGGCACAGAGGCTTCCAGGCTCAGATTTCACGTAGCAGCGTGTAAAAGAGGCGTTTTCACTGGCCAATATTCAGGCCATTTGGGCGAACCGACTTTTTCAACAGAATCGGCCGTTTTCTGCCTGTCGCGACGGGCTGAGAACGGCATAAGCGGACGGTGGAAGAGGCTAATGGCCGAACAGGTCAACGAAATATAGGAAGATCTAGCGATATATAGCGATTTTTGCTAGACATCGCTAGATTTACACATATTCGATCCCAGTCATGACCGGTGCACTGACGTGCAGGCCAAAGTTTCGGGTCGAGGACGGCTGTAAACTTTAAGTGTATTGCAGTCCATCGCGACAGGCACCCACCGGCAAGAAGCGGAAATTTGAAATGCACCTAAAACGCGCTTGCGACCGGCTGACGGCCGCCAGTTAGCCAGCATCATTTAAACTTTCTTGATGACCGGTGCTTCCAGCTACCATCAAGGATGGCTTGCTCCCCCCAATATGCCCGGATGCCCGCCTTTAAGCTTCTGAATACCACTTTGCAAATAGGAAAACCATGACGATGCCTAACGAGCGTACTAGGGCGGTGATTTCCGCCGGAGTGTTTTTGCGAGAAATTTCGCAAGACATTACTCTGAACGTTGAGTTGCGTGATATGGCAGATCAAATACTTCGCCACTACCCCAGCAGGAGTGAGGTTTTGATGCAAGGACAATTCGAAGCAAGCTATCTAGAGTCATTTGGAGTGTCGCCATTCTTCAGCCCAAGCGTAAGGCTGAAATAGCAACCTAGAGTCGTTCGCGATCCTTCAAAATGAACATTCGGGGCGTGAGTGTCAGTCGATACTATAGACAATAAGGTCAGATTCCGACCCATAGCGGTCATACGTCTTCACTTGATCATTGAGGGCCACGCCTTTACTGGCGCAATGGAAAGCCCTCTTGACGTTCATCCGGGTGCCATGGCGGCGAAGCGTTCTGCTTCATTGGGCACCCGACTGGTGCGACATCAATGATTCACGCCAGGCCCCAACGCCTCCGCCATGCGCACCAGATCCGCGAACGATTTGGCCTGCATTTTTTTCATCGCATGACCGCGATGGATCTTCACGGTTATTTCGCTCAGGTTCATTTGCCCGGCGATCTGCTTGTTCATCAGGCCCTTCACTGCAAGGGCCATGACTTCTTTCTCTCGGGCCGACAGGGTCTGGTAACGGTCTTGCAAGTCAGAAGATAACTGTTCGGTTTCCCGGCGCTTGATATCGGTCTGCAGCGCGGCAGACACCGCATCCAGCAAGTCCTGTTCGCGAAATGGCTTGGCCAGGAAATCCACGGCACCCGCTTTCATTGCCTTGACCGACATCTCGATGTCGCCATGGCCGGTGATGAAAATGATGGGGGTGTTCACATTGGAGCTGGTCAGCTGACGCTGGAATTCCAGGCCGCTGCTTCCTTGAAGCCGAACATCGAGCACCAGGCAACTGGCGGTTTCGGACTTGGGGTACAGAAGATATTCTGCGGGGGACGCGAAGGTCTCGACGCGGATGCCGGCGGAACGGAACAGATTGCTCAGTGCCTGGCGAATGGAGGCGTCATCGTCCACCACGAATACTATCGAGCTGCTGTTGCGAGGCTCGTTGGTTGGGGAATTACCTTTCATACTTAATTCTCTAGGCTTTTGGCAGAAAAATTGTAGCACCGCCCGTACTGGGCATTCCCTGTGGAGCCAGGCGACCAAATGCAGAGCGTCCCTTTCAGCATTGCGCCACCGGCAGCGTGAATTGCACGGTGGCGCCCCGGGGCCGATTGACGCTGGCCCACAGGCGGCCGCCATGGGCTTCGATGATCGAGCGACAGATGGATAAGCCCATGCCCATGCCGGTTGGTTTGGTGGTGTAGAACGAAACGAATATCTGTTCGGTGTTTTCCGAGGCAAACCCGGGCCCGGAGTCACTGACGCTCACCCACACGTCGCCCGTATCGTCCAGCGCCGCACTGATGTACAACTGGCGTTCGCTTTCGCTCACGGCATTCATGGCCTCCAGGGCATTCATGATCAGATTGAGCAGTACCTGCTGCAGTTCGACACGATCGCCTTCGATCCATGGCAACGCTTCCGCAAGTTGGATCTGTATCGAGGCGCCGCTCTTGATGATCTGCCCTCGAGTGAACTCAATCATTTCTTCAATGGCTGCGCAGATGTTCATCGCTTCCTTTTGCGGCGGCGCTTTACGGATATGACTACGAATGCGCCCCAGCACATCCGACGCTCGATTGGCGTCGGCGATCAGGCTGCCCAGCACGTTTTGCACTTCTTCAATTTGCGGCGGCAGGGCGTTGAGCCAGCGCATCGCCGCGTTGGCGTTGAGAATGGTCGCGGCGATGGGTTGATTGACTTCATGGGCGATGGACGCAACGAGTTGCCCCATGGTCACGACTCGGTTGGCGTGGGCAAGTTCGGTTTGCACCTCGCGATAACGGCGTTCGCTTTCACGTATTTTCTCTTCGGCCTGTTTGCGCTCGGACAGGTCCAGAACGAACGCAACGCCTTCTTTGCGGTTTGCCTCGAACATCGCTAGGCCGACAATCACCGGCAGGATCTGCCCGTCCTTTTTGAAATACGCTTTCTCGTAGGGTTGGGCGTAGCCTGTGGCAATAGCCTGGGCCAAGGAACGCTCGTTTACCTCAATGTATTGCGGCGTCGTCAGGTCCCTCCAACTCAGCAGGCCGGATTCCAGATCCGCTCGCTCGTAGCCCACCATGCGCAGAAAGGCATCGTTGGCCTCGATAATTTCGCCGTTGTCGGTCCACACCACGATGCCGATGATGTTCGCATCCACCAGGCGGCGGATTTTTGCTTCACGCTCTTGGACCTCGCGGTACAAACGGGCATTTTCCAGGGATATCGCGGCCTGGGTTGCCACCAGCTTCAACACGGCGATGCGATCCGTGCTGAACACATGGGCGGTGAGGTTGTTTTCCAGATACAGCGCGCCGGTCAGTTCGGCCTGGTTCATCAGCGGCATGCACAGCACGGAGCGGGCGCGGTGCTGGCGGATATACGGGTCGGTGGCGAATGGCGCCTGGGACGCAGCGTCGCCGAGGAACACGCTCTCGCGGGTGCGCAAGACATGGTAGAGAATCGATTCCGGCAGCAGGCTCGCGTTGATGGGCTCGTCCCTCAGCAGTGTCGAACGTCCTGCTACAGTCACTTGCGCCACGATGCGGTGCTCCCCGCACTGCGACAGGATCAACAAGCCACGCTGCGCACCGGCCTGTTCGATGGCGGTGCGCATTACTATCTCGATCAGCTTTTCCAGCACGATCTCACCGGAAACGGCCTGCGAGACTTTTATGACGGTAGCCAGGTCGAGGTGTTCAACCGACGCGGCCATCGTAGTGGTCGCGCCAAGCACCTGTGCTTCGGTGCGTAGCGACGGATAGCGTGCCTCAAGCTGCCGGACCTTGCCGTTGGCGCCCCAGCGCAAGTAACCATAGCGGGCATCCTGCAGATAGATCCGCGCTATTTTTTCCAGGCCACGGGCGGCGTAGAAACGCGACGCGAGCTCGTTGGCCAGCGCTTCGATGTGCACGAAGCCGCTATTCTGCGCGGCATGAATGGCTCGCTCGTACAGACGCTCAGCCTCTAGCACACGCCCCTCGATCCGGGCGATCTCAGCGTCGACGAGCAGGGCATGGCTGGCGAAATTGGTCGGACATTGTTCGGCCCAGACCTGGAATTGACGCTGATGTTCGGCTATCACCATCAGGTGTTGCCCATGCTGCGCCATCGGGAGGCTGTCGCAGCAGGCGGCACGGGTCAATGCGTCATAGAAATGAAATTCGGCCTCCTCGAAAAACAGGTAAGAAGTCCAGAGTAATTGCCGGGCCTTGACGGCTGCCCGCATGGCCGCCTGCGGATCGCCGGCGAGGTAGCAGGCCTGAAGTTTACGCACCCAGTACCAGCACTCGGCCAAGGCCAGGTCCGGGGTACTGGCCAGATGAGCTTCGGTGGCGTGCTCATCGAACTGCCCGTCGTCGAAACAGCCGAACGTCGGCGTCAGGCCGCGAAGCATCCGAATAAAACCAAGCTGCGTGCCAATGAAATCGCTGACCAGGCCGAAGCGTACTTTCCTGGCGTACTTCAAGCCCCGCTCGGCTTCGCTCTGTACATCGGATAGCGGTTCACCGGCGAAGAGGGAGTCTGAAGACTGGCTGTTGCCTGCATAAGCGCCATACGGCAGGTCGCCGATCCGGTTGGCGGCAATAAAGGATCGGCGCAGCAGTGCGCGGCATTGCGCAACAGGTTTCATCCAACGCACGGCAAAATTGGAGAAGCACAGGTAGGTGCTGGCCTCGAAGCGCTTCAAGCCATGTCGATCCACTAGTTCGCAGGCCAACTGACCGAAGCGGAAACCCGCCTGGTAGTCGCCAAAACGCCGCCCTGCGACCCGGAACGCATTGGCATAGTGCACACAGGACGCGTCCGCGTTGCCCATTTCCAGGCTAAGGCTGATGGCCATGCAAATCGACAGGCAGGCCAGGTTGTCGTCGGTCTGCAGGGCCGGCGGGAACAGCTTACCAAGGGCGCTGACGGTCATGAGAGTGGCCGGGTCTTGCATTATCGGCGAGTCGATGAGCTGCTCGATGGTGCGGTTACCCAGTGATATCCAGATCTGGTCGTACTCGCGGCGCACCTCGTCATCACCCGGATGAGGCGACCAATCAACCCCCACATGGCGCATGTAGTCGAGACAGACGGTGACAGCCCTGTCACTGCGATCGAGCAGTAGGTATACGTCCATTTGCAAACAGGCAACGCTGCCATGTTCGATGACGGTGGCAGCGCGCGTGGACAGATGGATCAAACGCTCGTCAGCGGCCGACAGTTGCCCGGTCAACATCTCGCATTCAGCGCGGTTGAGCTCGAGCGCAAAAGCCAGTTCATGGCGCCGCGTCCAGCCAGCATCGTCCAGCAGTTGCGCGCCACTGGTCAGGTACTTCAGCGCCGAAGTATAGGCGGTGGAAGCCTTGGCGCGCTGGCCGGCAGTTAGGTTGAACTCGGCCAATTGATCGCGCTCTTCCCGGTCCGTGATCAGCGTAGCGCCGCTGTTGAGCTGGCCGACGACCTGGAAGATCGCGTCTTCCCACTCCGCCACAGGTGTCAAAGCGGCGAGCAGTCGGCCGATGCGCAGGTGCGCCTGGGCGCGAGTATCGATGGGAATCAGTGAATAGGCAGCTTCGTGAATTCGGTCATGAGCGAAGCCATAAGTCCCTTCCAGTTGCTGGACCAATTCCTGGCGAATGGCTTCCCACAGCACAGTGCGAATCTGATTCTCGGGGATGCCCAGCACGGCCGACAGTGCTGTATTGCTGGCCACGTTGCCCAGGCACGCCAGTTGTTGCAGCGCCTGCCGGGTTTCCAGCGGCAGACGGGTCAATCGGCCGACCATCAGGTCGACGATGTTATCGGTATAACCTTTGGCGTGGATGCGATCCGGGTTCCAGCACCATTGGTGTGCGCCATGATCGAAGGTCAGCAGCTTCTCGTCGGCGAGGGTCTGCAAGAACTGGATCACGAAGAACGGATTGCCGGCGGTTTTATCCAGCACCAACTGGGCCAAGGGTTCGACCTGAGGCAATTCGTCATGAATCGCATCGGCGATCAGCTGTTCAATATGTACCTTGGCAAGTGGCGCCAGCGTGATTTCATCAATTTTGCCCCCGGCGTTTCTAATCGCCTGAAGTTTGCCGGTCAGCGGGTGCGTGTCATCTACCTCATTGCTGCGGTAGGCGCCTACCAGCATGAGGTGGCGCACATCGGAGTTGGTCAGCAGGTCCTCAAGCAGGTCGAGCGTCGCCGCGTCCAGCCACTGCAGGTCGTCGAGAAACAGGGCAAGCGGATGTTCCGCCTTGGCAAACACGCCGATGAAACGCCTGAATACCAACAGAAAGCGGCGTTGCGCCTGTTGCGGTTCAAGGGGGGGTACGGGCGGCGGCTCGCCAATGATCAGCCTGAGTTCCGGGATGAGGTCGGTGATCAGTCGCGCGTTGGTGTCCAGCGCGGTTTGCAATGCCTCGCGCCATTGCGCCAGTTCCGTGTCGTTCTTGCCCAGCAAGGTACGGACCAGGCTTTGAAAGGCCTGAACCAGAGTCGAATAGGGGATGTCGCGTCGATATTGATCGAACTTGCCCGATGCAAAAATTCCGCGCGGCGGCACCAGTGCTTTGTGCAACTCATTGACCACCGAGGATTTGCCGATGCCGGAGTAACCGGTCACAAGCACCAGTTCCGGCGTGCTACTGGCGATTACCCGGTCGAACGCGGCGATCAGCGTGTACACCTCCTGCTCGCGGCCATAGAGTTTTTCGGGGATCAGCAGGCGATCGGAGGTGCCTTGCTCGCCTAGGGCAAACAGGGGAATTCGTCCCAGCGATTGCAAGTCCGCTAGGCAACGACCCAAGTCATGTTCAACGCTGGCGGCCGTCTGGTACCGCTCCTCAGCGGTCTTGGCCAGTAACTTCATAATGATTTGCGAGAGCATCTCGGGCACGGTTCCGACCCGGGCGCTCGGGGGTTGCGGTTGCTTGGCGATATGGCAATGCACCCACTCGATCGGGTCGCTGGCGGTGAACGGCAGCGAGCCGGTGATCATCTCGTACAGGGTGACCCCCAAGGAATAGAGGTCACTGCGTGAATCGATGGAACGATTCATCCGCCCGGTCTGTTCCGGGGCCATGTAGGCGAGGGTGCCGGCGATGGTTTCAGGGGCTTGGCGTTCGCGGGGTAGTCGTGAGGTGAGACCGAAGCCCGTCAGACGGATCTGGCCGTCGGGACAGTTCACCAAGATATGGCTGGGCTTGATGTCTTTATGCACCAGGCCTCGCTGGTGGAGCTTGCCCAGAGCGCAGGCGATACCCGTTGCGATACGTACAAAAGGTTCGGCGGCCATCGGCGCCACCAGCAGTTTAACTAGCGGCGTGCCGCCCGGATCCGCCAGCAGCAGTCGCATAAGCCCGCCTTCCCTAACCAGCTCAAGGGGGCGAACAGCCCAGGCATCATCCAGTTTGTCCCTTAGGCTAAACTCGTGAACCAGGCGGCCTAGGCAGGCGGGAAGGGGTTGTTCGCTAATGGGGCGCGCCACCAGCACCGTACGATTATCGGATGTATCGTGCAGTAGCTCGCGACAGAAGGTGCGTTCGCCATCGTCCCATAGTATTTGCATGCTGATATCCATCGGGTGGAAGCATTAGGTGGTGTTTACCGTTACGCCTAGGGTCCAGAGGGGGCGCTGCAATCGCTGTTTTGATAGTTAAAGGGTCTTGTGGAGAGCGCCTGGCCAGACATCTTTTTCAGCTTTGAGATTAGCTGCTCGCAGAGCGGTCATCGACTCGCTTCGCAGGATGGGGCCGGGGGATTGCGGGTCGCAGCACTAGGCAGATAAACGACCGGCCATTATTTCTCACATATAAGCAGACCGATGTCAGGTCGTCTCTCATACATGAGTTTAGTGCAAGGGGATGTTGCACTGCTCGCGTCAGTCATACTTTAGTGTGGCTCAATGACACGCAGGTGTGGTTATCGGGTTTTCAGGCGTGAGTATATTGTGCTGATAACAGGAAATGGCGTGAGCATCTTCAATGAACCAGGACATAAGTGATTCGATACTTATTGCCATAATTGATGACGATGATTTTGTCCGGATGGCGCTGGACAGCTTGTTACGGTCTATTGGCTATAAAGTTCGCACCTATTGCCGAGCGTTGGATTTTCTCTACTCCAAGGACATGGCAGATACGCAGTGCCTGATAACGGATGTGCAGATGCCCGCTGTAACTGGTGTCGAGTTGCATGAGCATCTGATCGCGATGAATTTCACTATACCCACGTTATTCATCACGGCTTATCCGGAGGCGATCGCTCACCTCGAAGCCAATATTTTTCCGGTGATTGGTTGCCTGTCCAAACCCTGTGACGTCGACAAACTGCTCAACTGCATCGAAATAGCTACCGCTCATAGGCCGGGCGGCGCTCGGTAGTTTTCTCGCGTTTTTTCAATCTTTGCTCCCCCCTCATGCCGCCGTTTCTACATGGTCTGATTTTGGCGACCTTTCATACATTTGCTCAGACTGATCACCCTAATGCGTGAGGCGTCTATACCCGCGTATGGTATCGAGCGCACTCGCCGCAATGCAGACTCATTTCTCCGGGCGACACGCCACTTTCACACCGAAAGTGGAGTGTTCGCCGATCCAGGCAACAGGAGAATGACCATGACGACGCATCTGAATCACACTGCCCCAAAGGCTGAAACCGACGGTCAACAGGGATCGGGGTTCGAAGAGCTGGTGCCTTCGCGCTACGCGGTACGGGTTGGCGAAATTGACGTGCTGGTGATCAGCGATGGCGTGCTGCCGCTGCCGACATCGACCATGTCCACCAACGCGGACCCGGCCGTTCGCGCTGCCTGGTTCAAGGACATGTTCCTCGGCCCGGACGCTTTCGATTGGGCGTTGAACGTATTGGTGGTGCGCAGCGGTGAGCAGACCATTCTGGTCGACGCCGGCCTAGGCGGGCAGTTCCCAGGCTTCCCGCGCGCCGGACAATTTCCCAAGCGGCTGTCGGGCGCGGGGATCGAGCTGGAGTCGGTGACTGATGTGGTGATTACCCACATGCACATGGACCACATCGGCGGGCTGCTGGTTGACGAAGTGAAGAACCGGTTGCGTCCGGATGTGCGGATCCACGTGACGGCGACCGAAGTCGCCTTCTGGGAATCGCCGGATTTCACCCAGACTGAAATGCCGTCACCCGTGCCGGATGTACTGCGGTCGACTGCCAATGAGTTCATGGCTGTCTACGGCGACAAGGTGCGCACGTTCGAAGATGAATACGAAGTTGCACCGGGCGTGGTTGCAAAGCTGACTGGCGGTCACACGCCGGGGCATTGTGTGGTGTATGTGAACTCGGGTGGCGAGCGGTTGACCTTTGCTGGGGACGCGCTGTTTCCAGTGGCGTTCGAGCATCCGGACTGGCATAACGGGTTTGAACATGATCCAGAGGAGTCAGTGCGGGTTCGAGTTCGTTTGATGCAAGAGGCAGCGGCGAGCGGGGAGTTGTTTGTAGCGACGCACTTGCCGTTTCCTTCGGTTGGGCGGGTGAAGGTAGATGGGGATGCGTTTCGGTGGGTGGCGGCGTTTTGGGATTTTTGATGGCTCGGTGGAGCTCGGCCAAATTTAGAGTGGGCCGCTGTCACCTCGACAATGATGTCGTCCTACTCTCCGTCTAGCCAGTAGGCTCACACAGTTGAATTGCGTAAGAATCTTCGTTTGTCGTGAGTGCGGTGACCAGCATGCAATCGAGACTGAGCCGCACCGAAATCGGGATTGAGCTGGCAAATGAGGCGGGGCAGCTGATTCTCGAGATTCAACAGGGCTCGAGGCGTGTGGTAGATACGATCAGCCAGTTCAATTCCACCCTACAATTGAATTGACCACAAACCTGTAGGAGCGAGCTGGCTCGCGATGGAGGCCAACGAAAACGCGGGGTGTCAGGCATCCAACGTAAAAGTTAACCATCGTGAGCAAGCCACGCTCCCACAGGGGTTGCAGCCCAGCCCCAACCAGGGTGTGGTCAGAGTGCTGCGAGGAACTTGTCCACCACCTGACTCTTGTTCTGGTCGCCACCCTTCTGCTCTTTCTCCTGCTCGACGATTTCCGCTTTTTCCTGCATGCGCCGGGCGACTTCCTCGCCTATAGCCTTTTGTCTCTCCGGCGGCATCTCGTCGACTTGTTCCTGAGTCAGGCCCATCTCTTCCAGTATCGCGTCGTGGATACGCTGTTCCGGGGTCTTGCTCATGTATTCTTTGAATTCGGAAGTGGCCGACCCTACGCCATTGACGGCCTCCGCCACGCCTTCAGGCAATGGCGCATAGACCGCTTGTAGATTCACACGGGTCTTAGCGAATGCTTCGTTAACGTTGTCGCTGATCTTGGTAGCCTCGCTGACCTGCTGCGTAGTCTGCCCCGTAGCGGATTCCTGAACCTGTGTAGTGATCTGGGGGTCCTGCGCCTGCACGTTGTTCTGCAGAGCCAAGGTTATGACGCTTTGCAGGCCGGCAGCAGCCTCGGCAGTGGCGTCTTCGCCGGGACGCTTGGGAAGCGGCATGACCAGATTTTGTTTGGCACTGACCAACATAAAAAAAGTCCTTTTGGATGATTTTGGAGCAGGACTTCACGCAAAAAATATACCTATAATGAAAATTCTATTTAAATCAATAGCTTAAACGTTAAAAGACAGCCTTTTCACCGCGGAATGGGCAAATCTATGCCGACGAACGGCAAAGGTTTGCGGGCGCAGGGAAGGCCAATACCGCATTGTTTCAGGAATCCGGATTGGAGTGTCAATCGCTTGGTCGACAGCCTGATGATAATACCGGCCAGGGTAGGTCTGGGCCAGGAGACATAGGCCCTTGGAGATCGCAGTGGGTTGGACTGTCCACAGAGTGTGCTGGTCCTGCTCGCTCCTATAGCAATGGAGGCCAAAGACAAGGCGTGACGTAGCGCCGCCACCCAGATGACGCTGGCGACATCTAGTTGGCTGGCGAATGGTCAGCGGGAGGTGGCAGGGCGCGCAATGCATCGGTGTCTTTTGGACCGACGCGCGAGTGTTCTGCTCAGCCAACGTTCGCAGGACGTCGATTGCCACCCGTCTCAGCACCGTCACCACGGCCATCATGACCGGTGATTCGCTGCCGTGAACCATCGATGGTAAATTTGCTCGAGCACACCGTTGGCCTGGATCCGCCGATAGCCTTCGTCATACATCTCCAAAGCTCGCAAACCATCCGGGTGGGCCAGACTGAAGCCAATTCCCACGTTTGTTCTGCCGCAGTTGAAGGAAAACCGAACGGCGGTTTCCGTCCCTGACCGACGTGCCTTTTCACTCCTGTCCTGCCATTGACTGGTGATGATCAAGGCGGCTTTCAAGCGCCCGGCGGCGAGCTTTTCAAGGTTCTGCACATCGGAAGCCGCGCTTTCGAACACCACGTTGGACGACTGCAGTGCAGTTGCTTCGGACGAATATTCATAAGCCCTGGAAATGCCCACGGAGCCAGGGGGCAAAGTGCATTTCCCGTCTGGGGGCTTGGGTAAAGGGTCATCGATTCTTTCGAATATGTCGTTGCTGGCGCTATAGATGGGAAGTGAAGCCAGTCTGATTTTTCCCTCGAATTCGGGCACGCCACTCATGTTGAAGCAGGCAACCGTTGTGCCGTTGAGCGCCATGTATTTGCAGCGTGCATACGGCATGACGTTGAGTTGCACGCTGACCGACATTTCTTTGAAGGCAGCGATGACAACATCATTAGCGAAGCCGGTGCCATCCCTTATGGACCACGGTGGTGCGGCATCTTCGACAGAAATCGTTAATGTTTCTGCGGACGCTGTTGCTGAAAGCGTGCATAGCGCTAATAAAAGAGGGGTCGTTTGCCATGACCACATTGAGTGCTCAGCCTTTTATTGTCGAACTTTTATTCCGAGGGATGAGTTGATCGAACCGTAAGTAGAATTTGAAGCTGACCATATTTGTCCGATGTTGCCGCAGTAATAAATCGGGAATCTTATTAAACTTATTTGCAATAAATATTGTATTGAATCAGCGTGGCCAGCAGGCAGACAAATAACCCTAAATTCCTGCCAAGCAAAAGCTGGCGGCTTGACTCTTTTCATATTTGCCAAAAAACTACAAAAGCAAAAAAACATAGCGCATCAACGTATAATTCTGTCGAAAATGGAGTGTTTGGAATGAGTACAATAACGGGAGCTACTTTCAATGACATCGCACCTCCTTCGATTAAGATCCTGCACCTGAATGTTCCGACACAGCCGGTCAAATCTGATGCCGACTCAACCACCAATGTCGCCCCATCGACTCCGCAAGCCGTCAAGGTAAGCCTTTCGAGCGAAGGTCTGCAGGCTTCGGCGTCAGCCAAGCACACCAAAGCCTCCACGGATGTGGATCAAGAGAAAATACTGGAGAAAATTCGGGAGCAGATAAAGGAGCTACAGGAAGCGATCCAGGAACAGCAGACTCAGCTCCAGGCTGTTCAAGCCAGTCGCAATCTCTCAAGCGAGGAAAAAACCCAGCGTATCAGTGCTATCAATCAACAGTTGGCAAGCCTCAACAGTTCGCTGGCAGGTGCAACGGCGCAACTGCTACAGGCACTCAAAGGTTTACCGGAACTTGCAGGAAGTGATGGAATACAACCGATGCCTTATGTGAAACCTGCGGCGGATGATACTTCCAGCCAGTCCTGATTATTAAATAGTGGATTGACTCATTGCCGGACGGTGCAAGCCTATCCGGCAATGAGCATTTGTATCGTGCAATGCACTTATATTGGGGGCTCTACATTTTTCTATTATTGAAGATCTTGAAATGTGACGATTTCACTTAAAGGACCTGACTAATAGGCAAGCAGCGAACAAAACGTAATAACCTATGGCTGATATCAGTGATGTTCACTGGGCTTTAGCGGGCCTTTCGGGCGTTTCACTAACCAGACTGCCCCTATGGATATCGTCATCAATACAACGGCGCATGCATAAAAATCGTTGGTGGCCAGCATGACGGCTTGGCTGTCTACGGTTTTTGAGAAAAGCGCGATGGCGCCGTCATGGCTTATCCCTGACCGGGTCGCGGCTGTGATCATTTCCTGCTCTGCGCCGGGTCGAATGCTGGCCACCAATTCCGAGCGGTTCGCTTTCGTCATGTGCTCCCAATAAGTCAGGGTCAATGAGGAGCCGATGGCCATGGACAATACCCGCAGGAAATTCTGTAGCCCTGCTCCGCTCGCTACCTTGTCGGCGGGAAGATCGGAGATCCCCAATGCGGTCAGTGTGATCATGCAGGCTGGAATGCCTGCGCCGAGGACGAACATGGCCGTCGCGACCGATAGGTAATCGGCCTGTGTCGTGAAGTGAGCTCTCATGAAGAAAGAAAGGGCTAGCACACTCATTCCATAAGTCACGATCCAGCGTGGATCAATTTTCGGCATCAGTCGCCCCACGATGGGGGCAGTGATGACAGCCAGTATTCCCATGGGGGCGGTTGCCAGACCTGCCCAGGTTGCTGTGTAACCCATTTGTTGCTGAAGCCATAAAGGCGTCAGCACAATATTGCCGAAGAAAATGCCAAACATCAGGCTCAGGGTAATGGTCGATACCAGCCAATTGCGTGAGCGGAAGACACTCAAGTCAATGATGGGATTCGGGTCGGTCAGCTCCCATATCAACAGAACCAGCAGTGCAATGATGGCAACGATTGCGCACACGGTGATGAAGGGTGATGAAAACCAGTCCAGCTCTCGACCCTTGTCGAGCATCAGTTGGAAACTGGTGACAAATATGGCAAGCAGCACCAGCCCGGCCATATCAATTTTCGAGCGCGTTGTGGGGCCATCGCGGCCACGCAACACGCTGAGGCTGCCTAGCATGACAAGCGCGCCAAACCCGACATTGATGTGAAACACCCAGCCCCAGTGCCAGTTATCGGAAATGATACCACCGAAAATCGGGCCGAAAATGGGGGCGACCACAGTCATCATTCCCCACAGTGACAGCGCGATATTGGATTTGTCCTTGGGGAAGACCGACAGCATCAAGGTCGATGACAAGGGGATCAGAGGGCCGCCGGCCAACCCTTGCAGTACCCGGAACAGCACCAGGCTTTCCAGGGACCAGGACAGTCCGCAGCACACTGAAAAAAATACAAAGGCAGACAGACATACCAGGAAGAGCCGGACTTCACCGAACTGCCGTACCAGCCAACCGGTGAGCGGGATCGTGATGGCTTCAGCTACGGCGTAGGAGGTGATGATCCATGTGCCCTCCGTGGTCGACACCCCCAGAAAACCTGAAATGGTCGGCATCGCTACGTTGGCGATGGTCGTGTCGAGCACAACCATGAAGTTGGCCAATGACAGGACAACGGCGGCGATAATCAGGCTTGCGCCCGACAGCGGTTTGTTCTTCGAGTCAGCCACGCGACCACCTCGGCGAAGCGAGTTTGGATGTGACGTTGGCTGCTGAGCGCTGACCGAACGCCGAGCGTGGCGTTTGTTGTGACTCATTCATGATTGACAGTGGTCCCGTCGCTTGCCTGAATACGAATCGGCGCGAATGTAAACCGATCGGTTCGATGCGTCAAACGGACAGCCTGTAAATTGCCTTAAAAAAGGCGTATAAATGTCTTTATAAACCGAACCGAAGGGTCCGATTCATGAATGATTCCAACATGTTGAGCTTATGGCCTTGCAATAGCCAAAGCGCGAGTCGGCATTCTTCCTTCTGACTGATTGGCGGTGTTGATGGACAAAGTGAAGATGGTCGTCGCCGGTGCGCGCGCAGTTTTTCTGGAGCATGGTTTTACTGCGGCCACGACAGACATGATTCAGCGTGCAGCCGGTGTTTCGAAGTCAACGGTGTATGCCTACTACCCGACCAAGGAAGCCCTGTTCGAATCGGTCATCGAGGCCGAATGCGAGAGGGCACTGCGCGAAGTGGGCGAGATATCGCCCTCGCAAAATAATGTCCGGGAAGTCCTCACGGGGCTGGCCCGTGCCTACATGAATATTTTTCTGTCGCCCGGGGGGCTGGCGCTGTTCCGGGTCATCGTGGGTGAAGCGCCACGATTCCCTCAGTTGGCGAGGCGCTTTTATCTGGTGGGGCCGCAATCGATGAACAAGCTCGTGGCGCGGTACCTGGACAAGGCCTGCGCCGATGGTGCGCTCGATGTGAGCAGTGTGGGGCTGGAGGCAGCGGCGTCTGTCTTCAACAACCTTGTCCGGTCAGAGGCGCAGATTCAGGGCCTCACGCATCCGGCTTCACTGCCTTCCGAAGCTCAGCAGGATCAATGGATCGATCTTGCCGTCACGACATTTCTCCGGGCATTTGGAACAAAATGATTGCTGTCTAAATAGGGCCTCCGGCCCGCGGGCGGCTGCTCAGTCCTCCCGATGCGGGATGCGACTTCGGACTAGCTCCCTGTCTGCGCGCAACATGACCGCCGGCATCAACAACCGCGACGCAGTGAGGCGTGGCACATAAATTTCATCGCTCCAGTCTTAGGCTCTCTGCATGCAAACACTTTGGGATGATGGTGAACGGGTCCTCAGTCGCGGTGATCTGCCGGGCAGGCACGATGGCGCCAGCTTCCTAATTGTGCGGGCTGGCGGCGATCAGCCTTCGCCTGAAAGCCTGGATCGCCTGAAGCACGAGTTCTCATTGAGGGACGAGCTGGAAGATGCCTGGGCGGTGCGGCCGCTGGAACTGCTGCGTGAACACGGCAGAACCTCGCTTGTGCTTGTAGATCATGGTGGCGAGCCTCTTGCGCGCTTGCTGACGGAGCCGATGCAGGTGCCGGAATTTTTGCACCAGGCCACCAAAATAGCATCAGCCGTGGCTGGGCTTCACCAGCGCGGCATCATTCACAAGGATCTCAAACCCGCCCATATCATCGTCCATTGCGAGGACGGTCTTGCGCGTCTCACCGGATTTGGCCTGGCCTCACAACTGCCACGAGAGCGACTACCTCCCGAGATCGTCGCTGGCACACTCGCTTATATGGCGCCCGAACAGACCGGCAGAATGAATCGCTCGATCGATTCACGCAGCGACCTCTACTCGCTGGGCGTCATGTTCTATCAGATGCTGACCGGATCCCTTCCGTTTGCCGCGTCGGACCCCATGGAATGGATTCACTGTCACGTCGCCAAACAGGCAGTGCCCCCCAGCGTCCGTGTTGCTACCGTTCCCGGGATGCTTGGCGCGATGGTCATGAAATTGCTAGCCAAGACGGCCGAGGAGCGCTATCAGTCAGCCGCAAGCCTTGAAGTCGACCTCAGGCGCTGCCTGGCGCAGTGGCAGAGTGATGGGCGAATCAGCGAGTTCACCCTCAATGAGTACTGCACATCCGACAGCTTGCTGATTGCCGAGCATCTTTACGGGCGTGAAAGCGAGGTCGGCGTTCTGATCAGCGCTTTCGATCGAGTCGTCAGTAACGGCACGCCAGAGGTAGTGCTGATCTGCGGGTACTCGGGAATCGGGAAATCATCGGTGGTCAATGAGCTGCGCAAGGCGCTGGTGCCGTCGCGCGGGTTATTCGCTTTTGGGAAGTTCGATCAGTACAAGCGTGATATTCCGTACTCGACGCTGGTGCAGGCGTTCCAGCGGCTCGTGCGTAGCCTGCTGGGCAAAAGCGACACCGAACTGACGCAATGGCGAGACGCCTTGCAGACCGGGCTGCAACCTGAAGCGCGGCTTATCACCGACCTCATTCCCGAGCTCAAACTCATCATAGGCGAACCGCCATTGGTACCGGATCTGGAGCCGCTGCAGGCCCAGCGCAGGTTCTTGCTGGTGTTCCGGCGATTCATCGGGGTGTTTGCCAGGGCGGAACACCCGCTGGCGCTGTTTCTCGACGATTTGCAATGGCTGGATGCAGCAACCCTCGATCTGCTCGAAGATTTGGTGACGGGCTCGGACCTGAACCATTTGATGTTGATCGGCGCCTATCGCGATAACGAGGTGGATGCCACGCACCCGTTGACGGGCAGGCTTGGACGAATGAGGGGGATGGGTGCCAGGATCAATGAAGTTACCCTGGTACCGCTGTCTGAAGCATCCATCGTGGGTTTGATCGCCGATTCGCTGCGCTGCGATGCGGCGCACGTCGAGCCGCTGGCCAGGTTGGTGCTGGGCAGGACTGCCGGTAATCCATTCTTTGTCATTCAGTTTCTGCAGACGCTCGCCGAAGAGGGCTTGCTCGCCTTTGACCCTGTTGTACGACAGTGGCAGTGGGACCCTGATCGCATCCATGCCAAAGGTTACACCGACAATATTGTCGATCTGCTCGTCGCGCGCCTGGCGCGGCTTCCGAGTGCGACGCAGCAGGCGCTGCAGCAGATGGCCTGCCTGGGCAATGCCTCCGGCGTCAGCAAGCTGGCCATTGTGCTGGACATACCGGAGGCGCAGGTGCCGGGTGTGTTATGGGAGGCGATCCGCCAAGAACTGGTTGAGCGGCAAGGCGATGCCTATGCGTTCGTTCACGACCGTGTTCAGGAAGCTGCCTACTCGCTGATTCCTGAGCACTTGCGCCCCGTTACGCATCTACGCATCGGTCGCTTACTGCTGGCACAGACACCTGGGCATCAACAAGAAGAGGCCGTTTTCGAGATCGTCAGCCAGCTTGATCGTGGGGCTTGTCTGATCACCGACCAACACGAACGTGAAGGCCTGGCGCATTTGAACCTTGTCGCCGGCCAGCGCGCGAGGGCGTCGACTGCGTACGCATCAGCGCTCAATTATCTGCGCGAGGGCGAACAACTGCTGGGCGAAGACGACTGGTCGCGCCAGCGTGATCTGAGTTTTGCATTAGCGTTGAACCGATCGGCCTGCGAGTTTCTGACCGGGCAACACTCAATAGCCGAAGAGCGACTAATGGCGCTGTCGAAGCGCGATCTGACGGCACTCGAATGGTCATCGGTCGCCTGCTTGCAGGTTGACCTGTATCTAGTCCTCGACCAGCGAGACCATGCTGTGGCCGCCTGCCTGGCCTTTCTTCGTCACGTGGGTATCGACTGGTCTTCCCATCCGGGGGACGACGAGGTGCGGCGAGAGTACGACCTTATCGAGACTCGGCTTGGCAATCGTTCGGTCGAGGAGCTCATCGACTTGCCGCACATGCAAGATCCCGTTGCGCTTGCCACGCTCGAAGCATTGACCACGCTCTTTTCTCCGGCTTTGCACACCGACGCAAATCTCGCCTGCCTGACAATCTGCAAAGCGATCAATCTAAGTATCGAGTTCGGCAATGGCGATGCCTCCTGTGTCGCTTATGCCAATATTCCCAGGGTAGCCGGTCGGCGTTTCGGTGACTATGCGGCGGGATTTCAGTTTGGTCAGCTAGGCTGCAACCTAGTGCAGCGACGAGGGTTGGACCGGTTCTATCCTCGAACATATTTGTCCTACGCGTTGTTTGTCGAGCGCTGGACTCATCCCGTGCGTACCAGCCGTGCCACCCTGGATCGGGTATTCGAGGCCGCCAATCGCATCGGTGATATTCCCTTCGGCGCTTTCGCGTGCAACAGCCTCTATTCGAACATGCTGTTTACGGGCGAGCCGTTGACAGCGCTTCAAGGTGAAGCCGAACGGGGTCTTGCGTACAGCAGGAAGGTACAATTTGGCCTGGTCACGGATTTCATCGAGAACCAGCTTGCATTGATCCGCACCCTGCGCGGTTTCACCGCCGAATTTGGCACCCTTGAAGATGAACTGTTCAGTGAGTCCGACTTCGAGCGGCGTCTTCCGTCGATCTCTCGCGTGTTGGCATGCTGGTACTGGATCCGCAAACTGCAGGCTCGCTACCTGGCGGGCGACTATGATCGGGCCAGGCATGCCGCTGCCGAGGCGCAAACGTTGCTCTGGACCTCCCACTCGTTTATCGAAGAGGCCGAATATCACTTCTACAACGCGCTGACCCACGCCGCCAGTTCTGATTCGGACTCGGCTGAAGACATTGCCAGGACATTAGAGGCAATGGCCGACGATTACCGCCAGCTGGAAATCTGGACTCAGCAATGTGCCGAGAATTTTTCCTGTCGGGTTGCGCTCGTTGGCGCTGAAATGGCTCGCCTGGCGGGCCGTATCTTACAGGCCGAGGAACTCTATGATCGGGCCATTGCGATGGCGCAGAATTGCGACGTCATCCATGTAGAGGCACTGGCCAACGAACTGGCGTCGCGCTTCTATGCGTCGCGAGGCTTTGCAAAAATCGGTCGCGTCTATCTGCAGGACGCTCGCTACGGCTACTGGCGTTGGGGGGCGCATGGCAAGGTGCGCCACCTTGAAGCGTTGTATCCTTTCCAGCGGCCTGAAGATCGCACCATCGGCACGGACGCGACCATGGCGACTCCGGTCGAGCACCTGGACCTGGCGACGGTGTTGAAGGTTTCGCAGGCCGTGTCGAGTGACCTTGTTCTGGAAAAACTGATCGACATGGTGATGACTACCGCGATAGAGCAGGCTGGAGCCCAGCGCGGGCTGCTGATTCTGGAGGAGGCCGGCGCACATCGCATCGTTGCGCAAGCCAGCACGGATGACAACGAAACGCGGCGGAGCGACATCCTTGTGGCCGCGGCGCTGTTGCCGGAATCTGTGCTGAATCATGTCCTTCGCAGTCGCGAAATCGTGGTGCTCGACGAGGCTTCTACTGAGTCGCCGTTCGCTGGCGACCCTTTCATCCATCAGCATCGCGTTCGCTCGCTCTTGTGCATGCCATTGATGAATCGGACCCGAGTCACCGGCGCGCTCTATCTGGAAAACAACCTCACCGCCGGGGTATTCAGCCCAGCGCGGATTGCCGTGTTGAAGGTGGTGACTTCGCAAGCCGCAATCTCTCTGGAAAATGCCCGGTTGTATCGTGACGTGGCGGAGCGCGAAGCGAAAATCCGTCGATTGGTCGACGCCAATATCATCGGAATCATTGTCGGCACTCCAGACGGTGACATCATCGAAGCCAATGATGCGTTTCTGCGGATGGTCGGGTACGACCGTGAGGATCTTGAATCAGGGCAAGTCCGCTGGCGCGACATGACGCCGCCGGAGTTGCGTGAGGACAGTGAGCGGGCGATGGCAGAGGCCTTTGAGAGTGGGCGCGCGAGTCTTTTGGAGAAGCAATATTTCAGAAAGGATGGTACTCGGGTCCCTGTCATGGTCGGTTTGGCGATGTTCGAAGGCCGGCGCAGGGAAGGAATCGCTTTTGTGCTCGATCTGACCGAACGCAAACAGGCGGAGCAACAAGCACGTGACAGTGAGCAACGCTATCGCGATGTACAGGCAGAGCTCTCCCACGCCAATCGCGTGGCGACCATGGGCCAGCTCACTGCCTCGATCGCTCACGAAGTCAGTCAGCCGATCGCTGCCACCCTGATGAACGCGCATGCCGCCCTACGCTGGCTCAATATGCAGCCGCCTGAGTTCGGCGAAGTTCGGCAGGCGCTGGACAGCCTGGTCAAGCAGTCCAATCGGGCTGCGGATGTGCTTGGTCGCATCCGGGGTCATATCCGTAACGCACCGGCGCAAAAGGAACCCATGGACATCAACGCGATGATCCGCGAAATGGTTGAGTTTACTCGTAGCCAGGTTGCGAAATGCGGAGCCACGTTGCAGACGCAACTGGCCGATGGTCTCCCCCTTGTTGAAGGTGACCGGGTGGAGTTGCAGCAGGTGCTGCTGAACCTGATGATCAATGCGCTGGAAGCAATGGGTGCAGTCAGCGATGGGGTTCGGCAACTGCGCATTCGCTCGATGCTCAATGATGCAGGTTGGGTCCGGGTATGCGTCAGTGATTCGGGGCCGGGATTCACCGGCGGGGATGGCGAGCACGTGTTTGCATCGTTCTATACCACCAAGTCCGCCGGATTGGGGTTGGGGCTGTCCATCTGCCGTTCTATCGTCGAGGCCCACGGGGGAAAATTGTGGGCGTGCGCCAATCAACCCCGGGGTGCCATATTCCAGTTCTCGTTGCCCGCTGCTGGTTAACGTGCCGGAGTGTCTGGACGATTACGTAACCAAAAAAATCCGGTGCACGTGGTTGTGCTTTCGTCGACGAACTCGACCTGGATGCACTTTTTTTTGAGGGCGTCGATCCTGCCGCAACGGGTCGTCTGGCATATCATCTAGAGATGTCGCTGAAAATCTATATCTACGGCTATCTCAATCGGATTGAGTACAGCCGCCAGCTTGAGGGTGTATCCGAGCGTACCGTGGAGTTGATGTGGCTAGCGGGGAGTTTGGCCCCGGAAATCAAAACCATTGGCCACTTTCGCAAAGACAACCACAAAGTCGTTCACTGCGTATGCCGCCAGTTCGCGGGTCTTTGCCGCATCCTCACTGGGACAATTTCCGGTCAGCGGCAACACGCACAACGTAACAGTGCACCAGCCCTCGGCTTATGGCGAAGCCCCAGATGGTAGTCATCTCACTGGTGATGATCCCGGATTTATTGAAAAAATGCGCCAGTTAGGGATCGTTTGCCGCGCGAAGGCTGATCCCGCGGAATATGCAGTCGACCCGTGGAATGAGTCCTGAGCTAAAGGTATTCATTTTTGCTAAATTTTGCAGATCGTCGTAGTGGTCCATTACGTTTTAGGAATCTGCGACGCACTAAGCCAATCCCGGTAGGAACAAAGGAAAGAATATTTGCCTTAAGCTGCTGAAATCGGGATTAAGGAAAAGAATCCTTTACCTTACATTGAGGAGATTTCAGTGCTGGGTAGAAAGCGCGAGAGCACCCTCGTCAGGTCAAAGGCATGAAGCTTCGTCGGGGGCTGAGAGATACATTGAGGTGAAGCTTGTCAGATTTAACACTGAGTTTTTACGATCAAGCTCCTTTCAGGCTGGAGCCTTCCTGGCCACATTCGGTCACCCGTTGTGCTTTCTCTTACCCTAAGCCACAGATCAGTCTTGCCGGCCGCTTTAAAGACATCACAGGTGACTAACTTGTGTTGTGGTATGGCTCTTTCACCCCGAATACTCGGGAAAAAACCGTTCCGTTGGTCAACGTGCATTTTCGCAGTGTTGACGCCAGCGGGCGGCTTGGGATGTTTCGCACTGTCCCAATCGGATTGCCTTACCTCAGTTATTTTCAGGTAGGTACCGTCTGGCGTGATGGATCGTTGAGTTCAGACACCCAGATGGAAAATCTTCCAGAGCAGTATTTGGATTTCACCCCAAACAAATGGAAATTCGTCCGGACCTCTGAGGTTGGCCTTTACCGCTGTAGCTCTATCTCAGCTTGGCACTGAGAGCGATGCCAGTTCTGCCAGGTTTCCAGCTCATTTTCATAGGTCTTGGGGCAGACCAGTCTGGGTCTAATCAAGTGGATATCACTAGGATCTTGAGCGAAGACGTATCGATCAGCGTGCTCGATTATGATCTTTCGCATCAACCGATAGATCTCTACATTGGGCGTCGTACCTCGACGCCATGGTCGGTTACCAATGGACGTGTGAAGAAGGTGTTTCGGGCTCAAAGGCAGGAGTATGTCTCCGTTCTTGACACCCCAACCTCCACCAAAGTCATAGTTTTCTGAGTCTTGGAAATTAAGCCGTATCAGTGGGCTGTCTGATGTCGGCCATGACATGCCATGCGGCGCATGCAAAATTGTCCATTTATGGGCCGGTACACGACCTAAAGTTTTTGTTAGCAAATGCCTCATTTGCCATATCCACAGCCGTCTGCAAATGATGGTCTCTGCTTTTACCTTCCCGCCGCCGTCATGTAGAGGCTCGATAGATATCTTGAAGAGGGAGAGAGCATCGGCATCCTCTGAGCCACATTCAAGTCGCTCGTTTCTATCGACTGCCTCTTCCAAATCGCGGACTGAGCGTTGCATGGTCTCATCCATCAACGCTTCCAATGTCTCGTACTGGTTACGCATGAACTGTTTAAGGCGAGCGGGAGTGCGGACATCTAAGGCAGCCGCGAAGCGTACAAGCCTTCTCCAGTGCTCAGGAAGAAGGCGCTCTTCATGGACAACTCGGCGGATGGCTTCTTCAGCAGGACTTTCAAATTCCCTGTCGAGCCAGCGTTCGAACTCATCCGTCTCTTCTTGCCCTGCCAAGTAGGTGTAGAGATGTTGATGGAAGGCGATCCCTTTCAGGGATTGCTCCCTCCAGAGCGGAACGTTTTCATTCTGTACCAACAAGCGATACGTGGGGATTTTGCCATTGTTCGCCCACTGCTTCAGGTAGAGCTTCGGTACGTAGTGGTTGTCTTTTCGAAATTGCGGCATTCCAAAATCTCACAAATTTGAAGTACCCGTCCTTGCTTCGAAATAACGGACACGATCAGCTTCAGGGCCGGAGCTAGCAGAGGTGGGTTTGCCGACCGCTCGTGACCGCTTGGCAACGGGCCGCCCAATCAGGGCAGCCTCAGACTGGGGAAGGACTCTACTTGCGATTTTTCCAGCGAGTCGTTAGTCCTTTCATTGTCCGACTATCGCCGAAAAACTTGCCGATGATGCTCAGGTCTTCCTCCCCCAGCCCGGCAGGATTCAATTCCTTTAGAACCGCGTCGGTACCCAGCGCTTTAGCCCAGATAGCCATATGGCCTTTGACGGTCTCAGAGGCTGCGTTTCGAAGCTCGCTCAGCAACTGCTTAGCAAAGTCGACTCGCTCCTCATGCGTTACAAGTCGCTTACTTATTTCAACACGCGATGCATGGACGGCAGACCAGCTCAATGGGCTGTCCGGCATTTTGAAGATTGTGATCGCAAGCGTTAGCACCTCTCGCGATTCTTTGTGATCCTGGCCACCCTCCGCTCGAACGATTTGTTTGAACAGGCGAGCGCGGTGTTCATCCGTCGTCTCTGCGTCGAGAAGGAGTTTTTTGAGATTGCTATGGGCCTCTGCGGCCAATGCACCACACCATAGGGCCAACGCCAGATCAGGATCTCGCGTATTGCCACGCATCCCTAGTAGCAGCACGGCTTTGGTGGTCTCTAAGTCATCCTTAATGGACAGGTTAGGCGTCAGAGCCTTCCAAACGCGCTCCAACAAGGCAACTTCATCAGGCTTCTCGAAGTTGATTGGATCAGGCAAATGGGCCATTTGCTCGACTGGAACCTCATGCCCACTGGTGCTCAGGAACTCAACGGCTTCTTCTGGGCTTTGCTCCCAAACAAAGCGAGCGATCTCTAGCAGTGTCGTGCTCAGGGACGATGGCGCGATCTCGTCCACCAGCATGCTGTTCAGCGATGCTAGCGTGTGCCGTCCAACGCAGCATGGTGATTTCGTGACGGCGATACGCGCTTCAGTGATGATAGCCTGCGGGCTGTACCCACTGGTGAGAACATCCTCTGACGGCCAGCGGCCGACCATGGTGCGATGTAGCTCTTCGTATACCTCCGGATAATCCTTGGCATTGGTAACAAGCTTTTGAAGCGCTGGGCCCAGAATGCTCGGGCTACTTTGAAGGATTACGCGACTCAAACCTGGAAGCAGGAATTTCAGGTATGTGTCCCACTCATCAACTTTGCTTGGCACCGTTGTCAGAAGCTTGTCGAGATGTACCTGGAGATCCGATTTTCCCCAATAGGTTAGAGGAATGTAGGTGGCTGCGTCGGTGTAGAGACGTTCATCTCGCTCATCAAGCACCGTACCTTCCGTTAGCTGTGTGAGGTGAGTTGCGAGAGCCTCCTTGTTTCCTTCCGACAGGTTCTCAAACGCCTCAAACAGAACCTTGCGACATTCGCTAGGGACATCTTCCAACGGCGTTGCAATCCAATGATCCAATACATCGCCGAGCGCTTCTTCATCGAGGACAACGAATTTTTCCAAGACTGTGGCTGCGTCGTTTTCCTTGCCATCGATTTCGCTTAGTCCAATGCAGAGGCCAGCGTACGCCTGGTAGTGCGAGGTATCGAAGCGAGGAAGCCGCAAAGCGCCAATGTCGATAAGCAGGCGCAGGGCTCGTTGGTAATCAAGTGGCGCCTGATTGACCTCACTGACACGCATGCACAAGAGCCTCAAGCATTCCAGCACCTGTTTGTCTTCGGCGGAGCGATGATGCTGCTCTAGAGCATTGAGCACGCAGTTGATTGTCTCAGGCACATAGAGGCTGCATGCCGCTTTGATCTGTGCCCACATCTTGTTCCGGCTATCTTCCCCTTCAAAGGCCAGTTGTCCCCAGACATGATTAATCCTAGCGACGGTAACCTCAGTTCCTAGCGTCGCCAAGGCTTGGCCGTCATCAATTTCGTCCACTTCGTACGCGACTAGGGCAGCAGTTAACTGATCCACGTACGCCGGCCCGATCTCCGGAAGAAGCGCCGACTCAAAGTTATCCATCCATTTGTGGAAGTCGAGGAATGGTAGTTTGAGAGAGCCTTTAGCGGTGGTCACTGTTCGTTCAGTAAGCCAGTTCATCAACGTTAGCTTGGCCTGGGTAGGCAAGCCCTGAGCCTCCAGCACGTGTAGCGCTGTGTCTGCGGCACATTTGGCGATGCTGATGGCTTCTTCCATGTTGGGCGCTTGGCCCGTAGGAAGGTCAAGTGTGCCCGGTTTATCAAGGTTGAGCAGGCTGTCGATTAGCACAGCAGCTACGTGCTGCTGATCCACTGGATTGGCTGCCTTAACGATACGATCAATTTTCTCGACGCCCAGGATCGATCGCAGGTCTGGAGAGGTGACGAGGTCATTGCAAACAATGCCGAGCACCATTTCCCGCGTACGGACTGGCAGACGATCAATGATGTCTGCCACCACGCGCATTGCGTTGAATTTTAATGCTTGTTCGGTGCGGTGCAGCTCACTGAGCATGTTGTGCAACAACTGCCCCTCAACATCGCTTAACAGGTCGTTTGCTCGTGGGGAGAGGGTCTCCAGGAAGCCCTGGGTATCACCCGAAACCAACTGGTTGTAGATCCGTGAAGCGTGAGCACCATACTGGCGAGTGACCGTGTCTTCAGAGAGCAAGAGAAGACTCTGCAGAGATTCGGGCCAGTTGATGCCAACCAGGCTCGCCAGGAACTGGCGCAGATCCCGGCATCCGTCAACCAGTACGGGTTTGTCATCTCCTTCCTGCGTGACATATCGCTTCAGGACGTGATGCGCCTCAAGCGGCTCGTCATGTAGCGACGTTTGCCTGACCATAAGGTTGGTTAGGCGGAGCAGAAGTTGAGGATCATCCTGCAGGTCACGGTAGAAACCCGGGAAGCTGACGCGTGCTGCGCTGAGCGCGCCGAGTGCTATCGGGTGCTTCGTAACTGCTCCCTCATGCAGCCCCCCAGGGCGGTCACTGCCGATGGCATCGAATTCGCGAGTCTTGGCTAACCACCAGGTCTGAGTGAAGGCGTTAACGATCTGAAGGGCATTTCGTGGGTCGGTGACGTTCACGTGAATCATACGATCCACGATCTGTTCAACTGAAGCGCCCTTATCAGCGATATCTTGCACGAGCTCGGGGAAGCGCTTGAGCTTCGAAAGCGCGAACTGGCGCATGTCATTGCGTGGTGGTGGTGGAATCTCAAGCCTGAATTGAAAAATGCGGTCGAGATAGCGGCGGGCATCTGCTGAACTAAAAATCGAGCCAGGCTGCTCAGGGTTACTCCGGCGCTTGAAGAGGGCGTCTGCTACCTTGCCTTCATCGCACGAGATGACAAACACTAGACCGAGGTTTTTGGGCAGTTTTTCTATCGGGATTTCCATAAAGGTGCGGACAGCGTCCAATCCCAGCACCATCTCTTCTGCGGAGAGGCGATCGAGATCATCAACGAAAATGACCAGCCGCTCGTAGGGCACTGAATTGTCTTTGCTGGGCTTGAATTTGCGTAGCTGCTGGAGGAGCAACTCCTCGTACTGCTCCGCACTTACGCTAGGCAGATGCACTCGGGAAACGATATTGAATGGGTTCACTGCTGAGGGTTTCATGACGCTAATCAGGTAGGCGTAGACAGCACTAACTGCGGTTACGAAGAGCCCCTGGGCTATGCCACCATCTAACGGTAGCAACATCAGGCCGGCGATCACCAAGATGACATAGACAGTAAAGGCGATCGCGAACGCAGGCACCGGCGCTACCCAACTGAAAAGGTGCTCCTTGATAAGCTCCTTTAACTTCTTGGGCACTGACGTGGTGTGGGTGACGTTTCGGTAGAGGTCGTCCTGCAGCTTGCTCTCATCACCTCCCAACTCAAGAAACACGTGGCGAAGCAGCGCTCGTTTAATGTCCTGTTCTTTTCCACCGAAGCGCCAGGCGTTGAAGGTGATGCTCTTGAAGCGCTGGCTTCTGGGCTGCCGACCTCCAGCAGTCGAGGTATCGTCTGCCAGTGCCCGCGTGTAGAGCTCCTTCACCGAACTCTTGCCGGTACCCCAGCCGCCCAACAAACCGATGCTAAAAGGGGGTTGATGCCCTTCATCCTCGATCAGGCAGCGCAATGCCTGAGCATAGTGGCGGTGTCCAAAGGCGTCCTGGTCTTCGCTTTCGATATGGCGATCCAGAACTGCGGGCATCCTGCGACGCGAATCTTGCATTCGATCATCCCTAAAACTGTGGCAATTGGCTACCTTGGCAAGAGCTTACTGGCGTCGTGTCCGGGTGGCTAGCGCGTCTGGATATGAATCACTATGTGAGCTCCCAGTAACCTTCGTTTCGCTTATTGATCCCTGCACGCTGGTCAGGCTTGTGCCGATGCCTGACGACGTAGAACAAGTCCCGGAACACCTTTGACACATTGGCGATGTAACTATGGCCTAAGCCGAACATGTCCTTGCCCGCAGCAGATACGTCTACGGTGGACAAGGAGCTCATGACCAGTGGGGGATTGGCATCCCCTGCCCGGGGATAGCTGTGAACAAATCTAGAAGCTGCAATCGCTCTATCATGTCTGGAAGCGTAGAGAGTTACTTGCTCAAAGGTCTCGAAGACCTGTCCAAATTGTTTGAACCGGCTGGTGTCCACGTCTGGCGCCGCGAGAATGATTTGGTGGATGGGTGTAGCGCCAGGCTTGTGCTTCCAGTGTTCCAGGACCGACAGGAGCGCTCTGTTACCCATGCTATGTGCGACGATGTGAAGGGCTGATAACCCAAGCTGCTCTGTCACATGAGTTAAATACTGCCTGAGATTACCTGCTGACCAATCTACAGTCGCTTCATCAGCGGGATAGCCGCCGGGCGTACCCAGTGATGCCCACGAGAAGCTAAGCATGAGGCCAGGGAATTTTAGGTCATGACAGAGCTGCGCTGCTCTCCACAGCGCAGCATCAAAGCTGACGTTATAGCCGTGGATGAAAAGCAGGCCTTCTTTCTTGGAGGGATCCTGACCTATTCCCTGGTGGATCAGATAATCCTTGGCGCTTGTGAACCATGCATCCAAAGCCAGGAGCTCATTGCTGTGGACGACGATGTGTTTGTTGGGATTGCCCTTTGTCTGTGTCGGCCATAACCACGGTCGTTCAAGCTTGCCCTCACGGTGGATATGAGGGATAGAGACCTCAGCGACGCCGTAGGCGATCGTGCCTTCGCTCCTGAAGCCACCAAATTTAACGGTGCGGCCAGGCTCCCGCAGACGATCCGTCCCGTAAAAGATTGGATAGGTCGTGTAAATCTGTTGTACAGGTGCCCGGCTGTAGGAAACTCCGGAACGGTACTCATACAACAAACCGTCTGGTGCCCCTCTGGAGGCCATCCTGACCTCCTGAGGCGGGTAAAGCTCCTGTGGAATCTCGACAGCATCCTCCAGGGCCCTCTTGTACTCAGCATTTCTGACTGCTGACGAAATATCAGCTCCGCTGGGCACCCGGGCGCTCAGAAACGCTTCTACATCAACGGCCCTTTGTCCAAGGATGATGTCTTCGACCCTGTTCAGGAGATCTTCAAAGGTGTCCAGTGCGTATCGTCCCGTGATACGGGCTCGGAGCACCTCAATCAAGGTGTCAGGCGGACTTTTTCTCCAGCAGAAAAACAGTGCACTCGAGCTGATTACTCGATGGCGGGAAGACCCAGCTATTGAGTTCATTCGAAGGATAGCGACTGCAATCTTGAGCTCGTGCAAAGTCCGTTTTGGCTGTTCCATGATCCATGCCTTTATGAGCGGGGAGCTCACTGTAAGGCGCAATTCTCACCGGTGGCAATCAGGCTCGTGCACTGAAAAAAAACGCGACGGTGCCCCTGTACCCGAATTCGAAAAACCGGTCCAAAGGAAGATGTTCACGCATTTTGCCGGCGAGCAGGCAAAAAAAAACCTCGTTACCGGAGTATCGAGGCCTTTTTGACTTCCTTTGCCGCAACGCATTGGAAGGAGCAGCTGGGTACAACTACGAAGCTGTTGTTGCGAACGACAACATAGAAGCCCCGCGCATCAAGTCGTGAATTTACTGATTTTGATTACCCCGCGCAAGCCTCCAAGCGCCATTAAAATGGTGTAGGCGCGCGCCCCTCTCGTCTTGCTCGCCACCGCCGATACGGTTTCTGTTGTGCCTCAACGCGCAGTTCGCAACTATCCTTCTGTCATTGAAAATGGAAACCCTATGAAATTCCTCAACTGGGCGTCGTCACCGACGACCAAGAAAATTAATATTGTCCTTGCTATCTTGAGTGCCCTGGCTGCGTTAATTTCACTGTACGTAGAGTTTTTCCCGCTCTCCCATTACAACCCCAAGATTATCGGTCGTTGGGAAACGGATTATTCCTATCCAATCACCGATGGCACCCTAAGCTTCAAGGGCATGACTACCTACCTTCATGAAGGCAAATACAACGTGGGTGGGGTGATCAGTCTGCAGGGTGAGGTGAAGCAGCAACCATTCAACTTCTCGTACAACGTCACCGGAGCCGGCACTTGGACCACTGATGACGATCTGCTCTCGATTTCTCTGATCAGTCTCAAATCCCTTCCGAAATCGGTCACTGTGGCGGGAATCGATTTTCCTCCGGGATTGGTGGCCGCACTTTCCAGACAGCCAATACTCAATCTCGACAACAACTATCCAAGCGGATTGTCGGACGAGTTCCGTGTGCAATCGGTGAAGCAAGATCGATTGAGTCTTCTGGCCACGGATCCCACCGGAAAGCCTTTTATGATCGAGCTTCGTCGCCAGGCTGCTCTCAAACCTACGCAGTAAAACCGGGACACCCACGAGAACTACCTCCTGGCAGCCAATATCGCCCCAAAGCCAAGCGCGAGGCATTCAAAACTTGGGGATCTGCTGGTCCAGTGCTTACTCGTCTGACGATGTATCTCGTACCGTGGTTCAGAATCTTGGACAATGAAATGGCGGCAGCAGATTGTCAGATTTGACACAAAGTTCTTATGATCGGATTCCCTCGGCGTAGGAGCTCGCCTTGTCACATTCGGTTATCCGCTGTCCCTTTACCTTCGCAAAACCTCAGGTCAGATTCGATGGTCACTTCAAGGACATCAAAGGGGATCTCCTTGTGCTGTGGTATGGCACATTCACGCCAAATCGAAGGGAAAAAACGGTGCCACTGGTTAACGTGCATTTTCGCACTGTTGACCGGGATGGCTCACTTGGTGCGTTTTACTCCGTCCCAATGGGCCTGCCTTACTTAAGTTATTTCAAGGTAGGCACCGTGTGGCGCGAGGGCGCGATTCACTCCGATACCCAGCTGGAAACCCTCGCCGCAGTCACGGTGGACTTCAGTCCTGATAAATGGAGATTTGTGACTGCTTCGCAAGCAGGGCTCACCTCGGTCAAAAGCCCTTACAAGCTGCCCTTGTCTGCGGACACATGGCTTGTCGAGTTTCGCACCGGTACCGAAGGACAAACCGTTTTGGTCCCATGCGTTGAGTTGCTAATACGCCTATACGGTCGCAGCTCTGAAACAAGCCGAATTCTGACTACCTATCCATGGAATGAAGTCCAATCCAGATTTTTCTTCGACCGTGACGAAACCTGGCCAACAAACGTAGTGAAGCTGCAGCGCTCCGTCAGGGAAAGCGAAGCGGTATTTCTCGCTCATCTACGCCATGACGAGTACACGAAACTGCGATCCAAAAAGCTGTATTCAGATCTGGAGGCTGAGTTCAAGAGCAAACAAGACGCAATACAGTGCTTCGGCAACCTGCAAGTTGCACCGTGGTTCATTGGTCCCGCCCAAATCAGAGGAAGCGGTCACTGGATCGATAGCAATACGTTTCTTTGCCTGCGGCTGACTGGGTCGAGCGAACCGATGGGACCGGAGCTTGAAATTCACCGGGCGGAATATGAGACGCAAGACTTGAACCCAGAGGACGACGATGGGGGGCTCTTCATCAAGCGTCCAACGAAGATGTTACCGTTGGACCAACAAGTCGAACTGACCAATGATCACGCCCCTGACACAGACGCCGGAACTTACATCCTCTTGAGTGAAAGTTTCGAGGTGCTGGGGCAACGGCGCCCGACCAGTCGATACTTTCAGCGTAAGCCTGGGGAACGTGGACAAAAAGTCGTGGTGACAGACAATTCAGATGTCCTCTCGGCTGGAGATCCAAATGGCCGCGGCTCCGGTAACGGCAAGGCTGAAATCGTGGATATGGAGCCATGGGAATCGTCAGGTGTTCTGGTTGACGTCTGGAAGGCGCTGAAGGGCCTTCAGAAGTCCTTCTCGACAGTGATCAAAACTGTGGAATGGGTAACCCTGGATGATCAGAGCGGCACCCAACCACCGGTCAAACTTGTACCGGTGAAAGAGTTTGAAAAAGACGAGAATGCAACGCCGGAGCAAAGGGCTTGGGTGTACTTGGATGTGAAGCGCAAAATCGTACGCGGTGTGCAAATCCTTAGAATCGTTTGCGGGAATCGGCAGTTTTACCTTTTTGAATTTCAACGTCGACCTGTGAATGTGGACGGTAAACCTTCTGAACAAAAGGCCCGGGCGCTTCTCACCGAACTTTCCATATCTCCTAAGCTTGCAGAGATTCAAATCAAAAAAATATTAAACTTGATGCGCCTTTATAATGGTGCATTTCGCGACTTCGTCGATAATCTTGAAGGTCCCAGCGTTACCTTCAAGCACACCAAATACAAAGCAGATGAGATCCTTCACTTCACCTGCTTGAAGAACAAGTTCATTGAACTCGGCGTTAATTTCCCGAAGGCTTCACCATCTAAAGCAAAGAAAGATGGCAGGGATCAGGCACCCAATACGTGACACCGTGGAGTTCTATTGACCAGCCGTTCCCAGCTGGGTCTGGAATAGGAAGCACCGCCCTCGCATCAGACGCACGTAGGCGATGAAAATACGTCAAGGACTTGGTAATCCACGAACGCTGAACATCGCGCCCAGAATTGGCGGCTATCGCAAGCTTTATCATCTGAGTTTCAAGCTTAACGCGCCGTTGAGTCTCAGTTTGGAGCCTATCGATAGCCAATGATTGCCAACGCGCTCGCCGTGTATTGCAGAACGTCACGAAGCCCTGAAGACTGCATGCGATTCCGGGCTTAATCTTCAATAGACGATCGAGATGGTCTTGTTCAATCAGGCGCACACCGTCGGATCTGGCCAAGAGAATCAAATCTGCGGCGGCGCTTAAATTTCCGCGTAAGGACGACAGTTTCAGATGGCCAGACTTGAACCTCAACTGCAAGATCGTCAGGTAGTCGGTTAGTAACTCTTTGTCGCTGCCGGACGGCACGCAAGCCATGATTTTTTGTATCCTCTCTCGCTCAACATGCTGCTTGAGCAACTGATCGCCGATCACATAATTGCGGGTTATGTTGTACCAACGGATGGGCACACGAGCCAAACGAAGCCCCTCACACCCGACCTGCTCAAGCAACACATCAGACGGTGGCATACCTCTCCAACGCTCATCGAGCATCAAAAAGAATTTCAAATGGCTATGAATCGAAATCGCTGCTTTTTTATTACCGACTTTATTAGCTAACCAATTACCAAACTCCAGAAAGTCCGCAGTAACTGCCTGGTTGCCAAAGGCATTTGCATCGAGCATCAACCGTTTCTGAAACGTCCGTGACCAGTAGCAGTCTTCACATTCCTTACCTCGACCACCAGGTATTGATCGACTGCATCCATCGCACTTCGCCTCGGTTATTTGAGCGCAGCGTTGGCAGATTGATTTGCCGTCGGCTTGTAGTTTCAACATCCGATGTCGTCGGCAAAGCGGGCACGTTTTAGCCTCGCTACGCGCGCAAGGAGGGCAACAGCGCAACACCCTTTCATCAACCGTAGCGCGCACCAGGCGCGTGGATAACGCGCAACAACGCTCGCAGGGTTCAGGCTCATTGAAGTAGTGAGCGCAGGAGTTGCACGCCGGACCATAGGGGGTCAGCTTCCCCACAGGACGTCCGACTCTCGCACATCTCACACACGGACGAGAGAGCACACATCGATCACACTCAGCCTTGGCGTCAAACACAGGCAGGCGCGAATAGTTACCGCAACCGGTACACATACGGCGCTTGAAAAGACGTGCGTAGCATGTATCGCAATACCGCTTGCCGGCATGGATCTTTTTGGTTTTTAGCATGGTTCTGCCGCATTCGTGGCAGTCATTTGGGCGTTCAAGGACGAGCATAAGCAAAGATCTTCCGCTGTAAGCGCTGCCACTCACGTTCGACCGTCACCCGGTCCACGGCAGGATGTATTCGTTTGATACAAGCGGCCTTGTGAGAGTGAACTACCGCGGCCGAGACCAGTGCTTGCGCTGCTGCGGACGAACACGAGGCGCTCATGTGCCGTCCAAATACAGAAAGAGGAAGATGGTAATCGGATATCGCTTGAGCCAAGAGCTCAGACGGTAGGGCAACCAATGGGGCCAATAGCGACATGATCCACATACGCTCATTCACCTCCAGCAACTCCAAAGGCAGCCCAGAACGTATCTGATATTGCGGCTTAACGTCCACGTTCAATGAACTCAGCATTAGCTGTGTTGAGCCGCTCCGAGTACGCAGGGCGTAGCGCAGTAAAGAGACCAGTAAATAAGCGTATTCAAACCATTCACACGCTTGCGCAGAAGCACACGACCGGCTCAGGACGTTGTCCGCAACTGACTGCAAACTCAGCGCATCAGGAATACAAGGCGTAGCTATTGATCTTGACGTGAGCGCTTCGCCGCACACGTGGCAGATGGAGCAATCGGTGGCTGGAGGAACCAGAAGCTGAGGTTGAATAGGAGCATGGCAATTGCGGCAACGGCTGATCAGGCAGATCCCATGCCTTGTACAACCGGTCTGCCACGCAAAGCGCCAGTGATACCGAAAATAGGGCTGTCCCTCTTCAAAGCAAGCAGGACAGTACTGCAGACCACAGTGATGCTGCCGATTGCGTAATCCGAGCGACAGCAGCCATCGCGTATTTGCTCGTCTGACATCAGTGCTCGATATACATAGCAGAGCCGCATGAAAACGCTCGTCAGCTGCTGCCAGGCCGGGAAACTCATCGTTATCCAACTGCCTGAACAATTTCTGTTTGACCCCACAGTCGATGTCCATCGTCCACAACCGCACTGCCGGCCAGAGTTCTCCGCAAAATGCTAAAGGCGTACAGCCATGAGCAAGTGCATTACGCAGCAACCATGATGAAATCAGCTCATCGTCCCTGATTGATTGGTACAGCGGCCAACGATTCACACTCGCTCCCTGATTCCGCGCGTAGGCTGCAGCCATGCGTGCTTTTCAATGGTCGCCTTGGTGATCTTTTCGCTACCCGTGACGATCGCGTCTTTGGCGCATTCCATAAGCAATCGGTGAAGATCTCCGGTATTGCCACCCGAGATCGAATGCAGCGCTAAGGCCAACTCAGGCTTGCTCAACCCTGAGGCGTGCTGAAGGGGGAGAACCGATTCGAAAGACTTGATCAGGCGCTGAAACTCGGTGGACGGCTCCCACCGGCGAAGCGAAATCACGTCAAACCGGCTGGCATGTTGCGGATCGGTGTGGAGTACCCGCACTGCGTCTGAGGTGCCCACACCAACAATCGGAATTGCTAGCGTATTGCACAACAATTTCAAGGCGTTCATGACTTCCCGTTGCTTGATCGCCGAACCAGTCAATAGCGAATGGAATTCATCGATTACCAACAGCCGGACATGGCACGACCGAAACATGTGCACCACTTGATAACGCAACTTAGCAGTGGCATCACTAGCCCGGTAGGGTGCCCAAAAACTTTCGAGAATCGAGATGTAGAGTCCTTTTTCATCAGCTGCCGGTGGAGACTCGACCAGAATTACGGGCTTTACGGGCTCTGCCTGTGCGTTAACATAACTCTGACCGTACAACTCAACGAAACGCCTGATGATGGTCGTTTTGCCGTTGTTAGAGTCTCCAACCAGCAACACATTGGGCATCCTTGGACGTGACGGGGTCGTCAGCAATGTTCGTAGTGCATTGATGATTTCATGCGCTGCGGGATAGCCGATCCACCTGGGCTCCTGGAGAAAGCGAATGCGCTCCTCGTCGGACAAGCTCATGACGGGCCGAAAGTCTGGATGAATGTGAGGATAGTCGTTCATAGAATATCCTCAAATCCATCGTCCAAATCGTCGACCAATCCCGAATAGCCTGCAGGTCTCGCCGTGATCTGAATTGTCGGAGCAGGTGTAGCGGCGGGCAACGCGGGCGTTTTGTTTTGTTGATGGATCTTCTGTCTCTGAGCCAAGCGTCGGGTCTTTTTGGTGGTGGCTTTGGCACTCTCGACCAGCTCCCGGTTTTCAATAATCAGTCGCTTGATCAGGTCATCGTCGATATTGGCCAGCCCTTGCTCGACGGCCTGCTTCTTGGCAGCACGAAACTCCCAAACGCTGGTCGCCGGGAAGGACTGGTTGGCTACTGGAATCTTGAAATACTGCTTTAAGTGAGGATCGTAGAACCAGAGCTGACTAATGTCCCTGGGATCACGTCGGAAAATGAATTTGCGTGTCTTGCCCGAATCGTCCTTGGCGTTGATCCAAGGTCGAAGTGCCTCGGAGTAGTAGGTCACATCAAGCTCGACGCCGTAGTGCTGAACCGTGCGCTCATACGCTGGTAGGAAGTCTCGTTGAATGGTGAAAGGATCTGCCGGTCTTGGAGGCAATCCCATCGCAGGTGTATCGTCCCTTCCACCGAAAATGCCGACGTTCCACTTGTGTAACGGACTCATGAAAATCTTTGCGTGATACTTAGCGTTGTATTTGAGAATCTCGCGCACCAGCCAGACTTCGAATTCCGAAACGGTCAAAGCCGCCTGAGCATCCGAATCAATTCCCTCACGCTGTTGAATGTTACTGAACGTGGTTCCGGGCAAACCGTGAACGGCTTGCATGAACTTGCCCATCAATCGCTCGATGTGCCCGCCATATTTGGGTCGTTTTACAGGACGGAATCGGTTCTCGATCCCGTAGTTCGAGCACGATTTGCGCAGGCTTTCAGATCTAAAGTCAGCGCCGTTATCACTGTGCAAAACCCGCGGAAATCCCCACACAGGCCAATCGCCTTCTATCCCGTGCGCAATCAGCCATTCCTCCTTGGGAATGATTGAATGCGCGACGCACATGGCAACGGATATCACCGATGGCGCATCGATTGCCAAGTAGTAGCCGGTGATCATTCTTGAGTGCACATCGATCGCCAGGGTCAGCCACAAACGCCCGATGGACTTACGATGTACATCGTCGACAACCATGGCGTCGATCGGTGTGTGATCGATCTGTACGACCGCGAGCGGAAAGTCTGCGCCAGGAAACGAGCCAGGCGATGGGGTATAGGAATTGCGCGCCTTGTCCGCAAAACCCCGACCACGAAGGAATTGCTTATCCGAGATACGACTGATGCGCTGTCGGATCGTCGACTCAGCAATCATGGGAATACCACGCGCTTGAGCGCGAATGCGAAACTCGCTAACTGCTTTGCTGACCGTTGGCCGCGTCTTGCTGAGGTAGTACTCCCGGATCACCTCATCAAGGAGTTCATCGGCCTCTGCCGATATTCGAACTGTTCCAGATTGCCAACCACGCTTTCTCGGTATCAGGGCCAGCAATTCGCCCCAGCTCTTGTACCGGTCCATCCAGCGATAGACCGTGGCAGTGTCCACTTCGTATAGCAGTGCACGTGCCTTGATCTCAGCCTTAGTTCGAACGACATCACCCAGCAGGGGCTCAATGGCTTCAAACCGCCTTTTCGCAATTGCCCATTGTTCTTCACTGATGCTCTCCATGTCGTAATTGACATAAAGGCCGTCCAAACGCTCTTGCGCAATGGGCTTAAGGCCGTCGACCGGCAAAGCTGCAGCACGACCACTGTAAACATCGATGCCGACGACTGTCTTGAAATCCAAGACCTGATTGATCCGATAAACATCATCGCCGTACCGAACGAATGCATTTCGCTCGAGTGACAGACGTGCCCGATCCGGGATGAAAGCCTGGGGCTTTTCACCGTGATATGTGAGGGTGTTCATGGCGAAGGAATCCAGACGTCCAAAAAGTCGTTCAGTGGCTGACGGATGTCGCAGTCGAGTTGACGGGTCGCGATCAAATGCCAGATATGGCTGATTCCGCGGGCTCGGTAGATACCCGCAAAGTGGACGGCGAGCAGGTAGTGCACCGCAACGGGACCCGTGTCACGAACGGTTTGCAGAACCCATTCACTTTCCTCTCGGGCAAAGTCCATCGCCTTGTAACGATCAAGGAATTGGATGTTGGTGAATCCCGTATCACGTATTCGCGATTCATCGTAAATATGGAACGCCCAACCGTTCTCTTGGGCATAACGCCAGGCGGCTTTCCATTTCGGTAACCATTTGCGCCAGTTTTTTTCCCAGTGATCTCGCGGTTTTACCTCAACCAACAGCGGCACCGGGTAGGCGCCAATCTGGCGATCCACGTGATAATTAATAAGGAAATCTGGGGTATAGCTGTGCGTTCGCGCGCCATCACCTTGAAAAGGGATTTGTACTGGTTGCGCGATCACATCGCATACCCGGTTGGAAAACGTCACACGCGCCAAAAAGTCGCGTTCTAGTAGCGATTCGTAAGGAATGCCATCGCCATTACGCAATGGAAAGGTGCCGGAAAGGCTGCGCCTTGTGGGAGAAATCGGCCGAGTCTGCTGATGAGCGACGGCGGGAATACGGTAGGTCTGCATAATGTTCACCTGGTCAACCGGATACCAGGAATCATGCTTTCAGTGTAGGACATAAAGGTGGGTAATTCGCCCCTAATCCGGGTACAGAACCTAGAAAAATGAACGTCAATGCTGGCTGAAAAACGTCCTAAATCGTGAACCGTTACCGCCTTAACGAAATCTTCTCCCAGTCATATCCCGCCCTCTGTCATGGGTTGAGCACTATTACCTCTAACAGTAAAAAATCGGCGGTCGGAGCGACTTGAGGATAGTCGCATCAATTGCCATTGGAACTGAACGTGGTCGCATCTATTACCGAAGGCCGTCGCATTTAATTCTGCAGCCGTTTACGGTCTTATGGGACTTCCACGGGAGGCCATTCGCATTAATTGCCGAGACCTACAGCGGCTCGAAACCGCAACCCGGCGAAATCACTCTCGCCCATCACGGGGTGCTGTTCCTTGATGAGCTTCCTGAGTTCGAGCGCAAAGTGCTGGAAGTGCTGAGGGAACCCTTGGAGTCCGGCCATATCGTGATTTCCCGAGCCAAGGATCGCGTGCGTTTTCCGGCGCGCTTTCAATTGGTCGCGGCGATGAATCCTTGCCCCTGCGGTTTTCTCGGCGAACCCAGCGGTCGTTGCACCTGCACGCCGGACATGGTCCAGCGCTATCGCAACAAACTCTCCGGGCCCTTGCTGGATCGCATCGATTTGCACCTGACCGTGGCGCGTGAGGCCACGGCGTTGAATCCAGTCATCAAACCGGGAGAGGACAGTGCCAGCGCGGCGTTACGCGTGGCTGAAGCCAGGGAACGACAGCAGAAGCGTCAGGGGTGTGCCAATGCTTTTCTCGATTTGCCGGGGTTGCGCCGCTACTGCACGTTATCCACAGCCGATGAGCATTGGCTGGAAACCGCTTGTGAGCGGCTGACCCTTTCACTGCGTTCTGCGCATCGGTTGCTGAAAGTAGCGCGGACGCTGGCTGATCTGGAGCAAGTTGAGGGGATCAGCCGCGAGCATCTGGCGGAAGCATTGCAGTATCGGCCGGCGACGCAGTAAATGCTTATACCGCGTCGCTCCCACATTTGATCCTGGTCGGCTGCAAGGCCTGGATCTCTGTGGGAGCGAGCCTGCTCGCGAAAGCTATTTCAAAAGCACCTCAACGAAACCGGTCGACCTCGGAGCGCAAATCCGCCGCCAGCTTCTCCAGCTCTTTGGCCGTCACCGCCAGGTTCGACACCACCTCACGCTGCTCACTGTTGGCCAGGGCGATGCTTTGCAGGTTGCTGCTGAGCAAGGTCGCGGTGCTGCTCTGTTCCTGAGTCGCGGTGGTGATGGCGGCGAACTGTTGACCGGCCGAGCGACTTTGTTCGTCGATCCGCGCCAGTGCCGAAGCAACATTGGCGTTGCGCGACAAGCCTTCCTGCATCAGCACGTTGCCCTGCTCCATGGTGCTGATGGCGTTGCCGGTTTCCTGCTGGATGCTCTGGATCATGCCGGAAATTTCGTCAGTCGCCTGACGGGTACGGGACGCCAGATTGCGCACTTCATCGGCCACCACGGCGAAGCCACGACCCTGCTCGCCGGCGCGGGCGGCTTCGATCGCGGCGTTCAGCGCCAACAGGTTGGTCTGTTCGGCAATCGAGGTAATCACACCGACGATGCCACCGATTTCCTGGGAGCGTTGTCCCAGGGTGTTGATCACCGTCGCGGTGCTGTTCAACGCCCCGGCAATTTGTTCCAGCGACGAGGACGCTTCGTCCATCGACGTACGACCGATCTGGGTTTGCTGGGCGTTTTCCTGCGCCAGACGCTGGGTGTTGCCCATGTTGTCGGCGATGTTCAGGGACGTGGCGCTGAACTCTTCCACCGCACCGGCCATGCTGGTGATCTCGCCCGACTGCTGTTCCATCCCTTCATAAGCGCCACCGGACAAACCGGACAAGGCCTGGGCACGGCTGTTGACCTCCATCGATGCGTTGCGGATGTGCTCAACCATGGTCGACAGCGCTTGGCTCATCTGATTGAAAGCGCGGGCCAGTTGGCCGATTTCGTCGTTGCTCGTCACGCTCAGGCGTACGCTCAGGTCACCCGCGCCCAAGGCCTCGGCCTGACGCACCAGATCACCCAGCGGCGCGAGTTTGCTGCGCAGCAACCAGACCGCCGAACCTACCGCGATCAACATCGCCAGCAGGCTGCCGATGGCCAACTGAATGCCGACGCTCCAGGTCACCGCGCTGATTTCGGCTTTCGGCATGCTCGCCACCACCGACCACGGACCGCCCTCGAATGGCACAGCAATGCTGTAGAAGTCTTGCGACGAGTCGCTCCAGAAATCGCCCTTGCCCGGGGTCTTCGCGAGCGCCACAACGGCCGGGACCGCTTGATCCAGCGCCTGCACGCCAGCAATCGGCACCAGCCATTTGTTTTGCTCGTCCAGCAATGCCAGAGAGCCGGTCTGGCCGATACGGAAGCGCTTGAGGTTTTCGAACTGGGCATTCTGCGCGTCGGTGTAATCGAACCCTACGTAGAGCACCGCAAAGACCTTGCCGCTGCTGTCACGCACCGGGGTGTACTGCGACATGTAGAAGCGTTCGAACAACAGGGACCGACCCACGTAGCTTTGCCCCGCCATCAATCGGGCGTAGGCCGGATTCGCATGATCGAGCACAGTGCCGATGGCACGGCTGCCATCTTGCTTGGTGACGTTGGTGCTAACCCGAATGAAGTCCTCACCACTGCGCACGAATACCGTGGCCACGCCGGCGGTCATCTGCTTGAAGTCGTCCACTTCCTTGAAATTATTGTTCAGCACTTCGCTGCCCAGGTGCAGACCCGGCGTCTGCGTACCCGCGACGGCCACCGGTTCATCCGGGTGCACGCTCAGGCCGGCGCTGAACCGCTTTTCGAACAGACCCGCCAGGCGCTGGGTGCTTTCACGCAGGGTGCCGTGAAAGGTGCTCAACTGATCGGCCAGCAACCGGGCTTCACTGGCCAGGTGTTCTTCGCGGGTGGCCAGATTGGCCGTGTCCAGCGAGCGCAGGGCGAACAAGGTACTGCCGGTGATGACAATCGCCAGTATCACGGCAAGCGCAAGACCAAGCTGTGAAGCGATCCGGGCACGAGGTTGAGACATGACAGCTCCTGGCCGAGCGAACGGATCATCCTGATCGCGACGCATGCTCGGCAAAATTTCTAATAATGGGGGTAGCGTCGAACCTGCACGAAGGTCCCACGAAGAGATTTTCGGCGGCAAACGGCAATACTTGAGCAACGAGTTAGGATATGGCGCAAGGCCGCTACTTCAGGGGCTTCATCGTTTCAGCTCAAGTGCACGACTTCAGGCAGCTCCATGGCCTGGACTTCGCCTTGCAGAAAGTCGCTGAGTCGGCGCATGCGCTCGCCGCCGGGGCGGGTTTTCGGCCAGACCAGGTAGTATTTCTCCCCGCTGGCAACGGCAGTCGGCCACGGCAGGCTCAAACGACCCTGGGCCACATCCTCCGCCACCATCAGCAAGTCGCCCATGGACACACCGTAGCCTCGAGCGGCGGCGATCATGCCCAGCTCCAGCGTATCGAACACCTGCCCGCCCTTGAGCGACACCTGCTCGGCCAGGCCCATGCGTTCCAGCCAATTACGCCAGTCGCGACGATCAGGCGTCGGGTGCAGCAGTTCGGTGTTGACCAGGCGCGCCACATCCCAGGGCTGATCGTTCAACAGATTGGGCGCGCCTACCGGGATCAACTCCTCGGGGAACAGGTAACTCGCCTCCCAGTCCGGCGGGAAATGGCCATTGCTGAGTAACACCGCACAGTCGAATGGCTCGTCGTTGAAGTCCACCGAATCGACATCCATCCAGGCGCTGGTTAATTGCACCTCGTTGCCCGGTTGCAAATGTCGGAAGCGGCTGAGGCGCGCCAGCAACCATCGCATGGTCAGGGTCGACGGGGCTTTCATGCGCAGGATGTCGTCTTCGGCGCGCAAGGTGTTGCAGGCGCGTTCAAGGGCAGTAAAGCCTTCGCGGATACCCGGCAACAGCAAACGGGCGGACTCGGTCAGTTGCAGGTTGCGGCCACTGCGATGAAACAAGCGGCAGGCAAAATGCTCTTCGAGGGTCCGGATATGCCGACTGACCGCACTTTGGGTAATCGACAGCTCTTCCGCTGCGCGGGTAAACGAACTATGCCGCGCCGCCGCTTCGAATGCGCGCAGGGCATACAAGGGAGGAAGACGACGTGACATTCAGAAAGCTCCTATAGCGGGGTTCGGCCACCCTATCAGAAACTCTCCAGCATGAGTTTGAATCATGCCACCCATCCTTTTTATCCCTTTGTGCAAACCCCGCAAAGCGCCGAGAATCGACGTTTTCGTGAACTCTTTGCCATTCGAGCGTGATGACCATGCAGCATCCAGCGCGTATTGAACTCTGGGCCATCCTGCGGCTGGCGGGGCCGTTGATTGCCTCGCAGTTGGCGCACATGTTGATGGTCCTCACCGACACCCTGATGATGGCGCGCCTGAGCCCCGAGGCGCTGGCCGGCGGCGGGCTCGGTGCGGCGTCCTATTCGTTCGTATCGATTTTCTGCATTGGCGTGATCGCGGCGGTCGGCACCCTGGTGGCCATCCGTCAGGGCGCGGGCGATATTCTCGGCGCGGCCCGCCTGACCCAGGCCGGGGTGTGGCTGGCCTGGTTGATGGCGCTGGGTGCCGGGTTGCTGCTGTGGAACCTCAAACCGGTGCTGTTGCTGTTCGGCCAGACCGACAGCAACGTCCAGGCGGCCGGGCAGTTCCTGATCTTTTTGCCCTTCGCCCTGCCCGGCTACCTGAGCTTCATGGCCTTGCGCGGTTTCACCAGCGCCATTGGCCGCGCGACACCGGTGATGGTCATCAGCCTGGGCGGCACGGTGGCCAACTTCCTGCTCAATTACGCGTTGATCACCGGCATGTTCGGCCTGCCGAAGCTCGGTTTGATGGGCATCGGCCTGGTCACCGCGATTGTCGCCAACCTCATGGCACTTGCGCTGGCGTGGCACATCCGCCGGCATCCGGCTTATGACGCCTATCCGCTGCGCCAGGGGTTGCTGCGACTCAACCGGCAGTACCTGAAAGAACTGTGGCGCCTGGGTCTGCCGATTGGCGGCACCTACGCCGTGGAGGTCGGGCTGTTTGCGTTCGCGGCGCTGTGCATGGGCACCATGGGCAGCACGCAACTGGCGGCGCATCAGATCGCCCTGCAAATCGTCTCGGTGGCGTTCATGGTTCCTGCGGGGATGTCCTATGCGATCACCATGCGCATCGGCCAGCATTACGGCGCCGGGCAATTGCTGGATGCGCGACTGGCCGGTCGGGTCGGCATCGCCTTCGGTGCGGCGGCGATGCTGTGCTTTGCGATGGTGTTCTGGTTGCTGCCGAATCAGTTGATCGGTCTGTTCCTGGATCACAACGACCCGGCGTTTCGCGACGTCATCAACCTGGCCGTGAGCCTGTTGGCGGTGGCGGCGTGGTTCGAGCTGTTCGACGGCACGCAAACCATCGCCATGGGCTGTATTCGCGGGCTCAAGGACGCCAAGACCACCTTCCTGGTCGGCCTGGGTTGCTATTGGCTGATCGGCGCACCGGCGGCGTGGTGGATGGCCTTTCATCTGAATTGGGGGCCGACGGGAGTCTGGTGGGGTCTGGCGCTGGGCCTGGCTTGTGCGGCGGTCAGTTTGACGCTGGCGTTTGAGTGGAAGATGAAGCGGATGATTCGGCGGGAGCCGGCGGCAGAACGTTTCGACGCCGTCCAGGCCGAATGAGAATCCTGTAGGAGCTGGCTTGCCAGCGAACGCGGTTTGTCATTCAACACATTTGTCGACTGACCCACCGCCATCGCTGGCAAGCCAGCTCCTACACGGGTGTGGTGCGGGTTAAACCACGATTTCCAGTGGCGCCTGCTGATTGCTGCCAAACATCAAATACTCCACCAGATCCGCCAACGCCAGCGGTTTGCTGATCAGATAGCCCTGCACTTGATCGCAATCGAATCCGCGCAACAAATCCAGTTGCTCCGGCGTTTCCACGCCTTCGGCGACGACTTCGAGGTTGAGGTTGTGCGCCAGGTTGATCATCGCGTGGACCAGTTTGCGGTTCTCTTCGCGCTGTTCCATGCCGCCGACAAAGCTCTTGTCGATCTTCAGCAAGGTGATCGGCAGGCTGTTGAGGTGCACGAACGACGAGAACCCGGTGCCGAAGTCGTCGAGGGAAAAACGCACGCCCAGACGCCCGAGGGCATCCATGGTTTGCTTCACCAGATCGCTGCGGCGCATGACCGCGGTTTCGGTCAATTCGAATTCCAGCCACTGCGCCTCGACGCCCCGCTCGGCAATCAACCGACTAAGGGTCGACAGCAACTGGCTGTCCTGAAACTGGCGGAACGACAGGTTGATCGCCATGTGCAACGGCGGCAAGCCCAGCTCCAGCAGCGCCTGCATGTCACGCAGGGCACGGGAAATTACCCAGTAGCCCAGTGGCACGATCAAACCGCTTTGCTCGGCCAGCGGCACGAATTCACTCGGCGGCAGCAAACCGCGCTCAGCGTGGCGCCAGCGCACGAGGGCTTCGAGACCGACGATTTGTCCGTCCGCAAGGTTCAGGCGTGGTTGGTAATGCAGCTCCAGCTCATCGCGGCGCAACGCCCGGCGCAGCTCGGTTTCGAGATCGGCGATGCTGCGGGCATTGCGATTGATGCGTTCGTTGAAGATATGAAAAGTGCAACCTTGTGTGCTCTTGGCCTGCTGCATGGCGATGTGCGCGTGCCACATCAACGGGTCGGCACCGGCCTGGGCACGGGCGTGGGCGATGCCCAGGCTGGAGCCGATCAACAAGCTTTCGCCATCGACCCAATAGGGCTCGGCCAGCGCTTCGGTGATGCGTTCGGCCATCCATTCGGCGCGCTGCGGGGCGCGGCGGGTATCGATCAGCAGGGCGAACTCATCGCTGCCCAGTCGCGCCAGCTGATCACCGGCTTCGAGCTGGCTTTTGAGCCGGGCGACCACTTGCAGGATCAACCGGTCGCCCGCCTGATGGCCGAGAGCGTCATTGGCATGGCGGAAGTTATCGAGGTCGAGGTGCCCGAGGGCCAAACCGCGACCGTCGTTTTCCGCCAGTCGCGCCGCCAACAGGGTCTGAAAACCCTGGCGGTTGGCGATGCCGGTCAACGGGTCTTGCTCGGCCAGGCGTTGCAGAGTGTTTTCCAGCACACCGCGCTCACGCACATGGCGCAGGCAACGGCGCAGCATGCCGGGGTCGAGATGGTCGCGGACCAGCCAGTCGCTGACGCCGTCGGGCGGTGTGAGCGGTTCGTGTTCGAGCAGTAACACCGTTGGCAGACTGCAACGGCCCGGCGTCGGCTGAAGAGCCGGGATCGTCAACAACACCGCATTGCGGTTGTCATCGAACAGACTGCTGACCGACTCCCAACTCGGCGCGCTGATGAGCACGGCCAAGCTCCCCATCGGAGCCAGACACTCGCGCAACAACGCTGCCCACGCTGGCTCTTCGGCCAGTAGCAGCAAACGCAAGGGTTCGACAGGCGTAGACAAGCTAGCTCCCTAGACTCTGCAAAGATGTAGGCGACGGGCATTATGCCGTGCGGATAACTAATGACAATGACATCAGCTATCAAACGCGGCCTTTGTATCCGGAATTACGTACATTAGACGCAAATCCGTTGCGCATCCTGCGTGAAACTAACAAAACCGGCAAATAGAGATCGCGTTGTGCGTCACAAGTCGGAGAGAGCAGCACAAATCGCTGAGCCTGTTAAAATGCCGGCCCATTTCGTGACTGACTCCTGAATTTACCTATGTCCCGACTCAATCCCCGGCAGCAAGAAGCCGTGAGCTACGTCGGCGGCCCTCTTTTGGTGCTCGCCGGTGCAGGCTCCGGCAAGACCAGCGTGATCACGCGCAAGATTGCGCACCTGATCCAGAACTGCGGCATCCGCGCCCAGTACATCGTCGCCATGACCTTTACCAACAAGGCCGCCCGCGAGATGAAGGAACGGGTCGGCACCCTGCTGCGCGCCGGTGAAGGTCGTGGCCTGACGGTCTGCACCTTCCACAACCTGGGCCTGAACATCATCCGCAAGGAACACGTGCGGCTGGGCTACAAACCGGGCTTCTCGATCTTCGACGAGACCGACGTCAAGGCCCTGATGACTGACATCATGCAGAAGGAATACTCGGGCGACGACGGCGTCGACGAGATCAAGAACATGATCGGCGCCTGGAAAAACGACCTGATCCTGCCGGCCCAGGCCCTGGAAAACGCCCGCAACCCCAAGGAGCAGACAGCTGCCATCGTCTACACCCACTACCAGCGCACGCTCAAGGCGTTCAACGCGGTGGACTTCGACGACCTGATCCTGCTGCCGGTGAAGCTGTTCGAAGAGCACGCCGACATCCTGGAAAAGTGGCAGAACAAGGTGCGCTACCTGCTGGTGGACGAATACCAGGACACCAACGCCAGCCAATACCTGCTGGTGAAAATGCTGATCGGCAAGCGCAACCAGTTCACCGTGGTGGGCGACGACGACCAGTCGATCTACGCCTGGCGCGGCGCCCGCCCGGAAAACCTGATGCTGCTCAAGGACGACTACCCGTCCTTGAAAGTGGTGATGCTGGAGCAGAACTATCGCTCCACCAGCCGCATCCTGCGCTGCGCCAACGTGCTGATCTCGAACAACCCGCACGAATTCGAAAAACAGTTGTGGAGTGAAATGGGCCACGGCGACGAGATCCGCGTGATCCGCTGCCGCAACGAAGACGCCGAAGCCGAGCGCGTGGCCATGGAAATCCTCAGCCTGCACTTGCGCACCGACCGGCCGTACAGCGATTTCGCGATCCTCTATCGCGGCAACTACCAGGCCAAGCTGATCGAGCTGAAACTGCAGCATCACCAGGTGCCGTATCGCCTGTCCGGCGGCAACAGCTTCTTCGGGCGCCAGGAAGTGAAAGACCTGATGGCCTACTTCCGCCTGATCGTGAACCCGGACGACGACAACGCCTTCCTGCGGGTGATCAACGTGCCGCGCCGGGAAATCGGCTCCACCACCCTGGAGAAACTGGGCAACTACGCCACCGAGCGCAAAATCTCGATGTACGCCGCCACCGATGAAATCGGCCTCGGCGAGCATCTGGACAGCCGCTTCACCGATCGCCTGTCGCGCTTCAAGCGTTTCATGGACAGGGTGCGCGAGCAGTGCGCCGGCGAAGACCCGATCTCGGCCCTGCGCAGCATGGTCATGGACATCGACTACGAGAACTGGCTGCGCACCAACAGCTCCAGCGACAAGGCCGCCGACTACCGCATGGGCAACGTCTGGTTCCTGATCGAGGCGTTGAAAAACACCCTGGAGAAGGACGAAGAAGGCGAGATGACCGTCGAAGACGCCATCGGCAAACTCGTCCTGCGCGACATGCTGGAGCGTCAGCAGGAAGAGGAAGACGGTGCTGAAGGCGTGCAGATGATGACCTTGCACGCGTCCAAGGGCCTGGAATTCCCCTACGTGTTCATCATGGGCATGGAAGAGGAAATCCTCCCGCACCGCTCCAGCATCGAAGCCGACACCATCGAAGAAGAACGCCGGCTGGCCTACGTGGGCATTACCCGCGCGCGCCAGACCCTGGCCTTCACCTTCGCCGCCAAGCGCAAGCAATACGGCGAGATCATCGATTGCGCGCCGAGCCGCTTCCTCGATGAGCTGCCGCCGGACGACCTGGCCTGGGAAGGCAACGACGACACGCCGACCGAAGTCAAAGCCGTACGCGGAAACAACGCATTGGCAGATATACGCGCGATGTTAAAGCGCTAGAATTGACCACTTTTTTAAAACCTTAGGGCGTACAACGCGCCAACAGAGGACAGCTTCATGGAAGCCCTGCACCAGAAAATCCGCGAACAAGGCATCGTGCTTTCCGACCAGGTCCTGAAGGTCGACGCCTTCCTGAACCACCAGATCGACCCGGCCCTGATGAAGCTGATCGGCGACGAATTCGCCACGCTGTTCAAGGACTCGGGCATCACCAAGATCGTCACCATCGAAGCCTCGGGCATCGCCCCGGCGATCATGACCGGCCTGAACCTCGGCGTGCCGGTGATTTTCGCCCGCAAGCAACAGTCCCTGACCCTGACTGAAAACCTGCTGTCGGCGACCGTTTACTCGTTCACCAAGAAGACCGAAAGCACCGTGGCCATTTCCCCGCGTCACCTGACCAGCAGCGACCGCGTGCTGATCATCGATGACTTTTTGGCCAACGGGAAAGCGTCCCAGGCGCTGATCTCGATCATCAAACAGGCTGGCGCTACGGTGGCGGGTTTGGGAATCGTGATCGAGAAGTCGTTCCAGGGTGGCCGTGCGGAGCTGGATTCGCAGGGATATCGCGTTGAGTCGTTGGCACGCGTCAAGTCGCTGAAGGATGGCGTTGTAACCTTCATCGAATAACGCTGTGATCCCTGTAGGAGCTCGCCAGCGATGACGGTGTAACTGCCAACATACATGTTGAATGTTATGGCCTCATCGCTGGCAAGCCAGCTCCTACAGGGGATCATCGTTCCTGGTTATTGCGCAGTGGCCTTGAGGCCGGTGAGCAGCAAACGCTGATACAGATCTTCTTTCAGCCCTTGAGGGCTCGTCAGCCGCATGCGCTCCAGATGCTCAGGAAAGGCCGAAGGTTCCGGCGCATCCAGCGCAGCCTTGCCCAACTCCAGCACTTCGCTCAGCTTGAACTTGCTCTTCAACCAGTTCAGCGCCCGCAACACATCGCGCTCCACGTCGGTGAAATCACAGCCCAACGGATATTCCGGAAACAGCTGCGCGTGCCGCGCCTGAATCGCCTGCAAACGCTCGGGGCGGTTGTCGGTGAAGCGCGGATCGAGACGGAAATCCTTCGGTAGCTTGCCAACCTTTTGCGCCTGTTCGATCAGCCCTGGCTGGAAGCGTGAGTCACTGATATTGAGCAAGGCTTCGATCACCGCCGCATCGGTCTTGCCGCGAAGATCGGCGATGCCGTATTCGGTGACCACGATGTCGCGCAGGTGCCGCGGGATCGTGCAGTGGCCGTACTGCCAGACGATATTGGAACTGACCTCGCCGCCCGACTCGCGCCAGCTGCGCAGCAGCAACACCGAGCGTGCGCCTTGCAGAGCATGGCCCTGCACCACAAAGTTGTACTGCCCACCGACGCCGCTGAGCACGCGGCCGTCTTCCAGCTGATCCGCCACCGCAGCGCCCAACAAAGTCACGGTGAACGCCGTGTTGATGAACCGCGCATCAAGGCGCTGCAGGCGCTTGAGCTCTTCCTGGCCATACAACTCGTTGATGTAGCTGATGCGGGTCATGTTGAATTCGAGCCGCTTGCTCTGCGGCAACTCTCGCAAGCGCTCATAGAAACTGCGCGGCCCGAGAAAGAAACCGCCATGCACCGAGATGCCGTCGGTTTGCGCCGCCTCATCGAGGGTGCCGGCATTCGCCTGCTGCTGGGTGGGCACGTCCGGATACACCTTGCGTCGCACGATACCGGCGTCGGCCAGCACCAGCAGGCCGTTGACGAACATTTCGCTGCAGCCGTAAAGGCCTCTGGCGAACGGCTCAATGCCGCCTTCGCGCTTGATCAGTTGTGCCCACTGGCTGAGGTTCACATCCGCCAGCAAAGCTTTGTAACCGTCATTGTCGGCTTGCCGCGCCAGCAACGCCGCCGTCAGCGCGTCGCCCATGGAACCGATACCGATCTGCAACGTGCCGCCATCGCGCACCAGCGTACTGGCGTGCAGGCCGATGAAATGGTCCTGGAAACCCACCGGCATGTTCGGAGTGGAAAACAGGGTGGTGTTGTCCTTCTCGTCGATCAACAGGTCGAAGGTATCAATGCCGACTTCCGCATCACCGGGCATGTAAGGCAAACCATCGTGCGCCTGGCCAACCATCAGGATGGTCTCACCGGCCGCCCGGCGCTTGGCGATCATCGGCAACAGGTCGAGGGTGATGTCCGGGTTGCAGCTGAGGCTCAAGCGATCGGGATGATCAGCGTGGCTGGCAACCAGCTGCGCCACCAGGTTCAATCCGGCGGCATTGATGTCCCGGGCCGCGTGGCTGTAATTGCTGCTGACGTAGTCCTGCTGCGCCGCTGCGCTGTTAAGCAGGCTGCCCGGCAGCATGAAAAACTGCTGGATGTGGATGTTGGCTGGCAGATTGTCATGCTGCAGGCCGGCGAGAAAATCCAGTTCCGGATAATCACCAAAAACCCGTTCGACAAAGGGTTCGAGAAAGCGCTTTTGCAGCCCGTCACCCAACGCAGGACGGCCGAGGCACAGGGCGGTGTAGATCGTCAGCTGACGGTCGGGCAACTGCGTGATGCGTTGATACAACGCGTTGACGAAGTGGTTGGGTTTGCCCAGCCCCAAGGGCAGGCCCATGTGAATATGCGCCGGCAATCGTGCCAACACATCCTCGACCGCTTGCTCGATAGAACACAGCTGCACCATCCGAACCTCCCTTCCATTCCATGACATGGGGTTGGACCGAGCTTGCCGGGTCTTTGCTGCAATAACCAGCCTCGGGCGGCAAATCGCGTGCACAAAAAAGCCGCTCGAAAGCGGCTTTTTCACGAAAGAGACAGGCGTGTTACAGGCCGGACATCTCTTTGATTGCGGCCTTCAGCTCGTCATCGGAGCAGTCGGCGCAGGTGCCTTTTGGCGGCATTGCGTTGATACCGGTAATGGCTTTGGCCAGGATGCCGTCGAGGCCGCCCTGGTGGTCGGCACGTTCTTTCCAGGCCGCCTTGTCGCCGATTTTCGGCGCGCCCAACAGGCCGGTACCGTGGCAAGCGTTGCAATGTTTTGCAATAACGTCTTTAGGTGCTTTGGCACCACCGCCGCCGCCGGCAGCAGCGGCGACTTCCATGCCCTTGCACTCTTGACCGGTCACACAGACCTGGCCAACCGGCTCCAGGCGCTTGGCAATTTCGTCGTTCGTCGCAGCTTGAGCGCTGACAGCCCAGAGGGCCAATACGGTTGCTGGTATGGCCAGCATTTTCATAATTAGGTTCACGCGTTCACCCTCAATGGTGGCTAGTCACGCCTACGGCCACGGTTCGCAGGCGGGCGCAAGTATAGCGGTAAGCCCGCGACACTGAAACAACCCCAAAGTCGAAGGGGTTTTGTTGCGCAACGGTAAAACGGCTCGGGTGCCTCGGCCATGCTGGCAGGGCGCCTCTTTTGTTAAAAATTAGCAGGTGTAGCTGCGCTGATTAGTCGCGCCGGCGCATCGAACGGATTACGGAAACGATGCGGCTTGGTACTTTCAAAGTAGTAGCTATCGCCGGCTTCGAGCACAAAAGTTTCCAGCCCGACCACCAGTTCCAGCCGCCCCTCCACCAAAATGCCGGTCTCCTCGCCCTCGTGGGTGAGCATCTCGTCACCGGTGTCGGCGCCTGGCGGGTAGATTTCATTGAGGAACGCGATAGCCCGGCTCGGGTGCGCCCGGCCGACCAGTTTCATGGTCACCGCGCCATCGGAAATATCGATCAGCTCGTTGGCCTTGTAGACGATCTGAGTCGGTTTTTCCTGCAGGATTTCTTCGGAAAAGAACTCGACCATGGACATGGGAATCCCACCCAACACTTTCCTCAGCGAACTGATCGAGGGGCTGACGCTATTCTTCTCGATCATCGAAATCGTGCTGTTGGTGACGCCCGCGCGTTTGGCGAGTTCACGCTGGGAAAGACCTTTGAGCTTGCGGATCGATTGCAGTCGTTCACCGACGTCCAAGCTTGCGCCTCCAGGATTCAGGTTGTTGGAATATTGAGCGTTATCATGGCGACAGCGTTCAGTATTTACAACACTTTGGCCTGAATCCTGTTCGGCGAGGCGACTTCCGGCACCCCTCGTTCTGCGCTAGCTCCCGGAATAGAGCAGTGGCACCCGGCGCAAATTGCAGAAGATCTGGTAAGGAATCGTGCCGGCGGCCATGGCCACGTCGCTGGCGAGGATGTTTTTGCCCCACAATTCGACCGTTGACCCCAGGCCTGCTTGCGGGATATCGGTCAAATCAACGCACAGCATGTCCATCGACACCCGGCCGATCAATTGGCTGCGATGCCCGGCCACCAGCACCGGCGTACCGGTCGGCGCCAGACGCGGATAGCCATCGGCGTAACCCATGGCCACCACGCCCACGCGCATTGGTTTAGAGGTGATGAATTTCGCGCCATACCCAATTGGCTCGCCGGCCGGCAGTTCCCGCACGCTGATCACTTTAGATTCGAGGGTCATCACCGGTTGCAGGCGCGCGGCCACGGTGTTGGCTTCCTCAAAAGGCGTGGCACCGTAGAGCATGATGCCCGGACGCACCCAATCACTCGGGATTTGCGGCCAGCCCAGCACGGCCGGCGAGTTACGCAGGCTGATTTCGGCAGACAAGCCCTGACGTGCCACTTCAAACACCGCGGCCTGCTCGGCGCTGGCCTGGCTGTTCAATTCATCGGCCCGGGCGAAGTGGCTCATCAGCACGATTTTCGCCACGTTGCCGCTGGCCAGCAGCCGTTGATAAGCGGCCTGATAATCCTTTGGATGCAGCCCCACCCGGTGCATGCCCGAATCGAGCTTGAGCCAGACAGTAATCGGCTTGCTCAATGCAGCCTTTTCAATCGCTTCGAGTTGCCACAGCGAATGCACCACGCACCAGAAATCGTGCTCGACGATCAGCGACAACTCATCGGCTTCGAAAAAACCTTCCAGCAACAACACTGGCGCACGGATGCCAGCCGCGCGCAGCTCCAGGGCTTCTTCGATGCAAGCCACGGCAAAACCGTCTGCCTCGGCTTCCAGCGCCTGGGCGCAACGCACCGCGCCGTGACCGTAGGCATCGGCCTTGATCACCGCGAGAGCTTTAGCCCCCGTGACTTCACGGGCGATTCGGTAGTTGTGACGCAGGGCTTGAAGGTCGATCAGGGCACGGGCAGGACGCATGGCGGCAGACTTCTGGTCGGTCGTTGGGAGAAAAACCGACGCTGGCTGACAGGGTGAACAGTCAGCGCCGGAAGAGGGATCTTTACTACGGTTTACGGCAACGCCGCGACGATCGAAATCTCGACCAGGATGCTTGGCTTGGCCATTTTCGCTTCGACGGTGGCACGGGCCGGGGCGGCGCCCTTTGGCAGCCACTGATCCCAAACTGAGTTCATCGCGGCAAAGTGCGCATCGATGTCGTTCAGGTAAATCGTTGCCGACAGCAGATGTTGCTTGTCAGTCCCGGCCAGATCGAGCAGACGCTCGATGTTGGCCAGTACATCGCGGGTCTGCTGTTCGATACCGGCGTCGAAATCATCGCCAACCTGTCCGGCCAGATACACCGTGCCGTTGTGGGTGACGATCTGGCTCATGCGCTCATTGGTGAGCTGGCGCTGGACTGACATGCTTTGCAGACTCCTGGGTTTTGCTGCCATAACGGGAAATATCGAGGCCTTCCGCGCTGATTTGTGGTTTTTTCTTGGCCATCAGATCGGCCAGCAATCGACCCGAGCCGCAGGCCATGGTCCAGCCGAGTGTACCGTGACCGGTGTTCAGGAACAGGTTCTTGAACGGGGTGGCGCCAACGATCGGGGTGCCGTCGGGGGTGGTCGGACGCAGGCCTGTCCAGAAACTGGCCTCGGCCAGATTGCCGCCCTGAGGATAAAGGTCGTTGACGATCATCTCCAGGGTTTCACGCCGACGCGGGTTCAGCGACAGGTCAAAACCGGCGATCTCCGCCATGCCGCCGACACGAATGCGGTTGTCGAAACGGGTGATCGCGACCTTGTAGGTCTCGTCGAGAATGGTCGACGTCGGAGCCATCGCCGGGTTGGTGATCGGCACGGTCAGCGAGTAGCCCTTGAGCGGGTACACCGGCGCCTTGATCCCCAGCGGTTTGAGCAGTTGCGGCGAGTAGCTGCCGAGCGCCAGCACGTAGCGGTCGGCGGTCTCCAGCTTGCCGTCGATCCACACGCCGTTGATGCGGTCACCGGCGAAGTCGAGGCGCTGGATGTCCTGGCCGAAACGGAATTGCACACCGAGGTTGGCGGCCATTTCCGCCAGCTTGGTGGTGAACATCTGGCAGTCGCCAGTCTGGTCGTTCGGCAGGCGCAGGGCACCGGCGAGGATGTCGGTGACACTGGCCAGGGCCGGCTCAACGCGGGCGATGCCTTCGCGGTCGAGCAGTTCGAACGGCACGCCGGACTCTTTCAGCACGGCGATGTCTTTCGCAGCGCCGTCCAGTTGAGCCTGGGTGCGAAACAGTTGGGTGGTACCCAAACTGCGGCCTTCATAGGCAATGCCGGTTTCGGCACGCAGTTCGTCGAGGCAGTCACGGCTGTACTCGGACAGGCGGACCATGCGCTCCTTGTTCACCGCGTAACGGCTGGCGGTGCAGTTGCGCAGCATTTGCGCCATCCACAGGTACTGATCGATATCTGCAGTGGCCTTGATCGCCAGGGGTGCGTGGCGCTCCAGCAGCCACTTGATGGCTTTGAGCGGCACACCCGGCGCGGCCCACGGCGAAGCATAACCCGGCGATACCTGGCCGGCGTTGGCGAAACTGGTCTCCATGGCAGCAGCCGGCTGCCGGTCGACCACCACCACTTCAAACCCGGCACGCGCCAGATAGTAAGCACTGGTGGTACCGATGACGCCGCTACCCAAGACCATAACGCGCATTTTCATTTCCCTCATCGCGGCGAACCGCTGACGTTTGTTGTTCAGAGCTTCAGATGTGCGCAGTGTAAAAAAGATTTGCCAGTGCTTTTCACTATATAAGCGCCTATATTTGGCGACAATTCTCGGCAAAAACCCTTTTCACGGAGGCGCATCCCCTATGCGTACCAATACTCAGACCAAACGGGAACTGGACAAGATCGACCGCAATATCCTGCGGATTCTGCAAGCGGACGGGCGTATCTCTTTTACCGAGCTGGGGGAAAAGGTCGGGCTCTCGACCACGCCCTGCACCGAACGGGTCCGGCGGCTGGAGCGCGAAGGGATCATCATGGGCTACAACGCGCGGCTCAATCCGCAGCATTTGAAGGGTAGTTTGCTGGTGTTCGTCGAGATCAGCCTCGATTACAAATCCGGCGATACGTTCGAAGAGTTCCGACGCGCCGTGCTGAAGCTGCCCCACGTGCTGGAGTGCCATTTGGTGTCAGGGGATTTCGACTACCTGGTGAAAGCGCGGATTTCCGAGATGGCCTCGTACCGCAAACTGCTGGGCGACATCCTGCTCAAGCTGCCGCATGTGCGCGAATCCAAGAGTTATATCGTGATGGAAGAGGTGAAAGAGAGCCTGACCCTGCCGATTCCGGACTGACATTTGTGGTGCTGCTATCGCCAGCAGGCTGGCTCCCACAGGTTAGGTGGTGAACAAAAATCTGTGGTTCACCTGCATTCCCTGTGGGAGCTAGCCTGCTAGCGATGCGGAAAACTCGGTTCGAGGATCTAAACCAACACCTGCCGGTTGGAAGCCATGTATTCGAATATCTGCTTCTCGACTCTTGGATGAATCAACTCCACCGGCCCGCGCCCATTCGGGCATGGCAGTGTCTTGGTGGTGCCGAACAGCCGGCAAATCAACGGCCGCTCGTCATACACAGTGCAGCCGTTCGGCCCGAGGTGAACGCAGTTGAGCTCATCCATGGCCGCATCCTGCTCGGCCCGGGTCTTGCGCGGCAGGCGCGACATTTCTTCCGGCGAGGTGGTCACAGGCCCGCAGCAGTCATGGCAGCCGGGCACGCACTCGAACGAGGGGATCTGTTGGCGCAGCGTGCGAATTTTCTGGCTGTTGCAACTCATTGAAGCCTTGACCGAAAGCGGAATAGAACCGGATTCTGACGCAAAACCCTTGATCCAGACAGCGCGAACTGACCAATGTTGCCCGTCCGGGAAAGTCCGGCTTATGCTCCGTCAAATTTTCTAAACATAGCAATCAGGATGACGCGCATGAATGCCCGTGCCCAGCACACTGCCTCCTATTACGCTGCCAGCAGCCTGCCGCAACCGGATTATCCGGCGCTCACAGGTGAAGTAGTGGCCGATGTGTGCGTGGTCGGCGGTGGGTTTTCAGGGTTGAACACGGCGCTGGAACTGGCCGGGCGCGGCCTCAGCGTGGTGCTGCTCGAAGCCCGCAAAATCGGCTGGGGGGCCAGCGGCCGCAACGGTGGGCAGTTGATTCGCGGCGTCGGCCATGGCCTCGATCAGTTCACCAACGTGATCGGTGCCGACGGCGTGCGGCAGATGAAACTCATGGGCCTGGAAGCCGTGGAAATCGTCCGCCAGCGAATCGAGCAATTTCAGATTCCCTGCGACCTGACCTGGGGCTATTGCGACCTGGCCAACAAACCCCGCGACCTCGAAGGTTTCGCCGAAGATGCCGAAGAACTGCGCAGCCTCGGTTATCGCTATGAAACCCGCCTGCTGCAACCTGAAGACATGCACACGGTGGTGGGCTCCGATCGCTATGTGGGCGGCCTGATCGACATGGGCTCCGGGCATCTGCACCCGCTCAACCTAGCGCTGGGCGAAGCGGCCGCTGCGCAGCAACTCGGTGTGCAATTGTTCGAGCAGTCCGCCGTTACCCGCATCGACTACGGCCCCGAGGTCAAGGTTCATACCGCCCAAGGCTCAGTCCGCGCCAAGACGCTGGTGCTCGGTTGCAATGCCTATCTCAGCGATCTCAACCCGGAACTCAGCGGCAAGGTGCTTCCAGCAGGAAGCTACATCATCGCCACTGAACCCCTGAGTGAAGAATTGGCTCACGCCCTGCTGCCGCAAAACATGGCGGTCTGTGATCAGCGGGTGGCACTGGATTACTACCGACTCTCGGCGGACCGCCGCTTGCTGTTTGGCGGCGCCTGCCATTACTCCGGGCGGGACCCGAAAGACATCGCGGCCTACATGCGGCCGAAAATGCTGGAGGTTTTTCCACGCCTGGGTGACGTGAAGATCGATTATCAATGGGGCGGCATGATCGGCATCGGCGCCAACCGCCTGCCACAAATCGGCCGGCTCAAGGACCAGCCGAACGTGTATTACGCCCAGGCTTATTCCGGTCACGGCGTGAATGCCACGCACCTGGCGGGCAAGCTGCTGGCCGAGGCCATCAGTGGTCAGCACAGCGGTGGATTTGATCTGTTTGCCAAGGTGCCGCACACCACCTTCCCGGGCGGCAAGCATTTGCGCTCGCCGTTGTTGGCGCTGGGGATGCTGTGGCATCGGCTCAAAGAGCTGGCCTGAAAGATTGCCGCTGTTTTGGCGGATTCATCGCGGGCAAGCCCCCACAGGATGTGGTTGTGAGCACAAATATTGTGAACACCAGCAATCACTGTGGGAGTGGGCTTGCCCGCGATAAGGCCCTGAAGAGCACCGCAAAACTCAGATCCGCCAGAACGGCTTAAGCCCTTCCTCCCGCGCCTGCTCTCGCGTCAGCCCGATGTCCTTGAGCTGTTCAGGCGTCAGGCTCAGCAACGCTTTGCGCGTGTGCAGGCGTTGCCAGAACAGATCCCAGCGACTCAGGCCGGACGGCGCGTTGCGCATCAGCGCATTGCGTGCCTGGTCCTTTTGCCCTGTCTCCAGTTCCTGACTGTGTAACGTCAGCCGCACATCGCTCAAACCATTCATTTTGAATGCTCCTGTTTACTTGGGTAGCCAGAGATTCCATGATGCGCGGAAGACAAATAACGTTACAGATTCAAAGCTTCTGTATTATCTCCATACAGATTTGCTGATTTTGGCTCTGAATCCCGTATTTTTGCTTCATCTGTACTGGTTAACCAAGTTACCCACATCGAGGCTGCGCCATGACCCTTTACGTCAATCTCGCTGAATTGCTCGGCACGCGTATCGAACAGGGCTTTTATCGCCCAGGTGATCGTTTGCCGTCGGTACGGGCGTTGAGCGTTGAACACGGGGTCAGCCTGAGCACCGTGCAGCAGGCGTACAGGGTGCTGGAAGACAGCGGGCTGGCCATGCCGAGGCCCAAGTCGGGGTACTTTGTGCCGGCCAGTCGCGAATTGCCGGAGTTGCCGGCGGTGGGTCGTCCGGCCCAGCGTCCTGTGGATATTTCGCAGTGGGATCAAGTGCTGGAACTGATTCGCGCGGTACCGCGCAAGGATGTGGTGCAGCTGGGACGCGGCATGCCGGACATCACTTCACCCACCATGAAGCCGCTATTGCGCGACCTTGCGCGAATCAGCCGGCGTCAGGACATGCCCGGCCTGTATTACGACAACATCCACGGCAACCTCGAACTGCGCGAACAAATCGCCCGCCTGATGCTCGATTCCGGCTGTCAGCTAAGCCCCGGCGAACTGGTGGTGACCACCGGTTGCCACGAAGCGCTGTCCACCAGCATCCGCGCCATCTGCGAGCCGGGAGACATCGTGGCCGTGGACTCGCCGAGCTTTCACGGCGCCATGCAAACCCTCAAGGGCCTGGGTATGAAAGCCCTGGAAATCCCCACCGACCCGCTCACGGGGATCAGTCTGGATGCTCTGGAACTGGCCTTGGAACAATGGCCGATCAAGGCCATACAGTTGACCCCGAACTGCAATAACCCGCTGGGCTACATCATGCCGGAGTCGCGCAAACGCTCGCTGCTGACGCTCGCACAGCGTTTCGATGTGGCAATCATCGAAGACGATGTGTATGGCGAACTGGCCTACACCTATCCGCGCCCACGCACGATCAAATCCTTCGACGAGGACGGTCGTGTCCTGCTGTGCAGTTCCTTTTCCAAAACCCTCGCGCCCGGCTTGCGCATCGGCTGGGTCGCGCCCGGACGATATCTGGAACGGGTGCTGCACATGAAATACATCAGCACCGGTTCCACGGCACCGCAGCCGCAAATTGCCATTGCCGAATTTCTCAAGGGCGGCCACTTCGAGCCGCATTTGCGGCGGATGCGCACGCAATACCAGCGTAATCGCGACATGATGATCGACTGGGTCAGCCGCTACTTCCCCGCAGGCACCCGCGCCAGCCGTCCGCAAGGCAGCTTCATGCTGTGGGTGGAACTGCCGGAAGGGTTCGACACGCTGAAACTGAATCGTGCCCTGCACGATCAGGGCGTACAGATTGCCGTCGGCAGTATCTTTTCCGCCTCAGGCAAATACCGCAATTGCCTGCGCATGAACTACGCTGCCAAACCAACGGCACAGATTGAAGAAGCCGTACGCAAAGTTGGCGCTGCCGCGATCAAGCTGCTGGCGGAGACCGACGGACTGACCGACTGACCTTTCTGCGAATATCAGCGTCCATATGCCAACTGCCGCCAACCGGAACGATCCCACGTGAGAGTCAAACAGCCCCTGCTTGCTCTTGTGTTACTCGCATTGTTCCTCGGCGGCTGCGCCAGCCTCGACGTACAGCGTGAACCGAGCCAGGCACTGCCGGCGAGCGGCTCGGCGTTTGGCCGTTCAGTCCAGGCCCAGGCCGCATCCTATGAAGGCAAATCGGGCTTTCGCTTGCTGTCCGACAGCACCGAGGCGTTTACCGCCCGTGCCGAATTGATCCGCAACGCCCAAAGCAGCCTCGATCTGCAGTACTACATCGTGCATGACGGCATCAGTACGCGAATGCTGGTGGAGGAACTGCTCAAGGCCGCTGACCGGGGCGTGCGTGTGCGGATCTTGCTCGACGACACCACCAGCGACGGCCTTGATCGCACCATCGCCACCCTCGCGGCGCATCCACACATCCAGATTCGCGTGTTCAACCCTTTGCATTTGGGGCGCAGCACCGGCGTCACGCGAACCATGGGCCGGCTGCTCAACCTTTCGCAGCAGCATCGGCGCATGCACAACAAGTTGTGGCTGGCCGACAACAGCATGGCCATCGTCGGCGGACGCAACCTGGGGGATGAGTACTTCGATGCCGAGCCCAATCTGAATTTCACCGACATCGACATACTGGGCGTCGGCCCGGTTGCCGAGCAGCTCGGACACAGTTTCGACCAGTACTGGAACAGCGCATTGAGCAAACCGATTGACGCGTTCGTCTCCAGCAAGCCGACTGCCGAGGATCTGCAAACTACCCGCACGCGCCTGGAAGAATCGCTGGAGGAATCCCGCAGGCAGAATCACGCGCTCTATCAGCAGTTGATGAAGTTCGCCACCGAACCGCGCCTGGATATCTGGCGCAAAGAGCTGATCTGGGCCTGGAACCAGGCTTTATGGGATGCGCCGAGCAAGGTGCTGGCCAAGGATGAGCCCGATCCGCAATTGCTGCTGACCACGCAATTGGCGCCAGAGCTCAATGGCGTCAGCAAAGAACTGATCATGGTGTCGGCTTACTTCGTGCCCGGCAAACCGGGGCTGGTGTTCCTCACGGGCCGCGCCGATGCCGGGGTGTCGGTGCGACTGCTGACCAACTCGCTGGAAGCCACGGATGTACCCGCGGTGCACGGCGGCTACGGGCCGTATCGCAAGGCGTTGCTGGAACACGGCGTGCAGCTTTTCGAGCTGCGCCGCCAGCCTGGCGATGAAGGCGGCAGCGGGCCTCGGCTGTTTTCCAGCCGGTCCTATGGCGAGTCCGCCTCGAGCCTGCACAGCAAAGCGATCATCTTCGACCAGAAGAAATCCTTCATCGGCTCTTTCAATTTCGACCCGCGCTCGGTGCTGTGGAACACCGAAGTCGGGGTGCTCGTGGACAGCCCCGAACTCGCGGCCCGAGTCCGCGAGCTCGCACTAGAGGGCATGGCACCCGCCCTCAGTTATCAGGTGAAACTGGAGAAAGACCAGGTGGTCTGGGTGACCGAAGACGACGGCAAAATGCACACCTTGACCAAGGAACCGGGCAGTTGGTGGCGGCGCTTCAATGCGTGGCTGAGTGACACAGTTGGCCTTGAGCGGATGCTCTAGGCCGGCTCCGCCACCGCACCAAATGCCCCTTGGCGCGAGACCACGATCAGCACACCCAACGCCCCTGCCGCCATCAACCACGGCAACGCGTGCCCGCTCACCCACTGACTCCCGGCACCGGCCAGCAACGGCCCGACCAGACACCCGATCCCCCACAACTGCGCGATGTGCGCATTGGCCCGAACGAGCGCGTCATCACGATAGCGCTCGCCGATCAGAATCAGCGACAAGGTAAACAACCCGCCGGCACTGGCACCGAACAGCACCCACAACGGCCAGATCAGCAGTGTGTCGATCAGCATCGGGATCGCCAGGCTCGACACCAGCAGCACCACCGCGCAACCGGTGAACAATGCCCGCCGCGACAGGCGATCGGCCAGCGCACCGATCGGCAATTGCAGTACAGCGTCACCGACCACCACCGTACTGACCATGGCCAGGGCGATTTCCGTGGTGAAGCCCTGGCGCAGGCAGTACACCGGCAGTAGCGTCAGGATCATCGCTTCGAATGCGGCGAACAGCGACACCGCCCAGGCAATTGCCGGCAGGCCACGACAGAACCCAAGCAGATCCCTGAACGTCACGCTGCTGGCCTCGCTGCTCGGCGCGCCGCTGCGGCCCAGCAACAGAAACGGTGCAGCCATCAGCAAGCCGACGCCGACCCAAAAGCCGTAATCGTGATCGGTCCCAATGAAACCCAGCAACACCGGCCCGGCCAGCTGACTTAACGCATAACTGCTGCCATACAACGCCACCAACCGCCCGCGCCATTGCTCGACCACCAGTTGGTTGATCCAGCTTTCACCGATGATGAAGACGAGGGTCAGGATCACCCCGATCATCAGCCGCAGCACCAGCCAGATCGGATAGCTCGGCAACAGCGCCAGCAAACCGATGGACACCGCACCGGCCCACAGGCATAGGCGCATCAGATTGGCGGTGCCAAGACGCGCCGCCAGATGACTGGAAATCTTCGCGCCCACCAGCACGCCAATGGCCGGCATGGCCGCCATCACACCGATGGCGAACGAGCCGTAACCCCAGCTTTCCAGGCGAAACGACACCAGCGGCATGCTGACGCCGAGGGCCAGGCCAACACTCAAGACAGACGCCAACACGGCGAAATACGTCGCCCAACGCATGCTCCACGCTCCTGTGGAAAATTATTGTTAGAGGCCACATTAAGCAAATGTGGGAGCGAGCCTGCTCGCGAATACGGTTTCACATTCAGCACATCGGCTGACTGATACACCGCTTTCGCGAGCAGGCTCGCTCCCACAGGGGATCTGCTTCGTCTGAAGGATCCGCTCTCGCGAACGGACCCTTCTAACGGCTTACAACTTGATCCAGGTCGCCTTCAGCTCGGTGTACTTGTCGAACGCGTGCAACGACTTGTCGCGGCCGTTGCCGGACTGCTTGAAGCCACCGAACGGTGCCGTCATGTCGCCACCATCGTACTGGTTGACCCACACGCTACCGGCACGCAATGCGCGTGCAGTCAGATGAGCTTTGGAGATGTCCGAAGTCCACACCGCAGCGGCCAGGCCATAAGGCGTGTCGTTGGCGATCGCCACGGCTTCCTCGGCGCTGTCGAAGGTGATGACCGACAACACTGGCCCGAAGATTTCTTCCTGGGCGATTTTCATCGCGTTGCTCACACCGTCGAAAATCGTCGGCTCGACGTAAGTGCCGCCCGTTTCCTGCAGGATGCGCTTGCCGCCCGCGACCAGTTTGGCGCCGTCGCTGTGACCCGACTCGATGTAAGACAACACGGTGTTCATCTGCTGGGTATCCACCAGCGCACCGACGTTGGTCGCCGGGTCCAGCGGGTTGCCCGGCTTCCAGGTTTTCAGCGCCTCGATCACCAGCGGCAGGAATTTGTCCTTGATCGAACGTTCCACCAACAGGCGCGAACCGGCGGTGCAGACTTCGCCCTGGTTGAACGCGATGGCGCCGGCAGCGGCTTCGGCAGCCTCTTGCAGGTTCGGCGCATCGGCGAACACGATGTTCGGGCTCTTGCCGCCAGCTTCGAGCCAGACGCGTTTCATGTTCGATTCGCCGGAGTAGATCAGCAGTTGCTTGGCGATCTTGGTCGAACCGGTGAACACCAGAGTGTCGACATCGTTATGCAGAGCCAGCGCCTTGCCGACGGTGTGACCATAGCCTGGCAGCACGTTCAGCACGCCTTTCGGAATGCCGGCTTCAACGGCCAGGGCCGCGATGCGGATGGCGGTCAGTGGCGATTTTTCCGACGGCTTGAGGATCACCGAGTTACCGGTGGACAGCGCCGGGCCGAGTTTCCAGCACGCCATCATCAGCGGGAAGTTCCACGGCACGATGGCGCCGACCACGCCGACTGGCTCGCGCGTGACCAGGCCCAGCTGATCGTGCGGGGTAGCCGCCACTTCGTCGTAGATCTTGTCGATGGCTTCGCCGCTCCAGCTCAGGGCTTGCGCCGCGCCGGGAACGTCAATGTACAGGGAGTCGCTGATCGGCTTGCCCATGTCCAGGGTTTCAAGCAGGGCCAGCTCTTCGGCGTGCTGTTTCAGCAAGCCGGCAAAACGAATCATGGTGGCTTTGCGCTTGGTCGGCGCCAGGCGCGACCAGACACCGGAATTGAAAGTGGCGCGGGCGTTTTCAACAGCGCGCTGGGCGTCGGCGGCATCACAGCTGGCAATCTTGCCCAGCAGACGACCATCGACCGGGCTGATGCACTCGAACGTCTCGGCGGAGACGGCATCGGTGTACTCGCCATTGATGTAGGCGCGGCCTTCGACTTTCAGGTCTTTGGCGCGCTGTTCCCAGTCGGCACGAGTCAGGGTGGTCATGCGAGTGTCCTCCTCTTATTGAATACGACACCCGCGTTCTTCGCGGGCGCTGTCAGGAATTCTGCCCGGCCAGCCTGCTTTTCGGCTCAAGGCACCCGCCACCCTAAACCAGCCAGCCCTCATGTTTCAATATATTTGACATAAGGCCGGAAAACGGCCTTGCGATGTTCATTTTAATAAACATAGACTTTGGGACTTTCAACCACTCGCGTCGCATTCACGGGGGATTTACAACAATGAGCATCCAGAACATCGTCGATTTCAGCCAGGCCACCACCGAGCCTGAGCGCTACCGTCCAGACCCGGCCAAAGTCCTCAAGGGCGATCCCGAACAAGTGGTGTACAACCACTTCAACAGCCCTTGCGGCCAGTTGAATGCCGGTGTCTGGGAAGGTGCCGTCGGCCAATGGCTGGTGAATTTCACCGAACATGAATACTGCGAAATCGTCCAGGGTGTTTCCGTCCTCCGCGACAACGACGGCAATAGCAAAACCGTTCGCGCGGGTGATCGCTTCGTCATCCCGGCCGGTTTCCGCGGCACTTGGGAAGTGCTGGAGACGTGCCGCAAGATCTATGTGGCGTTTGAACAGAAGGCCTGAAGATTTGTGTTGTCTGGGCTGACGCTTTCGCGAGCAGGCTCGCTCCCACAGTTGTCGCATTCCAATGTGAGAGAGCCTGCTCCCGAAGGGGCCGAGCCGGCCGACGCAAAACCATCAGGCAACAAAAAAGGCCCGTATCTCGCGATACGGGCCTTTTTCGTAAGAGGGAAAAATCAATTACTTGATTTTGCCTTCCTTGTAGATCACGTGCTTGCGAACAACCGGATCAAATTTCTTGATCTCGATTTTGTCCGGAGTAGTACGCTTGTTCTTGTCGGTAGTGTAGAAGTGACCAGTACCGGCGCTCGAAATCAAACGAATCAATTCACGCATGATTAGCTCCCTTAGATCTTGCCGGCTTTGCGGATTTCGGCCAGCACGGCAGTGATGCCACGCTTGTCGATGATACGCATGCCTTTGGCAGATACGCGCAGACGCACGAAACGTTTCTCTTCTTCAACCCAGAAGCGGTGATGCTGCAGGTTCGGCAGGAAACGACGACGGGTTTTGTTGTTTGCGTGGGAAATGTTATTCCCGGTTACCGGACCCTTACCGGTAACTTGACATACTCTAGACATGCCTCAGCCCTCTAAAACCACATGCCCAACCCGGCATGGGTTGGCCGCTTAATCTCTCAGTCATTTGGCGCCAGGCGCCGCGTTTCTTTAGAGGTCTTACCGGCTACACCTACAGTGAAGGAACCGGGCCCCTAGAAAAGAGCGCTGCTTTATACCAGAAAGACTAGAGAGCAACAACATTCGCTGTGCCTTGAATGGATAAAAACCCCACTTTTCGCGCGCCAGGCGCTTTGGATAAAGGCTGTCGTCGATTCTGACCGCTCGTCGCAGAGAAACGTCCGACTCGCCGTTCCGAGGGTTTCTCAGCCAAGGCTCATTCAAATCAGGCGCCTATAGTCCCCTCAAAATGAAAAAGGGGATAGTCATTTGCAAAAGAGCCCACTAGGGTAGGCCTTTTCCAGACTGCACTTGCAGATGGGCCTTCGATCTGTAAAGGAATCCGACCATGCGCCTCGCTGCCCTACCGCTGTTGCTTGCCCCTCTGTTGCTGAGCCCACTGGCCCAGGCCGCCGCCCTGAGCGTCTGCACCGAGGCCAGCCCCGAAGGGTTCGACGTGGTGCAATACAATTCGTTGACCACCACCAACGCCTCGGCTGATGTGCTGATGAACCGTTTGGTGGACTTCGACACCACCAGCGGCAAAGTGGTCGCCAGCCTCGCCGACAGCTGGGAAGTCAGCCCCGATGGCCTGGTCTACCTCTTCAAATTGCACCCGCAGGTGAAATTTCACCGCACGGAGTATTTCAGCCCGACCCGCGAACTCACCGCCGAGGACGTGAAATTCAGCTTCGACCGCATGCTCGACCCGGCCAACCCGTGGCACAAAGTCGCCCAGAGCGGCTTCCCGCATGCGCAATCGATGCAACTGCCGGCACTGATCAAGAAAATCGACGCCCTCGACCCGCTGACCGTGCGTTTCACCCTCGACCACCCGGATTCGACGTTCCTGCCGACCCTGAGCATGGGCTTCGCCTCGATCTACTCGGCCGAATACGCTGACAAACTACTCAAAGCCGGGACTCCGGAAAAACTCAACAATCAGCCCATCGGTACCGGCCCGTTTGTCTTCACCCGCTTCCAGAAAGACGCGTCTATCCGCTACAAGGCCAACGCTGACTATTTCCGTGGCAAGCCTTCGGTCGATCCGCTGATCTTCGCCATCACTCCGGACGCCAACGTGCGCTTGCAGAAACTGCGCCGCAACGAGTGCCAGATTGCCTTGTCGCCCAAGCCGCTGGACGTACAAGCCGCGCTGAAAGAGCCAACGCTTAAAGTGGAAAAGACTGACGCCTTCATGACCGCGTTCGTCGCCCTCAACAGCCAGCACCCGCCGCTGGACAAACCTGAAGTGCGCCAGGCGATCAACCTCGCCTTCGACAAGGCCAACTATGTCAAAGCCGTGTTCGAAGACACCGCAGAACCCGCCAGCGGCCCTTACCCGCCCAACACCTGGAGTTACGCCAAGGGCCTGCCGGGCTATCCCCATGATGTCGCGAAAGCCAAGACATTGATGGCCAAGGCCGGGCTCAAGGACGGTTTCCAGACAACCATCTGGACACGCCCGTCGGGCAGCCTGCTGAACCCAAATCCGAGCCTGGGCGCCCAGTTACTGCAATCTGATCTCGCGGAAATCGGTATTCAGGCCGAAATCCGGGTGATCGAATGGGGCGAGCTGATCCGCCGCGCCAAGGCCGGTGAGCACGACATCCTGTTCATGGGTTGGGCCGGCGACAACGGCGATCCGGACAACTTCCTCACGCCGCAGTTTTCCTGCGCGGCGGTCAAGTCCGGCACCAACTTCGCGCGCTACTGCAACCAGGATCTGGACAAGCTGATCAGCGCCGGCAAGACCACCGGCGAGCAAGGTGTGCGCACCAAGCTCTACGAACAGGCGCAGACGCAGATCCAACAGCAGGCACTGTGGCTGCCGCTGGCGCATCCGACGGCCTTCGCGCTGACGCGTAAAAACGTCGATGGCTACTCGGTCAGTCCGTTTGGCCGTCAGGATTACTCGAAGGTCAACCTCAAGTAGAAACCATGGGAGCGGTTTTTGTGGCGAGGGAGCTTGGTCCCGCTTGAGTGCGCAGCGCTCACAACATCGTTGGGGCCGCTACGCAGCCCCGCGGGAGCAAGCTCCCTCGCCACAGAAGCTCGCGCCCAGCGCACCGCCCCCGCTACATCCACCCGTACTCGGCCATCGAAAGCGGATCACCGTCACCGATGATGAAATGGTCGAGCACTCGTACATCGATCAATTCCAGCGCCTCTTGCAGGCGCTTGGTCAAGACCCGATCCGCCTGACTGGGGGCCGTGTTTCCCGATGGGTGGTTGTGGCAGAGGATCAACGCCGCTGCGTTGTTTGCCAGCGCACGCTTGACCACCTCCCGCGGATGCACACTGGTGTTGTCGATGGAGCCGCGAAACAGCGCTTCGAAGCCCAGCACCTGATGCCTGGAGTCCAGAAACAGGCAGCCAAACACTTCGTGCGGCTCGTGGCGCAACATCGATTTCAGGTATTCGCGAACGGCATGCGGGCTTTCCAGTGCCGGTTTTTGCCGTGCACGCTCGGCCAAGTGGCGCCTGCTCATTTCCTGCGCTGCCTGCAACTGAGCGAATTTCGCGGGCCCAAGCCCCAAGTGCAAGCTGAACGTGGCCAGATCGGCCTCGAGCAGTGAGCGCAGACTGCCAAACTGACTCAACAGATGCCGCGACAGATCCACCGCGCTTTTGCCGGACACGCCGGTTCGTAGAAAAATCGCCAGCAACTCGGCATCTGAAAGACTCGACGCACCCAGCGTCAGTAACCTCTCCCGCGGCCGCTCAGCCGCCGGCCAATCACGAATACTCATAGCACCTCCCTGTCTGTGGGCGCCGCTGTTCCGTAGCGGTCGCTGTGATATCGTAGCCCATCTTTTTTGCGGGCGAATTCACTCCTGGGGAGGGGGTTTCGCAACGCAGTCATCAACGAATTGAAAGGCAGGCCTATGCAGCGGCTGTATCGGAAACGCATTGTTCTGGGCGTCGGCGGCGGCATTGCTGCCTACAAGAGCGCCGACCTGGTTCGCCGCCTGATGGACCAAGGCGCCGAAGTACGCGTGGTCATGACCCGCGGCGGCGCCGAATTCATTACCCCGCTGACCATGCAGGCACTGTCCGGGCACCCTGTGCACCTGGATTTGCTGGACCCGGCGGCCGAAGCCGCGATGGGCCACATCGAACTGGCGAAATGGGCCGATCTGGTACTGATCGCCCCTGCCACCGCGGACTTGATCGCGCGTCTGGCCCAAGGCATCGCCGATGACCTGCTGACCACGCTGGTATTGGCCACAGACGCCGTCGTCGCCGTTGCCCCGGCGATGAACCAGGCCATGTGGCGCGACCCCGCGACCCAGGCCAACCTGCAGACCCTCGAAAGCCGTGAGATCAAGGTCTTCGGCCCGGCCTCCGGCAGCCAGGCCTGTGGCGACGTGGGCCTTGGGCGCATGCTCGAAGCCACCGACCTCGCACTGCTCGCCGCCGATTGCTTCCAGCGTCAGGCGCTGACCGGCAAACACGTGGTAATTACCGCAGGCCCCACTCAGGAAAACATCGACCCGGTGCGCTACATCACCAACCACAGTTCCGGCAAAATGGGCTTCGCCCTGGCCGAGGCCGCGGTAGAAGCCGGCGCCCGAGTCACCCTGATCAGTGGTCCCGTGCACCTGCCGACACCGGACCGGGTCACGCGCATCGACGTGGTCAGCGCCCGCGACATGCTCGCCGCTTGCGAAGCCGCGATTCCGTGCGACATTTTCATCGCTTCGGCTGCGGTTGCGGATTACCGCCCGGAAGTCGTTGCCCCACAAAAACTCAAGAAAGACCCTACAAGCGGCGACGGTTTTGTCCTGCAAATGGTCCGTAACCCGGACATTCTGGCCAGCATCGCCACACGCCCCGATCGTCCGTTCAGTGTCGGTTTCGCCGCCGAAACCGAACACCTGCTCGATTACGCCGCCCGCAAGCTGAAAGACAAGAATCTCGATTTGATCGTCGCCAACGACGTCGCCAACCCGAGCATCGGCTTCAACAGCGAAGAAAACGCCTGCAGCGTGATCGACCGCGAGCTTCACGCCACACTTTTCGCCCAGACCAGCAAGAGCAAAATTGCTCGCCAGCTGATCACTTTTATCGCCGAACGTCTGAACCAGGTTTAATTTACATGCACGCTTTGCAAGCCAAGATCCTCGACCCTCGCATCGGTACCGAATTCCCGCTGCCGCAATACGCCACGCCAGGCTCCGCCGGCCTCGACCTGCGCGCCATGCTGCAACAGGACACCGTGATCAAACCGGGTGAAACCGTGCTGATCCCTACCGGCCTGTCGGTCTACATCGGCGACCCGAACCTCGCTGCGCTGATCCTGCCACGCTCGGGCATGGGCCATAAGCACGGCATCGTGCTCGGCAATCTGGTCGGCCTGATCGACTCCGATTACCAAGGGCCATTGATGGTCTCCTGCTGGAACCGCGGCCAGACTGAATTCACCATGCCGGTCGGCGAGCGCCTGGCGCAACTGGTGCTGGTGCCGGTGGTGCAGGCGCATTTCGAAATGGTTGAAGAGTTTGTGGAAACCGAGCGCGGCACGGGCGGTTTCGGCCATACCGGCAGTCACTGATCGGAAGATGACGTCCTTGTGGCGAGGGAGCTTGCTCCCGCTTGAGTGCGCAGCACTCACAAAAATCGGGGCCGCTACGCAGCCCAGCGGGAGCAAGCTCCCTCGCCACAAATTGCGAAGACGTCATCTGGAAGGTTTATCACTGAAAATCAGGACATTGGCTGGCCAAACACTTGCTTACCTGGATGGCATGGCCCTTTCACACCACGAACTCTCTGTGGAAATCGCCGTCATACCCTTCAGTTTGAGCCGACCGCCATATGTATCGGCGGCCTGTCCAGCCACTTTCGAGATGGAGCATTGCTACAGATGAGCACCCCCGCCCGCGTCGCCCCCAAGTTTCCCGACAGCATTTTCCGCGCCTATGACATTCGCGGCACCGTCCCCGAATTCCTGAACGCAGAAACGGCTTATTGGCTCGGTCGCGCCATCGGCGCCCAGAGCCTGGCCCAGAATGAACCCAACGTTTCTGTTGGCCGCGACGGCCGTCTGTCCGGCCCGGAGCTGGTTGAACAATTGATTCAAGGCCTGGCCGACAGTGGCTGCCACGTCAGCGATGTCGGCCTGGTGCCGACGCCTGCGCTGTACTACGCCGCCAACGTTCTGGCCGGCAAATCCGGCGTGATGCTGACCGGCAGCCACAACCCGTCGAACTACAACGGTTTCAAAATCGTGATCGCCGGCGACACCCTGGCCAACGAACAGATCCAGGCCCTGCACGACCGCCTCAAGACCAACAACCTGAGCAGCGGCCAGGGCAGCATCACCAAAGTCGAGATCCTCGACCGCTACACCACCGAAATCGTCCAGGACATCAAGCTGGCCCGACGCTTGAAAGTGGTCGTGGACTGCGGCAACGGCGCAGCCGGCGTCATCGCCCCGCAACTGATCGAAGCGCTGAACTGCGAAGTGATCCCGCTGTTCTGCGAAGTCGACGGCAGTTTTCCGAACCACCACCCGGATCCGGGCAAGCCTGAAAACCTCATCGACCTGATCGCCAAGGTCAAGGAAACCAACGCCGACATCGGCCTGGCCTTCGACGGCGATGGCGACCGCGTGGGCGTTGTGACCAACACCGGCAGCATCGTCTTCCCGGACCGCCTGCTGATGCTGTTCGCCCGCGACGTCGTGGCGCGCAACCCGAATGCGGAAATCATCTTTGACGTCAAATGCACCCGCCGCCTGATCCCGCTGATCAAGGAATACGGTGGTCGTCCGCTAATGTGGAAGACGGGGCATTCGTTGATCAAAAAGAAAATGAAACAATCCGGCGCCCTGTTGGCCGGCGAAATGAGCGGGCACATCTTCTTCAAGGAGCGCTGGTTCGGTTTCGACGACGGCATTTACAGCGCCGCGCGGTTGCTGGAGATCCTCAGCAAGGAAAAATCCTCGGCCGAAGAGCTGTTCGCGACCTTCCCGAACGATATTTCTACGCCGGAAATCAATATCCATGTGACCGAAGAGAGCAAATTCAGCATCATTGATGCATTGCACGACGCGCAGTGGGGCGAAGGCGCTGACCTGACCACCATCGACGGCGTGCGAGTCGACTATGCCAAAGGCTGGGGCCTGGTTCGCGCCTCCAACACCACACCGGTGCTGGTCCTGCGTTTCGAGGCCGATGACGAGGCTGAATTGCAACGCATCAAGGACGTTTTCCACGCCCAGCTGAAGCGTGTTGCACCTGATCTCCAACTACCGTTCTGATTCACCCGGAGCCCTGAATGACCCTCGAACGCGAAGCCGCCGCCAACACCGCCAAGGTCCTGTCCGAAGCGCTGCCTTACATTCGCCGCTATGTCGGCAAGACGCTGGTGATCAAATACGGCGGCAACGCGATGGAAAGCGAGGAGCTGAAAACCGGCTTCGCCCGCGACATCGTGCTGATGAAAGCCGTGGGCATCAACCCGGTGGTCGTTCACGGCGGCGGCCCGCAAATCGGTGACCTGCTCAAACGCCTGTCGATCGAGAGCCATTTCGTCGACGGCATGCGCGTTACCGACGCCGCGACCATGGACGTGGTGGAAATGGTCCTCGGTGGCCAGGTCAACAAGGACATCGTCAACCTGATCAACCGTCATGGCGGCAGCGCCATCGGCCTGACCGGTAAAGACGCCGAGCTGATTCGCGCGAAGAAGCTCACCGTCACCCGCCAGACGCCGGAGATGACCACACCGGAAATCATCGACATCGGCCATGTAGGCGAAGTCGTCGGCATCAACACTGACCTGCTCAACCTGCTGGTCAAAGGCGATTTCATTCCGGTGATCGCGCCAATCGGTGTCGGCGCCAACGGCGAGTCGTACAACATCAACGCGGACCTGGTGGCCGGTAAAGTCGCCGAGGCGTTGAAAGCCGAAAAACTGATGCTGCTGACCAACATTGCCGGCCTGATGGACAAGTCGGGCACGGTCCTGACCGGCCTGACGACCCAGCAAGTCGACGATCTGATCGCCGACGGCACCATCTACGGCGGCATGCTGCCGAAGATCCGCTGCGCGCTGGAAGCGGTTCAGGGCGGCGTGGGTAGCTCGCTGATCATCGACGGTCGCGTTCCGAATGCGATCCTGCTGGAAATCTTCACCGATACCGGCGTCGGCACCTTGATCAGCAATCGCAAGCGTCCGTAAGCAATAGCGCACACAAAAAGACCCCGCTCAGCCTGGCTGAGCGGGGTCTTTTTTATCTGCGATCCTTGTAAACAAATGCCTTCCTGTGGCGAGGGAGCTTGCTCCTGTTGGGTGGCGAAGCCACCCCGGAACGTTGCGGTCCAACGGATGAACCGAGTTGAAGTGTCTCGGGAGCAAGCTCCCTCGTCACAAAAGCTCGCCCTCACAAAGGGATTTGCATCAAACGCCGAATTGGGCGCGGTAGGCTTCTACGGCGGGCAAGTGCTGTTTGAGCTGCGGATCGTCGGCCAGGAACTCCAGTACCTGATTCAGCGAAACAATGCTGATCACCGGAATGCCGAAATCACGCTCGACTTCCTGGATCGCCGACAACTCACCGTTGCCGCGCTCCTGACGGTTCAGGGCGATCAGCACGCCGGCGGCCTTGGCGGCGTCCTGGGAGGCGATGATCTGCATCACCTCACGGATCGCGGTACCGGCGGTGATGACGTCGTCGATAATCAGCACTTCACCGGTCAACGGTGCGCCGACCAGACTGCCGCCTTCGCCGTGGGCCTTGGCTTCCTTGCGGTTGAAACACCATGGCAGGTCACGGTTGTGATGCTCGGCCAATGCCACGGCAGTGGTTGCCGCCAAAGGAATGCCTTTGTAGGCCGGACCGAACAGAACGTCGAAAGAAATACCGCTTTCGACAATGGCAGCGGCGTAGAAACGACCCAGCTGCGCCAGGGCGGAACCCGAGTTGAACAGGCCCGCATTGAAGAAGTAAGGACTGGTACGCCCGGACTTCAGGGTGAACTCACCGAAGCGCAAAACGCCGCGATCGATGGCAAAACGAATGAAATCGCGCTGATACGCTTGCATGAAAAAAACCCCAAATACCACGGATTTAGCTAATTAGCTTGACGCCGTGTATCATACACGCACGCGATTTTTGGGGCCATTTATGCGGATCATCAGTGTGAACGTCAATGGTATTCAGGCTGCAGTCGAGCGAGGTTTGCTCAGTTGGCTGCAGGCACAGAATGCCGACGTCATCTGCCTGCAGGACACCCGTGCCTCCGCCTTTGAACTGGACGATCCAGCCTTCCAACTGGATGGATACTTCCTTTATGCCTGCGACGCCGAAGTCCCCGCCCAAGGTGGTGTGGCTTTGTATTCGCGGTTGCAACCGAAGGCTGTCATCAGCGGTCTCGGTTTCGAGACGGCCGACCGCTACGGGCGCTACCTGCAAGCCGATTTCGACAAAGTCAGTATTGCAACCTTGCTGCTTCCATCCGGTATGAACGGCGATGAAGACTTGAACCAGAAATTCAAGCTCATGGATGACTTCGCCAAGTACCTGGACAAGCAACGGCGCAAACGCCGCGAGTACATTTATTGTGGCTCGCTGTACGTGGCGCAACAGAAGCTGGACATCAAGAACTGGCGCGACAGCCAGCAATCTCCGGGCTTCCTGGCGCCTGAACGCGCCTGGATGGACGAGATTGTCGGCAACATGGGTTATGTAGACGCCCTGCGCGAAGTCAGCCGTGAAGGCGACCAGTACAGCTGGTGGCCGGATAACGAGCAGGCCGAGATGCTCAACCTCGGCTGGCGCTTCGACTACCAGCTGCTGACCCCGGGCTTGCGCCGCTTCGTACGCAGCGCACGCCTGCCACGTCAGCCGCGGTTCTCGCAGCATGCGCCGCTGATCGTGGACTACGATTGGACGCTGACAATCTAAAGGCTTGTCGCTGATAGAGAAGTTCGACGTTGTTCGAACATGAAAAATGCCCGTATCGGAAGATACGGGCATTTTTTTGAGCCGGCTTAAGTGAGCTGAATTTCAAGCCGCGCCGAAAAGCGGCATCGCCAAATACAACTTGATGACAATGACATTAACAATGTCGATGAAGAAAGCGCCCACCATCGGCACTACCAGAAACGCAATCTGCGACGGCCCGTAGCGCTGTGTCACCGCTTGCATGTTGGCGATGGCCGTTGGCGTGGCACCCAATCCAAAGCCGCAATGTCCCGCCGCCAGCACTGCAGCGTCGTAGTTGCTGCCCATGATTCTAAATGTCACGAATATTGCAAACAGTGCCATGACCAGCGTTTGCGCGGCCAGAATAATGAAGATCGGCAAAGCCAGTGCCGCCAGATCCCACAATTTGAGCGACATCAGCGCAATCGCCAGAAACAGCGACAAACTGACGTTCCCCAATACAGAGACTTCGCGCTCAAACACTTGATACAAGCCAAATGCAGAAAGTCCGTTGCGCAAGATCACACCCACGAACAAGACACATACAAACGTCGGCAACTCAAATGCCGTTTCGCGGAGCATGCCATTGAGGAGATTGCCCGCCAACAAACTCACGGCGATCAGTGCGAGTGTCTCGATAAACGAAAATGGCGTAATCGAACGCTCTTTGTTCGGCTGCTCAAAACCCTTTGGCACCCGCGGCTTTTCCTGTCCATTGCAGCCGGGCACATGAGTACGCTTGATAAGCAGGCGAGCAACCGGCCCACCGATCAAACCACCCAGCACCAGTCCAAACGTCGCAGAGGCCATGGCTAGCTCCGAGGCGGAAGCCAGACCGTACTTCTCACTGAAGGTCGCGCCCCACGCAGCACCCGTGCCGTGACCACCTGCCAACGTCACCGAACCTGTCAGCAAGCCCATCAGCGGATCGAGGCCCAACGCCGTCGCGAGCCCGATACCCATGGCGTTCTGGACCACCAGCAGCCCGGTCACCGCCAACAGGAAAATCCCCACTACGCGCCCGCCTTTTTTCAGGCTGGCGAAGTCTGCACTCAAGCCAATGGTGGCGAAAAATGTCAACATCAATGGAGTTTGTAGCGAGGTATCAAACCGGACTTCCATATCGAGCAATCTCAATATCAAAAGAACCAAGGCAACCAACAGGCCACCCGCTACAGGTTCAGGGATATTGTAAGCGCGTAAAAATCCGACACGTGTGACAAGTCCGCGACCTAATAACAGTACTAAGGAAGCGGCGACAAGGGTTCCGTAAAAATCGAGCTGAATCATTGGTCATTCTTGGCTATTCATTCAGGGGCGAACTATTTACCTGGACACGCCTCATGAACAGGTTGATTGTTTTCAACGCTGATTATGGTTACTTTCAGGGTCCGTCAATGGACTGAATATATCGAAATATTTCTGATAAATATTACTTGGGGCAACTTTAACAATCGCCAAGTCTCGTTGCCAAGGATATGGATAGAACTTCGGCCCTGCAGTTGTGACTAAAGGTGTAAGGAAGTAAGTACAAGTTACTGCCGAAATTATTTGATAATAAAAATACAAATGCCCCGACAAGCGGGGCATTTTCATTAACCAGAGGCGTACCGACTTACTTGATCAATCGCCACGTGAACGGATATCGATACGGAAAGCCCTCGTTAGCCTTCACGCCGGCAATAATCGTCAGCACCAACGCCCCAATCGCCACCAGACCAAACAGGAAGAACCCGACAATCACCACCATCAGCAGCAAGCAAATGGTGGAAGCAATGGCGACGGTGATCTGAAAGTTCAGCGCTTCCTTGCCTTGCGCATCGACGAACGGATCCATCTCACGCTTCAGCTGCCAGAGAATCAACGGCCCGATCAGGGTACCGAACGGAATCCAGATCCCGAGCAAGGCGGACAAGTGACAAAACATGGCCCATTGGCGAACCTCACGGCTCGGCGTGGGAAGTGGCAGCTGCTCATCACTCATAACGTCCTCCTTGCGTGGAACAATCCGGTCAGTCAGCCAGCGCAGCCTTTTGCAGATCGAAGATTTCGTTCATGCCTTGCTTGGCCAATTCCAGCATGGCGTTCAGCTCTTCCGGCTGGAACGGTGCGCCTTCGGCGGTGCCCTGGACTTCGATGAAACCGCCCGTGCTGGTCATCACTACGTTCAGGTCGGTCTCGGCTGCCGAGTCTTCCAGGTAATCGAGGTCGAGCACCGGCTCGCCCTGGTACATGCCCACCGACACAGCGGCGATCATTTGCTTGAGCGGGTCGCCGCCTTTCAGGCCGCCGCGCTTCTTGATGACTTTCAAGGCGTCAACCAGCGCAACCATGGCGCCGGTGATGGACGCAGTGCGGGTGCCGCCGTCAGCCTGGATCACGTCGCAGTCGACGTACAGGGTGACGTCGCCCAGCTTGGACATGTCCAGCGCAGCGCGCAGGGAGCGGCCGATCAGGCGCTGGATTTCCAGGGTGCGGCCGCCTTGCTTGCCGCGGCTCGCTTCACGCTGGTTACGCTCACCGGTAGCGCGCGGCAGCATGCCGTACTCGGCGGTCAACCAACCCTGGCCCTGGCCCTTGAGGAAACGCGGCACGCCGTTTTCAACGCTGACGGTGCAGATGACTTTGGTATCACCGAACTCGACCAGTACAGATCCCTCGGCGTGTTTGGTGTAGTTGCGGGTAATGCGGATCGAGCGGAGCTGATCGGCAGCGCGACCACTTGGACGTTTCATAAGGGATACCTGTACGGGGACGGAAAACTGCGGAGCATTATAGAGCTGCCAGCCACGACTGGGCACTTCTAAAAAAATCCTCGGACGAGCGAAGGCTCTGAACGGCCCGTGCCCGACGACCTGTAGCCGTTTGTCACTCCGTGTGTTTGGGCGCATTGTCGCCACTGCGCTACAATCCTGCGCCTTTGCTGCCAGTCGGCTTTAATTCATTGATATCGGATTGCCGGAATGCCAGTTCCGCGCCGATTTGCATTGCGAGGTACCTCCATGGTGCACAGCATGACCGCCTTCGCCCGCGTCGAAAGCGCCGGCGTCCAGGGCACCCTGAGCTGGGAACTGCGCTCGGTCAACAGCCGCTACCTGGAACCCCACCTGCGCCTGCCAGAGTCCTTTCGCGACCTCGAAGGCGCCGTCCGTGAAGCCCTGCGGCAAGGTGTGTCCCGGGGCAAACTCGAATGCACCCTGCGCTTCACCGAAGAAAACACCGGCAAATCTTTGCAGGTTGATCAGGCGCGCGCCGCGCAGCTGGTGGCGGCCGCCGAGACCATTGCCGGCCTGATCAAGAACCCGGCAGCGCTGAATCCGCTGGAAGTCCTGGCCTGGCCCGGCGTGCTGGTGGGCGATGCCACCGACCCGCAAGCCTTGAATGCCGAGGCGCTGGCGCTGTTCAACCAGGGCCTCAAAGAGCTGAAGGCCGGCCGCGAGCGCGAAGGCGCGGAGCTGGCACGGTTGATCAACGAACGCCTGACATCCATTGAAGAAGACGTGGTGACCTTGCGCGAGCTGGTTCCGCAGATGCTCGCCGCCCAGCGCCAGAAAGTGCTCGACCGTTTCGCCGACATGAAGGCCGACATGGACCCGCAGCGCCTGGAGCAGGAAATGGTCATGCTCGCGCAAAAAAGCGACGTCGCCGAAGAACTGGATCGCCTGAGCACTCATATCATTGAAGTTCGCCGGGTACTCAAGTCCGGCGGCGCTGCCGGGCGGCGCCTGGACTTCCTGATGCAGGAGCTCAACCGCGAAGCCAATACACTGGGCTCCAAAGCCTTCGACCCGCGCAGCACCCAGGCTGCGGTCAACCTCAAGGTGTTGATCGAGCAGATGCGCGAACAAGTGCAGAATATTGAGTAAGGCAACCCTACATGACCCACAGCACCGGCACCCTGTACATCATTTCCGCCCCATCGGGCGCGGGCAAAAGCAGCCTGGTCAAGGCCCTGACCGACGCCGATCCGGAGATCCGCGTTTCGGTCTCCCACACCACCCGCGCCATGCGCCCCGGTGAAGTGAACGGCGTGAACTATCACTTCGTCGACCGCAGCGAGTTCGTCAAGATGATCGAGCACGGCGATTTCCTTGAGCGCGCCGAAGTCTTCGGCAACCTCTACGGCACTTCGCAGAGCCACTTGCAGCAGACCCTGGATGAAGGTCACGACCTGATTCTGGAGATCGACTGGCAGGGCGCCGAGCAAGTGCGCAAACTGATGCCGCAGGCCCGTTCGATCTTCATTCTGCCGCCGTCATTGCAGGCCCTGCACCAGCGCCTGACCAATCGCGGCCAGGACAGCGACGAAATCATTGACGGCCGGATGCGCGAAGCCGTCAGCGAGATGAGCCACTATGTCGACTACGACTACCTGATCATCAACGACGATTTCGCCCACGCGCTACACGACCTGAAGGCGATTTTCCGCGCCAATCAGCTGATTCAGAAGCGTCAGCAGCAGCGCCACGGCAAATTGCTGGCTGAATTGCTCGGTTAAAGAGCACTTCCCAAAACCGCTGCAAGGGCTTTACATTGGCACTTGCAGCGCGTTGAAGGGCTTGGTCAAAAAATCAGCGCTTCCCTAAACGCTGGTGATTTTTTAAACTGTTGAGTCCGCTCGCCCAACCGGGCAGCGCGCATATTGCATTCGCTCCGAGGAATACCATGGCCCGCGTAACCGTTGAAGACTGCCTAGAACACGTGGAAAACCGCTTTGAGCTGGTCATGCTCTCTACCAAGCGTGCCCGTCAACTGGCCACCGGCGGCAAAGAGCCCCTGGTTCAGTGGGAAAACGACAAGCCTACCGTTGTAGCCCTGCGTGAAATCGCTGAAGGCCTGATGAGCTACGAGTTCATCGCCAATGCTGAAATCGTCGAAGACGAACCGCTGTTCGCAGCGTTCGAGGACGAGTCCAACGAGGCCGTCTAAGCCTATGCCTGGTCGACGTAGCACGGCGCAGGGTCACAACCTTCGGCAGGATTTATCATGCCGAGCATAGACGCCCTCGCCGATCGCTTATCGACCTACCTCGGCAATGACCAGGTCAACCTGGTCCGCCGAGCGTATTTCTACGCCGAACAAGCCCACGACGGCCAACGCCGCCGTAGCGGTGAGGCGTATGTCACGCATCCTCTTGCCGTGGCCAATATTCTCGCCGACATGCACATGGACCATCAGAGCCTGATGGCCGCGATGCTGCATGACGTGATCGAAGACACCGGTATCGCCAAGGAAGCGCTGCAAGCGCAGTTCGGCGAAACCGTGGCCGAACTGGTCGATGGGGTCAGCAAACTGACCCAGATGAACTTCGAGACCAAGGCCGAAGCCCAGGCCGAAAACTTCCAGAAAATGGCCATGGCCATGGCACGCGACATCCGCGTGATCCTGGTCAAGCTCGCTGACCGCCTGCACAACATGCGCACGCTGGAAGTGCTGTCCGGAGAAAAACGCCGCCGGATCGCCAAGGAAACCCTCGAAATCTACGCGCCCATCGCCAACCGGCTGGGCATGCATGCCATTCGCATCGAATTCGAAGACCTCGGCTTCAAGGCCATGCACCCGATGCGTTCGGCGCGGATCTACCAGGCCGTCAAACGCGCCCGGGGCAACCGCAAGGAAATCGTCAACAAGATCGAAGAGTCCCTCAGCCACTGCCTGGCTATCGATGGCATCCAGGGCGAGGTCAGCGGTCGCCAGAAACACCTCTACGGCATCTACAAGAAAATGCGCGGCAAGCGTCGGGCCTTCAACGAGATCATGGACGTTTACGCGTTCCGGATCATCGTCGACAAGGTCGATACCTGCTACCGCGTGCTAGGCGCTGTACATAATTTGTACAAGCCGTTGCCGGGGCGCTTCAAGGATTACATTGCGATCCCCAAGGCCAACGGCTATCAGTCGCTACACACCACGCTGTTCGGCATGCACGGTGTTCCGATCGAAATCCAGATCCGCACCCGTGAAATGGAAGAGATGGCCAACAACGGCATCGCCGCTCACTGGCTGTACAAATCCAGCGGCGACGAGCAGCCCAAAGGCACTCATGCCCGCGCCCGCCAGTGGGTCAAAGGCGTGCTGGAAATGCAGCAACGCGCCGGCAACTCGCTGGAATTCATTGAAAGCGTGAAGATCGACCTGTTCCCGGACGAGGTCTACGTGTTCACGCCAAAAGGCCGGATCATGGAGCTGCCCAAAGGCTCCACGGCAGTCGACTTTGCTTATGCGGTACACACCGACGTCGGCAACAGCTGCATCGCTTGCCGGATCAATCGCCGTCTCGCGCCGCTGTCCGAACCGCTGCAAAGCGGCTCCACGGTCGAAATCGTCAGCGCTCCCGGCGCCCGCCCGAACCCGGCGTGGCTCAACTTCGTGGTCACCGGCAAGGCGCGTACGCACATCCGCCACGCGCTGAAGCTGCAACGTCGCTCCGAATCCATCAGCCTGGGCGAACGCCTGCTGAACAAGGTCCTCAACGGTTTCGACAGTTCGCTGGAGAAAATTCCGGCCGAGCGGGTCAAGGCGATGCTGGTCGAGTACCGTCTCGAACTGATCGAAGACTTGCTGGAAGACATCGGCCTGGGCAATCGCATGGCCTACGTCGTCGCCCGCCGCCTGCTGGGCGAAGGCGAACAGTTGCCGAGCCCGGAAGGCCCGCTGGCGATTCGCGGCACCGAAGGCCTGGTGCTCAGCTACGCCAAGTGCTGCACGCCGATCCCGGGAGACCCGATTGTCGGCCACCTGTCCGCGGGCAAAGGCATGGTCGTGCACCTGGACAACTGCCGCAACATCAGCGAAATCCGCCATAACCCGGAAAAATGCATCCAGCTCTCGTGGGCCAAGGATGTCACCGGCGAATTCAACGTCGAGCTGCGCGTCGAGCTGGAACACCAGCGCGGCCTGATCGCCCTGCTGGCCAGCAGCGTCAACGCGGCCGACGGCAATATCGAGAAAATCAGCATGGACGAACGCGATGGTCGCATCAGCGTGGTCCAGTTGGTGGTCAGCGTGCACGATCGCGTGCACCTGGCCCGCGTGATCAAGAAACTGCGCGCCCTCACCGGGGTCATTCGCATTACCCGCATGCGCGCCTAAGCCAGCCCCTTACAAGGAGTCATCAATGACCAAGACTGTTATCACCAGCGACAAGGCCCCGGCCGCTATCGGTACTTATTCCCAGGCGATCAAGGCTGGCAATACCGTTTACATGTCGGGTCAGATTCCTCTGGACCCAAAAACCATGGAACTGGTTGAAGGCTTCGAAGCCCAGACCGTCCAGGTGTTCGAGAACCTCAAGGCCGTGGCTGAAGCTGCTGGCGGTTCGTTCAAGGACATCGTCAAGCTGAACATCTTCCTCACCGACCTGAGCCACTTCGCCAAGGTCAACGAGATCATGGGCAAATACTTCGACCAGCCTTACCCAGCCCGCGCCGCCATCGGCGTAGCAGCCCTGCCAAAGGGTTCGCAGGTTGAAATGGATGCCATCCTGGTCATCGAGTAATGCGTGCGGCGCAGCCCAGGGCTGCGCCAATTGCTCTGCTGTAAAGAAAGCTTGAAAGGATTCCACCCATGCGCAAAGCGCTTGCTCTCTCGCTGCTCGCCCTGTTCCTGGGCGGATGTGCCAGCGACCCTGCCGACCGTGATATCAGCGGCACCTGGATCAACCAGGTGGCAATTGACGCTGCATCCAAAGGTGTCCCCCTGCGCGAAGCGCTCCAGGCCTATGGCCCGAACCTGGAATGGGACGTCAACGCCAAGGCTGGTCAGGCCCGCTACACCAATGGTTTTGAAAATGTCGACGGCAAGCTGCTGGGCGAAGAGTCCGGCGCCTGGAAAGTCGACTTTTATGGCAGCTCCGGTAGCGAGCTGAAGCGCGACGGCAAACAGTTGAGCCAGGCCGCGACTGAAAATGAATCGGCCCAAGTCTTCGACCGCGCCTTGATTCCGGTTCCGGATGGCGCACCGATCGGCGCCAGCTTCGAACGCGCACTGTATTCGGCCTATATGGGCGGCAGCTGGAAGGTCGTCAGCGGTCCCGGCGAAGGTAATACCGTGCAGTTCCAGGCCGACGGCCAGGTGACCGGTTTGCCGGGCAGCGATCGCTATGCCCTGTGCCTGGCAGGTGATTGCGCCTCGATGAGTGGCGGCAACGACAATATGTGGCTGCAACTGAACGGGCAAGGAAACGCCTGGATCTTTGCCCGCAAAGGCAAAGAGCTGGAAATCTTCCAGACGGTGAACACCGCTCAAGCGGACGAAATGCCGCAGTTCACGCCGGGCGATCGCAAGTGGTTGCTTGAAAAACAGTAATCCGGATCTGCTTCAAGGAAGACCCCCATGTGGGAGCGAGCCTGCTCGCGAAAGCGGTGTAACAGTCGACAGATAAGTTGAATGTTGCGACCTCTTCGCGAGCAGGCTCGCTCCCACAGTTGTTATGCGTTCCCGGAGGTCAGCTGTTCCCGTCGATGATCGCGGCATAACCTTCGCGGAAACTCGGATACTTCGGCGTCCAGCCCAAGGCTTTCGCCCGCGCATTGCTGCAGCGCTTGCTGCCCGTGCGCCGCACGCTGGCGTCATCGGCCCAATCGGTCACGCCCAGATACTCGCGCAACCAACCCACCACTTCCGCCAATGCCGCTGGCGCGTCATCGACGCCGATGTAGACCTCATCCAGTTTTACCCCGCGCCGGTCCGCCTCGAGCAGGCACGCCATCAGCCCTGCAGCATCGTCGGCATGAATCCGGTTGCCATAGAGCGGAGGATCGACCGCCACGCGATACCCGCGACGCACCTGGGTCAGCAACCATTCACGGCCCGGCCCGTAAATACCGGTCAGCCGCACGATGCTGGCGGGAATGCCGCTGTTGAGGGCGATTTGTTCGGCTTCCAGCATGATGCGTCCTGAGTAGCCGGACGCCACAGCCGGCGAAGTCTCGTCGACCCACTCGCCTCCCTGCTGGCCATAAACACTGCTGCTGGACACGAACAAAATGCGATTGGGCACCTGTCCGTAGTCGCCCAGCCACTCCAGCACATGCTGCAAGCCCTCGATATAAGCGGCGCGGTAGCCGGCTTCATCGTGATCGGTGGCGGCTGCGCAATACACCAGATAATCCACGGCACCGATGGGCCAGGTCTGCGGGCAGTCTTTCTTGAACAGGTCGCCGGCAACGCCGATCACGCCATCGGGCAAACGCGAAACGTCGCGCCGCAAGCCGTGAACCTCCCACCCGCCCGCCAACAATTGCGTGGCCAGACGGCTGCCGACATCACCGCAACCGGCGATTAATACAGAAGGCGCGGACATCAGAAAACTCCCCTTGGAAACGGACAGACTAGCCCCGGCAATGGACGAGCGGCTAGTAATGCAGGAAAAAAAGATACTCTATTACTTTTGTTAACAAGAATTACTTGCAATAATGCGGACCACTTTTGTTCTCGGCCCTTCGAGGCCTGGAAGAACATAACCCGTTTTTTTCTCTCAGGTCCGGCCAGCATGACACGCAATCAACTCCCCGCTTCGCCAACCAAACGACCTCGCGCCTGGAGCGCAGTGGCCGCCCTGCTGCTCAGCCTGATGCTGGCACCGACCACCACATTCGCCGACGCACAAGCGCCAGCCACCCCGGCCGCCGCTGCATCCGCCCCGGCCGATCATACTGCCCCCGCTGCTGCACCTGCCGCGACCGACCCGGCCCAGGCAGTACCGGCGCAAGACGCGCTGGGCGACGACGCTCCTCAAGTCCTCGAAGCCGACAACAGCCTGGGCATGGCCCATGACCTGTCGCCATGGGGCATGTACCAGAACGCCGACATCATCGTGAAAATCGTGATGATCGGCCTGGCCATCGCATCGATCATCACCTGGACCATCTGGATTGCCAAAGGCTTTGAGCTGATGGGCGCCAAGCGTCGTCTGCGCACAGAAATCGCCCACCTGAAAAAAGCCGCCACGCTCAAAGAAGCCAGCGCTTCCGCGACCAAGCCAGGCACCCTCGCCAACCTGTTGGTCCATGATGCGCTTGAAGAAATGCATCTGTCGGCCAGCAGCCGCGAAAAAGAAGGCATCAAGGAACGCGTCAGCTTCCGCCTCGAGCGCCTGGTAGCCGCCTGCGGCCGCAACATGAGCAGCGGCACCGGCGTCCTCGCCACCATCGGTTCCACCGCGCCATTCGTCGGCCTGTTCGGTACCGTGTGGGGCATCATGAACAGCTTCATCGGTATCGCCAAAACCCAGACCACCAACCTCGCCGTTGTGGCCCCCGGCATTGCCGAAGCCCTGCTGGCGACTGCACTGGGCCTGGTCGCGGCGATTCCTGCGGTAGTCATCTACAACGTGTTTGCCCGCTCCATCGCCGGTTACAAGGCGCAGGTGTCCGACGCGTCGGCAGAAGTCCTGTTGCTGGTCAGCCGTGACCTCGATCACCAGCCTGAGCGCAGCTCGCAACCGCACATGGTGAAAGTGGGGTAATCGGCCATGGGCCTGCATTTGAAAGAAGGCGCAGACGACGATCTGGCCGAGAACCACGAAATCAACGTCACGCCGTTCATCGACGTGATGCTGGTGCTGCTGATCATCTTCATGGTGGCCGCTCCATTGGCCACCGTGGACATCAAGGTCGACCTGCCCGCCTCCACCGCCAAACCGGCGCCGCGGCCAGAGAAACCGGTGTTCCTCAGCGTCAAGGCTGACCAACGCCTGTTCCTTGGCGAAGAGGAAGTGAAGGCCGAAACACTTGGCGCCACCCTCGACGCCAGGACCCAAGGCAAGAAAGACACGACGATCTTCTTCCAGGCCGATAAAGGCGTGGATTACGGTGACCTGATGAGCGTGATGGATAACCTTCGCTCGGCCGGTTACCTGAAGGTCGGCCTGGTCGGGCTCGAGACGGCAGTCAAGAAATGATCGAGACGCGCCATAAGCTGACGCGTTACAGCGGTAGCCTGGCCGTGGTGCTGGGCGTTCACGCCCTGGCTATCGCGCTGGCCGTGAACTGGACCTCCCGCCCGCCCATCGAATTGCCGCCTCAGGCAATGATGGTCGAGCTGGCACCGGTTCCCGCCCCGCCACCGCCGGCACCGCCAAAGGTGATAACGCCGCCACAGCCACCGGCACCGGTGGAAGAACTGCCAATACCGAAGCTGGCCGAAGCGCCGAAAGCCGAGATTGCGGTACCCAAACCCAAACCGCCCAAGCCAAAGCCGAAACCGCCCAAGCCGGTGGAGAAAAAGCCGGAGCCGCCGAAGGAAAAGCCGTCCGAGGAAAAACCGAGCGACGCGCAACCCACCCAGGCGCCGACGGAGAAATCCGCTCAACCCGCTCCTGGCCCCTCACCCGCACAAGTGGCCGCCAAGGCCAGCTGGGAAGGCGCGTTGCTCGCACATTTGGCCAAGTACAAAAAGTACCCGGCCAGTGCGCAGTCGCGGGGCAAGGAAGGCTTGAACCGTCTGCGCTTTGTCGTGGATGCCGAAGGTAACGTATTGTCGTTCGAACTGGTGGGCCGCTCCGGCAATGCTGATCTCGACCGGGCCACCCTGGACATGATCCGCCGCGCCCAGCCCCTGCCCAAGCCACCGGCCGACATGCTGAACAACGGCTCCATCGAGATCGTTGCACCGTTTGTTTACTCGCTGGAAAAACGCCGCCGGTAAAAGGCGGCCGTTCAAAAGATCGCAGCCTGCGGCAGCTCCTTCAGAGGTTTGTTCTTCACCTTGCAGGGGCTGCTGCAGGCTGCGATCTTTTTTTGCCTTTCGAATTGGCCGGTGTCACTCAACACATACTGTCTGATAACGTGCGTCTATCGATTGCAGCCGGTATGCTTGGCCCGCAACTTCATGGACGCTTGCTATGACTCTTACAGAATTACGCTACATCGTTACCCTCGCCCAAGAGCAGCACTTCGGCCACGCGGCCGAGCGTTGCCACGTCAGCCAGCCGACCCTGTCGGTGGGCGTGAAGAAGCTTGAAGACGAACTCGGTGTGCTGATTTTCGAGCGCAGCAAAAGCGCCGTGCGCCTGACTCCGGTTGGCGAAGGCATTGTGGCCCAGGCGCAAAAGGTGCTTGAGCAGGCCCAAGGCATCCGCGAACTGGCACAAGCCGGCAAGAACCAGCTGACCGCGCCGCTGAAAGTCGGTGCGATCTACACCGTCGGCCCGTACCTGTTCCCGCACCTGATCCCGCAACTGCACCGGGTTGCCCCGCAGATGCCGTTGTACATCGAAGAAAACTTCACCCACGTACTGCGCGACAAACTGCGCAACGGCGAACTCGACGCGATCATCATCGCCCTGCCGTTCAGCGAAGCCGACGTGCTGACCTTGCAGCTCTACGACGAGCCTTTCTACGTCCTGATGCCGGCTCAGCACCCATGGACGCAAAAAGAATCCATCGACGCCAGCCTGCTTAACGACAAGAGCCTGCTGCTGCTCGGTGAAGGCCACTGCTTCCGCGATCAAGTGCTGGAGGCCTGCCCGACGCTGACCAAAGGCAACGACGGTGCCAAGCACACCACGGTTGAATCCAGTTCGCTGGAAACCATTCGGCACATGGTCGCGTCCGGTCTGGGCATCTCGATCCTGCCGTTGTCGGCGGTCGACAGCCACCACTATGCTCCCGGCGTGATCGAAGTCCGGCCGCTGTCGGCACCGGTCCCTTACCGCACCGTGGCCATTGCCTGGCGCGCAAGCTTCCCGCGTCCGAAGGCAATCGAGATCCTCGCTGACTCCATTCGCCTGTGCTCGGTGGCCAAGCCCGCGGCACCGGTAACGGCCGGTTAAGCCAAGGCCATGACCGAGTTGTCGCAAGTGTCGGTGACGGAACTCAAGGGTGTCGGCGAAGCCATGGCCGAGAAACTGGCCAAGGTCGGCCTGGAAAACCTCCAGGACGTGCTGTTTCACTTGCCGCTGCGTTATCAGGATCGCACCCGCGTGGTGCCGATCGGTGCCCTGCGCCCAGGGCAGGATGCGGTGATCGAAGGTACCGTCAGCGGCGCCGACGTGGTCATGGGTCGCCGTCGCAGCCTGGTGGTGCGCCTGCAGGACGGCACCGGTGGCCTTAGCCTGCGCTTCTATCATTTCAGCAATGCGCAGAAAGAAGGCCTCAAGCGCGGCACGCGGATTCGCTGCTACGGCGAAGCACGGCCAGGCGCCTCGGGACTGGAAATCTACCACCCGGAATACCGCGCCATTACTGGCGACGAGCCGCCGCCCGTGGATGAAACCCTGACCCCGGTGTACCCGCTCACCGAAGGCCTGACGCAGCAACGCCTGCGCCAGCTGTGCATGCAAACCCTGACCTTGCTCGGCCCCAGCAGCCTGCCCGACTGGTTGCCCAAGGAACTGGCCCGGGACTATCAACTGGCGCCACTGGCCGACGCGATCCGCTATCTGCACAACCCGCCGGCGGATGCCGATGTCGACGAACTCGCCCTCGGCCATCACTGGGCGCAGCACCGTCTGGCCTTCGAAGAACTGCTGACCCATCAACTGTCTCAGCAACGCCTGCGCGAAAGCATGCGCTCCTTGCGCGCACCGGCGATGCCCAAAGCCACGAAGCTGCCGGCCAGATACCTGGCCAATCTCGGCTTCAATCCCACCGGTGCGCAGCAGCGGGTCGGCAACGAAATCGCCTACGACCTCAGTCAGCACGAGCCCATGTTGCGGCTGATTCAGGGCGATGTTGGCGCGGGTAAAACCGTGGTCGCCGCCCTCGCCGCACTGCAGGCATTGGAGGCGGGTTATCAGGTCGCGTTGATGGCGCCCACCGAGATTCTCGCCGAACAGCACTTCATCACGTTCAAGCGCTGGCTCGAACCGCTGGGCATCGAAGTCGCGTGGCTGGCCGGCAAGCTCAAGGGCAAAAACCGTGTAGCCGCGCTGGAACAAATCGCCGGCGGCGCGCCGATGGTGGTTGGTACGCATGCGCTGTTCCAGGACGAAGTGCAGTTCAAGAACCTGGCGCTGGTGATCATCGACGAACAACACCGCTTCGGCGTGCAGCAGCGATTAGCGCTGCGGCAGAAAGGGGTCGGCGGACGGATGTGCCCGCATCAGTTGATCATGACCGCCACGCCGATCCCGCGCACGCTGGCCATGAGCGCCTACGCCGACCTCGATACTTCGATCCTCGACGAATTGCCACCCGGTCGAACCCCGGTCAACACCGTGCTGATCACCGACACCCGGCGCGTCGAAGTCATCGAACGGGTGCGCAGCGCCTGCGCCGAGGGACGTCAGGCCTACTGGGTGTGCACGCTGATTGAAGAGTCCGAAGAGCTGACCTGCCAAGCCGCGGAAACCACTTTTGAAGACCTCACCGCCGCCCTCGGCGAGCTGAAGGTCGGGCTGATCCACGGCCGTATGAAACCGGTGGAAAAAGCTGCGGTGATGGCCGAATTCAAGGCGGGCAACCTGCAACTGCTGGTGGCCACCACAGTGATCGAAGTTGGCGTGGACGTGCCCAACGCCAGCCTGATGATCATTGAAAACCCCGAGCGCCTTGGTCTGGCGCAACTGCATCAGTTGCGCGGTCGCGTGGGTCGAGGCAGTGCCGCCAGCCATTGTGTGCTGCTCTACCATCCGCCGCTGTCACAGATTGGTCGCCAGCGCCTGGGCATCATGCGCGAAACCAACGACGGCTTTGTCATCGCCGAAAAAGACCTCGAACTGCGTGGTCCCGGCGAAATGCTCGGCACGCGGCAGACCGGCCTGCTTCAATTCAAGGTCGCCGACCTGATGCGTGATGCCGACTTGCTGCCCGCGGTGCGTGATGCCGCCCAAGCCTTGCTGGAGCGCTGGCCCGACCACGTCAGCCCGTTGCTCGACCGCTGGCTACGCCATGGGCAGCAATACGGCCAAGTGTGAGCATCGTCGCAGTTTCTATCAGCTCGTTCCTACAGAGCTGGTTATACTCCTGCAATTGTTTTAACACGGATACAGACCATGACCGACGCAGCCCTCGCTCCCGAACCTCCGCACGCTCCGTCGGTTATACGGATGTTGCTGGGCAGACTGGGCATTGCCTACGAAGAAGTCCTGGACCATCACGGACTGAATCCGGCCCGCAAGGTGCAGGCCGTATTGCTCGATGACGCCGTCGGCGCGCTGATGGTGCTGTTCCCGCAGAGCCAGTTGCTCGACCTCAATCGCCTCACCGAACTCACCGGTCGCCGCCTCACAGCCGTATCGACCGAGCGCCTGGAAAAGATGCTCGGCAAACACAACCTGAGCCTGCTGCCAGGCCTGCCATCGCTGACCACTTCGCCTTGCCTGTACGAAGAAAGCCTGCTGCGCGAACCGACTGTACTGGTCAACTCGGGCGAGCCGGGCGTGCTGCTGGAAATCACCAGCGAAGCGTTCAAATCCATGCTCAGCAAGGCCAGCGCCGCCAACTTTGGTGAAGCGCTGACCAGCATCCGCCCGAACCTCGACCGCCCCGACGATGACCGCGAGGAAATCACCCAGGCCGTTCAAGCGTTTACCGCGCGGCGCATCCAGCAGCGCCTGGAAGCGACCATCGAAATTCCGCCGCTGGCCGAAACCGCACAGAAAATCATCAAGCTGCGCGTCGACCCCAACGCGACCATTGATGACATCACCGGCGTGGTCGAAACCGACCCGGCGCTGGCCGCCCAAGTCGTGAGCTGGGCGGCATCGCCTTACTACGCCTCGCCGGGCAAGATTCGTTCGGTAGAAGACGCCATCGTCCGGGTGCTGGGTTTCGACCTGGTGATCAACCTGGCGCTGGGCCTGGCCTTGGGCAAAACCCTGAGCCTGCCCAAAGACCAGCCGCAACACAGCACACCGTACTGGCAGCAATCGATCTACACCGCTGCCGTCATCGAAGGCCTGACCCGCGCCATGCCGCGCACCCAGCGCCCCGAAGCGGGCCTGACCTACCTGGCCGGCCTGCTGCACAACTTCGGCTATCTGCTGCTGGCCCACGTGTTCCCGCCGCACTTCTCGTTGATCTGCCGCCACCTGGAGGTCAACCCACACCTGTGCCACAGCTACATCGAGCAACACCTGCTGGGCATCAGCCGCGAACAGATCGGCTCTTGGCTGATGCGCTATTGGGACATGCCCGAGGAACTGGCCACCGCGCTACGCTTCCAGCACGACCCGACCTACGACGGCGCCTACGCCGAGTACCCGAACCTGGTGTGCCTGTCGGTACGCCTGCTGCGCAGCCGCGGCATCGGCTCCGGCCCCGACGAAGACATCCCCGACGCCTTGCTCGAACGCCTCGGCCTGAGCCGCGAAAAAGCCAACGACGTCGTCAGCAAAGTCCTCGAAGCCGAAGTGCTACTGCGCGAACTGGCTTCGCAATTCTCCCAGTCATAAATAAGCCCGCTCCTACCGGATCCTCTCAATCCTGTGGGAGCGAGCCTGCTCGCGAAGCCGCCACCTCGGTCTGACAAAGAACAAGCGCACTGCTATGAACTGACTGCAAACAGAGGGCTTTTTCGATGAACCAACAGCTGCTGTCAGTGTTGCAAGCCCAGTCCGCCAACTGGCTAAAGACCACCCTATCACTGCCGATCCTGATGGCATGAGCCGCATGGCTGTGACCATCACTCGCAGGCTCGACAGCGGCTATGTGGTAGGGCGAAAGTTCGGGGGCTATTGGGCGGAAAACTTCAGCACAACGCTCTGGGTATAGGTTTTGCCCGGGTCCAGTCGCGTTGAAGGGAAGTTCGGCTGGTTCGGCGAATCCGGGTAATGCTGAGTCTCCAGCGTGAATGCGCCCCAATGCGGGTAAATCTTGCCGGCCTTGCCCTTGACCGTACCGTCGAGGAAGTTGCCGGTGTAGAACTGCACGCCCGGTTCGCTGGTGTAGAGCTGCAAGCGGCGGCCCGATTGCGGGTCGCTGACATCAGCGGCGAGCTTGCTCACGTCGCCCTTGGCGTCCAGCACCCAGTTGAAGTCAAAACCGCCCTGTTTCGATTCAGCGAATTTCAGCTGCGGGTGATCAGCCTTGATATTTTTGCCAATGGCGGTGGGCTGGGTGAAGTCCATCGGTGTGTTGGCGACCGGTGCCAGTTCACCGGTGGGGATCAACGTGGCATTAACCGGCGTGTACTGCGACGCGTACAGGGTGGCGACCTGTTTCAGCACATCACCATTACCGGCGCCGGCGAGGTTGAAATAGCTGTGGTTGGTCAGGTTCAGCACCGTCGGTTTATCGGTCGTTGCCTTGTAGTCGATCCGCAGTTCGTTGTTCTCGGTCAGGCTGTACGTGACCTCGGTTTTCAGGTTGCCGGGAAAGCCCATTTCACCGTCCACTGACAGGTAAGTCAGGGTCACGCCGACCGAATCCTTGCTGTTAGTCGGTTGCGCTTTCCACACGCGTTTGTCGAAACCCAGCGGCCCGCCGTGCAGCGAGTTCGGGCCGTCGTTTTTCGGCACTTGATAGTGTCTTCCGTCCAGTTCGAACGCACCGTTGGCCAGGCGATTGCCGTAGCGGCCGATGGTCGCGCCAAAGTACGCGGTACCACTTTGATAGCCCTGAACGTCATCGAAGCCGAGCACGATATCTTCGGATTTGCCGTCCTTTCCCGGCACCTTCAATGACTGCAGAATCCCGCCATAGGTAATGACTGTGGCTTGCAGGCCATGGCTGTTGCGCAATATGTATTGTTCGACGGGCGTGCCGTCATTGGTCTTGCCGAACGCTTTGTGTTCGGCAGACAGGCCGGCAGCCTGGGCGGAGAGAGTGGCGATTGTCAGGGACAGTCCGAGGCCGGATAGCAAGTGTCGGGATTGAAGCATGGTTGACCTTCCTTTTTGTTGTTTTGATAATTAGTCATACTAAATACTCAACAGCAGAAGGTTTATAGCTGTTTGTCGGACGATATCCAACAAAAAGCATGACTTATTAGTCTCGCCTGTAGCGCAGCCTTGCGCATGCAGCGGCCTAAAATAAAAATGGCTTTCAGATTCAGTCAACTCAAGCCTTCGGCTTCAAATACTTGGTCAGCCCCTGGAACCAGATCACCAGCGCCGGGTTGCCCTTGATCTGAATCGACTTGTCCTGAATCCCCGTCATGAACGCCAGCTGCTTGCTCTTCGCCTGCAGGGTGCATCTGGCGCTGTGAGCACTAAAGGGAGATCGCTTGTTGATCCACGTGCCATAAAAGTTTTACAGCTCACTCTGATAACGCTGATTCACGAACCAGTAAGCATCGTTTCACCTTCGGGGTTTTTCTCGTTATGGCGCCCGGCACACAGTTGGGAGCACAAAAACCAACACAGTTAACTTCCCTGTTTCCGCAACGCGTGTAGGACGCGTCCGATTTGATCTTTTGGGTCATGCGGCCCCCCTGTGCCTCGGTCCTTTGCCCACGTACAACTTGATGCGTGCATCCAAGGAGCGAATTGTCAGGGAGACAATTGATGTTTTTATGGCACATGGTGCCCACGTGGCACGAGATAGAAAACCGCATCACTCGAGAGATGGGTTACCAGGGAGGCGCCCGGTATCGCACTCACTTCAACGAACCCGCGCCCTCCGTCTCGCTCAATATCCGTCGGGTCAATTGCGTCAGGTCTGCCTTCATCGAGGCTGAGTGGGAAGCGGCTCGCCTATTGAGACAACGCTTCGCTGACATCGATATCGCCAGCGTCCTTAACGAGCTGATCGAAGTCGTCGCTCAAATGGCAATGATCGTTGCCGGCAGTGTATTGATCGGTGGAGCCATCGGCGCAGGGACCGGTGCATTTCTCGGTGGAGCAGGCGCCATCCCCATGGGAGCGGCTGGCGCTGCGATGGGCTTGCAAGTCAGCACGTGGATATTGGGCATTCTGGGCCTGACGTCCATTGCCGAGTTCTTCACCGAAGGCTTGCCACGCATTGGCGACTATTACTGGCGTGGCATCCACATCGCGTGGAACGGCCCACGCAGTGAGGGCGGTTTAGACCCGTTCAGGCCGGATGATTCCTCTGCCCGATACAGCGCCGCCCAAGAGATTGCACGTGGCCATGTCGAGGTTGTGGTCCTGCTGCTCGGCGCCATCGTGGCTTACCTCACCCGTGGTCGAGGCAATGCAGGCGTCCTTGCCCAAGAGATGCGCGCCAGCCCCAAAGGCGCGCGGTTAGGCGAATGGATGCTCAAGCACGAAGACGCCCTGAAAAAACGCCCAGACCTGCAAACCTCAGCACCGCGCCGGGGCGCTCTGAGCCATCAGGACCCTGCACCAACGCCGAATCACCCACCAGGCAAAGACAAAAACCCGCCCCGTGACAAGCCAAACGCGATGCCGCTTCATAAAGTCGAATGCTTCAAAGCGGACAAGCTGCCAGCGTCTAAAATCGGAGAATTCGAACGGCAGTTGAAGGGGCAGGAAGACGGGCTGAATCGGCTGACGATTGATGAGTATTTGGAGAATATTGCTAATCCGGTGAAGCGGAGTCGGGCGGCTGCTAGACAAGCGAGAAAGGATTTACAAACAAAACTCAAGGAACGCTTTCAAGTGGAATTTCAAAAAAGTATGGATCCACTTGAAGCGGAAGAATTTGCAGTTAAAAAAGCTAAGGTAACGATGTCCAGCCTTGCAGGGCTGCATAATCCTGATCTGAGCGCTGGCGGTAAAGACATCATTGCGGACTTTGGTGATCGACAAGTGAACTCTAGCATCGGTCCACAGTGGGGAAAAAAAATCGCAAACTTGAAGGCTGCCGCTGAAAATGTAACCCCCTCGATGCGAGCGCTAACTTTTCTTAATGTAAAACTAAATAAGTGCTGATCATAAAGGAGGCAGGTATGGACAAAGTGTTTGCTCGGTTTATAGAGAAATTTGGCAGCCCTATAGCTCGGCAGGAAGTACCTGTATCGAGTATTGAGCGCTACAGAGGGAAGGTGCCCAATCTATTGTTGGAGTACTGGGCCGAGCACGGCTGGTGCGGTTACGGTGACGGAATATTCTGGATAGTAAATCCTCAGGAATACGAGGGAGTTGTGGCTTCCTGGATTGAAGGAACGAAACTACAAAAGCGTGATACCTATCATCTAATTGCCCGAAGCGCTTTCGGCGACCTATACCTCTTCGGTGAAAAAACGGGGTTTTCTCTAAAGATAACCAGCGTTCTTTCTCGCTATGTCATCAATAACCTCGATTTTAGAACCGAAGAAATGGATAGACATCTGCAAGGTTTTCTATTGACACGTGAGGTAGATGCTAACAATTACGGAGACCTGTTCAAACCCGCCAAGAAAAAACTCGGCACCCTCCGTCACGACGAGATGTACGGCTTCGTTCCAGCCCTTGTGTTTGGAGGTCCAGATACCCTCGATCATCTTGAGAAAGTAAAGGCGGTGGAACATTTAACCCTGCTGTCCCAAATCGCCGAACTCCAGCCCTACAGTTTTTCGGATCTGTAGACGATGTGCTCCGAGGCTCGAATCGAAATCGTCAAAGCACTAAGGCGATACTGAATGGACAAAGTATTTACGAGTTTTTTGGAGAAGTTCGGTGGGGGTACTGCTCGGCGGGAAGTGCCGCTTTCCAGCGGAGAAAGGGATTTATCTTCCCTACTCGGAACGTCTGCTCCTGGCCGACTTCAGCCTCTAGCCAGCGGCAGCCTTGATCGTTCTCAAGTCCACGGCACGTATTGATGCAAGCACTTGTTCGGTTCGAACATCGATTGATGGACCAGGCGCTCCAACGGCCCTTACGAATATTCCTCGCCGGCGCTACCCACAAGTCCTCAAGCCTTAGCCTTCCTCGGCTTCAAATACTTGGTCAGCCCCTGGAACCAGATCACCAGCGCCGGGTTGCCTTTGATCTGAATCGACTTGTCCTGAATCCCCGTCATGAACGCCAGCTGCTTGTTCTTCGCCTGCATCGTGGCGAAGCCGTAGGCAGCGTCTTTGAAGGCGATGGCGAACGCAGGCTCGGCATACACGCCAGCCTTGCTGGTGATGCGCTGATCCTTCACGCGAAAATGCCGTGCCACCTTCCCGTCCAGGGTCTGCAGCTGAAACACCAGCTCCTTGTCACCCAACTGTTGCTGAAACGCAGGATTGGTCCGGCTGGCCTTGCCCATCAACAAACCCAGCATCCACAGCAGAAAACGAAATTTCATGCGCAAGCCTCAAGAGAAAAATGAACGGCCGGCGCAGTGTAGCGACTTCGGGGGATAACGCTACTATCGCGATGCTTTGGAAGAAGATGGCGCTATTTTTGCCGGCGATGACTACCAAGTCATGGACGGAACCCGTTGAAGAATATTCGACTCCAGCGTTGCAGCAGCCTGGAATGACTAGCGCCAGCGAAGTCCTGACGCAATTGGGGCACCGTGATATGTCGCTTCGAAGGGTCGAAAGACAACGCGACTTTCAAGGAGCTCCAACAGCGTTTGGGCAGGTGACTGGACGTCAAAGGCTCAACTTCCATACCCGCATCACGGGCCTGATTGGACGGCACTCGACGCAATGGGTGTTTGCCACATGCCAGCTCATAGAGCACGCAAGCCACCGAGAAGACATCTGCGCTGGCCACCAGCGGCGAGCCATCGAGCAATTCCGGGGCAGCATAGCCAAAGGTCCAGGCATGGAAACCATGACGGCTCAGCTTCGGCAGGCCGGGCAGTGTGTCTTCCTCGGCCAATCCCAAACCAAAATCGAATAGTCGCAGGCCTTCCTCGCCGAGCATCACATTGCTCGGTTTGATATCACCGTGGAGCACGCCGCGACTGTGGGCATGGGCCAATGCATCGAACAATGGAAGTGCGATGTCGCGCAGCTCTGGCCACGCTAAACCCAAGGGCCGCTCGCACAACAACTTATCCAGGGTCAGGCCGCGCATCAGCTCCATTGTGATGAAAGCCCTGTTGCAGCGGGTATCTGCCTCAAAACCGTATAAGCGCACTACATTCGGGTGCTGCACACGCCGCGTCAGGGCGAACTCACTAAAAAGCAGGGCACTGGCGTCCACGCAATCCGCATATTCATCACTGAGCATTTTCAGCGCGACGTAAGGCTCGGGATCACCGAACTGTTCTTGCAACAAGTCCCGTGCGCGATACACCACTCCCATCCCGCCAGCACCGAGCAGACGTTCGAGGCGATAGCGCCCGGCCAACACATCCGGCACCTGTTCTGGCCGTACTTGCGTCGCATCCGTGCGTGTCGCTACAGGTTTTGCGAAAGCGAAGTACGTCAGGTCTCCGTCGCGGCTGGACAAGTCATCAAGTACGTCCCCGGCCCCACTCATTGGCGAATAACCAAGCCTGTCAGGTTGTCCCGCGCCGGGCCGCCTAACACTTCTTCGAACAAACGCGTCAATGCCGACTCCGGTGCAGGCAGACTCAAGGCGCGCCCCAGGGACTCACGGCTCAAGTCTTGGTGCAAACCGTCGCTGCATAACAGAAACACATCGGCGGGATGCACTACGAACTCCAGCACATCAAGGTTCAATTGCTCGCTGGCGCCCACTGCGCGGGTCAACGCAGCCGAGTGCGGTTGAGCCCAGGCCTGCCGGTCATCCATCCTGTGTTCGTCGATCAGTTGCTGCCTCAGCGAGTGGTCTCTGGTCAGCTGATACAGCCGCTGCTCGCGCCACAAATAGCAACGACTGTCACCGGCCCAGATACAGACTGCGCGGCTGCCTTCGATCAGCAACGTCACCACTGTGCTGCCGATGATGTCGTCCTGACGCCCGGCAACCACGGTCAATTCCTGATTCAAGCGACGATTGAGCCACGACAGGCACCGCCGTACACCTTTGACTCGCTCATCGAAATCGCTTTGCTCCGCTAACTCGGCCAGGCCAGCGACAATCAGCTGGCTGGCAATGTCGCCCCGTTGATACCCACCCATTCCGTCGGCCACCGCCCACATGCCTTTTTGCGGATCTTCAAGGAAAGCATCTTCATTGCGCGCCCGGATCTTTCCGCGATCCGTACGCGCAACGCTGCGCCAAACGCCAAGTGTCGTCATCAGAGCTGCATGGGCATGCGGAAAGTACGTAGCACACCCATGTCGAACGGGTTCGGTGTGCGTTGACTCATGAGCAGGTAGTTGGCACGCAGGCCACCCACATCAGCCTTGAGCACCAGCACATCACGACCGATCAAAGACTCGGTCTGCATCAGGTCCAGGAGTCGGAACAATGACCATGGACCCTTGTTTTTCTCGATTCCGATCGGGCGTCCCACCATTCTGTCGAATACCAGACTTGTACGTCCGTCTTCGGCCTCGACAGGCCATTTAAATGAGGCTGCCATGATCGGACCATGACGGTACTCCATGGTCCTGTCGCCAAATCTGAACTCGGCACGGCTGACGGCCGGATCCAGGGAGTAAGGTTCCAGCTTGAATCGCACCTGTGGCTCGGAAGGATCTTCGGCAAAAAAGCTTTGGCGGATCACATGTGCCGAAGCCATTTGATCGAGGTAAAACCTGGATACGGGCAGGGAGCGTCCATCAACGGTTTTCAGACGGTAGCTGCCCGGATTGCCGCTCACAAACGGGCGCATGTAATTGTCGAAAAAGCGCTCAACAAGGCCTTGGGCCTTGAAGAACTCGCGAAAATCGCTGAGCGCCACATCACTGGCGCTGTGCGCGTTAAAGGGATATCGCTTGTTGATCGACTTTCCATAGAAGCTATACAGCTCACTCTGATAACGCTGATTCACGAACCGGTAAGCGTCATTGAGCACCAGGCGCCAACTGTCTTCGGCAAGCGTGTTGAACCAGGTCACCGCCGGCCGAGGCAAACGACCGGACGCCGTTCGCAAAATGCTCAGCGCGTCGCGCTGGTTTCCCATGCGTGCCTTGGCCATTTCGTACGCGGCCAGGTCCGGGGTGCCGGCACGAGCCAGGCTCGTCAGCTGCAGTTGGAGCTCGTTGAGCGCGTGCAATACGGCAGTCAGGTCGGCACTCGGACCGTTGTCGTCGTCCAGCAAACGGTGCAAGGGTTCGAAGCGGCGTTGCATTGCCTTTCTTGCCGTATCGGGCAAATGGCCGGCCAATGTCCCGGAAGCTTTCTGAACGCTGGCGACGGCAAGTGAGCCTAACCCACCGCTCTTCTGCGTGAGCTGTTGTGCTGATGCCGCTGCGTCATCCACGCTATCGGCGATCGAGGGAATGCGAGTATTCTCGCGAATTTGCGCCAGCAGTTGCAGCACCGGTGAGCTGGCTGAAGTCAGGCTGGCCAACTGTTCGGCGCCTTCCCCGGCATCCTCGATCGGCTGCAACGCAATCCGTGCGATGGCATCGCCCCAGACATTGGCGTAATCACGAAAGTACAGTTGCTCCAGTTCGACCATCAAATGCCGCAGGTCCATGGCGCTGATCTGCGAACTCTCACCCAATACCCAGTTGTCGCGCAGAATCTCGGTGACCAGCGCGGCACCCTGAACCGAAAAATATTGCTGATATCCCTTCAGGGTGTAGAACCCGGGGATCAGGAAGTGAGTACCCACGAACAAATCGCCCTGAGATCCCAGGTGCTGGTTCAAGTGGTAGTCGGGGAGCGCGCGAGCCTGCTCGCGCAGTACCCGATAAACCACATTGGCCAGGGATTCGCTGCGCAATATTTGCCGCGCCTGAGCGACCAGTGGGTCGTTGAGTGGGTAGCTGAATGATTGCCTCAGCAACTGATCAAGGTGTCCGCTCAAGCGACTTTGCACGGCGGTGTTTGCGGGGTATCGACGGGACCAATCGCTGGCGATCCAGTCTTTCAGCCATATCACGTCGCGGCGATCCTTGAGACTCAGCATCAGGTATGCACGAAGACTGTTGAGCAAACGCTCGCGATCCACCGGCTGGGTGCGAATCTGATCTTCCAGTAGCGACGCGATCGATGGCAGCAGGTGTGTTTCAAGCTCACGCTCGTAAGCACTCATGATCGCCGGATTGGCAGCTTCGCCCTGATACAAACCACCACGTTCCAGGTACGAAACGTCACTTGCTTTCGGGAATGCCCGTGTCGCTGCATGAATGGCATCAAGGTTTTGCAGAACCGGCAACACATTACCTTGAGGGGTCAGCGCCGAACGCTGAAGAGTCCAGGCTTGTGCCAGCGTGCGCAGGTTTTCCAGTCGCTCATGATTGGCCGAGAAACCTCCGGCCCACCACAGGCCGAACAGGCTCAGCGCCGCCAGCGAGGTCATGTACAGCGTTCGCTGCCCCCAACAAACAAGGCTGTGCTCGCGCTTGTCGAGTTGAACAGTATCGGCTTCGGGAAAAATGACCTGGCTGAACAGATGGTTTATGAACCGCGGGTGACCCATAAGCGGGGTCGTCAATACAGCGTTGTTCACGCCACTGTAGGCAAGCGGTTTTCCTGGTCGAGTGGCGCTGGTGAAGTAGAAGCCGCGAAATGTACTCGCGCCTTGACTACGATGACCGCAGAAGGCCATTTCTATGAATTGGCAAAGCCCTTCGCCGACCAATCCCAATTGATGCGGATAATCGAGAATACGACCTCGACAAAGAGGGTCACGCTCCTGATGCATGCGCATGATCACCTGGCTATCGAGACGATGCAGCAGCGCTTCAAACTCTTCACGTATCGCACTCGCATCAGCCGAGCCAATGTCCTTGCTCAAGCTCACACCCAGCACATGATCACTTTCCTCCCGGGTCAGCTGATCAAAGAATTCATTGAAGCCTGACTGCTCGTCCGCCTTGCTCAACACAAGATAGACCGGCAGTTCGATATGCAGCTTTTGCCGCACCTCTTGCAAGCGTGCGCGCACATGCCGCGCCAGCACTTGAAGGGCTTCGCCGTCATGCGAAAGGAGGATTTGCACCGGCAGAGTAACCAGTACGCCATTGAGTGGACGGTTTCGGCGGCGCTTGCGCAACAACCCCAGCAACGTGGCCCAACCGCCAGCGTCAATGTCAGCATCCGGCTGGTTGAGATAGCGTCCGGGGATGTCGATGAACACACCGTCTTCGGCAAAGTACCAATCGCACGAACGGGTACCTTGTGATTCATCGGTCGATTTACGGCCAAGGTTATTGAGGGGAAACTCAAGACCCGAGACATTCAGCAGCGTGGTTTTTCCACTCCCCTGAGGGCCGATCAGCAAGTACCAAGGCAGATCGCGTCGCCCTCGCTCGCGCTGATTGCGATAGAAGCTCGATGTCTTGAGGATTTTAACGGCGGCCTTGAAACGTGCCCTCACGTCCGCGCGCTCTTCGTCAATCTGTTGCTCTCGATGCATACGATCGACACCCTGCTCGCGCCCCTCGGCTTGCTCGCGAATGCCGGTGCGCCAGCTGACAAAAACCATGGCCAGCCCCCACACCAGAAACAACACACTGATACTCAGCAATCGAGACGTTGGGCTTTCCCAGAACCTGAAATCATCTATCGCCAACAACGGCCCGACACACCACACGAACACTGCCATCAACAGTATCGAGAGCAGACTCCACACCCAGGTTTTACGCAAAAAGGCAGCGGTTTTTCCGAAGAGGTTTTTCATCACTCGCGCCCCTTCCATGGCTGCGCCCGCGCTTGAATCGCGTCCTGCTCAAACGGATGGAATGGCTGCAACACTAACGCTCGTTGCTCACTCAAGACCCAGGCGAAACCTGAATACATCACCATCAGACACATCGCTGTAATCAGCGCCATCATCCACCACGGCACGATACGAACCGAACTTCCGCGCTTGCCTTCACCATCGCCGTTACCGCGTGATGGCTGTTCATTAGGAGCATCTGCGCGTATCAGGCGAATCTGCCGAAAAAGCGCATCACGAAGATTTTCGAGCTCCAGAAGACCTCGTGCCTGGATTCGGTATTTGCCCTCGAATCCGAGCGACAGGCACACGTACATCAGCTCAAGCATCGGCAGGTGCTTGATCGGGTTTTTTGACAGCCGATCAAGCAGCTGGAAGAACTTTTCACCACCAGACGTCTCATTGTGAAACCTGCTGAGAAGGCTCATTTGTGACCACTCGCTCTCCTTTCCCCACGCTGTTGTCACCACTGCCTCATCCACCACTGTGCACAGCACATATCGTGCAGTTGAAACCTGGCTGCTTTCGATACCGACACGTAATGCGCCATCTGCAAAGTGTTCCAGTGCCGTGCTCAATCGCTGATTGAGACTGGGTAAGTCTTCACCGGTAGCGCAGTGCTTGAGCCGTACCACTTCAGATAACAGCCATGACGCTGATGCCACCAATGCATTGCGGCGGACGTTGAAAGTTTGCTGCGGCATCTGCCGAGCGGCGTAGATCATGCGATCTTCGAGCTGCTCGAAACGCGGCGGCGCCACCGAGTCCGTCAATGGCCGCTGTGCCGGCCCACGGCCGAGACGGTCAAGCAGGACAGTTTTGTCATCCTGGTCGTATTGCATGTCCTTGATCATGTCGCTCAACTCCTGATGGCCCAGAATTTCAGTTCCAGCTCTGCGAACTCACCGGAAACGTGGAACGCGAAACCACCAGAGCGCTCGAGTTGCGCCTGGTCTTCGGGGCCGAGTTCAAGAATGAAATAGGTCTTGTTGGCGTGAAAGGCGATCTGCCGTGGAGCCACCGGTAACGGTTTGATTTTGAAACCCGGCAAATGGAGATTGACCAGTTGGCGGATACTCTCGACCGTGCCGACCTTGAGGTGTGCAGGCAATCGATGGCGCAATTCTTCGCTGTCGCAGTGGGCGCTGGCGGCCAGCACGAACGAGGCCGACCCCGTTAGTTTTGGGTCGTGCAAAGGCGAAACAATGATCCCGTACTGACGCGCCTGCATCGGCAACTCGATGGCATGCTGTTCCAGCACCATCGACAGCACCTGACGGATTGCCTCCATCAGTTTGCGAAAACTCGCGCCCTGGTCACTGTGTTCGTACCGAACATCCACTCGTGGACGCTTACTGTCACTAGAGAAAGTCGCCAGTTCGCCCAGCAGGGTCAACAGCGTGCAGTACAACTCTTGCGGGTGAACCTGCTGCAGATTGAGATAGTGACGCAGCAATGGCTCAGTTCGATTGATCAATTGCAGCATCATGAAGTCACCGACTTCCGCGCCGCCCACCTTGCCATTGGAACGGATCCTTTCTGCAATGGTGTCCCCCCGGTGACCGAGCATGCTGATCACCTCCTTCAGGGACGAAAGCAAATAGCTCGATGAGTGCATCTGGATGTAGGTCGGTACGAAGTCCGGATCGAGACTGATCACGCCGTCGGGCGTGGTGTCGAGGACGTGGCAGATTTTCAATCTGACAAAACCCTGATCGCCTTGCTGGTCGCCAAGCAGCAGGCGGAAGTCCGGGCGGGCGCAACTGACCTGGCTTGCACGACCGTCGCCGGCGTTGGAGTCCGTAACCTCTCGCTCATACGCGACATATCGTGCCAACACGTCCGCCTGCTCCAGACGACGAGCTTCGATGTGGTTGCCGGTGACCAGCGGCAACGCCAGATAGACCGATGTGTTGCCAGTGTTCACAGGTACATCCAGCACCAACGGTTGAGTGCTACCACCTACTTCGAAAAGACTGCCATCCGGCAGGACTCCCGAGGCACGGTTGACCACCAGTTTGCCCATGTTGAGAAACTGCGAATCAACGTCCAGGCTCAGGAACCCCCAGGTGAAACTACCCAGTAACTGAGTTCGAGCCTTTATCTGATGGTCGTGATACCGATCGTTGTGCTGGAAGTGCTGCGGACGCAGCAACATTCCTTCCTGCCAAATGACCTTATGGAAGTTCATGCTCAATTGTCCGCCTGTGCAAACGCTTCACCGTTGCCATGAATGCCGGCCTGATCCAGAACCAGGTCGATGTGAGTGACGCCCGCCGTGATGACGGGCACGGTGTAGCGCCATCGGGTTTCCGGTAAATCGCGGTAAGCGGCAAGAATGCCTACGTAGCGGCTTTGCGATTGCACGCTGAGCTTGAGCTCACGCATTTCGCCGGGACGCAGCTGCAACTCTTCACTGGCTACCAGGTCCGGAGCCAGGGATTTCGCGGCGCGCTCATAGAGACTGAAGAAGTCGGCACTCTCGAATGCAACCGGGTGCCTGAGCTCGACAAGACGGACGACAATCGGTGACGGACGCCCATTGAGATCCGGGTTCAACTGGTCACTCGCGGACAGCTTCAGATTGATTTTGGAAAGGCTGGAATACGGCGATATCGCTGCGCACGCGGTCAATAGCAACATGGCGGACAGCGCAATCAGCGCCTTGAAAAAAGCGGTCGACATGCCTGTCATCCCTGAAGGTCGGTATGGAGGGTGGAGATCAGGCGAATCTGCTCTTCATAGGCCTGGGCAAAGTCACGGGCCAACAAGCGCTCACCCCATTCGCCATCCTGTAGCAGGGCCTGGTGATAGCGGCCGTAGGCTTTCCAGCGATTGCCGAACGTTCCCAGCAGTGACGGGTTTTCACGCTCGAAACGAAGCGTCAGCTGTTGCGGTGAAAAGTGCTCCACAGCACCCCGAACTGCCGCGCGACTGGCGGCCAGCAACGCCACCTGATGCGCTTGCAGGTCACGGAAAGCGCGGGAGATTGCCTGATCTGCCGGTAACTGACCTGGCTTGTTGGCCAGCAGCATGCCCAACACGTCTGCGGCATCGGCTCCATACTTGAGAGGGTTGCAATGGAGGCCGTGTACCGTTGTCTGCGCCAGTCGAAGTTCGTTTTTCAGTTCGCTGCGGGTGCGCAGGCTTTGCTGTAAACCACCAATGCTTTGCTTGAGTAACCGCGCCGCATTCACTGCCAACGCTTCGCGAGCGCCAGTCTCGAGGCCGTCGAGCTCGATCCCCAGCGCAGTACCAAAGCGTGCCCAAAAATCTTCAGACGGGCGCTCGGCAGCCGTGCGACTCGCTGCCGGTGCAGATTCCTGGGGTGCGTCAATCAACTGCGGCACCCTCATGTTTTCCATATCGATGCGCGCAAAATCAGCACATTGCATGGGTTCCTGAATCGCGCTATCGAGCGCCGTGAACGCGTCAATCTCGCAGGCAACAGGTTGTTGCTGATCAACAGCGCTCAATGGGTCGTAGTCGAGGAAAACTTCCTCAGGAATGATGTTTCCTGTCATCCGCCGTCCACTGGCCCGCGTGTCAAAGGCTGTCGCTGAGTCACTCAGGCGCGCACGGATTTCGAAATCACCCAGCCGATAAACGCTGCCGGTTTCTATACGCATCGCTTCATTTTTGGGCAGCTGTGCACCGGTTGTGCAGTCCCGGATTCCGTTGCTACTGATATCGCTCAGGAAAAACCCATTGTCGCGGCAGCTGATCAATGCGTGCCGACTGGACAGGTGACGCTTGCGGTCCGGAATGACCCAGTCACAATCCGCCCCCCGACCGATCACCCCGCCTGACTCGCTGAAGGTCTTCTGGCACAAATCCGTTGGCACGAACTGCTTGCTGCTCAGTATTTCGAGAACCAGTTCCATGTAGTTGATGCTCCTTGCAGTCACTGGCCGCGATTGACCGCATGCGGATCACCCAAGGGGCGATAGGTGTTGTCATTGAATTTGTAATTACCGCCGCAACCACCAACGCCGCTTACAACGACGAAAGCCAGCAAGACGGCGGGCCAATTACGAACAGGCATGGGTGAGTCTCCGAAGAACAAAACAGAAAAGGCGAATGCCAGGAACCCGAGCGACGGGGCGTTAACCATCGAGGTCCCCAGGGCAGATATTCAGGCGCCCGAGGCGATACAGCAGGGTGCGGCGTGGCAACCCAAGCTCACGGGCCGTGCGTGTCTGATTGCCGCTGTTTTTTCGCAGGCAAGCGATCATCAGTTTGCGCTCGAACCGCTCCAGCCGTTCGCGCAGGTGCAGGCTTTTATCTTCAGCAAACACGTCCACGGGCAGGCAAAAATGTCCGGGCAACAGTTCGCCGCCGTCACACAGGAGCAGCGCGCGCTCCACCATGCCTTTGAGTTCACGCACGTTGCCGGGAAACGTATAAGCGGCCAGATGACCAAGGGCGGCCTCGGACCAAAGCACGGCATCCCGTTGCAGGAGTGCACACGCCTTGTCAGAGAAGTAGCGGGCCAGGTCGAGGATGTCACCTTCACGCTGACGCAAAGCCGGCAACTCGATCGGAAACTGTGCGAGGCGGTAGTACAAGTCTTCACGGAACTGGCCTTCCCTGACCAACGACGGCAAATCCCGGTGCGTCGCGGCAATAATCCGCACATCGACCCTATGGGTGTCGTTGCAACCCAACGGCCTGATCTCTCCCTCCTGCAAAACCCGTAGCAACTTTGCCTGGAGCGACAATGGCATGTCGCCGACTTCATCCAGAAACAAGGTGCCGCCGTCGGCGGCATCGAACAAGCCGGGACGATCCCGGTCGGCTCCGGTGAAAGCACCTTTGCGGTAGCCGAACAGTTCGCTTTCCAACAGGTTTTCGGCGAATGCCGCACAGTTCTGCACGATGAACGCCTGAGAGCGTCGAGGCCCACCGTCGTGAATGGCCCGCGCGACCACTTCCTTGCCGGTGCCGGTCTCGCCCAGCAACAGGACGGTGTAGGGGCTGTGAACGACTTTGCTGATCAGGGAATACGTTCGCCGCATGGCCGGGCTCTTGCCGATCAGCCCATAGCCGCTGGCATTCGGGATACTGACAGGCACAGCTCGCGCATTGCCGACTGGTTGCCGCAAGCGCTGCAACAGCTGTAGCTGCCCGAGTGCGAACGCGCCCAACTGGCCAAGGGAGCCAGCGAATCCCTGCAGATCGATCTGTCGATGACTGGCGCAAAGCACCAAGCCGTCAACAGCCTTTCGCTGATTCAGCAACGGCACACACAACAGCGATTGCCAGGGTCGGGGCCGGGTCGGCAAAAAATCAGTGTCGTGCAGGCTGTCTCTCAATGATCCGAGGCCCACTACACGGTTCTGGCGCAGAGCAAACTGCAACAGTTTCTGATCACTGTAATCCGCCTGCAAACTCGTGACAGCCCTGGGCTGCAGAATGCCGTCGAGATACTCGCTGATGAGCCCGAGGCCGCCATGAGCAGGGTCCAGCAGATACAACTGCGTCAACTCGCAGCCGCTGAGCTGCGCGACCCCGCGCACGAATTCCCCCAACAACGCGCCGCCATCCGCCGCCCGTGACAGCCCTGTGAACTGCTCCAGCAAGGCTTCGGCATACAGCAATGGCTGTTTCAGGTCAGCGAGCATCGCACCCATCTCAGACGAACTCGCAGATGACACAAGCATCGGCATCCAGCGTCGCATGAACATGCCCAAGGGACTCTCCCGTGGCCATCGAATCAAGGACACGGTCGGCTATTCGAGGCAGTACATGCAGTTCCAACAGGTGGTCAATTAAACGAGCACCGCTCTCGCTTTGAACACAGCGCTCCGCCAGATGATCGACCAGGTTTTGACCATAGGTGAAACCCAGATCGCGACGGCGCAGGCGTTCACCCAAACGCTCGAGTTTCATTTCAATCAACTTGCGCAGTACCGGCCCGCTAACGGGGTAGTACGGCACGACACGCATGCGCGCTAACAACGCCGGTTTGAAATGTCGGCTGAGGATGGGCGCAATCGCCTGCTCCAGCACTTGGGAGGCTGGCCGCTCAGCGTCATGGCAAAGCTCGCTGATCCGTTCGCTGCCCAGATTCGAGGTCAACAGGATCAACGCATTGCGAAAGTCGATTGCCCGGCCTTCGCCATCGTTGACCACGCCTTTGTCGAATATCTGGTAGAACAGGTTGAGGACGTCCGGATCGGCCTTCTCGACTTCATCCAGCAGCACGATCGAATACGGCTTTTGGCGTATGGCTTCAGTGAGCATGCCGCCCTCGCCATAGCCGATATAACCAGGGGGCGACCCGATCAGGCGCGAGACCGTGTGCTTTTCCTGAAACTCAGACATGTTGATCGTGGTGATAAAACGCTCGCCGCCATATAACAAATCCGCGAGCGCCAATGCAGTTTCGGTTTTACCGACACCACTTGGACCTACCAGAAGAAACACGCCTACCGGAGTGTCAGGCCTGTTCAACCCGGCGGCCGTTGCGCGCATTGCACGGTCCAGGGCCTCTATGGCGGGCTCCTGACCAAGGATGCGGTCGCGCAAGTCGCTGGCAAAACCGGTGACTTTGGCATTGTGCTCCCGGGCCAGTTGCGTCAGCGGCACACCGGTCCAGGCGCTCACCACTTCGGCCACCAGTCGTGGGCATACTTCAAAACTCACCAGCCGTTCGCTGCCTTGTGCATCGAGCAGAGCTCGATGAGATTCCTTGAGAGCGGCTTGCAGCGTCTCCACACATTGAATGTCATCTGCCTGCCCGCCTGAACATCCGTCACCCTTCTCGACGTTGCCGACTGAAGCCCGGGCATAGGCCAACTGCTGGCGTAAATTCAGCACTGACTCGGCCATGCCAGCCTGCGTCATCCACCGGGTTTGCAGCGCCGCTTTTTCCACTTCGACGTCCTGCAGATGACGCTCTAAAGCGTGCAGGGATTGGTGGTCGATCAACACACCGGCCTCGGCATCGCGACGTAGCGCCTGTCGTTTGCGTTCCCCTTCAACCAGCCCGCCCTGTAACCGTTGCAGGCTCTGCGGGGCGGCAGCCAGGCTGATACGGACGCGGGCGCACGCTGTATCGAGAACATCGATCGCTTTGTCGGGCAACTGACGCCCCGTGAGGTAACGAGCCGACAATTCAGCGGCAGCCACCACCGCGTCATCGCGCAGATAGATGCCGTGGCTCTTCTCATACACACCGGCCAGGCCACGAAGAATTGTCACGGCTTCGCTGACGGTTGGCTCAAGCAAATGCACAGGCTGGAAACGGCGGGCGAGTGCCGGATCTTTTTCGAAGTATTTTTTGTACTCGGTCCATGTGGTTGCCGCAATCGTTCGCAACTCGCCACGCGCCAGCGCCGGTTTCAGCAGGTTGGCCGCGTCGGAGCCGCCAGGAGCGCCACCTGCGCCGATCAATGTATGCGCCTCATCGATAAACAGGATGATCGCTTTGGGTGATCCTTTGACCTCATCGATTACGCCCTTGAGACGCCGCTCGAACTCACCTTTTACACTGGCGCCCGCCTGTAACAGCCCCATGTCCAGAGACAGCAGCTCAACACCGCGCAGCGGCGGCGGTACGTCCCCGGCAACGATGCGCAAGGCCAGACCTTCGACGATGGCTGTCTTGCCTACACCCGCGTCGCCCACCACAATCGGGTTGTTTTTGCGGCGACGGGCGAGGATGTCGATCATCTGGCTGATCGCATCATCGCGACACAACACCGGGTCCAGCTTGTCGTCACGGGCTTGCTGGGTCAGGTTGTGAGTAAAACGCTCTAACAGTGATTCAGTGCTCTTGATTGAATGATCGATGGCCGGGTGCCGTGTCCCCAACAACGCAAACTCTTTCAGTCGCTCAATGTTCAGCCTGGCCAGTAAAAGTTGGTATCGGCTGCCGGCGTAGCGCATTGGATTACGTAGCAGGGCGAGAATCAGCGAGGCCTGGTCAACCTGGCTGCGGCCCAGTTCAAGATTCGCCACCAGCAACGCATCCTGAAGCCATTGCACCAGCTCTGGAGCGAACACGGGGTTGCGTGAAGCGCCGTGTTCGCCCGGCAAATGCAAAGCGCTGATCAATTCTCCGGCATCAACTTCCGCGTCTTGCAGAGCACGGCCGAGCAAACCCAGCGGGCGGTCCAGCAAGGCCAGAAGCAAGTCCTCGATGAGCACTTTGCTGGCACCACGACCGACACAACGTTCGGCAGCGCTTTCCAGGTCGCGACGGCTTTCGACGTCCAGCGCCTGAATGAGTTGTTGCAGGTCCACATTGATCATGGGGTCTCGTCCTTAATGAATACTGCTGCTCAGCGTCACTTGACCGTCGGCGTGCTCGCGCCCCAACCAACTGGTCCAACCCAAGCGGCAGGCGCTCTGCTCACCCATGCGCAATTCGTGAATCTCTTCCTGGCGCAGGAGCAGTCGAATGTCGTAATCGAGTGGATCTCGCAGGGTGAACCGAACCAGTGCGCACAGTGGTTGATAGCCGAAGCCAATCGGCAGGAATTCATGGAAGCGTTCCCAGTCGAGCGCACGGATATGAATCCGGAATTTGCCGCCGCGATCACGAACGTATTCGCCTAGCACCAGATCCTCGCCAAGCTTGCTGTTGGCACGACCCAGGCGATTGCGTTGCTCATCCAGAATGTCGACGCGACGCTCAACGCACTGCTCGATGAATATCTCGGCGTGCTTGAAGTAGTAACGCAGCACCGCCTCGATCAACGCTGCCGAGTGGGCGCGCAAACTCAGGAGTCCGAGGTACGGCAAAAGACGTTTCCAGTTCAGTTCGCCAGCCTTGCGGATCTCTTCTCCACCCAAGCCGATCAGGGCAAAGAGTTGCGCCGAGAAAGGGTCGATGGCGCCACTCTTGAAGCCGGCGCGGTACCGGTATTTTCGCCATATCGGCAGCATCAATCGCTGCAGGCGATGGTGAAACAGATCGAGAAAACTGCGGGTCAGATTGCCGTCTTCGTTGTCACCCAAGGCTTGCTCGGCGTAGAACGCGGGCAGTGGTGACCCAGAACCCACCAGGCTGATCAGGTTGAAACGAAGTCGGGCGCGCAGTTGCCCGTGTTCCTCAAAAAACTCCACGCGATCAACGTCGCTACCGGGGAAACCAAAGCTCGGATTGGCCTGGAACTCCAATTGGTCGTACAGATCGTCTTCGCTCATGCCGGGGTGCGCCTCGCGCAGCCGATCAACGACTGCCAGCACAGCCTGGAACAGCGAGTACTCGCGTATGACTCGACTCAACCCACTCAAAGGAGGGGCTGCAGACCCATGCGGGGTAGCCATTGGTACACCTCTCCCTGTGTGCTGATTACCCGCAACTCGTGGTACGAATTGAGGCTGGCATAAAGCGCAAAAAACTCGTTGAGTACCGATGCGAAGACAAATAAATCGCCCTCGCCGATATACCCCTGCGGATCGACGATCAGTTCCGTACGCAACCCCCGGACCGGTAATCCTCGGTGCAGTCTGTCGACGTGCTGGTGCTTGATTGACTTCAGCCCACCGAGCAGCCGCTTGCTGACTTTCTCCGCATGCTGGTCGTAGTGGCGGGGCAAGTCGTAGGTTTCGAGAATCACCTTCAGCGCGTTGACGTCCGCCAGCGAAAGGTAGTTGAGCGACATGTTGCTGATCAGCTTCCAGAGGAAGTCCCGATTGAGCGGTGGCGCGAAACAGGCGGTGACAGGCGTGATGTTGCGAAAGCTCAAACACTCCGGCGTCCGCTCACAAGCCTGATTGATGTCACCGAGCTTCAGCTTGCGCGCAAGGTTCTGGTTGGTGCAGACCAGCTCAATCGACAGGGTTTCCTGCATGTCGACGGCTTGGGTGCCAAAGCTCAGGTAAGTGTCGAGGCCGTCGTGCAACAAGGACGAGCGCTGGCGAACGCTGTAATGCGCTCGGTGGGTCGGTACATCGAAACTCGGATCATGTTCAAACGACTCGAACGGCACATACTGCCGATACCCCAGACCACCCGGCCTCCAGCCTGTAACGGTCTCGACAGAGAACACGCCACAGTTTTCCTGGTTGTACCGGGCAGGCAACAGCAGGTACTCATCCTGCTTGCCGTCAAGTCGTATGGGCAGCGCATCGTGCTTGAACAGGTTTGCGATTGGCGTGCAGTAAAGCTTCACGTTATCGAGGGTCGGACGCAGGCGCTGCAGGGCGCTTTTGCGAATATCGAAGCGCAACTCCATTCCCCGCACCTGCTTGATGCTTTCTTCGGGCAAGGTCTTGAGCAGGTCGAGACCCTTGATATCGACGAACAAAAACTTGTCCTGAAAAGCGAAGTACTCCTGCAGGTATCGATAGCCGCGGAAGGTATTCAGCGGGTATGGCATCAAGGCTTCATCTTCAGCAAAGCCCACCGGTCGCACACATTCGTCCGGCAACTGAAATGCCACTGGTAGATCATTCACCCCGATAAGCGGCTCACCCCTGCCATCCAGCGGGATCAGCTCGGCACCTTGCAGATTCCGCAACAGGCTCAGGTACAGCGCTTGGCTGATGTAGCGTTCACCCGCGAAGTGCAGGCGCAGGTGGCGTAACTGCAACTCGCCAAGATGACCGTCAGCGGTCATTTCCAGTCGCAGGCTCAACAGCGAACCATCACCTTTGACCGAGTGGCTCAACGCGACAAGATCCAGCGCTGACACCTCGGTGGCATAGCACGTACGGAAACGGCAACGCTCTCCTTCGATCGGCACGCTCTCCACCGGCGTGTCGCGTGCAACCGTCAACGCAGGCTCCGAACGCGTCAAAGGGGCGAACTGCAACATGCTGAAAGCCGGAACCGGCCGCATATAGTTGGGCCACAGCAGGTGCATCAACGAATGGCTCAGCTCCGGCAATTCGTCATCAAGCTTTTGGCGCAAACGTCCGGTCAGAAACGCAAAGCCTTCCAGCAAACGCTCCACGTCGGGATCTTGCCCGGTTTGTCCCAGATAGGAGGACAACGCCGGACTGCGCTCGGCCAATCGACGGCCCAACTGGCGAAGTGCGGTGAGCTCACTTTGGTAGTAATGGTTAAACGACATGGCGAGCTCCGAATGTCATGCGCTCACCATGACCTGACCATTGCCATCCACGCGGGCGGCAAAACTGACCTGACGCTTGAACCCGTGGACTTCCAGCAGGCCTTCAATGCAGAAGGACAAACGAAGCGGATCTTCTTGCTGCAATCGAGGATGAACACGCACATTGCTCAATCGCGGCTCGTAGGCCTCGATAAAACGTTCGATGAACAAACGCGCGCGGCTCAAGGAATCGTGCAGGCTCAGACGCATGTCATTGAGGTCCGGCAATCCGTAATCTGCCAGCGTCTGCACACTGCCTGCACGGGTGCTGAGCATCTTGGCCAGATGGGCAGCCACAGACGCCATGGCAGAGTTTTCGAGGCTCCAGCCATCACGTTTGCTTGCATCGCCATTCAGGCGTTCGAAGAGGCTGCCGTATCCGGCCATGGGTCAACTCCGCTTACTCTTTGTCCAGTTTGCCAACCAGAGAAAGGGTGAAATCGGCCCCCATGTACTTGAAGTGCGGGCGCACGTTGAGGCTGACGCGGTACCAACCTGGCTCGCCGTCGACATCGCTGACGGTGATTTGAGCCGCCCGCAACGGTCGCCGGCCACGAACCTCGGCACTCGGGTTTTCCTGGTCGGCAACGTACTGGCGAATCCACTTATTGAGCTCCAGCTCAAGGTCGGTGCGTTCTTTCCACGACCCCAGTTGCTCGCGCTGCAGAACCTTCAAATAGTGGGCCAGCCGATTGACGATCATCATGTAGGGCAGTTGAGTGCCGAGCTTGTAGTTCAGCTCGGCAACCTTGCCTTCGGCGCTGATACCGAAGTGCTTGGGCCTCTGCACGGAACTGGCGGAAAAGAAGGCTGCATTGTCACTGCCCTTGCGCATCGTCAGCGCAATGAACCCCTCCTCGGCCAGCTCGAACTCACGGCGGTCAGACACCAAGACTTCGGTGGGAATCTTGGTTTCGATTTCGCCCATGCTTTCGAAATGGTGCAACGGCAGATCTTCAACCGCACCGCCGCTCTGCGGACCGACAATGTTCGGGCACCAGCGAAATTTCGCAAAGCTGTCGGTCAGCCGGGTGCCGAATGCAAAAGCCGTATTGCCCCACAAATAGTGCTCATGACTGTCAGCAACGGTTTCCTTGTAGACGAACGATTTGACCGGGTTTTCTTCCGGGTCATACGGATTACGCAGAAGGAAGCGTGGCACGGTCAGGCCCATGTAGCGGGCGTCCTCTGACTGGCGGAAGCTCTGCCATTTGGCGAACTGCGGGCCTTCAAAATGATCCTTCAGGTCTTTCAGGTCCGGCAGGCCGGTGAAGCTGTCCAGGCCGAAGAATTCCGGACCGGCCGAAGCAATGAACGGCGCATGGGACATGCACGCCACGCTGGATACGTACTGCATCAACTTCACATCCGGTGAGCTGGGGGACATGAAGTAATTGGCGATGATTGCGCCGACGGGCTGGCCACCGAACTGGCCGTACTCCGCGGTGTAGATGTGTTTGTAGAGGCCGGCTTGCATCACTTCCGGTGAATCTTCGAAATCGTCCAGCAGGTCCGCTTGGGAAACGTTGAGGATTTCGATCTTGATGTTCTCGCGAAAGTTGGTGCGATCAACCAACAATTGCAAACCACGCCACGAAGACTCCAAAGACTGGAAATCCGGGTGGTGGAGAATTTCATCCATTTGTTGGCCAAGCCTGGCATCGATCTCGGCAATCATCCGGTCGACCATGGCCTTTTTAACCGGCTCACCGCTGTTCTTCGGCTTGAGCAGCTCCTCGATAAACGCCGACACGCCGCGCTTGGCAATGTCATAGGCCTCGTCGTCCGGGCTCAGGCGGGTTTCGGCAATGATGCTGTCGAGGATGCTGTATTCGCGATTCTCGGTGCTTTGCTGGTGTGCTGCATTCGTACTCATGTTGGCTTCCTTGGCGGCAGGTGAGCTCAGGCTCGCTCGGTGGTGGCATCCAGTCCCAGCTCGCCCAATACGCGGCTACGGGATTCGTCGTCGGCAAGAACACCTTCGATGGCATTACGGAATGCAGGCGCGTTACCAAGCGGGCCCTTGAGGGCCACCAGTGCGTTACGCAGTTCCATCAGTTTTTTCATTTCAGGCACTTGCTCGACCAGACTGGCCGGATTGAAGTCTTTCATCGAGCCGATGCGCAGACCCACGGCCAACTCTTCAGCACCCTCCTCCTGAAGCCGGTTCGGCACGCTCAAGGTGACCTGCAGTTCCTGCTTTGCGAGCACTTCGTCGAAAGTCATCTTGTCGATGCTGATCGGTTTGCGATCCTCGACTTTTCGCTCGTCCTTGCGCTGGGTGTAGTCCCCGATTGCCAACAATTTGAGCGGCAATTCGATCTCTTCCTGAGCGCCACCGGTGGCGGGCTTGAACGTGACGTTGATGCGTTCCTTGGGGGCTACCGAGCCTTCTTTGGCCATGGCTATTCTCCTTGCGGTTGTGGCCCGGGGGCCTAGTCGAGTACCACTTCAAGATCGAGGTGGCACAACCTGCGATAAATCTCTTCCTTGCATTCACGAATCGCGTGGCTCTGCGGCAATAACTCGCAGCAGCTATGCAGCAGCTGCAACACTTGCAGCGCAAGGTCCGGCTCCCACGTGTGCAGGCCTGCATCGCGTAATGTCTGGTCGAGGGTTTCAAGTTGGGTCTTGGCCAATTCGAACTTGCGGGCCATGAAGCACAAGCGCGCGAGGGCGAGCTGCCAGAAAAAACACGCTCGTGCGCCATGGGCGGTCTGCAGGCCTTGCTTGAGAACTTGCACGGCGGCTTTAAGACCGTCCTGGCGCAGGACAGGCTGGACGTCTTCGAGCGCCCGCTCCCAGGCCGGGAGGGCGTGGTGGCTTTCTAACGTCTGAGGTTCAACGGGATTTTGCAGATGCGGCATGACATGGGCATCGATCCACATCCGGGTGGCCGGGTCAGCGAAAGGAACACCATCATGGAAGCGCAACTCGAGGATGGCGGGCAGCCGCTGAATCAACAGCGAGAATTGAACTTCCACCTCACGCATCGCCATGTCTGCGCCCAGCGCCTGAAGACACTCCCAAACCATTCGCTGACCATCAAACCAGAATGGCGCCTTCGCCAGGCTGCCCTCGAGTTCCACCAGTAAATCTGCGTACTTGGCCAGAGCGTAGCGCTCCTGGAAGAGTTGCAGTCTCTCGGGAGGCAGCCCGCGCAGCGCGGTAATCTGCTCGGCGTTACGCTCGGGCAACATCTCGACCGGCAGCCAGAGCAGCGTACGATTGAGGCGTAACGCGCGCACATCGGTGGCCTTGCTTTTTAACCACCAGGCGCACAGTCGCCGCGCACTCTCCTGCTGAGTGCGCAATGCTTTATGCGCATCTTTTTCGTTATCGATAGATGTGTCGGGATTGAATAGTTGCGTGGCAGCCTGTTTCACCTGAGCCACCGCGGATTCCACGACGCTTAATGCCGGTTGATCTTCGACCACCCGTTGCACCAGGCTTTTCAGGCGGCGGGAAACAGGAAGCAAGAGCGGTGCTTCGTCGCCCAGATGGCGGGTGCAAATGGCATCAAGACCTTCCAGGTGTTCCAGCAAACACCGGAACAAAGGCAACTGCTCTTTGATCGCAATGCTTTCGTTCAGTACTTGTTCAAGTCGTGGAACCAACCAACCGATGGCCGCAGCTCGGGTCCGGGCCTTGAGCGGATACATGTCCAGCCAATGGTTGGCGCACAGGTAATGCAGCAATCCCAAACCGGCCAGCAACCCCGCAAAGGACTCGCGCTGATAAAGCGCCCAAGTCAGCCAGGCGCCAACCCGTAGATCCCTGGACTGGGTGCGAAGGAGGCGTTCGCTGATTTCGAGGACTTTCAGCCAGTCGGTCTGTCCGCGCTCGTGCAAGGATCGGGCTTTGCCCAACTCACACTCCAAGTCCTCGTATTCACTCGAATAGCGAGCGTCCTCTCCCACAAATTTATGCTGGGAGACAGGCGTCTTTGCGAGATCCAGATAGTGTTCCGAAAGTTTGCTGGAGTAATTCATACAAACTTACAACTTGCGACAGAGAAGTATCTCGCAGCTATTAATTCGATATCTGCATGTCTGGACAAGATGCGCTCGACTCCCTTCTAAGCAAAAAAACATCCACTCGAGGAATCGAAATCTATCTGGCGTCGGTATCAACGTATGTAGGAAGGATCTTCAAATTTGTGCGACCGATCCGGCGGCTATGTAGGGCAACAAAGAACCACACGGAACAGCCTAAAAACACCTCGCCTCTGCGCAATAACTTGCGCAATACGTTGTAAGCGTATTTCAGCAATGGTCACTGGGAGGAGTCGTTCATGAATGAGAGAAATGTCAGGGAGACACTCCAATGTATGTGGGGCAAATCGAGCCCACGTGTCGCGAGATCAAACCGAATCACTTGAGAGATGGGTTACCGGGGAGGAGCCTGGTATCGCACGCACTTCAACGAACCCGCTCCCTCCCTCCCGCTCGCTCATTCTCCGTCGGACCAACAGCGTCAGGTCTGCCTTCATTGAGGCCGGGTAGCACACCAAAGGATTCTTGGCAGAGGCCGGTATTTTAGGGGAGGTTTACGAATTGCGAGTCGAGCCAACATTATCGAGCACTCGACTCACTGCCAACTCACTTAGCATGATGACCTGTTGAAGTGCCAACATCGCCTTACGGCTAACCCCTTCCAAACCCCCGGCAAACTCACTGGCCATCGCACCTGCCGACGCCAGCGATTCGCAGGCGTGGGCTAATAACGTTTCATTGTCCACATCGGGCGCAACTACAAAAATACTACCGGGAGCCTGCATTGCAGCTGATTTTGCTGGTATCGGTTTCAGGTAAAAATCGAGAGCTCGATCAACGGCATCGTGACGTTCCTTTGTAGAACCGGCGACGTATGGAGCAGTGCTTTCCACTTGTGATCCGGCGTGTGACTCGGTGTCTTTGGGCATAGTGAATATCCATAAGATGTTTGGAGACATCACGCTAACTGTCACGCTTCCGACCGCCAACCCTAAAAAGACGTCGGAGGCTTCCTCAATTTTCGGGACGATTTCATCGCTCTAAACACCATTCCTACTCCGAGCAAACGCAACTTAACAAGGGCTGTTTAACATCCCTCAAAGTTACTTCATGAAAGCTACAAAACCTTGTGCCGTTGCCTACAGGTACGCCAGAATCCGCCGGCTTGTGCGCCTTAACCTTGGCCTCTATCGTTTCCCTGCCACTGCCCATCAGTGGTCAGGTTTAGTCGCCTGAGGTTGTTAGTAAGCTGCACAGCGTTCCGTTCAGTCAGATATTCGTATCTGTATTTAATGGTGACTGTGCGCAGGGCGCTCTCGGGCGCGCCGGTTTTGCTAACTCCCCCGGTCGACTAACCTGCGTACAGCCGCCACCCTTTCGTTTAGTCGCGAAGTGGTTGAGGCAATATTTCGGAGTTTGCAGACATGTTCAAAGTTACGCCGAATCCGCCGGATACCGATCCGATATCACCTTACGAATCCCCAGATTCCACCAAGCTCCACGAAGCCGCCGAACGCGCCCTCGACCATCATTTCCCTCCAGCCGAAAAGAAAACTCCCAAACACAACGGTCAACTCTTCAGTGTTTGCCCCGGCATACATTCCGAAGCCCTACTCGCCAACGCCTCAGAAGACCTGCTGTCAATCAGCGCCATCGCCGCAGATCTCGCCGATGATGTGGACGGTTCTCGCCGCTCTGTGGCCTTGGCAATCAGTCGCATGGCCGACGGGGTGCATTTGTTGGTCGAGCGAGTACTTGATCATCTGGAAGATCCGGAAATGGCGGCGATACTCGCCAAGCAACACAGCCTGACCCGCTAACTCATCTAGCAGTCAACAACCCCGATCGGTGTGTTCTTCACCTTCGGGGTTTTTCTCGTTCCGGCGCCCGGCACACAGTTGGGAGCACAAAACCCAACACAGTTAACTTCCCTGTTTCCGCAACGCGTGTAGGACGCGTCCGATTTGATCTTTTGGGTCATGCGGCCCCCCTGTGCCTCGGTCCTTTGCCCACGTACAACTTGATGCGTGCATCCAAGGAGCGAATTGTCAGGGAGACAATTGATGTTTTTATGGCACAGGGTGCCCACGTGGCACGAGATAGAAAACCGCATCACTCGAGAGATGGGTTACCAGGGAGGCGCCCGGTATCGCACTCACTTCAACGAACCCGCGCCCTCCGTCTCGCTCAATATCCGTCGGGTCAATTGCGTCAGGTCTGCCTTCATCGAGGCTGAGTGGGAAGCGGCTCGCTTATTGAGACAACGCTTCGCTGACATCGATATCGCCAGCATCCTTAACGAGCTGATCGAAGTCGTCGCTCAAATGGCAATGATCGTTGCCGGCAGTGTATTGATCGGTGGAGCCATCGGCGCAGGGACCGGTGCATTTCTCGGTGGAGCAGGCGCCATTCCCATGGGTGCGGCTGGCGCTGCGATGGGCTTGCAAGTCAGCACGTGGATATTGGGCATTCTGGGCCTGACGTCCGTTGCCGAGTTCTTCACCGAAGGCTTGCCACGCATTGGCGACTACTACTGGCGTGGCATCCACATCGCGTGGAACGGCCCACGCAGTGAGGGCGGTTTAGACCCGTTCAGGCCGGATGATTCCACTGCCCGATACAGCGCCGCCCAAGAGATTGCACGAGGCCATGTGGAGGTTGTTGTCCTGCTGCTGGGCGCCATCGTGGCTTACCTCACCCGTGGTCGAGGCAATGCGGGCGTCCTTGCCCAGGAGATGCGCGCCAGCCCCAAAGGCGCGCGGTTAGGCGAATGGATGCTCAAGCACGAAGACGCCCTGAAAAAGCGCCCCGACCTGCAAACCTCAGCACCGCGCCGAGGCGCTCTGAGCCATCAGGACCCTGCACCACCGCCGAATCACCCACCGGGCAAAGACAAAAACCCGCCCCGTGACAAGCCAAACGCGATGCCGCTTCATAAAGTCGAATGCTTCAAAGCGGACAAGCTGCCAGCGTCTAAAATCGGAGAATTCGAACGGCAGTTGAAGGGACAGGAGGACGGGCTGAATCGGCTGACGGTTGATGAGTATTTGGAGAATATTGCTAATCCGGTGAAGCGGAGTAAAACAGCCGCTCGGCAAGCCCGAGAGGCTCTAGAAGCAAACCTGCAAAAGCGTTTCCAAGGTGAGTTTTCGCAAACATTGGACCCATTCGACGCAGAAGATGCGGCCATCAAAAAAGCCAAAGAAACAATGTCAAATCTTGCAGGACTGCATAATCCCGATTTGAGCGCTGGTGGGAAGGATATCATCGCGGACTTTGGTGATCGTCAAGTCAACTCCAGTATCGGGCCGCAGTGGAGGCCGAAAATCGCTAACCTGAAGGCTGCGGCTGAAAGCGTTCCTCCATCCATGCGAGGGTCAACCTTCCTCAATGTGAAACTGCATAAGTGTTAATTAATTAAGGACGTTTGACGTGGATAAAGTATTTGCCCGTTTTATAGAAAAATTTGGAGAACCGATTGATCGGCAGGAGGTGCCTGTATCAAGCATCGAGCGTTACCGGGGCAAGCTGCCCACTCAATTGCTGGAGTACTGGGCCGAGCACGGGTGGTGCGGCTATGGTGAGGGAGTTTTCTGGCTCGTGAACCCGCAGGAGTATGAGGGGGTTGTAGCATCTTGGATTGAAGGAACTAAATTTGAAGCGCTGGATAATTATTATCTCATCGCACGCAGTGCCTTTGGTCACATGCATCTTTGGGGTAAAAAAACGGGTGCTTCGCTCACAATCACAAGTTGCCTTTCACGATATACAACCCATACCTCGATTTTTTCAGGGGAACAGTTGAATAAAGAGTTGCAAAACTTTCTTCTTTCCACGGAAGTTAGATACAACAATTATGGCGACTTTTTTAAACCAGCGATGAAAAAGCTCGGCCCCCTGCGTCATGATGAAATGTACGGCTTCGTTCCAGCCCTAATGTTCGGCGGCCCGGATACCCTCGATCATCTTGAAAAAGTGAAGGCGGTGGAACATTTAACCCTGCTCTCCCAAATCGCCGAACTCCAGCCCTACAGTTTTTCGGATCTGTAGACGATGGGCTCCGTGGCTCGGCTCGGAGTCGTCAAAGGACTAAGGTGGTACTGAATGGACAAAGTTTTTTCCAGATTTTTAGAGAAATTCGGTGGGGCAATCGATCGGCGGGAAGTGCCGCTTTCTAGCATCGATCGCTACCGAGGCAAACTACCCAATCAGTTATTGGAATATTGGTCAGAGCATGGCTGGTCTGGTTACGGAGACGGGATTTTCTGGATCGTCAATCCTCAGGAATATGAAGGAGTGGTGGCATCCTGGATTGAAGAAACAAAACTAATAGAAAAGGACAATTATCACCTGATTGCTCGTAGCGCCTTTGGTGATTTGTACCTATGGGGCGAGAAAACGGGATCTTCTCTTCAGATAACTAGCTTTCTTTCGCGATTTATTTTTGACAACTGTGAAATTACAAATGAACAAATGGATCGAGAACTCCAAGATTTTTTGTTAACCATGGATGTGGAAACAAATGATTATGACGACCTCTTCATACCAGCAAAGAAAAAACTCGGCCCCCTGCGACACGACGAGATGTACGGCTTCGTTCCAGCGCTGATGCTCGGCGGTCCGGATACCCTTGATCATCTTGAGAAAGTGAAGGCGGTGGAACATCTCACCCTGCTCTCCCAAATCGCCGAACTTCAGCCATACAGTTTTTCGGACCTGTAAAGGTTAGACACGCAATTTACTCGGCTGGGTGAAATTCAAGGGATTTTGAATGGACGAATTTTTTTCCATTTTTTTGGATACGTTTGGTGGACCCATTGATCGGCGAGAAGTACCGACGTCTAGTATTGAACACTACAAAGGCAAGCTGCCTAATCAGTTGCTTGAATACTGGGCGGAACACGGTTGGTGCGGTTATGGCGGCGGTATTTTCTGGATCGTTAATCCACAAGAATACGAGGGTGTGGTGGCATCTTGGATTGAAGGAACTCGTTTTGAAGAGGTTGACACATACCATCTGATTGCTCGGAGCGCCTTTGGCGACTTGTATCTCTGGGGCGAGAAAACCGGATTTTCGCTTAAGATAACCAGCGTACTTTCTCGTGTGGTAGTCAAAAATCTCGAAATCATTAATGACGATATGGACAGAGAACTGCAGGCTTTTCTGCTTTCCAGAAATGTGGACTCCAACGATTATGGCGACCTGTTCATACCAACAAAGAAAAAACTCGGCACCCTCCGCCACGACGAGATGTACGGCTTCGTCCCAGCCCTGATGCTCGGCGGTCCGGATACCCTTGATCATCTTCAGAAAGTAAAGGCGGTGGAACATCTCACCCTGCTGTCCCAAATCGCCGAGCTTCAGCCCTACAGCTTTTCAGACTTCTAAGGCAGGCTACGGCAGATCGGTGTCTAGTCCTGAAATAGGTTTACACCTGTTTCAGCCTCAAAACGCCCGATGCACCGCATCGGGCGTTTTGTATTTCAGCGACAGATGAGGCCGCTCGTTGTTATAGATCTGCACCGACTCGTCCACCATCCGGATGGCCTCTGCAAAATCTTTGGGGCGATACAGCAATAACTCGTTTTTCAAAATCCCGTTCACACGCTCAGCCAATGCGTTTTGGTAGCAGTCGTAGCCATCGGTCATTGAGCAGGTGATGCCGTATTTGGCATGCAGCCGCTGATAAAGCTCGGAGCAGTATTGGGCGCCTCTATCCGAGTGATGCACCAGGCGTTGCTCCGTTGTCCGCTGCCTGAGGGCTTTGTTGAACGCCTGGATCACCGATTCGGTGTGCAAGCTTTCATGGACATGGTGCCCCACGATTTTTCGGGAGTACGCATCGGTGATCAAACTCAGATAAGCCACACCCGTTTGCGTCGGTAAGTAGGTGATGTCCGCAACCCATACTTGCTCTGGCGCCTTGGCGACTACCTGAATAGGCCCATCTTTGAGCAGGTTTGGATGCCGGTGAAAGCGATGATGGCTGTCTGTCGTTTTGTGATAGGCCCGTCTGCGGGGAACCAGTTCGCGCCGATCTCGCAAGATATCGAATAAACGGTCTCGACCAACCTTTACGGACACTTCTGGCTCAGTGCGCATTAGATTGTGAAGTTTTCGGGTGCCAAGGCGCGGCTGCCTAAGTCGCTTTTCCCTCACGAATCCCATCACTTCCTGGGCATGACAGGCCCGGGCATCACACGCCCGGTTGCGCTTGTAATAAGCCTGACGGGAAATCCCCATGAACTGGCAAGCCCTACTGATGCTCAGGCCTTGGATCTGCCCTTGGGAGAGGACTTGCCGGATCGCTTTTTTACGACAGAAACACCGAAGTCGTTCTTCAAAACGTCAACGACGGCTTCGAAAAACTGAGCTTTCTGGTTGGCTTGGGCAAGCTTTTCTTCAAGCTCTTTGATTCGCTGTTCGGGTGTCAGCGGTTTATCGGGCTCATCCATGGAACGGGGTCTCTTGGAGCGAATGGACGCGCCTTGACTCCAGTCCTGCCGACCATGCCTGCGTAACCAGTTCAGTACGGTCGTTTTACCCTGAATGCCATAGCGCTCTTGAGCCTCTTTATAACTCAACTCGCCTTTTTCGACCTGATCGACGACCGACAATTTAAAGGTCAGCGTGTAATCACGCTGACTGCGCCTTTCTCCCGTATTCATTACTCCCTCCTGAGAATGGGTCAGAAGGTGTAAACCTTATTCAGGACGGGACACGGAAACGAAAAAGGGGACGCCTGTAGCGTCCCCTTTTTCGTAGCGCGTGCTTCGGATCAGAACGCCGGCACGACCGCGCCTTTGTACTTCTCAAGAATGAACGCTTTCACTTCCGGGCTGTGCAGTGCAGCCACCAGTTTTTTCATCGCTTCGCTGTCTTTGTCTTCCGGGCGGGCAACGAGGATGTTCACGTATGGCGAGTCGCTGCCTTCAATGACCAGTGCGTCCTTGGCCGGGTCGAGTTTGGCTTCCAGCGCGTAGTTGGTGTTGATCAAGGCCAGGTCGACCTGGGTGAGCACGCGCGGGATGGTGGCGGCTTCCAGTTCACGGAACTTGAGGTTCTTCGGGTTGGCGGTGATGTCCTTGACGGTCGACAGGATGTTGTTCGCATCCTTCAACTGGATCACGCCAGCCTTGGCCAGCAGCAACAGCGCACGACCGCCGTTGGTGGCGTCGTTCGGGATTACAACGGTGGCGGTGCTTGGCAGCTCATCCAGCGTTTTGTATTTGCTGGAGTAAGCACCCAGCGGTTCCAGGTGTACGCCGGCCACGGAAACCAGATTGGTGCCCTTGGCTTTGTTGAACTCATCGAGGTACGGCTGGTGCTGGAAGAAGTTGGCGTCCAGGCGTTTTTCCGCCACCTGCACGTTCGGCTGGATGTAGTCGGTGAAGACCTTCACTTTCAGGTCCACGCCTTCTTTGGCCAGGGCCGGCTTCACGAATTCGAGGATTTCTGCGTGCGGGACCGGCGTGGCCGCGACCGTCAGGGTGTCGGCGGCGTGGGCGGAAAACGCTGCAACGGCAGCGAACGCGACGAGTAGTTTTTTCATTCAGCTAACTCCATGTGAGGCGCCCGTTTGGCGCCTGCCAGCGAATGGCCGGCTCAAGTCTTACTTACGGGAAAAGTGGACGACCAGTTTGTCGCCGACGGTTTGCAGTATTTGAACCAGTACCAGCAGCAGCACCACCGTGACGACCATCACGTCAGTCTGGAAACGCTGGTAGCCGAAACGGATCGCAAGGTCACCCAAGCCACCCGCGCCGACCACACCGGCCATGGCGGTGTAGGACACCAGTGTGATGGCTGTCACCGTAATCGCAGCGTAGATGCCCGGACGGGCTTCCGGCAGCAAGGCGTTGGTGATGATCTGCCGCGTGGTCGCGCCCATGGCCTGTGTCGCTTCGATGATGCCGCGATCGACTTCACGCAGGGCGGTTTCCACCAGTCGCGCGAAGAACGGCGTGGCGCCCACTACCAGCGGCGGGATCGCGCCGGCAACACCGAGCGAGGTGCCGGTGATCAGCACCGTGAACGGGATCATCACGATCAACAGAATAATGAACGGCAGCGAACGCAGGATGTTCACCACCAACGACAGCATCGCGTAGACGCCTCTGGCTTCGAGCAACTGACGCGGGCTGCAGAGGAACAGCAACACACCCAGCGGCAGGCCGAGCAGTACGGTGAACAACAACGAACCGCCAAGCATCAGCAGGGTGTCGCCGGTGGCCAGCCAGATTTCGAACCAGTCGATATTGGCGAAGAAACTTGTCAGGGCTTCCATTAGCGCAGCACCTCCATGTGGACGTCGGCTGCGGTGAAGCGGGCGAAGGCCGCTTCCATGTCACCGCCCGTCACGGCCAGGGTCAGTTGCCCGTAAGGGATGTCTTTGATGCGATCGATGCGACCGGCGAGGATGCTGTAGTCCACACCCGTTTCGCGGGCGACGGTACCCAGCAGCGGCGCGTAGGTCGCTTCGCCCTGGAAGGTCAGACGCACGATGCGACCCGGCACGTGAGCGAAGTCGTCACGCTGTTCGCTTTCGTCGATCTGCTCGTCTTCTTGCACGAAGCGCTTGGTAGTCGGGTGTTTTGGATGCAGGAACACCTCGGCCACCGAGCCTTGCTCGACGATCACGCCAGCGTCCATGACTCCGACCTGATCGCAGACCCGGCGGATCACATCCATTTCATGGGTAATCAGCACGATGGTCAGCTTCAGTTCGCGATTGATCTCGGCCAGCAATTGCAGGACCGACGCGGTGGTCTGCGGGTCCAGGGCGCTGGTGGCTTCATCGCACAGCAGGATTTTTGGCTTGGTCGCCAGGGCGCGGGCAATGCCGACACGCTGCTTCTGGCCACCGGACAACTGCGCCGGGTATTTCCTGGCGTGATCGGACAGACCGACCCGCGCCAGCAACTCAGCCACGCGCTGGTCGATTTCCCCGCGAGACATTTCACCGGCCAGCGTCAGCGGCAGCGCGACGTTGTCGGCAACGGTCTTGGACGCCAGCAGGTTGAAGTGCTGGAAGATCATCCCGACCTGTTGACGGAAACGGCGCAGACCGTTGGCGTCCAGCGCCGTGACTTCTTCGCCATCGACAAAGATCTTGCCGCCACTGGCGTTTTCCAGGCGATTGATCAGACGCAGCAGGGTACTTTTTCCCGCACCGGAATGGCCGATCAGGCCGAAGACCTGACCGTTCTCAATCGTCAGACTGGTCGGATGCAGGGCGGGGATATCCTTACCGGCGACGCGGTAGGTTTTATGGACGTTTTGAAACTCGATCACGTAGCGAACCTTGTGGGGCGCGTTGGAAAAGGGTCAGCGGTTAGCCGGGCGCGCATTTTAGCCTGTCCGTATAGAGGTTCTTAGCATTTATTTCGCATTCATCCAGCGATTTGGCAATAACGCGATCAAAGGTCAGATAAAAGGAACGGCTAAAAACAGCACTAGTCACTACTTAGGCACCCCGAAAATGCCTGAGGAGAGATGCCTGATGAGTACCAAGAAGCCTGCCGCCCCCAAGAGCGCAATGGCCGGGACCGATACCCTGGACCGCAGCAACACCAGCACCAAGCTCGACAGCCTGGAAAATTTTCGCTCCGACGCCACCGGCCAGGCCTTGCGCACTAATCAAGGCGTGAAGGTGGCGGACAATCAAAACACCCTGAAAGCCGGGGCCCGCGGTCCTTCGTTGCTGGAAGATTTCATCATGCGTGAAAAAATCACGCATTTTGACCATGAACGCATTCCCGAGCGCATCGTGCATGCCCGAGGTACCGGCGCTCATGGTTTCTTCCAGACCTACGAGAACCACTCCGTACTGACCAAGGCTGGTTTCCTACAGGATCCTGGCCAGAAAACACCGGTATTCGTACGATTTTCTACCGTGCAGGGTCCTCGTGGGTCAGGCGATACCGTGCGTGATGTACGAGGTTTCGCCGTTAAGTTCTTCACCGACGAAGGCAACTTCGATCTGGTGGGCAACAACATGCCGGTGTTTTTCATTCAGGACGCCGTCAAGTTTCCGGACTTCGTCCACGCGGTCAAACCAGAACCGCACAACGAAATCCCCACCGGCGGCTCGGCCCACGATACGTTTTGGGACTTTGTCAGCCTGGTTCCGGAATCGGCCCACATGGTGATCTGGGCCATGTCCGACCGGGCCATCCCGAAAAGCCTGCGCAGCATGCAGGGCTTCGGTGTGCATACTTTCCGCCTGATCAATGCCGAAGGGAAATCGCGCTTCGTCAAATTCCACTGGCGCCCCACCGCCGGGACTTGTTCGCTGGTGTGGGACGAGGCGCAGAAACTCGCCGGTAAAGACACTGACTACCACCGTCGAGATCTCTGGGAAGCCATCGAGATGGGGGACTACCCGGAATGGGAACTTGGCGTACAGGTAATCGAAGAGGAAAACGAACACGCCTTCGATTTCGACATCCTCGACCCGACCAAGCTGATCCCGGAAGAACTGGTGCCCATTACGCCGCTTGGCAAAATGACGCTCAACCGCAACCCGGACAACTTCTTTGCCGAAACCGAGCAGGTCGCTTTCTGCCCGGGGCATATCGTGCCGGGCATCGATTTTTCCAACGATCCCTTGCTGCAAGGTCGGCTTTTTTCCTACACCGATACGCAGATCAGCCGACTCGGCGGGCCGAACTTTCATGAAATACCGATCAACCGTCCGGTAGCACCGTTTCACAACGGCCAACGGGATGCGCTGCATCGCACCACCATCGATAAGGGCCGTGCAGCCTACGAACCGAATTCCATCGATGGCGGCTGGCCGAAGGAAACGCCGCCCGCCGCACAGGACGGCGGTTTCGAGAGCTATCCGGAGCGCATCGACGCCAACAAGATCCGTCAGCGCAGCGAATCGTTCGGCGACCATTTCTCCCAGGCGCGGCTGTTTTTCCACAGCATGAGCAAACACGAACAGGAGCACATCATTTCGGCCTACAGCTTCGAGCTGGGCAAGGTCGAGCGTGAGTTCATTCGTGCCCGGCAGGTCAATGAAATCCTGGCCAATATCGACCTGGAACTGGCCAAGCGCGTGGCGCAGAACCTTGGGTTGCCTGCGCCGAAGGCCGGGACGGTCGAGGTGCCGAAAATATCCCTGGAGCGCTCGCCGGCCTTGAGCCAGGCCAATTTGCTGCCTGCTGACATCAAAACCCGCAAAGTGGCGATCCTTGCAGCCGATGGTGTGGACGGCGCCGCGATTGATGCGATGAAGAAAGCGCTGGAAGCCGAAGGCGCTCACGCCAAGCTGTTGGGACCGACTTCGGCCCCTGTGAAAACCGCCGACGGTAAGGCGCTGCCAGTGGATGCCTCCATGGAAGGTATGCCTTCAGTGGCGTTCGACGCGGTGTTTGTGCCCGGCGGCGCGGCGTCGATCAAGGCATTGAGTGGTGATGGCGTGGCGCTTCATTACGTGCTGGAAGCCTACAAGCATTTGAAGGCGATTGCCCTGCATGGTGAGGCGAAGCAGTTGCTGGATGTGCTGAAACTGGAGGCAGATGCGGGGTTGATCGTGGGTACGGACGCCAAGTTGTTCAAGGCGTTTTTTGCGGCGATCGGGCAGCATCGGGTTTGGGACAGGGAGCCGAAGGCGAAGGCGATTCCAGCCTAAAAGCAAAAGATCGCAGCCTGCGGCAGGCTGCGATCTTTTTTCAGGGTTTGCGCGGGCTAAGAACCATCTGTGCCGGCACGCTGCGCAGAATCTGCTTTTCGATGTTCAGATCAAACTGCGAATCGAGTTTCTTCACCCGCTTGGTCAGCAAATTGGCTAGCCACGGATAGTCATCGGTACGCGGTGCCTGAACGGTTACGTCACACTGATAATTCACCACATCGGCGGCGATGGCGTCCAGTTGGCGACGCAACTTGCCCATATCGTTGATGTTCAGCGCCACCGTGGTGCTTTCAGCTGTCGGGTCGATGACTTTGGCTTTTGGCATGGCTTCCGCAGCTTTCAGCGCTGCTTCGGCTTTCTCCAGTTCAGCCTTGCGGGCTTCTGCGATAGGGCCGTTGACGCCTCCGGTCAATGCCGGCGCCTTGGGCATCAGCGCGCGGGCGCGGGCCAATGCTGTCGCGGCAGCATTCACGTCACCTTTTTGCAGCACGATCTGGCTACGCAGCAAGTAGGCTTCGGCCAGTTGCCGCTGGTATTGCTCAAGGGACTGGTCGTTGGGGGACTCGGCCTGCAACGCGGCCAATTGACCTTCGGCGGTGGCCAGCTCGCTGCTGGCCAGGCTTTGCTCAAGCTGTGCAATGGCCGTGGCCTGCGCATCCGGGACCTCGGGGGCCGCCGGTGGCGTGCTTTGGCAAGCGCCGAGCAGCAAAGAAAATGCGACAAGGAGCAGATAACGGGAGGCGAACGACTTCATTCCTGCGACTCTCTATTTGCGCAAAAAACGAGCAAGTCTACACCCCTCGACGGGGCAGAACAAAACTCAGCAGAAACAGTGCGGCGGCCGTCACAACAATCGACGGGCCGGCCGGGGTGTCTTTGAACCAGGACAGCGCCAGCCCGCCACACACAGCGAGTATGCCCAGCAGGCTCGCGCCCAGTGCCATCTGTTCCGGTGAACGGGCGTGACGTTGTGCCGCAGCCGCCGGAATGATCAACAACGAAGTAATCAGCAATACGCCGACGATTTTCATCGCCACGGCAATCACCACGGCGATCAGCAACATCAGCGCCATGCGCAACCCCGCCACGGGCAGACCTTCGACCCTGGCCAGTTCCTCATGCACCGTGATCGCCAGCAATGGCCGCCACAAGGCCACCAGCAGGGCCAGCACGGCCGCGCTGCCGCCGAGAATCCAGGCCAGATCGGTCGGACTGATCGCCAGCAAGTCGCCGAACAGATAGGCCATCAGGTCGATCCGCACTTCGTGCATGAAGCTTAGTACCACCAGCCCCAGAGAGAGAGTACTCGGTGCGAGAATTCCCAAAAGCGTGTCGGACGCCAGTGGCTGGCGCTGTTGCAATGTCACCAGCAACACCGCCAACAGCAAGCAGCCTACAGTCACCGCGACGGCCGGGCTGACATCCAGCAGGAAACCCAGCGCCACCCCCAGCAACGCCGCGTGGGACAGGGTGTCGCCGAAATAAGCCATGCGCCGCCAGACCACGAAAGACCCCAACGGGCCCGCGACAACTGCCAGAGCCAGACCTGCAAGCAGGGCGTAGAGCAGAAAATCAGCCATGCTTGCAGCTATCTCCGTGAACATGGTTATGGCCCGACGCGGGCGCCTTGACCACCGAGCCATGCAGATCGTGTGCGTGGTCGTGGTGGTGGTGATAAATCGCCAGGCTCTGTGCGTTTTTTCCGAAAAGCTCGACGAAGGCTGGATCGCCACTGACTTGTTCAGGGTGGCCTGAGCAGCAGACGTGGCGATTGAGGCACACCACCTGGTCAGTGGTGCTCATCACCAGATGCAGGTCGTGGGAAACCATCAACACACCGCAGCCGTGACGGTCACGCAGGCGGGTGATCAGGCTGTAGAGTTCTGCCTGGCCGGCCACATCGACGCCTTGCACCGGCTCGTCAAGCACCAGCAATTCCGGTTCGCGCAACAAAGCGCGAGCCAGCAGTACGCGCTGCATTTCACCGCCGGAAACACTTTGCACCGGGCTGTCGATCACCTGCTCGGCGCCAACTTCCTTGAGCGCGGCCAAGGCCATCGCACGGTCCACGCCCGGCACCAGGCGCAAGAAGCGCAACACCGACAGCGGCAGGGTCGGATCAACATGCAGTTTTTGCGGCATGTAGCCGACCCGCAGTTTCGGCTTGCGCCAGACACTGCCGCTGTCGGGCTTCAACAACCCGAGCACGGCACGCACCAACGTGGTCTTGCCCGCGCCGTTGGGGCCGATCAGGGTGACGATCTGCCCCGGCTCGACGCTCAGCTCGATGTTGTCCAGCACCTGCTGCCCGGCAAACGTAACGGCAACCTGTTCGAGTCGGATCAGCGCGTTGCTCATCAAGCCCCCTGACAACCCGAGCACAGACCGATCACTTCGACGGTCTGGCCCTCAACGACAAACCCCACATCCTGGGCGCTGGCGATAATCGCGTCGCTGATGGATTTCTGCTCGAGCTCAATGGCGGCGTGGCATTCGCGGCAAATCAGGAACTGGCCCTGGTGGGCGTGCTCCGGGTGATTGCAGCCGATGAAGGCGTTCAGGGAAGAGATGCGGTGCACGAGGCCGTTTTCCAGCAGGAAATCCAGCGCGCGGTACACGGTTGGCGGCGCAGCACGGCGACCGTCCTGCTCGCTGAGCACTGCGAGAATGTCGTAGGCGCCCAATGGCTTGTGGCTTTGCCACACCAGCTCCAGCACCCGCCGGCGCAACGCAGTCAGGCGCAAACCCTGACGTGCGCACAAGGCATCGGCCTCAGACAGAGCGCTGTGCACGCAATGAGAGTGGTCGTGGGGACGGCTGGCAATCGGTGTTTTAGGCATGAGCGGCGACGAGTTTTGTGAGAGACGTTATTATGTTACCCGTTCTCGCCTCTTCGAGTGGTCATCGTGTCCCGACTTTTTTCTATCTTCGTCGCATTTATCGCAAGTTTTCTGCTGATCGGTTCAGCGCAAGCCGAGGTTAAAGTCCTCACCAGCATCAAGCCGCTGCAACTGATCGCCGCCGCCGTGCAAGACGGCGTGGCGATTCCGGAGGTATTGCTGCCGCCAGGTGCTTCGCCGCATAACTACGCCTTGCGCCCTTCCGACGTACGGAAGGTGCAGTCGGTCGACCTGCTGTACTGGATCGGTCCGGGCATGGAAGGGTTCCTGCCGCGCGTGCTCAATGGGCGTACGTTGCCCAGCGTTGCCGTTCAGGATCTGCCGGGGTTGAAACTGCGCCACTTCGCCGAAGATAACCACTCCCACGCCGAAGAAGCTGACCAACATGACCACGATCATCGCCCGGGCAGCCTGGACGCGCATTTGTGGCTGTCACCGATCAACGCCCGGGTCATCGCCACGAAAATGGCCACTGACCTCAGCGCTGCCGATCCTGCCAACGCAGCGCGCTATCAGAGCAACCTCAAGGCGTTCGATGAGCGTCTGGATGCACTCGATGCTCGCCTGAAAAAACGCCTGGCAGGCATTGAAGGCAAACCTTACTTCGTGTTCCACGAGGCTTTTGACTACTTCGAGGACGCTTACGGTCTCAAGCATGCGGGCGTATTCAGCGTCGCGGCGGAAGTACAACCTGGCGCCCAGCACGTAGCGGCGATGCGTGCGCGATTGCAGGAAGTCGGCAAAACCTGCGTGTTCAGCGAGCCGCCACTGCGCCCGCGTCTGGCGGAAACCCTGGTGGCGGGCCTGCCGGTGAAACTGGCGGAGCTGGATGCGCTGGGCGGGTACACCCCGGCGACTGCTCAGGGGTATGAGCAGGTGCTGGAGAAATTGGGGAATGATTTGGCAGGGTGCCTGGAGTCGTTGTAACCCCATCAAAAGATCGCAGCCCTTGTAGGAGCCGGCTTGCTGGCGATGGAACGCAAGGGCACCGCGTTTATCCATGCCCTACGCGTTATCGTTAACAACCATCGCCAGCAAGCCGGCTCCTACAGAGTTACGCATAGCTGATTTTTTGCTTTTAGAGCGCGAAAGGCAGCGGTGTAATGACTTTCTGCCGCTGAGCCAGGCGCAACTGGAACTCCATCGGATCGTGAATCAACACGTCCTGACCGGCAAAAGATTCGGCCGCGATCAAGCGCGACAACCAGAACCGCACGCACGCCACCCGCAACAGGGTCGGCCACAACTCGGCCTCAGCGGCGGTAAACGGACGTAGCGCCGCATAAGCGCCCAACAAGGCCCGCGCTCGCGCTCCGTCGATCAAACCGTCGTCATCGGAACACCAGTCGTTCAAGGCAATTGCCACGTCGTAGAGCATCGGGCCCGAACAGGCGTTATAGAAATCGATCAGCCCGGTCAGGTGCGTGCCTTCGAACATCGCGTTATCGCGGAACAAGTCCGCGTGGATGTTGGCGCGAGGCAGCGCCAGAATTTTCTCTTTCTGTTGGGTGATTTCTTCCAGCGCCCGCTGCAACAGTTCATTCTGCTCGGCATTCACGTGCGACAAGAACCGCGCGCCCTCCTCCAGCATCCAGTCCAGGCCACGATCGGTCTTGCGCTTGATCATGTTTCCCGCCTGGGTGGCCAGGTGCAGATGCGCGAGCAACTCGCCCACTTGCGCGCAATGCTGCGCGTTGGCCTGCTTGATGTGCTTGCCGGCCAGGCGCGGTTGCAACAGCGCAGGCTTGCCGGCCAGTTCGCGCAGCGCCACGCCATCGGTGGTGCGGATCGCGTAAGGCACCGGCAGTTCGGCCTCGTGCAACACGTCGAGCAACTCGATGAAGAACGGCATCTCCTGGACCGGGCCGCGCTCGATCAGGGTCAGGACGAATTCACCTTGCTCGAGGCTGATGAAGAAATTGGTGTTTTCACTACCGGCGGCAATCCCCTGGAAATCAAGCAGGCGGCCGAGGCCATAAGGGGCGAGAAAAGCTTCCAGCTCGGGCCGAGCCAGGGGGGTGAACACAGACATGTTTAAGCTGCCAGTACGGGCGCCGCTATTGAGCCAACGCCGATTGAAATTAAGAAACTACTTCCACTCGAAAATCTTCCACGACGGAATCAGCATATCGGGCTGATCCGAGCGGATAAAATTACCGTCCGATCCATCGGCGCGCACCAGAAAGTACGGTTTTCCGCCCTTCGGCGTTACCTGAATGGCATACAGGAAGCCATTCTGGCGGTATTCCTTGATCGTGTTATCGCCTTCCGTGCGAATGGTTACATCCGGTTCCGGCGATGGCGCATCGTCCGCCGCCATGACGGTTATGGGTGTGATTGCAAACAAGCCAGCCAGCAACAGGCGATTTAGTGTGCGCATGATAACCTTGTCCCTTTGTCGTCAACGGTCCCGCTATTCTAGCGCCGGACCCGCCGAAAAGGTTGATCCTGCTCATGAGCCAAGCCCCCCTCGTCCTGGTGGACGGTTCTTCTTACCTGTACCGCGCCTTTCACGCGCTGCCACCGCTGACCACATCCAAAGGCCTGCCGACCGGTGCGGTCAAGGGCGTGTTGAACATGCTCAAGAGTCTGCGTAAGCAGTACCCGGACAGTCCGTTCGCCGTGGTGTTCGACGCCAAGGGTGGGACTTTTCGCGATGACATGTACGCCGAATACAAGGCCAACCGTCCGAGCATGCCCGATGACATGCGCGTGCAAATCGAGCCGCTGCACCAGAGCGTGATCGCCCTGGGCTTCCCGCTGTTATGCGTCGAAGGCGTCGAGGCCGATGACGTGATCGGCACCCTGGCCCGCAGCAGCGCCGCGGCTGACCGTCCGGTGATCATCTCCACCGGCGACAAGGACATGGCACAGCTGGTCGATGGCCACATTACCTTGGTCAATACCATGACCGGTAGCAGCATGGACGTGGAGGGCGTGAAGGAGAAATTCGGCGTCGCTCCCGAGCAGATCATCGATTATCTGGCGCTCATGGGCGATTCGTCCGACAACATCCCGGGCGTTCCGGGTATCGGTCCGAAGACCGCTTCCGGCCTGCTGGTAGGCGTGAATGGCGGTCTGACCGAGCTTTACGCGCAGCTCGATATCGTGCCGACTCTGCCGATTCGCGGTGCCAAAACCCTGCCGGCCAAGCTCGAAGAGCACAAGGAAATGGCATTCCTGTCCTATCAACTGGCGACCATCAAGGTCGACGTGCCGCTGGACATCGGCCTCGATGACCTGCAAATGGGTGCAGAAGATCCGGACAAGCTCTACGAGTTGTACACCGTGCTGGAATTCAAGAGCTGGCTGAACGACCTCGATCGCGACGCCAAACGCCTTGAGCTGAGCAGTGCCGCCGAGCCTGCGCCGGCTGTTGACCTGTTCAGCACACCCGAAGCCGAAGCACCGGCCGCCGCTGCTGAAGCCGCTTACGAAACCATCCTCGATCAAGCGCGTTTCGACGTCTGGCTGGAGAAGCTGAACAACGCCAAACTGTTCGCCTTCGACACGGAAACCACCGGCATCGACGCTCAACAGGCGCAACTGGTGGGCCTGTCATTCGCCGTGCAGGCCAACGAAGCGGCCTACATTCCGCTGACCCATTCCTACATCGGTGTACCCGAGCAACTGGATCGCGACACTGTACTGCGTGCCCTCAAGCCAATTCTCGAAGACCCGAACAAACTCAAGGTCGGCCAGCACGCCAAGTTCGACATGAACATCCTGGCCAATTGCGCCATCGGCGGCGATCAAGCGAACGGCATTACTGTGCGTGGCATCGCGTTCGACACCATGCTCGAATCCTACGTGCTCAACTCCACGGCGACCCGCCATGACATGGACAGCCTGGCGCTGAAATACCTGGACCACACCACCGTGAGCTTCCAGGACATAGCCGGCAAAGGTGCGAAACAGCTGACGTTCGACCAGATTGCCTTGGAACAGGCCGGCCCGTATGCCGCCGAAGACGCCGACATCACTTTGCGTCTGCATCAGGCACTCTTCGAAAAGCTGAACGCGATCCCGAGCCTCGCCAGTGTGCTGACCGACATCGAAATTCCTCTGGTGCCGGTGCTGGCACGCATCGAACGCCAAGGCGCGTTGGTCGATGCCGCCCTGCTGGGCGTGCAGAGCATCGAGTTGGGCGACAAGATGGTCGCGCTGGAGCGCGAAGCCTTCGAGATCGCCGGCGAAGCGTTCAACCTTGGCTCACCGAAACAACTGGGTGTGATTCTCTACGAGAAACTTGGCCTGCCGGTGCTGAAGAAGACAGCCAAGGGCCAGCCATCCACCGCTGAAGAAGTGCTCGCCAAGCTGGCCGAGGATGACTACCGGTTGCCAAAAGTGCTGATGGAATACCGTTCCATGAGCAAGCTGAAAAGCACCTACACTGACCGTCTGCCGGAGCAGATCAACCCGCGCACCGGCCGGATTCACACCTCGTATCACCAGGCCGTGGCGTCCACCGGCCGCCTGTCTTCCAGCGATCCGAACCTGCAGAACATCCCGGTGCGCACCGCCGAGGGGCGGCGCATTCGCCAAGCTTTCGTGGCCCCAACCGGCTACAAATTGCTGGCGGCGGACTATTCGCAGATCGAATTGCGGATCATGGCCCACCTTTCCGGGGACGAAGGCCTGATGAACGCCTTCCGCCACAACCTGGACGTGCACACCGCCACGGCCGCCGAGGTTTTCAAGGTCGATTTGACAGAGGTGACCTCCGATCAGCGTCGCAGCGCCAAGGCGATCAACTTCGGCCTGATCTACGGTATGGGGGCGCAGAAACTCGGTAAGGACATTGGTGTCGATACCAAGACAGCCAAGGCGTATATCGACACTTACTTCGCCCGCTACCCGGGTGTTCGCCAATACATGGACCGCACCCGCGCGCAGGCGGCGGAACAAGGGTTTGTAGAGACTTTCTTCGGGCGACGCTTGTACCTGCCCGAGATCAACTCCAACAAGCCGCAAGAACGCGCCGCTGCAGAACGCACGGCGATCAACGCACCGATGCAAGGCACGGCGGCAGACATCATCAAGAAAGCCATGGTGGCGGTAGATGAATGGCTGGCTTCGTCTGGCCTAGACGCCAAGGTCATTTTGCAGGTGCACGATGAATTGGTTCTTGAGGTGCGTGAAGACCTGGTTGATCAGGTCAGCAACGAAATTCGTGTGCACATGAGCGGCGCCGCGCAGCTCAATGTTCCGCTGCTGGTGGAAGTTGGCGTAGGCAATAACTGGGATGAGGCTCACTGAGCCGATTGAAATAGAGCGCTTCTGCCGCGGCATAGTGCCGCGGCAGAAGGGTCGAAGGGCGCTTAGTCCGGAAAATGCTTGGGGTTATTCCAAAGGCATTTGAAAAAAATCTGAACTAATCTGGTGAAATGCCACTCAGAGATACTGAATGGCTGGTGAAGCCCTTCGATGCTCCTATGTTGTGTTAAGTGTTGGCAGATATCTGGACCCCGCCCTAGCGGTCTAGAACTTGAACCCCGGAACTTCCCCCTCCCCATAAGAAGTCCGGGGTTTTTTTTGCCCGCAGAAAACTGCCTGAGCGCGCCCCAGGCAGTTTTCGACGCTTACTGAGCCTCTGCTTCGGAACCCTTGTCCGCCAACTCCATCCAGCCTGCCAATACCGTGTAGGCATCTTCCAGGCCCATGCGTTTTGGTGCCGAGAAGAGCTGGATGGTCACCAGATCGCCCCAGCCCTTGCGGATTTCCGACTGCACTTTGAGCAGCGTGTTCTTGGCAGCGCCGTAGGTCAGCTTGTCGGCCTTGGTCAGCAGAATGTGCATCGGCATGCCCGCAGCCACGGCCCAATCGAGCATCAACAAGTCGAAGTCGGTCATTGGATGACGGATGTCCATCATCAGAATCAGACCTTTCAAACTCTCGCGACCGCCCAGATAGGCTTCCAGGTGACGCTGCCAGTGTTGCTTGAGCGGAATCGGTACTTTTGCATAACCGTAACCCGGCAGGTCGACCAGACGGCGTTCATCGTCTAGCTTGAAGAAGTTCAACAGCTGTGTGCGCCCCGGGGTTTTCGAGGTGCGCGCCAGGCTGGCGTGGGTCAGGGTGTTAAGCGCACTCGACTTGCCGGCGTTGGAACGCCCGGCGAAGGCGACTTCGAAGCCTTCGTCATCCGGACATTGGTCGACTTTGGCGGCGCTGAGCATGAAGGTGGACTGTTGGCACAGACCGAGGATGGGATTCTTGAGTTGCATGGGATTTCCGATGTGGGCGGCGCCAGGAATGGGTCCGGCAAGCAGTGTCGCTTCCGTTTCAGTGACGCCAGTATATAATGCCGCAGATTTTGTGTGCGCTTTGTCCCAACGCAGGATGAAGTTCACGGGAGCGATAGACCTTGATTGCGCATTAGAACGCAGAACGCTCTCAACCCTGAAAAGGTCGTTTTATGACGAAATGGCTGCTAGCTGCCGGTGTCCTGATACCGCTTTACAGCGCTCAGGCTACACAGGATCCGGAAGCTGTGTACAACCGTGTTTGTGGTGCCTGTCATTCCGGCCAACTACCCATGGCGCCCCGCAAGGGCGATCAGGAAGCTTGGACGCCGAGGTTGGCGAAAGGTATGGAGACGCTGGTGCAACACGTGACCCAGGGTTTCAAGGCGATGCCGCCGCGTGGTTTGTGCATGGACTGCAGTGCCGAGGATTACCAAGCCATCATCCAGTGGATGAGCGAGTAAACCCGGTCCATAACTCTTTAACCCTTAGCCGTAGTTGGATTAGCTGATGAACAAATTGATCGTGAGTCTGCTGTTGACCGTGGGGATCTCCGGCGTTGCCTATGCCGCAGGTGAGCCGGTAAAACCTGGTGACGCCGCCGCAGGCCAGGCAAAGGCCGCCGTCTGCGGCGCCTGCCATGGTCCGGATGGCAACAGCATGGCGCCAAACTTTCCAAAACTGGCCGGCCAGGGTGAACGCTACCTGACCAAGCAGTTGCACGACATCAAGTCGGGCAAGCGCACCGTTCTGGAAATGACCGGCCTGCTGACCAACCTGAGCGACCAGGATCTGGCGGACATCGCCGCCTACTTCGCCAGCCAGAAAGGCAGCGTCGGCGCCGCCGACCCGAAAGTCGTGGCTCGCGGTGAAGCACTGTTCCGCGGCGGCGACCTGGCCAAGGGCTTGCCATCCTGCACCGGCTGCCATTCGCCAAACGGCGCAGGCAACGCGGCAGCCGGCTTCCCGCACCTGGGTGGCCAGCACGCTCAATACATCGCCAAGCAACTGACCGATTTCCGCAAGGAAGAAGGTGGCCGCACCAATGATGGCGATGCGATGACCATGCGGACCATCGCCAAGCGGCTGAGCGACGAAGACATCGCCGCAGTGTCCAGCTACATTCAGGGCCTGCACTAAGACCGGCGAATCGAGCGTTGTGCAAGGCATACATCTCTTGCAACGTTAACGCTCGATTAATCCGTCGCAGCAAGTATAAAAAGGGTGGCTTTGGCCGCCCTTTTTTGTGGCCGCTGCCGTTACACTACAGAACTCAGGCCCGCCAGGATCTGTCTGAAGACAGGTCGCGCGAGGCGATAAAATTTGTCCAGGAGTAAAGCATGCGTAATCTGATCATCAGCGCCGCACTTGTCGCTGCCAGCCTGTTCGGCATGTCTGCCCAGGCCGCCGAAGCCCCAGCCGCCCCTTACGTCGAACTGAGCAATCCGGTTCCGGTAGCCGTGCCTGGCAAGATCGAAGTGGTGGAGCTGTTCTGGTACGGCTGCCCACACTGCTACGCGTTCGAACCGGTGATCAATCCCTGGGTCGAGAAGCTGCCTTCCGACGTGAACTTCGTTCGCATCCCTGCCATGTTCGGCGGTCCTTGGGACGCACACGGCCAGATGTTCCTGACCCTCGAAGCCATGGGCGTCGAGCACAAGGTGCACGCTGCGGTGTTCGAAGCCATTCAGAAAGAACACAAGAAGCTGACCGACAAGAATGACATGGCGGACTTCCTGGCCACGCAGGGCGTCGACAAGGACAAGTTCCTGGCTACCTTTGACTCCTTCGCCATCAAGGGCCAGATCAACAAAGCCAAAGAGCTTGCAAAGAAATATGAAATCTCTGGTGTGCCGACCATGATCGTCAACGGTAAGTATCGCTTTGACGTGGGCTCCGCCGGCGGTGCCGAGCAAGCCTTGCAACTGGCCGATAAACTGGTCGACAAAGAGCGAGCGGCTAACAAGGCTGCCGCCAACTAAGGGCAGCACCTGCCATGCGCCGCTGGGGTACTGAACGCGTCGTTGGCCTGCATGATCCGCGGGTCAACGAACATCATCTGGAATCGACGGGCCTGCCCGCAGACAGCCGTCTGCGCTTGCTGAGCTTCAATATTCAGGTCGGTATCAGTACCGAGCGCTACCGTCATTACCTGACCCGTGGCTGGCAGCATTTGCTGCCCCATACCGGGCGCGCCGACAACCTGCAAAAGATCGGTAATCTGCTGGGCGACTTCGATCTGGTCGCCTTGCAGGAAGCCGATGGCGGCAGCTTGCGTTCAGGCTACGTCAATCAAGTCGAACACCTGGCCCAGCTCGGCGCCTTTCCCTACTGGTATCAACAACTCAATCGCAATCTCGGACGCCTCGGCCAGCACAGCAATGGCGTGCTCAGTCGCCTGCGTCCGTGGGCGATCGAAGATCATCCGCTGCCCGGGCCGAAAGGACGCGGGGCGATCCTGGTGCGTTTCGGCGAAGGTCCGGAAGCGCTGGTGGTGGTGATGATGCACCTGGCGCTGGGCGCACGCGCGCGCAGCCTGCAATTGGCTTACATCCGCGAAGTCATCGGCGGCTATAAGCACCAGATCCTGATGGGCGATATGAATACCCACGCCAGCGATCTGCTGCAAAACTCTCCGTTGCGCGACCTTGGCCTGCTCGCCCCGCAACTGGAAGCGACATTCCCCAGCTGGCGTCCGCAGCGCTGCCTGGACCACATTCTACTGAGCCCGAGCCTGACCCTGGAAAAGGTCGAGGTGCTGGCCCAACCCATTTCCGATCACCTGCCGGTCGCGGTAGAGATTCGTCTGCCGGGTTCGCTCACGGCCGATGCATTGCCCGCGTTGAGTCCTGCCCATCGCGGAACCCCTGAATGAGCGACGAAGCACAGCGCTGGAAAGAGAAATACCTCCAAAGCATTGAACAACAGGAAAAGCTCGAACGGCGTTGGGATGCCCGGCTCGACTTGTTGCGTCGCGGACTTGTGCGCAGCACCCTGGCAGCAGAGGGCACCGATCGCGCCGTTGACCAATGCATGAAGGAAATGCGCGAAGTCGTGCGCTCCGACGACATGGACGCCGGCCTCGCCGCCCTCCTCCCGCGCCTGGAAAAAGCCGTGCTCGACTCCGAGCAACGTCGGGAAACACGGGTCAATCAGACCAGCGCCGCGTTGAACGCCCTCGTCACTCAGCTGCAAACGTTGCCGCTGCCCCGTGAAGTAAGTCGCCCCCTCAAGAACTTCGCCAAGCAACTGGACAGCCGCGCCAGCCAGGCTCGCGAGATTCCGTTGCTGCTCAGCGAACTGAGTGGCCTGCAAGGTAAAGCCCTGAGTCAACTGGACAACCCAGCAGAAGCGGAACGGCCAGGCCTGCTGCAGCGATTATTCGGGCATCGCGACGCTGATGAACCACGCGTCACTGCCCCGGCCGACCAAGCCGCCAACGCGCGCCCTGCCGAATGGGTGGCGACGCCACAGGTGGCGGTGACCCCGGCAAACACCGGTGAAGTCCCATCCATAGCCGATCCAATGCCTGTGGAATCGCCAGCGGTCATCGATCCACAGCCACTCCCGACGTCGACAGTTCCCGTGGAGCCCGTCGCCGTCGCACCGTTAGTTGCACTCATCACTGAACCGCACGAGGCACCCGAGGCCGATCGTGCAGTGGTCGTTCAACAGCCTGAAGAGCCTCCGCCCGTTATCGTCGAGCCCGCGAGCCAGATTGAACCGGACATCAATCCGGACGAACTGACCCCTGCTCCGCTAACCGAGGCATCTTCACCACCTTCTGACGTCGCGACACCCGATGATCCCGAGCACCTCGGGCACGACATGTTTTATGCGCTGCCGGATTCCCCCGAACCGTCTTACAGCTCGGTAGCCAGGCACATCGAGGAAACCCTGCTCGGCCTGCTTGACGATCTCACGCTACCCGAACGCCACCGCCCTCAAGCGGAATCGATGCGAGATCGCCTGAAAAACGGCTTGAACTGGTACGAATTACTGCCGATCCTCGACGATTTTGCGACATTGATGCTGGCGATCTCGGACAGTGGCCAGCACGAATTCGAAGCCTATTTGCTACGACTCAATGAACGCCTCGAGTCGTTCCAGAGCAACCTGCAAGCTGCCAGCGCCGATCATGCCGACAGCCGATCGGCAGCGCATGCGCTGGATTCGCAAATACGCGAACAAGTCGACGGCCTGCAAACCAGCATGCACGAAGCGGCGGACCTTGAGGACCTCAAGCACGTTCTGGAAAACCATCTGGAAGGCTTGCTCGGCACCATGGACGAGCACCGCAAGCAACGCGACGAACGCGAGCAAGAAGTGGCCGCCCGCCTGCAAAGCCTGGCCGAACGGGTGGCGCACATGGAGCAGGAAGCCTCGGGTTTCCGCGAGCACCTCGAAGAACAACGTCAGAAAGCCTTGATCGACCCGCTCACCGGCCTGCCCAACCGCGCCGCCTGGAGCGAACGGCTGGAACACGAAATCGGCCAGTGGCAGCAACACGGCAATACCTTGATGCTGGCGATGCTCGACCTCGATCATTTCAAACGCATTAACGATAACTACGGGCACCTGGCGGGTGACAAAGTGCTGAAGATCATCGCCACGGTGCTGCGCAAGCGTCTGCGCGGGACAGACTTCATTGCCCGGTTCGGCGGAGAAGAGTTTGTTCTGTTATTGCCATCCACAGTGCCGGCGGCCGGCCTGAAACTGCTGGAACACCTGCGGGCATCCATCGAAGCCTGCCCGTTCCACTTCAAGGGCGAGCGAGTAACGATCACGATTTCCATGGGCCTTACCGCATTCAAGCCCGGCGAGCACAGCGATCTGGTACTCAAAAGAGCCGATCAAGCGCTGTATCGGGCAAAAAATGCCGGACGTAACCGGGTAGAACTGGGTTAAGCGGCAATTTGTTCCATTTTGTTTAAATGATCGCGATTGCCCGCGGCATGCAAGGCAGTACGTTACACTGTTGCATTACTGTCTTGCGTGTATTGCCTTTCGCCATGAAATATTTTGCCCTCATCGTGTCACTCATTGTCTTGGCCGGCTGTGCCAGCGGCCCCCGCTACGACACCAGTCACCCATCGCCCAACCACGACAGCCGCATCCAGTTTGTGGTGGTTCACTACACCTCCGCTTCAATGGAGCGCTCGCTGCAACTGCTGACCCACGGCGAAGTCAGCAGCCACTACCTGATCGGCGACGACAAGAACGCGACCATTTATAAGCTGATGGATGAAAACCTGCGCGCCTGGCATGCCGGGGAGAGTCAGTGGCAAGGCCGCACCTGGTTGAACTCAAGCTCCCTGGGTATCGAAATCGTCAACCCAGGTTTCAAGGACACCCCGACAGGCCGCCTCTGGTATCCCTACACGGAAGCGCAGGTCCAGTCATTGATCGTCCTGCTCAAGGACATCAGCCAGCGTTACAACATCAGCCCGCGCAGCATCATCGGTCATAGCGATATCGCACCACTGCGCAAACTCGATCCAGGTCCGCTGTTCCCCTGGAAACGCCTGGCTGGCGAAGGCATCGGCATTTGGCCCAACGAGCAGGCTGTCGCCCGGCAGCAAACGCAATTCGATAGGCAACTGCCAAGCATTTCCTGGTATCAGGCGCAGCTGGCACGCATGGGCTATGAAACACCCCAGACTGGCGAACTGGACGTCGCCACACGGCATGTCCTCGCCGCCTTCCAAATGCATTTCCGCCCTACCCGCTTCGACGGTACGCCGGACGCCCAAACTGCAGCGCTGCTACAGGTGTTGAACCAGACAAAATAATGACGCCCGCCCGACGGTCAGCGCGTTTTCTCAATCAGCAGCTATAACTCATTGGTAATTCGTCGGATATTCCACAATGCCTGCTGCTCGCGAGACATTTCGTAGTTGGTTCTTTCGCCCCTGGTTTTTGGCGATGCTGGCTGCTGTCCTGAGCGCGACGATGATGATGGCCGGCAGTTATTTCGTCGCCATCCAGCAGCTCGAACAAGAAGAGAGCCAGGAAATGAACGCCCAGGGCGAACGGTTTCTCGCTCGCCTTGAGCAGTTGTTCGGGCAACTGCGTGAGAGCCTCGACGACCTGGAGGCCCAACCGCTGCGAAGCTGCGATGACGAAATGATCGCCACGTTGCAGCAGGTCAGCTTCAACTATCGATTCGTGTATGAAGCGGCCTATATGGACGAATCGCGAATCTGTTCCAATCGCCCACGCCAGGAAGGCTTGTCGCTGGCGCGGGCACCGGACATCAAAGGGCCGACCTACAGCTACTGGTTGAACACCACCACCGAACCCGATGAAAACCGCGCCGCGCTGATGCTCGGGCGCGGCAATTTCCGTGTCGCGACGTCTCGCGGACACTTGACCGACATGGTCGACCTGTCACCGGGCAGCAGCCTGTTGGTCATCCTCGACCACGGCACGCGGGCGATCCCGGTGCTGGGCGTTTCACAGGCGTGGCCACCCTCCGAAGCCTGGCCGCCTCAAAAACGCGACGCCTTGCAGGTCACGCATACCCGTCTGATTTACCGCATGCCCACCGATAATCCGGAATACCAACTGGTGCTGATCAGCCCGCGCAGCGGTACACACATACCGCCGGTATGGTGGTGGTTGCTTCCGGCTTGCCTTCTGCTGGCAGCCTGTGTGGGTTTCCTGGTGTTCCTGTTGGTGCGCCAACGCCAGTCCCTGGATGCCGAATTGACCGGTGCCATACGCCGGGGCGAATTGCAGGTGCTGTATCAACCGATCTTCGATCTCGATAGCCGCAACTGCGTCGGCGCCGAAGCGTTGCTACGCTGGCGACGACCCGATGGCACCCTGACCAGCCCCGACCTGTTCATTCCTATGGCAGAGAACAGCGGGCAGATCCGCCAGATGACTGACTTCGTCCTGCAACGCCTGCTGGAACAGCTCGGGCAACTGCTGCGGTCCAATCCGCAGTTGTACATTTCGGTCAACCTGGCGGCGTGCGATGTGATGGTCCCGCGCATCGGCCAAGTGATGGCGCGCTTACTGACGTTACACCGGGTCGCAGCCAAACAGATTGCCTTCGAGGTGACCGAACGGGGCTTGATTGATGTAGTGGTGGCCCGGGAAAACCTGCAAGCCTTGCGCGACGTCGGGCATCAAGTGCTGATCGATGACTTCGGCACAGGCTATTGCAGCCTTGCCTACCTGCAAACCCTGCCGGTGGACTGCCTGAAAATCGACAAGGCCTTCATCGACGCGCTGGGCCACGACGCCGCCAGCAGTGGCGTGGCCCCACACATCATTCATATGGCGCAATCCCTGCACCTGAAGGTGATTGCCGAAGGCATCGAGCATGAGGCCCAGGCAGCGTTCCTGAGCAGTGAGGGGGTGAAGTTCGGTCAAGGCTGGCTGTTCGCCCACGCCCTGAGCGCCGTGCAGTTCATCGAGCTGATTACTCGTGGCCGCCGCTTGGCCAACCGGCGTCTGGATGACGAAGCGTAGAGCCTAAACCGACAACGCCATATAGAACTGAGTGCCCTGCCCCGGCCGTGAGTAAACGCCCATCCGGCCACCGTGCAACTGCACGATTTCCTTGCACAACGCCAGACCGAGCCCGGCGCCGCCTTTCTTGCGGCCCACCTGGACAAAAGGTTCGAAGATCCGCCCCTGTTGCCCGTAGGCAATGCCTTCACCGTTGTCTTCGACACTGATGATCACCCGGTCGCCATGGCGTCGCGCCTGCAAACGGATCAAGCCGCCGGCAGCGGTATGGCGCAGCGCGTTGTCGATCAAGTTATCGAGCACCCGCTCCAATTGCGGTTGGTCGGCCTGCAAGCGCGGCATTGGCGCCTGCAACTCGATCAACAGCTCGATGCCCTTCTCAGCAGCTGCACTGGCGAAGCGTAGCTGCGCCTGCTCCAACAGATCCTCGATGGAACATGGCGCCAACGTCAGTTTTTGCAGGCCGTTCTGGTAACGCGAGAAGTTCAGCAAGTCGTTGATCAACTGCATCAGGCGCTGCATTTCTTCGTTCACCGTGTCCAGCAGGTCGGCTTCACGGGAGTCCTGCGGGAAATGCGCGCGCTCGCGGAACAGCCCGAATGCCATGTGCATGCCGGTGACCGGCGTACGCAGCTCATGGGAAGCGCGTAACACGAACTCGCTGCGCACGCGTTCGAATGCACGCTGTTCGGTAACGTCATGTAGCACCATGACTGCGCCGAGGATATGGCCCTGAGTGTGGCTCACTGGCGTCAGGCTATAGGTCAGTAATCGCGTCTCGCCATCGACCTCCATGCTCAGATCTTCCGGCGCCCGCTCCAGCGTGCCACCGCGCAGCACCAGTTGCAGTTGCTCGTCCAACTCGGGACGTTCCAGCGCCGAGCCCAGGCCTTGGCCGAGTCGATCACTGTCCCAGCCCAGTTGACGCTGTGCGACCGGATTGAGGTGTTCCAGATGGCCCTGACGGTCGATCATCAGCAAGCCGTCGTCGATGCTATCGAGCACCGCTTGCAAGCGTTGCTGACCGGCTAGCAGCTCATCGATATTGGTCGCCTGATGCTCGCGCAGCGCCTCGGCCATGATGCCGAAGCGCCGGGTGAGCTGATTGAGCTCGACAGCCGAAGAGACCGGCAGCATGACGTCGAAATTTCCCTGCCCGATGTTATCCGCCGCTTTTGCCAGCGCCTCGATCGGCTCGCCGAAACGCCGGGCGATGGCGTGAGCGGTAACGAAGCCGATGATCAATACCGCCAGGCCGACCAACCCGAGCAGGCCGGCAACCAGCAACGCCCGCTCGCGCGCCTTGCGCTCGGTCGTGCCGATGTTATCCAGGGCGCGCTTATGCTCGTTGATCAAGCCATTGCGCAGCGCATTGAATCGTTCAGTGAGCTCATCGTTGCCGGACAGCACATGGGTTGTGTCGGGTGACATTTCATAGGCCCGGATAAAGCTCAAGTAATCCGCCTTGGCTTTTTTGAATCCGTATTCGTTGCCCATGTCCTCTGGTTCGTGAGCGATCCCTTGCTCCAGCAACTCGAAATAACGCTGCTTGGAAGTTTCGAAGGCTTGGGAATCGGGGCGCTCGCTGAGCATAATGACCAACTGATCGCCCAGCGTCTGGCGCAGTTTGAGGCCCAGATCCAGGGTGACGAAGTTGTTGCGCACCAGTGCTTCCTGGCTTCCAGCCATCTGCATTACGCTGACCAGCCCCAGCAAAAGCCCGAGCAACGCTACGGTGATCAACGCGGAAATGCTTAAAAACAGGCGGGTCCGCAACTTCATCGCCAGTTTCATCGGAGGCCGCTCACAAGTTGTACTGTTTGCGTTTGCGATACAGGGTCGATGCGTCGATGCCTAACGTCTTCGCGGCTTGATCCAGGGTACCGGCGGTGGCGAGAACCGCGCCGATGTGGGCTTTTTCCAGTTCGTCCAGACTCAGCGCTGCGCCAATGCGCGGGGCATTGTTGACCGGCGTTTCGGCCATCCCCAGGTGAGTGATCTCGACGCGCTCCTGCGGGCAGATAATGCTCGCCCGCTCCACCACGTTGCGCAGTTCGCGGATGTTGCCCGGCCAACGGTAACCGAGCATGGCCTCTCGGGCCTCATCACTGAAACCCCGGGCCGGGCGCGCGTACTCTTTGACGAAGCGGGCGAGAAAGCGATCGGCCAGGTTGAGGATGTCTTCCCGGCGCTCGCGCAGCGGCGGCAGGTGCAGGGTGATGACGTTCAGCCGATAGAGCAGGTCTTCGCGGAAACGGCCATCGCGAACCATGTCTTCCAGGTTCTGGTTGGTGGCGGCGAGGATGCGTACGTCGGCGCGGCGGGTGACCGGATCCCCGACACGCTCGTATTCTTTGTCCTGGATAAATCGCAGCAATTTTGGCTGCAAAACCAGGGGAAAGTCGCCGATCTCGTCGAGAAACAGTGTGCCGCCATCGGCCTGATTGACTCGACCGAGCGTACTCTCGCTGGCGCCGGTAAAGGCTCCACGACTGTGACCGAACAGCTCGCTTTCCATCAGTTCAGCCGTCAGCGACGGGCAGTTGATGGTGATGCAAGACTTCTTGGCGCGTTTGCTCCAGCCGTGAATGGCTTGGGACAATTCACCCTTACCGGTACCGGATTCGCCGAGAATCAGGATATTGGCATCGGTACCGGCCACTTGGCGCGCGGTTTCCAGCACCACTTTCATTGCCGGGCTATGAGAGTCCAGACCGTCCTTGGGTTTGCGCACCTCACCTTCCAACGCTTCCAGTCGCGCCGACAACTGTCGTACTTCCAGTTGCTTGGCCGTGGCCAGACGCAATTGGTCGGGGCTGCACGGTTTGACCAGGTAATCGGCAGCGCCTGCCTGAATCGCATCCACCGCGGTGTCCACCGCCGAGTGAGCGGTGACGATCACTACCCGCATCCAGGGCGCTTGAATGCGCATCTGCGCCAGGACATCGAGGCCGTTGTCTTCGCCCAGACGCAGATCGAGGAAGCACAGGTCGAACACCTGACGCTGTAACAGCGCATCGGCCTGGGCGGCGCTGTTGGCGGTTGCGACGCTGTAGCCTTCGTCTTCAAGGCAGTATCTAAAGGTACGCAGGATGGCGGACTCATCATCCACCAGCAGAATACGGCCTTGATGCTCAGTGGCTGATTCCATTTTCCTACGCTCCTTAATGAATGATCTTGGTTAGTCCCGGAAAAATCGGGCAAGTTGCATGGTTTATTCTGATCTATTACCGCCATCCCAGGGTAGCTATCTGCTGCCGCCATGAGTTGCGTCCTTTTCTGACAGTAACGCCCTTCTCTCAATTCAAAAATATTGTAATGGCTTGCGATCAATCGTGCATTTCGCACGGGCGCACAAAGGTCCATCGTGCAGGATGCCAGCGAGCGCTTCTTTTCTTATTGCATAACTAATTGATTTATATAGATTTTTTATCAACAAAAAAGCTGGCATGACGGCTGCAATAACCAGAATAACGAAGGGCAACAACAGCCGCCCTCAACCCGATACCCCGCGTGGGAGGAGCCTCAGGATGAATCGTCAACGTGCCGCCCAATTACGTGTCTCGCCACTGCATATCCAGCAAGGCTTGTTTTGCGTTTTTGCGCTGCTGGTCACTCTGATCGCCGGCCAGCAGTTCCTGAGCTGGGAGTTGAGCCAGCAGGAATCGGCGCCACGCGTGTCGTTTCAGCACCCTACCCAGACCCATTTCAGCGCCGCCACCAGCGGTATGACTGACAGCAACGCCATGCGAATGATGGACGTCGACCAGGCCCAGCCTGTGAATGAGATGCCCCGTCAGGAGCGCTGGGTTTTCTGATTACACAAACTTGGCGCCTCCGATGCGCCGGGACAAGCACCTTTAAATAGAAAAGTAAGGAGAATCACCATGTTGAGCTGGGCAATCACGTTCTTGATCATTGCCATTGTCGCCGCCGTACTGGGCTTCGGTGGTATCGCGGGCACCGCCACGGGTATCGCCAAGATTCTCTTTGTCGTGTTCCTGGTGATGTTCATTGCTTCCTTCTTCTTTGGCCGTCGCGGCCGAGGCTGAATATGAGCCTTTCGTTAAAGACACTGGCAGCCGCCCTGCTACTGGGCGGTAGTGCCATGGCAATTGCTGCCAATGATGGGCAGGCACGGGTCAACGAGCTGCTGAACGCCGACCCGCAGTATCGGGACACCTGGCAAGGCGTCGTCAAGAAAGAGGAACGCCTGCCGGAATGGGTGATGAACCTGTCCGGCGATGCCGAACAAATGAATGCCGTTGAAGAGGATGGCGACAAGTATCTGGTAGGACCGCTGTGTGAATCACAGGCGACCTGCACTGACAAACGCTTGATTGTCGCTGTCAGCTTCGACAAGAAGGATGCCTACGCCATGTTGGTGGAGGTGCCTTCGGGGTTGCCTGCTGACAAGTCGCCAACCCGACATGCCAACTACCGTTTCCTCGGGAAACCGGATCAGGGCATGCAGGACTTGTTGATGGAACAACTCAAGAAAGATCCGAACTGGTATTGAGTTTCAGACAATAGAAAGAAGCCTCGCTTCTTTCCATCTGCGCCACCTGAGGAAGGTTGACGCATGACCAAGGGGTCGGGACGTTCTGCCTGCTTCAGGGGCGGAGTGACCTACGGGTACAGGGAGTACCTGCGCAAGGGCCGGGTCAGGAAAAGCTGCGACGCAAGTTCGCCGGTCAATGATGGCTCGACGGACTTGCGAAGAGCTTATTTACCCCAGCAATTGAATCAGAACGATCTCTGCTGTTTTTTCGCATTCTCGAAAAAAGCCCCCGCCTGCTTTTGAAAAAACGCTTCCCGGTGAATTTCTGCGACCGTATATCGAGAAATATTGCCGGCGCCTCGCCCTAAATCTGGTCCCTGCTTTGTAGGATTTTCCCGAAATCCGCCGCCTAATCAACTGATCAAAAAACACACAATCGACGCTGTGATGGCCGGTTCACGGCACTTATGGCCGCCGAAATGTCACATTCGAACCGATTGCGACGTCGCTAACGGCTAAAAGACCTCATGCCGATTCGGCATAGGGTAGTCGTTTACGGCATTAGACGTCGCTTCCTTGCATCGGAATAGTTGCGCCTTTTTTCGCCTGCCAGAGAGCCACTAACAAGCGCTCCGGGGCTCCTTATACGGGGGCAGGTGCAGCGACTTTTTCGCCACAAGCGAACCAGTTGTCGCACCTGCCCGAGTCAAACTGAAGTAAGGGTAAAGATATGAAGAAGGCAAAGCTTAGCCTCGCCTGGCAGATCCTCATCGGTCTGGTATTGGGGATTGCAATCGGTGCGCTGCTCAACCATTTCAGTGCCGAGAAAGCCTGGTGGATCAGCAACGTCCTGCAACCGGCAGGCGATATCTTTATCCGTCTGATCAAGATGATCGTGATCCCGATCGTGATCTCCTCGCTGATCGTCGGCATTGCTGGCGTGGGTGATGCGAAGAAGCTCGGCAGTATCGGCCTCAAAACCATCATCTACTTCGAAGTCGTCACCACCATTGCCATCGTTGTCGGCCTGCTGCTGGCCAACCTGTTCCATCCGGGTGCCGGCATCGACATGAGCACCCTGGGTACCGTGGACATCTCCAAGTACCAGGCAACCGCGGCTGAGGTGCAGCATGAACACGCGTTCATCGAAACCATCCTCAACCTGATCCCGTCCAACATCTTCGCAGCCATGGCGCGCGGTGAGATGCTGCCGATCATCTTCTTCTCGGTGTTGTTCGGTCTCGGTCTGTCGAGCCTCAAACCCGAGCTGCGCGATCCACTGGTCACGATGTTCCAGGGCGTGTCGGAAAGCATGTTCAAGGTCACCCACATGATCATGAACTACGCCCCAATCGGCGTTTTCGCACTGATCGCGGTAACCGTGGCCAACTTCGGCTTCGCGTCCCTGCTGCCGCTGGCCAAACTGGTGATCCTGGTTTACGTCGCCATTGCCTTCTTCGCCTTCGTGGTACTGGGTCTGATCGCCCGCCTGTTCGGCTTCTCGGTGATCAAGCTGATGCGCATCTTCAAGGATGAGCTGGTGCTGGCCTACTCCACTGCTTCCTCCGAAACCGTGCTGCCGCGCGTGATCGAGAAAATGGAAGCCTACGGCGCGCCAAAAGCCATCTGCAGCTTCGTGGTGCCAACCGGTTACTCGTTCAACCTCGACGGTTCGACCCTGTACCAAAGCATCGCGGCCATCTTCATCGCTCAGCTGTACGGCATCGACCTGTCGATCAGCCAGCAACTGCTGCTGGTCCTGACCCTGATGGTCACCTCCAAAGGCATCGCCGGCGTACCGGGCGTGTCCTTCGTGGTGCTACTGGCCACCCTGGGCAGCGTGGGTATCCCGCTGGAAGGCCTGGCCTTCATCGCCGGTGTCGACCGCATCATGGACATGGCGCGTACCGCACTGAACGTGATCGGCAACGCCCTGGCCGTGCTGGTTATCTCGCGCTGGGAAGGCATGTACGACGATGCCAAAGGCCAGCGCTACTGGAACTCCCTGCCGCACTGGCGCAGCAAAGAGAAGCTGCCGGCTGGCGAAGTTTCCAGCAACTGACAGGAGCCGAATTGCTGGCGATGAACGATCACGCGGTGTGACAGATACACCGCGGTGCACCAATCGCCAGCAAGCCGGCTCCTACAGATGTGTAGCGTTTAGACAAACCCCGGAGAAATCCGGGGTTTGTCGTTTCTGACCACCCCGCTATCATTCGCCCATCTTTTGGGGGATTTGACTGATGCTTAATGGCCTGTGGCTTGGCTTCTTCATCGTGGCCGCGATTTCGGCGCTGGCGCAGTGGCTGATCGGCGGTAACGCCGGGATTTTCGCGGCAATGGTGGAAAGCATTTTCGCCATGGCCAAGTTGTCAGTCGAAGTGATGGTATTGCTTTTCGGTACCCTCACCCTCTGGCTGGGCTTTCTGCGGATCGCCGAGAAAGCCGGCATTGTCGAGTGGCTGGCCAAGGCCCTCGGCCCGCTGTTCCTGCGCTTGATGCCGGAAGTCCCGGCCGGGCACCCCGCCATTGGCCTGATCACCCTCAACTTCGCCGCCAACGGCCTGGGCCTGGACAACGCTGCCACGCCGATCGGCCTGAAAGCCATGAAAGCCCTGCAGGAACTCAACCCCAGCGCCACCATCGCCACCAACGCGCAGATCCTGTTCCTGGTGCTCAACGCCTCCTCACTGACCCTGCTGCCGGTGACAATCTTCATGTACCGCGCCCAGCAAGGCGCGCCCGACCCGACGCTGGTGTTCCTGCCGATCCTGCTGGCCACCAGTTGCTCGACTATCGTTGGCTTCCTCGCGGTGGCGTTCATGCAACGCTTGCGCGTCTGGGACCCGGTAGTGCTGGCCTATCTGATTCCGGGCGCCCTGCTCCTTGGCGGTTTCATGGCGTTGCTGGGGACCATGTCTGCTGCGGCGCTGGCCGGTTTGTCGTCGATCCTCGGCAATTTGACGCTGTTCGGGCTGATCATGCTGTTTTTGATCATCGGCGCGATGCGCAAGGTGAAGGTCTACGAGGCGTTTGTCGAAGGCGCCAAAGAAGGCTTCGACGTGGCGAAGAATCTGCTGCCGTACCTGGTGGCGATGCTCTGTGCAGTGGGCGTATTGCGGGCGTCCGGGGCGCTGGATTTTGGTCTGGACGGGATTCGACATCTGGTGGAGTGGGCTGGATGGGATACGCGTTTCGTCGATGCGCTGCCCACGGCTATGGTCAAGCCGTTCTCTGGCAGCGCCGCCCGGGCGATGCTGATAGAAACCATGAAGACGTCCGGCGTGGACAGCTTCCCGGCACTGGTCGCGGCGACGGTGCAGGGCAGTACCGAAACCACGTTCTACGTGCTGGCAGTGTACTTCGGTGCCGTAGGTATCCAGCGTGCGCGGCATGCGGTGGGGTGTGCATTACTGGCGGAACTGGCCGGCGTGCTCGGGGCCATCGGGGTTTGCTACTGGTTCTTCGGGTGAATCCAGCATTTATCGCTGGCAAGCCAGCTCCCACAAGGACCGCGCAGTTTCTGTGGGAGCTGGCTTGCCAGCGATGAGGTCCGCAAGACCTTCAAGGTCTCGCGGGCAGCACAATTTTCTGCCCTTGCTCAACCGCCCAATTCACCACTTGCGTCGTCAATTGATCACTGGCCAGGCCAAACCCGGCCACCACCGCCGGTACTTTCACATCGCTGAGTGGCTGGCGCACTTCAAAGCGGCGGCTGGCAAGGATGTGCTGGTCGTAGCTGCGCACCAGCAACGCATCCACGCGTACCACCACGCTGGCACTCGTGCCCTGGTATTCGGTCTGGAAGGCTTGCAGGACGCCGCCCAGCTCCAGGTCCGTCTGGAAAATGCTGTCATCGGTGCTCAGCAGCGAGACGCGACCATCGCGCTGGAATCCATCGAGCAGGCGATTGCGCAGCAGCACCGGTGCCGGGTCGCTCCAGCGCGAGCCTTTATAGCTGCTGATCACGTCGCCCTGAGGGATGACGGCTATGTTCGGGCTGTTCAATGCTTCGCTCGCCTGCAGCTTGGTCAGGCGCAATGACCAGCGCTGCGCCGCGCCATGACCGCCCGCCGCATGACTCTGGGCCGAAGGCAAGCGATACACATCGAAGGGCTCGGGCTTGGGCAGGATCGAGCAGGAACTGATCAGCATGAAGCCGGCGAGGAGGGCGATGAAGTGCAGCTTCATGGAGTGAATTCCTTGTGCTTGTCACTGCCGAGCAGGTAACCGCTGGGGTTGGCCTCAAGACGTTGAGAGATGGCGCGCAGCGAGGTGAGGGTTTCGCGCAGCTCGCGCACGGCCGGAGCCAGACCATTGAGGCCCTGCATGCCGTTGTTGATCGAGTCCTGATTGGCGCTCAGCAACGTGTTGATCGTCTCGCTGCTCTGTTCCAGCGACTTCATCGCCTGCTCGGCGCTGCCGAACATCTGCTTGCCCTGATCGTTGAGCAAACCATTGGCGTTGCGCATCAGCGCAGAGGTTTGTTCCATCATGGTGCTGGCCTGCTTGCCCACCGAGGACAACTGCTGCATGGCCTGGCGAATATCGCCACGCTGGTCGGCGATGACCCCGGTGGTTTGCTCCAGATGCTCAAGAGTCTTGCTGATGCGCTCGATGTTTTCCGTTGAAAACATCAGGTTGGCGTTGTGCATCAGCATGTTCACGCCGGTCAACAGGTCGTTGCTGTCTTCGAGCAAACGGGCGATGGGTGAGGGCGATGCAACAATCGTCGGCAGGTTACCGTCCTTGCCCTTGAGTGTCGGGCTCTGTGGCGTGCCGCCGCTGAGTTGGATGATCGAAGTCCCGGTGACACCGGTCAGCGCCAGTTTGGCCTGGGTATCCTCCTTGACCGGCGTATCTCCGCCCAAGCGGATCCGTGCCAGCACCCGGCGCGGATCATTCGGGTCCAGGCGCAGCGTTATCACGTCACCCACCTTGATCCCGCTGTACTGCACTGAACTGCCCTTGGACAGGCCACTGACCGCCTCGTTGAATACGACTTCGTAGTCCTTGAACTGGGTGTCGACACTGGATTTGGCCAGGAACAATCCAAAGAGCAGGGCGCCCGCCACCACAATGACGGTGAACAGGCCGATCAATACATGATGGGCTCGGGTTTCCATGTCAGACCTCGTTGAGCTGTTGTGCGGCTGTCAATGCCGCGCGGCCGCGGGGGCCATGAAAGTATTGGTGGATCCACGCGTCGTCGGTTTCCGATACCTTGTCGATGGCGTCCGCCACCAGCACTTTCTTCTGCGCCAGCACCGCCACCCGGTCGGTGATGGTGTAGAGCGTGTCGAGGTCGTGAGTCACCAGGAAAACGCTCAGGCCCAAGGCATCGCGCAAGGTCAGGATCAACTGGTCGAAAGCTGCAGCGCCAATCGGATCGAGGCCGGCGGTGGGTTCGTCGAGAAACAGGATATCCGGGTCCAGCGCCAAGGCCCGTGCCAGAGCGGCGCGTTTGATCATGCCGCCCGACAGGGAGGCCGGGTATTTGTCCGCCGCCGACAGCGGCAACCCGGCCAAGGCCAGTTTCACGGCCGCCAAATGTTCGGCATCGTCACGGCTCAGGCCGGCGTGTTCGATCAGGGGCAGGGCGACGTTCTCGGTCACGGTCAGGGAAGAGAACAGGGCGCCTTTCTGGAACAGCACGCCGAAGCGCCGTTCAATCAGCGAGCGCTCGTGTTCAGGCAGGGTCGGCAGGTTTTGCCCGAACACCTTGACCAAGCCTTCGCTGGGTTGGCGCAAACCGACAATGCTGCGCAGCAATACCGACTTGCCGCTGCCTGAGCCGCCGACCACGGCGAGAATCTCGCCCTTGTACAAATCCAGGTCGAGGTTTTCGTGCACGCTTTGACTGCCGAAGCGGTTGCACAGCCCACGGACTTCGATCACCGCCTCGGCGGGCACTCGGGGTCGACGATTCACCAGCTCATCTCCATGAAAAACAGCGCGGCCACGGCGTCGAGCACGATCACCACGAAAATCGACTGCACCACACTGGACGTGGTGTGCGCACCGACGGACTCAGCGCTGCCGCTGACCTTGAAGCCTTCCAGGCAGCCGATCGCGGCGATCAGGAATGCGAAAATGGGCGCTTTGACCATCCCCACCAGAAAGTGTTGAACACCGATGTCCGATTGCAGCAGCGAGAGAAACATCGCCGGCGAGATATCCAGCGATACCGCACAGACCACGCCACCGCCGACAATCCCCGACACCATCGCCAAAAACGTCAGCATCGGCAGCGCGACCAGCAAGGCAAGGACCCGCGGCACGACCAGTAACTCCATCGGATCGAGGCCGAGGGTGCGGATCGCATCGATTTCTTCGTTGGCCTTCATCGAGCCGATTTGCGCGGTGAACGCACTGGCGGTGCGCCCGGCCATGAGGATCGCGGTCAGCAACACGCCGAACTCACGCAGGAAGGCAAACGCCACCAGGTCCACGGTGAAGACGCTGGCGCCGAACGTGCTTAGTACGGTTGCCCCGAGAAACGCGACGACAGCGCCCACCAGAAACGTCAGCAGGGCAACGATGGGCGCGGCGTCCAGCCCCGTCTGCTCAATGTGCGCAACCATCGGCGTGATGCGCCAGCGTTTGGGGCGGAACAGGCCGCGGACGATGGTTTCCAGAATCAGGCCAACGAAACCCAGCAGTTGCAAGGTGTCTTGCCAGACGCTGTCCACGGCGCGACCAATACGGGTCAGCAGCTGAATGCCGACGCTGATTTCCGGCTCTTTGATCGGCACGCAGAAATCCGTCAGCGACTGGTAGACCGTTTGCAGCAACGCGCGGTCGGCAGATGAGAGGGTGCAATCGGGGTGCTCGGCGGATCGGCCCAGGCGCTCGGAGCCCAGCAACTCCACCAGCAACGAAGCGCCGGCGGTATCGAGGGCGCCGAGGCCATTGAGGTCGATGTGGGTGCTGTCGTCGTATTGGCCTTCGAGCTTATCGCTCAGGCGCTTGAGGTCGGCGTAATGGGCAAGCGTCCAGTCCCCCGTCACCCGTATCTGAGCGGGGGCGTGCGAGGTGTCCAGTTGGGCATTGCCGGCCAATGTGCTGCTGGTCATAAGCTCCGTGCTTTTTCGGCTATTACGCTGACCTACGTAATAGCACGAACGGCCTTACTTTTCTTTGACTGGTGTGCTGTCCGCCACCTTGAAGCGCAACACGCCAATCAACTGGCCGTCTTCGGTGAGTACCCGGACCTGCCATTTGCCCGCCGGGTTACCGGGGAAGTTCTGCTTGTGGGTCCAGGCCCGATAGCCTTCCTTGCGCCCACCGTGGATGTCCAGCGGGATGCGGTCGACCTCTTTGCCGTTGAACTGCCACACATGATAAATCCGCTCGTCGAGGCCACGGGGCGCGTTGATCGCGGTGTAAGCGTACAAACCACCGCCACGGATCTGCTCGACGCTGACCTCATCGAGGCTGGCACCGGGCGTGCGATCCTGCATCTGTGTGCTGATGGCCACGTCGGTCATCCACAGCGTCGCCGGCGGCACCCATGAGCGCAGCACCCAACCCACACCGCCGATGCCGATGGTGATACTCAGAATGGCCAGCGCATTGCGCACGGTGCGAATCGGGAAGATCGACGCTAGGCTCGGGAACGACAACAGCACAGCGATACCCAGCGCCCATTTGAAACTTTGCGAGGTGGTCAGGTGCATGATCACCGGTAACGCGGTGAGCAGGGCGGCGAACAGGGTCAGCGTATGCAGCGCGAGGAACGCCCAACGACGCGGCGCCAGCCATTTGTAGTAAAGCGGGTCGACGATGGAAATCAGCGCGGCAATGCCCAGCATCCCGGTGAAGAACAACTGGCCGCTGTTCCACGTCGTGGTGATGAAAAAGAACGGCAAGACGAAGAACAGGCTTTCCTGGTGGATCATCTGCGTCGCGTAACGCAGCAACGGCTGGGGGATTTCCCGCTTGAAGATCCGGGTGAACAGCTTGGTCAGGCTGTTTTCCAGCATCAGCCAGATCCAGCTGATCAGCATGATGGTGGTGATCCAGCTCGCCAGCCCCTGTTGGCGATCCACCAGAATGAAGCTGCCGACCCCGGAAACAAAACCACCGAGCGCAATGACCCCGGGGTAGCGCTTCATCAGCTCGAGGATGCGCTGTACGTAGAGGGTCAGGGTCGGCATTCGGCGGTTCACATCAGTCGTAGGAAAAATCCCTGACAGGTTACCGCTGGCGCGACGGCGTGGCGAGGGTGCCCGTCATTTCCATCAAACACATCCCTTCAGAGAATAGTGTTTTTTGTGCCGAGGGCGCTTGCTCCCTCGCCCCAAGACGTGGCTATCGCCGGCGGTAAATCTGCCAACCCGCTAGCGCTAAAATCAAAACCCCCACCCATCCAACAATCGCCCACATCAACTGGTCATAGCTGAGCAGCGGCTTTTCAATCCGCACATACCCCGGTTGCAGGAGCAGTTCGCGCATCGCCTTGTTCGCTTCGGCGAGGGATACCGCTTGCAGCTCTTTGGTGGGGTTGGTGAAACGGCCATTCTCGTAGTCTCCCAGCGCACTCCAGTAGTAATCGGCCAGTGCGCTATTGCCTTGGACGGCCCAGGCCTGGCGCGCAATGGCGGCCTGCTTGAGGCGGTTGAAGGTCTCGGCGTTCAGGCCGTCCTTGAGTAGCTGTGCCTTCAAGTCGTCCAGCACCGCCAGGGCCTCGTCCACATCATTGCGTTCAAGGTCGGCATTGAGGCTCATGAAGCCGACACCACCGAACACCTCACGCTCGGCCCATGGGCCGTAAGACAAGCTGTGCGCCAGCCGCAGCTGGCGATACAACGCCCAGTCCAGGTAATCCTTGAGCAGGTCGAAGGTTTGGTCGTGCTGATCCTCCAGCACCGGCTCAGGTACCAGCCAGTGCAGCTTGGCCCCGCCACCGAGGAACCCGCGCGTCAGGACGCGCTCATGAGCAGCGCTGGCCTGGATTTGCGGAAGCGGCAGGTGATTACCCGGTTCGATCGGGACCAACGTGCCGTAGGTGCGCTCCAGATAGGCCGGCAGCAAACGATCGAGGTCACCGACCACGATCAGCGTCATGTTGTTGGGCGCGTACCAATCCTTGCGGACGTTCTCCAATTGCTCGCGGGTCAGTTGCTCGACTTCTGCGCGCTCGGAGCATTTGAGGCCCAGTTCCACGGCCAATTGCTTGCTGGCGGTATGACCCAGGTCCTGTCGATCCAGCCAGCGTTGCAAATGCGAGTAGTGACCGCCATCTTCGCGCTCGACCACTTGTTTGGCAGCGTTTATGGCGTTGTCGTCGAACCGGGTCTGGGTCAATAACGCCAAGAGCAGATCAAGAACTTTGCGCTGGTTTTTCGCCGGGGCCTCGATCACGAACGTGGTGTCGGCGTTGCTGGTGTAGGCGTTCCATTCGCCACCCAGCGCTTGCATGCGCTCTTCCAGTCCGCCTTCACCGCTGGCGTCGATGCCACTGAACAACAAATGTTCTAGCAGGTGCGGCAACTCTTTTTCCGCACAGTTGAAATCGTCGATACCGACGCCGACCACCAGCCGGATCGCCACGTGCCCGCGTTCCGCACCGGGCTTGAGCAGAATTTGCAGGCCATTGCGCAGGGAGTAACCCTCGACCTGAAAGCGATCCAGGGCAAACGAAGGGAATGAGCCGAGCAACAGACAGGCGAACAACAGACAACGCATAACGAGCTTCCGTACGGCTAGCGTGAGTTCAACAGACTTCAAGCCACTGAGGACGTTCAGGGAGAATGCGTGGTGTCAGTCAAATCGTCGACAGCCAGCGCGCCGCTGTCGGACGTTTCCAACACGACATAGGCGCTGCTGCAAAACAGCGAATTCAACCGTTTCATGTCGGCAATCAACTCCAGGTGCAGCGAACTGGTTTCGATACTTTGCACGATCTTACGTTGCAAACGGCTGACATGAGCGTGGGCCAGGCGCCGCTCCTGTGCGCGAAAACGACGTTTCTCGCGGACCAACTGGCGAGCGCTTTCCGGGTCGGCACTGAGGAACACCGACAGGCCCAGACGCAGATTGGCAATCAACTGGCTGTGCAAACCCGCCAACTCTTCCAGGCCCACTTCGGAAAACGACCGGCGTTGCGAGGTTTTCTGCTGCTGCACCTTGCGCAACATGCGTTCGATCAGGTCGCTGGCGAGTTTCAGGTTTATCGCCAGTTCGATGATTTCCGCCCAGCGCCGACTGTCCTGATCACTGAGATCTTCGCGAGGCATTTGCGCCAGATAGAGCTTGATCGCGCTGCAGAGCGATTCCACGTCCTCAGCCATGCGCCGCACTTCCTGAGTCACGGCGGTTTGCTTGCCATGCAACACGTCGAGCATGGCTTCGAGCATGTTGTCGATCAGGTCGCCCATGCGCAGGGTTTCCCGCGCCGCGTTGGCCAACGCCAGGCTCGGAGTGACCAACGCCGTAGGGTCCAGATGCCGCGGTTTGGCGGTGCCGTTGGCTTGCGGACGCTCTGGCAGCACCCAGGCACAAAACCTGGCCATCGGCCCGACGCTGGGCAGCAGGATCAGGCAGCGCGCGGTGTTGTAGAGCAGGTGGAAACCGATGACCATTTCCTGTGGGCTGAAGTCCAGGCTGTCGATCCAGTGCACCAAGGGGTCGAGCACAGGAATGATCAGCACCAGGCCGATCAGTTTGTACAACAGACTGCCCAGCGCCACCTGACGTCCGGCAGCGTTCTGCATGCTAGTGCTGAGGAACGCCAGAACACCGCTGCCGATATTGGCGCCGATCACCAGGCCGATGGCCACTGGCAGGCTGATCACGCTGGCGCCGGCCAAGGTGGCGGTCAGCAGCACCGCCGCGAGGCTGGAGTAGGAAATCATCGCGAACAGCGCACCGACCAGGGCGTCGAGCAGGATGTCGCCGGTCAGCGAGGCGAAGATCACCTTCACCCCTTGCGCATGCGTAATGGGCGTCGCGGCTTCGACGATCAATTGCAGGGCGAGAATGATCAAGCCCAGACCGATCGCGACGCGGCCCATCTGGCCCAGGCGGGTCTGCTTGCGCGATAGAAAGAAAATCACCCCGAGGAAAATCAGCAGCGGCGACAGCCATGACAGGTCGAGCGTCAGCACCCGTGCCATCAACGCCGTACCGACATCCGCGCCAAGCATGGTCGCCAGCGCCGGCGTCAGCGCCATCAGGCCCTGACCGACAAATGAAGTGACCAGCATCGCGGTGGCGTTGCTGCTCTGCACCATCGCTGTTACGACGATCCCGGAAATGAACGCCAGCCAGCGTTTGGACATGTTCTGGCCGATCACGTGGCGCAGATTGGAGCCGTAAACCCGCAAGATGCCGGTTCGGACGATGTGCGTGCCCCAAATCAGCAAGGCCACGGCGGAGAGCAGATTGAGCAGGGTGAGCATACAGACCCCCTGTGGTGTGGCGCCCCAAAGGGGCAAGTTGACGGTGCCGCGCGACGATCTACGTTCTGTACTTAAGCTGTAGTTGGCTAACGGTCCGGGCGCCAGCATCGCATAGCTAAAGACGCGATTGAAACAAAACTGTCATGAAAACAGCTCCGTGCGGACAATGAAAAAGGGACCCGAAGGTCCCCTTGTTCACTGCATGACTGTGGTGAGGGCGCTTATCCCACAGAGCTTTGCCCCCGGGTTATTGCCCCGGAATATCCTTGCGCAGTTTCACCGGATCCTGCTGCTTCTTCTTTCTCGCCATCGCGGTGCGCATCTTGATGTTGATCGCTTCCACCGCCAGCGAGAACGCCATGGCGAAGTAGACGTAGCCTTTTGGCACATGCACGTCCAGGGATTCGGCAATCAGCACCATACCGACGATCAACAGGAACGACAGCGCCAGCATCTTCAACGATGGGTGCTTGTCGATGAACGCGCTGATCGTGCCGGAGGCCAGCATCATCACCAGTACCGCCACGACGATTGCCGCGACCATGACCGGCACGTGGGACACCATGCCGACGGCGGTGATCACCGAGTCCAGCGAGAACACGATGTCGATGATCGCGATCTGGATGATGGTGTACAGGAAGTTGCCGCCCTTGAGGTTTGGCTCGTCGTCAGACTCGTCTTCACCTTCCAGCGCGTGGTACATCTCTTGCGAGCTCTTCCACAACAGGAACAGACCACCGAAGAACAGGATCAGGTCACGCCCGGAGATACCCTGGCCGAACACTTCGAACAGATCGGCAGTGAGGCGCATGACCCAGGTGATCGACAACAGCAACAGAATCCGCGTGACCATGGCCAGCGCCAGGCCGAAAATCCGGGTGCGCTGTTGCATGTGCTTGGGCATGCGGCTGACCAGGATCGAAATCATGATGATGTTATCGATACCCAGGACGATTTCCAGGGCGGTCAGGGTAAAGAAGGCAACCCAGATTTCAGGGTTGGTCAGCCATTCCATGTGTATTCCTTTGAGCGATTGTTAAACCACAACGGGCCCGGGCTTCAAACAGCGAAGCCTGGACCCGGTGCGGTGAGTCTTGGGCTTATAGAGTGCTGAACAGCGGAAAAATCCCCATCAGCAATGCGGCAACCAGTATGCACATACACACCAGCACTGCCCACTTGAGGGTGAAGCGCTGGTGATCACCAAAGTCGATCCCGGCCAGGGCCACCAACAGATAAGTGGAGGGTACCAGCGGGCTCAACAAGTGGACGGGCTGACCGACGATCGAGGCACGTGCCATTTCCACCGCGGTTATACCGTAGTGGCTGGCGGCTTCGGCCAGCACCGGCAATACGCCGTAATAAAACGCGTCGTTGGACATGAAGAAGGTGAACGGCATGCTCACCAACGCCGTGATCACAGCCAGGTACGGGCCGAGGAAATCCGGGATCACTGCCAACAGACTTTTCGACATGGCATCGACCATGCCGGTGCCCGTAAGGATACCGGTGAAGATCCCCGCGGCAAAGATTAGTCCGACAACTGCCAGCACGCTACCGGCGTGAGCCGCGACGCGATCTTTCTGCTGTTGCAGGCAAGGGTAGTTGACGATCATCGCGATGCTGAACGCCACCATGAACAGCACCGGCAGCGGCAACAGGCCGGCGATCAGGGTGCACATCAGGCCCAGGGTCAGGGCGCCGTTGAACCAGATCAGCTTCGGACGACGGGCGTCCGGGAACTGCGAAACACTGATTTCACTGTGGTCGATTTCATCACCCACCAGGTGCAGCTCACCCAGACGGGCCCGCTCACGCTTACCGTAAAAGTAAGCGATCGCGAGGATTGCCACCACACCCGCCGCCATGGCCGGAATCATCGGTACGAAGATCGCCGACGGATCCACATGCAGCGCACTGGCGGCACGGGCGGTCGGGCCACCCCATGGGGTCATGTTCATCACGCCACCGGCGAGGATGATCAGACCGGCCATGATTCGCGGGCTCATGCCGATGCGGCTGTAGAGCGGCAGCATGGCGGCCACGCAGATCATGTAAGTGGTCGCGCCGTCACCATCGAGGGAGACGACGAGCGCCAGTACGGCGGTGCCGACCGAAACCTTCAACGGATCGCCCTTGACCATTTTGAGGATCTTGCGCACGGCCGGGTCGAACAGGCCGGAGTCGATCATCAGGGCAAAGTACAGAATCGCGAACATCAACATCACGCCGGTCGGCGCGAGTTTGGTGATGCCTTCGAGCATCATCGGGCCGATTTTCGGACCGAAACCGCCGAACAGGGCGAAGACGATTGGAATGATGATCAGGGCGATCAGCGCGGAAAGGCGCTTGGTCATGATCAGGAACATGAACGTGATGACCATGGCGAAGCCAAGGAAAGTCAGCATGGGAATACTCCAGGCGTAGCGCGGCTAGGGAATGGGCGGATCGGGCGAGATCAGCGCAGAACGGGAAGCACGAGACGTACGGGCGGAGTTGCGGCGAAGCGGCGGATAGAAGAGGACATCAGAATCACCATTGTTGTTGTTAAATGGGCTGTGCGAGCGATAAAACGCCGGCAATGGCCGACCGGTCTGTTGCCGGTAGTGGGGCGATCCTAATCGGGGAAGCTTTCAGCCAGCTTTCGGCGATGAAAGCATTGACCGGTTGTGCAACCGGTCGTCGGACGGCGGCAGACGAGATATCGAGTTGAGGCCATCGCGGACAGCCGCCTGCCGTGGCTGCACCTGGATGAGCATCTGCCGGGTTAAGCCGAAGAAACTCTGATCAGAAAATAGACAGGTCCAGTGGCCGGACCGCGCCCATCCAGATCGCGTGATCGCGGTGATCCAACAAGTCGTTGCCGGTGTCCGGATGCAGGAACACCACCAGTCCCTTGCGGTTGAGCGCCAGCCACGGGAGCACTTCGCCGATCAACTCCGGCCCGAACGCCAGTTGGCAACTCCAGTCCGGATGCGGTCCGACCGGGCGCTCGTGGACGCGACCCATTTTCAGCGGAAACAGTTGCGCGGCTTGCTCGCACAAGGCGCGCGCCTGATCGATGCTGCTGGCGTCGAAATACACGTGGGCGTGATAGCCCTTGATCCGGTGCATGTGAGTCCCTCTAAAATTCAGTCGAACCCTTGTCGCTCGATGTGTGTCACACGCCATATACGCAAGAAAACAAGGGAGTTCAGCCATGAAAAACGCCGAAACGCCGGTGGTGAAAGTGGTGCTTTATGGTGCCATGAGTAGCCTGGGCAGTGCGCTGATGGCTGAAATGCTTCGGCGCCAACATGAAGTGATCGCCATTCTGGACGACCTGACGGCGCTGGCGCCACGCCCGGGGTTGCGCACCAAGACGGGTGACCTGTTCGAGGCGCAGCGAGTGAAGCAAAGCGTGGCAGGCAGTTCGGCCGTCATCTGTTTATTAGACGCGCCGGGACTGCCATTCAACAGTGAACACGTGGAAAAAACCATTGTGCCCGGCCCGGTCGAGCAAGTGCTGGCAGTCGATGCGCTGATAGAGGGCATGCAGGCAGCGGGCATCGCACGGTTGTTTGTTGTAGGAGATTTCGAGGTTCTGGACGATCCGGAGATCGAGGACGGATTGCAACGCCATGCCGCCGAAGAGATCCTCGAAGCGCTGCAAAGCAGTGCCTTGCAATGGACCATGGTGAACGCCCCACGCGGGGTGGCGGGACTCAGCATTGAGCATTTCAGTCAGATCAGCGGCAACCTTGAACCGGGACTGGCCGAACCACTGCAACGTCTGGCCCGCACGGCGACGGGCATTGCCGATGAGCTGCACCTGAACCTGCATGTCGGTGAGCATGTGAGTTTTGTGGCCACTTCATAACCGTTCGGACGATCTGTTGATCGTTCAAACCGCAATGGAAGGAAACGAAAGCCCTGTCAGCGATTGCGCACTGCAGGCTTGCTCTTCCATCAACCAATCCACGAACTGCTGAATCAGCGCCCCGCGCCGTTTGCGCTGGGGCACAACCACGTAATAGCCCAGGCGTGACATCACCGTTTCCGCGATCGGCCGGCACAACAAACCCTGCGCCAGCAAGTTATCCACAAGGTGCCGCCAACCAATGGCGACTCCCTGTCCGCCAATCGCGGCTTGTATCAGCAGGGTGTAGTTGTCGAAGCGTAACTGTCCGGGTGCCGGAGCCGAGGTGATGCCCAACTCTCGGAACACACCGCTCCAGTCAAACCAGTTGCTGCTGTTCTCGCCGCGCAAGTGCAGCAACGGCAACTCCAACAACGACTGGGCGGGCAAGGGCAGGGCACGCCCATCCAGGAGCTGTGGACTGCACACCGGAAATACCTCTTCGCTGAACAACCAGCGGCCTTCACCCTGCTTGAAGCGCCCATCACCGAACAACACGGCCACATCAATATCCGTGCGCAGCATGTTGTGGCTGCGCTCGCTGGTGACCAGGCTGACATCTACCTGCGGATTGGCCGCGTGAAAGCGGTGCAGGCGCGGCATCAGCCAGTAGGCAGCGAAGGCAAAATCGGTCGCTACTTGCAGCACCTCATGTTGATGCTGTGCGCTGATTGCACTCAATCCTGCGTCTATATTCTGCAATCCGAGCTGAACCTGCTCAAAAAGGATCATGCCAGCCTCAGTCAGTTCGATGCCGCGATAGATGCGGTCGAACAGCCGCGTGGCCAATTGTTCTTCCAGCCTTTTTATCTGTTGGCTGATGGCGGGCTGAGTGGTGCCGAGCTCATTGGCGGCAGCCGTAAAGCTGCGTTGGCGAGCCGCTGCTTCGAATGCGCGAAGCAAATCCAGGGACAGGTCACCGAGGGCGTCATACATAAGCTGTGCTTATCCTAGTCATTGCCGTGCATGGGCTTTACCGCAAAGTGCATGGGTTCCATCCTCGACCTCAGCACTCTCGCATAAACATCCACTATGGAATGCCGCGAACACATGAAGCGCAAGAACATTCTTTTCATCATGGCCGATCAAATGGCCGCGCCAATGTTGCCCATTTACGGCCCATCGCCTGTCAAACTGCCGAATTTGAGCCGCCTCGCCGCACAAAGCGTGGTATTCGACGCCGCTTACTGCAACAGCCCACTGTGCGCGCCGTCGCGTTTTACCCTGGTCAGTGGCCAGTTGCCGAGCAAGATCGGCGCCTATGACAACGCGGCGGATTTCCCGGCCGATGTACCGACTTACGCTCACTACCTGCGCCGCCTCGGCTATCGCACCGCGCTGTCGGGCAAGATGCATTTCTGTGGACCGGACCAGTTGCACGGCTATGAAGAACGCCTGACCAGCGATATCTACCCGGCCGACTACGGCTGGGCGGTGAACTGGGACGAGCCGGATGTGCGTCCGACCTGGTATCACAACATGTCGTCGGTGCTGCAAGCCGGGCCCTGCGTGCGCACCAATCAGCTGGATTTCGACGAAGAGGTGGTGTTCAAGGCCCAGCAATACCTGTTCGATCACATTCGCGAGGATGGCGACCAGCCGTTCTGCCTGACCGTTTCGATGACTCACCCACACGACCCGTACACCATTCCCAAGGCTTTCTGGGATTTGTACGACGACGCCGACATCCCGTTGCCTGAAACACCTGCCCAGACGGAACTCGATCCACACGCCCAGCGCCTGCTCAAAGTCTACGACCTGTGGGACAAACCGTTGCCTGTGGATAAGATTCGCGACGCGCGCCGCGCTTATTTCGGTGCTTGCAGCTATATCGACAGCAACGTCGGCAAACTCCTGCAAACGCTCGAAGATACTGGCTTGATCGACGATACCATTATCGTCTTCTCCGGCGACCACGGCGACATGCTCGGCGAGCGCGGCCTCTGGTACAAAATGCACTGGTATGAAATGGCGGCGCGAGTGCCCCTGTTGATAAGTGCGCCAGGCCAATTCGGCGCGGGCCGGGTCAGTGCCTCGGTTTCAACCGCCGACCTATTGCCAACGTTCGTCGAACTGGCGGGCGGCTCGCTGGAGCCCGGCCTGCCACTCGACGGCCGTTCTTTGGTTCCGCATCTGCAAGGGCAGGGCGGTCACGACGAAGTCTTCGGCGAGTACATGGCCGAAGGCACCATCAGCCCGTTGATGATGATTCGTCGCGGTGCTTACAAATTCATCTACAGCGAAGACGACCCTTGCCTACTCTTCGATGTACATAACGACCCGCGCGAACAGGAAGAACTCAGTCAATCGCCGCAACATCGCCAGCTGTTCGACGATTTTCTCGCCGAGGCGCGGGCCAAATGGGACATTCCGGCGATCCATCAACAGGTGCTCGCGAGCCAGCGGCGTCGGCGCTTTGTCGCCGAAGCGCTGACCATCGGCAAGCTGAAGAGCTGGGATCACCAGCCGCTGGTGGACGCCAGTCAGCAGTACATGCGTAACCATATCGACCTCGACGATCTGGAGCGTAAAGCACGTTATCCACAACCCTGCCAAAACCAATAATGTTAAGGGGAAGTCCATGCAAAGGTTATCCACAGTACTGACGGTCGGGCTCCTGGCTCTGAGCAGTGCATCGGCGTTCGCCGATCAATGCGAGACGGTGAAAATGGCCGACCCGGGTTGGAGCGACATCGCCGCGACCAATGCCATCACCGGGTTTCTGCTGGACGGCATGGGCTACAAGGCCAAGGTCGACACCCTCGCGGTGCCGATTACCTTTGGCGGGCTCAAGGACGGCCAGGTCGATGTGTTCCTGGGTAACTGGATGCCGGCGCAGCAGGGCTTCTACGACAAGTTCGTCGCCACCGGCGATGTTACGCAACTGGCGAAAAACCTCGACGGCACCGAGTTCACTCTCGCGGTCCCGGACTACGTGTGGGACGCGGGTGTGCATAACTTTGCCGACCTGAACAAGTTTGCCGACAAGTTCGACAAAAAAATCTACGGCATCGGTTCCGGCGCACCTGCGAACATCTCCCTGCAGGAGATCATCAAGAAGAACGATTTCGACATGGGCCAGTGGAAACTGGTCGAGTCCAGCGAGCAGGCGATGTTGGCCGAAGTGTCTCGCGCGGTGAAAAAACAGAAATTCGTGACTTTCCTCGGCTGGACCCCACACCCGATGAACGTGCAGCTGAAAATGCACTATCTGAAGGGCGGCGAGAAATACTTCGGCGACACCGGCAGCGTGTACACCCTGACCCGCAAAGGTTATGCACAGGCCTGCCCGAACGTTGGCAAACTGCTGACCAACCTGAGCTTTACCCAGGAAATGGAGAACAGCATCATGGCCGAGGTGGTGAACAAGAAAATCAGCAATGCTGACGCCGCCAAGGCGTGGATCAAGGCCAACCCGGCGGTGCTGGATAAATGGCTGGATGGCGTGAAGACCGTGGATGGCAAGGATGCGTTGCCAGCGGTCAAGGCCAAGCTGTAACGATTACCTGGCAAGGGACTGTAGTGATTGCCTGGCAAGGGATTGCAATGATTACCTGGCAAGGGACTGTAAAGATTACCTGTGGCGAGGGAGCTTGCTCCCGCTCGGCTGCGTAGCAGACGCTAACCCGGACGACTCGGATAAGGCTGACTATCCGCGTTGACTGGATTGGGATCGCTACGCGCTCCAGCGGGAGCAAGCTCCCTCGCCACAAAAAAGCGCTCTCGCCACAATGCTGGCTTTGTCCTGCTACCCTTGCGCAAACCCCCAACCGAGAGGACCCATGGCCTTTCCCAGCCGCCATTCGCTCTTCCCCTTTCTCACCTGGTTGCCCCGGCAAACCCGCGCCAGCGTCGGTCGTGATCTGATCGTTGGCCTCAGCGGTGCAATTCTCGCGTTGCCGCAATCCATTGCCTACGCACTGATCGCCGGTCTCCCACCGGAATACGGGTTGTACGCGGCCATTATTCCGGTGCTGATCGCGTGCCTGTGGGGTTCGTCGTGGCATTTGATCTGCGGTCCTACGGCAGCGATCTCCATTGTCCTGTATGCCAGCGTCAGTCCTCTGGCCGTGCCGGCGACGCAGGACTACGTCACCGTGATCCTGTTGCTGACCTTCCTGGCGGGGATTTTCCAATGGCTGCTGGGATTGCTGCGTTTTGGCGCGCTGGTGAACTTCGTCTCCCACTCGGTGGTGCTCGGTTTCACCCTCGGCGCGGCGGTGGTGATTGCCGTCGGCCAACTGCCCAACCTGCTGGGGCTGGACTTGCCGAGCCAGGCCACCGCCCTGGACAGTTTCATCACTCTGTTTCGCCATCTCGGCGAAACCGACAAAGCCTCACTGGCGCTAGGGTTGGCCACGGTGGGGATGGGGGTGGTCCTCAAACTGTGGCTGCCACGTTGGCCAACCCTGCTGATCACCTTGGTGCTCGGCTCAGTGCTGGTGTGGGCGTGGCCATCGATGTTCGGCCATGTGCAACTGGTCAGCGCCTTCGCCGGCAAGCTGCCGCCCTTCAGTCCGTTGCCGCTGGATCTCGATTTGATCTTGCGTCTGCTGCCCAGCGCCGTCGCCGTCGGCATGCTCGGCTTGGTTACCAGCCTGTCGATTGCCCGCTCGATATCCGCACGCTCGCAACAACTTCTCGACGCTAACCAGGAAGTTCGCGCCCAAGGCCTGTCTAATATCGTCGGCGCGTTTTTTTCCGGATCGCTGTCAGCCGGTTCGTTCACCCGTTCCGGCCTCAGTTACGAAGCAGGGGCCTGCTCACCGTTGGCCGGGATTTTTTCGGCGTTGTGGGTGGCGCTGTTTGCGGTATTTGGCGCGAGTCTGATTGCGCACATTCCGATCCCGGCCATGGCGGGCAGCATTCTGTTGATCGCCTGGGGCCTGGTGGACCACCGCGGCATTCGGGCTTTGCTGCGGGTGAGCCGCGCCGAATTCGTGGTCATGGCCCTGACCTGCGTCGCCACGCTATTGCTGGAACTGCAGACGGCGATTTACGCCGGCGTACTGGCCTCGCTGTTTTTCTACCTCAAACGCACCTCGCAACCGCGGGTCCAACATGTGCGTGACGGCGATGAAGACATTCTGCGCGTTGGCGGCTCGATCTTCTTCGGCGCCAGCCATTACCTGCAAGTGCGCCTGCAACGCTTGCACGGCGCACGCGTGGTGATCGAGGCGCAGCAGATCAATTTCATCGACTATTCAGGGGTGGAGATGCTGCATCAGGAAGCGCGGCGCTTGTTGCGCCAGGATCGCAGCTTGACCTTGCGCCAGGCGCGGCCGCAGGTGGTGGAGGAGCTACGCAAGCTCGAAGGCGCGGAGAAATGCCCGATTCGCTTTGAAGACTGAAACATTGCACGGGAAACGCACTGAACCCTGTGGCGAGGAAGCTTGCTCCCGCTCGGGTGCGAAGCGCCCGCAATGTGATCAGCTCATTTCTTTAGGGCTGCTCCGCAGCCCAGCGGGAGCAAGCTCCCTCGCCACAAAGGCCTAGAGAGCCAACTGCCGGCGCAGTTCGGCCAGCACCGGCGCTGTATCCGGACGCACGCCGCGCCACAGGAAGAAGGCTTCGGCCGCTTGTTCGGCCAGCATCCCCAAACCATCCATCGACACCGCCGCGCCATGTTCGCTGGCCCAACGGCAGAACGACGTCGGCTCCTTGCCGTACATCATGTCGTAGCACAGCGTTTTGCCCGGCTCGATCAGGCTCGGCGCAATCGGCGGTACATCGCCGGTGAGGCTCGCGGACGTCGCATTGATGATCAAGTCCACCGATTCCAGCAGCCAGTCGTAGCCACTGGCCGATACCGGCCCCAGATCGCAGAACAGTTCCGCCAGCAACTCGGCCTTGTCCACCGTACGGTTGGCGATGATCACCGACGCCGGGTGTTCGGCGAGCAGGGGTTCCAGCGCACCGCGCACAGCGCCACCGGCCCCCAACAGCAGGATGCGTTTGCCTTCGAGGCTGAACCCGGCGTTCACCGTCAAGTCCCGCACCAGCCCGGCGCCATCGGTGTTGTCACCCAGCAAGCTGCCATCGGCCAGTTTGCTCAGGGTGTTCACGGCGCCAGCCCGTTGCGCCCGCGCGGTCAGGGTGTCCGCGAGGCGGTAGGCTTCTTCCTTGAACGGCACCGTCACATTCGCCCCACGGCCTTCAAGGAAAAACGCCCGGGCACAGCCGGAAAAATCGTCGAGGGGTGCCAACGAGGTGCTGTAGTCGAGCTTCTGCCCGGTCTGCTCGGCAAACAGGCGATGAATCAACGGCGATTTGCTGTGGCCAATCGGGTTACCGAATACGACATAACGGTCCATCAGGATTCCTCGTTCAGGCCTCGGCCAACCAGTCGCGGTCTTGCAGGAAGTATTCAGTCAGGCGCGCTTCTTCGCTGCCCGGTTCGGCTTTCCAGTCATAACCCCAGCGCACTTGTGGTGGCAGCGACATCAGGATCGATTCGGTACGCCCGCCCGATTGCAGGCCAAACAGTGTGCCGCGGTCGTAGACCAGGTTGAACTCGACGTAGCGACCACGACGGTATTCCTGGAACTCCCGCTGCTGGGCGTTGAACGTGTCGTTCTTGCGCCGTTGCACAATCGGCAGGTAGGCGTCGATGTACGCATCGCCAATTGCACGCATGAAAGCGAAGCTGGTGTCGAAGTCCCACTCGTTCAGGTCATCGAAAAACAAACCGCCGATACCGCGCGGCTCATGGCGATGCTTGATGTGGAAGTAGCTGTCGCACCAGGCCTTGTAACGCGGGTAGACGTCGGCACCGAACGGCGCGCAAGCCTGTTCGGCGACGCGGTGCCAGTGCACGCAGTCTTCTTCGTTGCCGTAGTAGGGCGTCAGGTCGAAACCGCCGCCGAACCACCAGACCGGTTCTTCACCTTCTTTTTCGGCGATGAAAAAACGCACGTTGGCGTGTGAGGTCGGCACATGCGGGTTGTGCGGGTGAATCACCAGCGACACGCCGAGCGCTTCGAAGCCACGGCCGGCCAGCTCCGGACGGTGGGCGCTGGCGGACGGTGGCAGACCGCTGCCAAAGACGTGGGAAAAGTTGACGCCGCCCTTTTCGATGACTGTGCCGTTTTCGATCACCCGCGTACGTCCACCGCCACCGGCAGGCCGGGTCCAGGCGTCTTCGACGAAGTGCGTGCCGCCGTCTTCGGCTTCCAGGGCAGCACAAATGCGGTCTTGCAGGTCGAGCAGATAGGCTTTTACGGCCTCGGTGCGGGTAGTCATGGCATCACCTTGGATCGGGCAAAGCTACGCGGCGCTCCATCGGAGCGGGGCCTGCGCAAATGGGCGCGTAGCATACCACCGCCGATGTGCTCGCCGCAGTTGACGAAGATCAAGCTTAGGAGTCCGATAGGACGCTTGGTAAATCGACCACAGGAGAGAGCAGATGGCAAAGCGTATCCAGTTCCGTGCCCATGGCGGCCCCGAAGTGCTTGAGTATGTGGATTACCAGCCGGCCGGGCCCGGCCCCAAAGAAGTCCGCGTGACCAACAAGGCCATCGGCCTGAACTTCATCGATACTTATTACCGCAGCGGCCTCTACCCACCGCCGTCTCTGCCATCGGGGGTCGGTTCCGAAGGGGCGGGCGTGGTCGAGGCGGTCGGAAGCGAAGTGACGCGGTTCAAGGTGGGCGATCGTGTTGCCTACGGCAGCGGACCTTTGGGCGCCTACAGCGAAGTTCACGTGTTGCCCGAGGCCAATCTGGTGCACCTGCCGGACGCCATCAGTTTCGAACAGGCCGCAGGCGTGATGCTCAAGGGCCTGACCGTGCAGTACCTGCTACGCCAGACCTACGAACTCAAGGGTGGCGAGACCATTTTGTTCCACGCGGCGGCCGGTGGTGTCGGCTCGCTGGCTTGCCAATGGGCCAAGGCCCTGGGCGTCAAGCTGATCGGCACCGTGAGCTCGGCAGAGAAAGCCGCGCTGGCCAAGGCCAACGGCGCCTGGGCGACCATCGACTACAGCCATGAAAACGTTGCACAACGGGTACTGGAATTGACCGACGGGAAAAAAGTCCCGGTGGTGTACGACGGCGTGGGCAAGGACACCTGGCTGACATCGCTCGACAGCGTGGCGCCACGGGGCTTAGTGGTGAGTTTCGGCAATGCGTCCGGCGCAGTGGACGGGGTGAATCTGGGGATACTGGCGGGTAAGGGCTCGCTGTACGTGACCCGACCGACGCTGGGCACTTATGCAAACAACGCCGAGAACCTGCAGCGGATGGCCGATGAGCTGTTCGAGATGATCATCAGCGGCAAGCTGACGGTGGACATCAGCCAGCGTTATCCACTGGCGGATGCGGCGAAGGCGCAGACGGAGTTGTCGGCGCGGCGGACAACGGGCTCGGTTGTTTTGTTGCCCTAAGATTTTCAGCGTTTGACGGGGCCTCATCGCTGGCAAGCCAGCTCCCACAGTGATTTCTGGTGTTCACAATATTTGTGTTCCCCCCGAAACCTGTGGGAGCTGGCTTGCCAGCGAATGGGGCCGACGCGGTCTCAATCCGGGCGCACAACATGCCCCGTCGCCAGATCGCGAATCACGCTCGGGTTCTTGCGCCCACCCAGCATCCCGCCAAGCACCAGATCAACCTGTCCACGGAAATACTGCTCGACGCGAACCCGCGTCCGCGCCGCCGGCCGGCCTTGCGGGTTGGCGGAGGTCGACACCAGCGGCCCGACCAGTGCGCACAATTCCCGCACCTGCGGGTGATCGCTGACCCGCAGCGCCACGGTTTCGTGCACGCCGGTAATCCATTGCGGCAACATGTTCTGATGCGGCACCAGCCAGGTGTTCGGCCCCGGCCAGGTACTGGCCATGCGGTCCATCCACAGCTCGGGGAAGTCCTCAAACAGGAAATCGAACTGACGGATGTTGTCGGCCACCAGGATCAGGCCTTTATCCACCGCCCGGCCCTTGATCAGCAACAAACGCTCCACTGCCTCTTCGTCCCACGGGTCGCAACCCAGGCCCCAGACAGCTTCGGTTGGGTAGGCAATCACCGCCCCTGCGCGAATTGCTCGTGCGGCTTGCTGCACACGCCAACTGTTGACCATGAAAAACACTCCAGAATAAGGCTCTGCGCAGTTTACCGATCTTGTTTATAAAACCTAGCTCACCCGCGCAAACCAGCGCCCGTTTTCACACACGGCGTTGCCGTCCATCTCCAGTTCCGTCAATGCCGCCAACACTTTGGGCAACGCCCAGCCGCTGGCGACGGCCAGTGCTTCACTGGTGTGAGGCGCCGCATGCAGCAGCATCAACAGGGGATGGCGGGTCGCAGCCTCGCAGGTTTCTGTGAACAACGGTTGTTGCTGCCAACCTCGCAGGGCTTCGAGGATATGTTCGATGGTCTCTACCAATATCGCTCCGTCGCGGATCAACTGGTGGCAACCCCGGGCGCCGGGGTGGTGGATCGACCCGGGAATCGCGTAAACCTCACGCCCCTGTTCCGCCGCCAGCCTGGCCGTGATTAACGAACCACTGGCCACGCTGGCTTCGACCACCAACACGCCGAGGGACAAACCGCTGATGATGCGATTGCGCCGCGGGAAGTTGCTGGCGGTGGGGCCGGCATCCAGTGGAAACTCCGAAAGCACCGCGCTGCCGGAGGCGATCATGGCGTCCGCCAGCCGCCGATTGCGCTGTGGATAAAACTTTTCAAGACCCGTGCCAAGCACACCGACCGTTTGCCCGCCGACGTCTAATGCAGCCTGATGCGCGGCGGCATCGATACCCAGCGCCAAACCACTGGTGATGACGAAACCGGCGTTGGCCAGACTGCGGGAAAACGCCGCCGCGGTGTCCATGCCCGGCCGTGAGGCGCGACGACTGCCCACCATCGCCAGCTGTGGTTTTTCCAGGATACCGGGATCGCCCGCCACGAATAACAATGGCGGCGCATCGCTGATTTGCGCCAGCAACGCCGGGTAGTCGGATTGGTCCCACATCAGTAAATGCTGGCCCGGGCGCTCCAGCCAGGCCAATGCGTGGCTCGCCCCATCGCGGATTTCAGCACAGCGCCTGGCCTCGGAACACGCCAGTGGCAAGCCGAGCGCGCGCCAGGCACTGGCCGGAGCGCTGATGGCTTTTGATGCCGAACCGAAGGCCTCGAGCAACTTCTTGAAACGCACCGGTCCGAGTTCCGGCAAACGGTGCAGACGTAAACGAGCTTCCAGTTCCGCAGGGGAAACCGGTGTAACAGCAGACCGCGACATGGATCATCCTTGATCGTTATGAGCACCCGTACAAACGGGAATAAGCTGTGGATAACTCTGTTGGTAACTTGTGAAGCACGCTTACGGATTTCGCACCTTGTCCATCACCGCCAGGGAGCGCGATGCGTTGAGCACCAACCCGTAGCTGAGCTTGTCGTAGGTGCGGAAAACCATCAGCAGGCCGGCGCGTTCATCGGGAATTTTCAGCGGCTGACCGGTAATACGATCACGCACGGTTTCCCCGGTCTTCATCACCACCAGCACGTTGCCTTCGGCCAAACCATCGCGCTGACCTTTGTTCAGCGTGACCACATCCAGCGCACCGATCTGCGTGACGCCGCGCGGCACATCAATGATCAAACCATCGATTTCACTGCTTGGCGCGCTGGGCATGAACGTCGAGTTGATAGAGCGCTCCTCGCCGCTGAACAAACGGTCGCCAAGGCGCACTTCCTGGGTCGTGCGTTGCAGCGCCAGCGTGGCAACGTCGCCTTCGGTGGCGACGATCTCGCCGCCACCGATGTCATCAGCATTGATCCCCAGGAACTCCTGGGTTTGAGGATCGGTGTAGACCTTGCCCTGGCGGAAGATGCCGTACACCGGTTGCGCCGGATCGAAGTGGCCGCGGGCAAAGATCCGGTCACCGGTGCCGCTGAGCACGCGCTCGGCATCACCGGCGACGATGTACGGCGCCTTGTCGAAATCCTCGGCCTTGTCGACGATGCGGTTGCTCAGCAGAAAGCTGTTGATCGATTTCAGCGGGATGCTCGGAATCGCGTCGGCCACCGGGCTGGTGCGCACCCGCGGCGAGAGCTTGATGGTGCCCCGCGACGCCCCCCGGCTGAGGGTCAGGCGTGGCTGGCCATTGACGTAGACCAGCGACAGCGAATCGCCGGGATAGATGAGATTGGGGTTTTCGATCTGCGGATTGGCTTGCCACAACTGCGGCCACTGCCACGGCTCACGGAGGTATTTACCCGAGATGTCCCAGAGTGTATCCCCCGATACCACCGTGTATTGCTGTGGAAAACCTTCCCGAAGTTGCACTTGCCCGTGCGCCAAACCGGCCGAGGCCAGAAGGAGCAAGGCGAGTAGTGATTTCCTCATGCGGTGAATCCCTTTATTATGTGCGTTCGCGTGAAACGCCAGAGCCGTCAGTGGCTCGCTCCCGGCTTGCTAATCAAAAGAAGGGAGCTACGTTTTACAACGGTAGCCTGCATCTTCGGACCCGCCAGGCCATCGACCCGACTTTACTTCACACGTGCAGTAATCAAGCTTATGGCCATTTTAGACATCCTCGAATTTCCCGACTCGCGCCTGCGCACTATCGCCAAACCTGTGGCCGTAGTTGACGACGAAGTGCGTCAGTTGGTCGACGACATGTTTGAAACAATGTATGAAGCGCCAGGCATCGGCCTCGCCGCGACCCAGGTCAACGTGCACAAACGTATCGTCGTGATGGACCTTTCCGAAGACCGCACCGAGCCGCGAGTGTTCATCAACCCCGAGCTCGAACCGCTGACCGACGACATGGGCCAGTATCAGGAAGGTTGCCTGTCAGTGCCGGGCTTCTACGAAAACGTCGATCGCCCGCAACGGGTCAGGGTCAAGGCACTGGACCGCGACGGCAAGCCTTACGAACTGATCGCCGAAGATCTGCTCGCGGTGTGCATCCAGCATGAATGCGACCACCTCAACGGCAAATTGTTCGTCGATTACCTGTCCACGCTCAAACGCGACCGCATCAAGAAGAAACTGGAAAAGCTCCATCGCCAGAACGCCTGATGCCCCTCTTCAAAGGCTTGCTGCGGCAAGCCTTTTTCTTTTCAAGCTGCTTTGTAATCGAGAGCTTTCATGACTGAGCCACTGCGCATCGTCTTTGCCGGCACCCCGGAATTCGCCGCCGAACACCTCAAGGCCCTGCTGAACAGCCCCTACGAGATCGTTGCGGTCTACACCCAACCTGACCGTCCGGCCGGCCGTGGGCAAAAACTGATGCCCAGCCCGGTCAAGCAGTTGGCACTGGAAAACAACATCCCGGTGCTGCAACCGCCCACCCTGCGCAACGAAGACGCGCAAGCTGAACTGGCCGCGTTGAAACCAGACTTGATGGTGGTAGTCGCCTACGGCCTGATCCTGCCGCAAGTGGTGCTCGATATTCCGCGCCTGGGCTGCATCAACAGCCACGCTTCGCTGCTGCCGCGCTGGCGCGGTGCGGCGCCGATCCAGCGTGCCGTGGAAGCAGGCGATGCCGAAAGCGGCGTGACCGTGATGCGCATGGAAGCCGGCCTGGATACCGGGCCGATGCTGCTCAAGGTCTCCACGCCGATCAGCGCCGATGACACCGGTGGCAGCCTCCACGATCGACTGGCCGAAATGGGTCCACCGGCTGTGGTCCAGGCGATTGCCGGCCTCGCCGCCGGCACGCTGGAGGGTGAAGGGCAGGACGACAGCCTCGCCACTTATGCACACAAATTGAACAAAGACGAAGCACGCATCGACTGGGCGCGCCCGGCGGTTGAACTGGAACGTCTGGTCCGCGCGTTCAACCCTTGGCCGATCACTCACAGCACCTTGAACGGCGAAGCCCTGAAAGTGCTGGCGGCGAACCTGGCCGAAGGCAAGGGCGCCCCGGGGGAAATCCTCGGCGCCAGCAAGGACGGTCTGGTCGTCGCCTGCGGTGAACAGGCCCTGTGCCTGACTCGCCTGCAACTGCCCGGTGGCAAGGCTTTGAACTTCAGTGACCTGTTCAACAGCCGTCGCGAGAAGTTCGCCGTCGGCACGGTACTCGGTCAAGCGGCGGACACTCAATGAACCCGCGTCTGGCCGCCGCCAAGGCACTCGCCGCCGTCCTGAGCGGCAAAGCGTCGCTCAACAGTTCGCTGCCCACGCAGTTGGACAAGGTCGAGGACCGGGATCGCGGCTTCACTCAGGACCTGGCCTTCGGCACCGCTCGCTGGCAGCCGCGTTTGTCGGCGCTGGCGGCCAAGTTGTTGCAGAAACCGTTCAAGGCTGCCGACGCCGATGTCGAAGCGTTGCTGCTGGTGGGCCTCTATCAATTGCTCTACACCCGCGTTCCGGCCCATGCCGCCATTGGCGAAACAGTCGGTTGCGCCGACAAGCTGAAAAAGCCCTGGGCCAAGGCTTTGCTCAACGCTGTGCTGCGTAATGCCCAGCGCGAAAGCGAAACGATTTTCGCCGAGCTGGAACGTGATCCTGTGGTGCGCACCGCTCACCCGCGCTGGCTGCAAAAATCCCTCAAGGCTTTCTGGCCTGAGCAATGGGAAGCCATTTGCGCCGCGAACAATGCGCATCCGCCCATGATTCTGCGGGTCAACCGTCGTCATCACAGTCGCGACGCCTACCTGGGCTTGCTGACGGACGCCGGTATCGCCGCAACAGCGTGTGTTTTCAGCCGCGACGGTATCGTGCTCGAGGCCGCAGCCGATGTGCGCAGCCTGCCGGGGTTCGCCGATGGCTGGATCAGCGTGCAGGACGAAGCCGCGCAACTGGCCGCCGATCTGCTGGATCTCGCACCGGGCCAACGAGTGCTCGACGCCTGTTGCGCACCGGGCGGCAAAACCTGCCACATTCTTGAAGCCGAGCCAAAACTGGCCGGCGTCGTGGCGGTGGATCTTGAAGCCAAGCGATTGGTGCGCGTGCGTGAAAACCTCGAACGCCTGAAACTCAGCGCCGAACTGATCGCCGCCGACGGTCGCGACACTCAGGCGTGGTGGGACGGCAAGCCGTTCCAGCGCATTCTGCTCGATGCGCCATGTTCGGCCACCGGGGTGATTCGTCGTCACCCGGACATCAAGCTGACCCGCCAACCCGATGACATTGCCGCGTTGGCGATGTTGCAAGGCGAACTGCTCGACGCCATGTGGACGACCCTGGAAGTGGGCGGCATCTTGCTCTACGCCACCTGCTCGACGCTGCCGACCGAAAACACCGAAGTCATTGAAGCGTTCCTCGCCCGCACACCGGGCGCCCGTGAGCTGGACCTGGCCACGGCGGCCGGCATCAAGCAACCCCACGGTCGCCAATTGCTGGCCCAAGAGGGCGGTCACGACGGTTTCTACTACGCAAAGTTGATCAAGATCGCCGCTGCACGCGGCTAAACGGTTTAAGGGAGTGACTGGATGAAAATCATCATCCTCGGCGCAGGGCAGGTCGGCGGTTCGCTGGCGGAACACTTGGCCAGCGAGGCAAACGACATCACTGTGGTCGACACTGACGGTGAGCGTCTGCGCGACCTCGGCGACCGACTGGACATCCGCACCGTCCAGGGCCGTGGTTCGTTCCCGACCGTATTGCGTCAGGCCGGGGCCGATGATGCGGACATGCTGGTCGCGGTGACCAACAGCGATGAAACCAACATGGTCGCCTGCCAGGTCGCCCACACCCTGTTCCACACGCCGACCAAAATCGCCCGGGTGCGCGAAGCCGCGTACCTGACCCGCGAAGAGCAGCTGTTCCAGAATGAAGCGATTCCGGTGGATGTGCTGATCAGCCCGGAGCAAGTGGTCACCAACTACATCAAGCGCCTGATCCAGCACCCCGGCGCCCTGCAGGTGATCGACTTCGCCGAAGGCAAGGCGCAACTGGTGGCGGTGCGGGCTTACTACGGCGGGCCGTTGGTGGGCCAGCAATTGCGCCAGCTGCGTGAGCACATGCCGAACGTCGAAACCCGCGTGGCCGCGATTTTCCGTCGTGACCGACCGATCCTGCCCCAGGGCGATACGGTGATCGAGGCCGATGATGAGGTATTTTTCATCGCCGCCAAAGCGAATATCCGCGCGGTGATGAGCGAAATGCGCCGACTCGACGAGACGTACAAGCGCATCGTCATCGCGGGCGGCGGCCAGATTGGCGAGCGTCTGGCCGAGGCCATCGAAAGCCGTTATCAGGTGAAGATCATTGAGATGAATCCGGCGCGCTGCCGCCATCTCTCCGACACTCTGGACAGCACTGTGGTGTTGCAGGGCAGTGCTTCCGACCGTGACCTGCTGATGGAAGAAAACATCGCCGACGCCGACCTGTTCCTGGCCCTGACCAACGACGACGAAGCCAACATCATGTCGTCGCTGCTGGCCAAGCGTCTGGGGGCGAAGAAGGTGATGACCATCATCAACAACCCGGCCTATGTCGACCTGATCCAGGGCGGCGATATCGACATCGCCATCAGCCCGCAACTGGCGACCATCGGCACCTTGCTGGCCCACGTCCGACGCGGCGACATCGTCAGCGTGCACTCACTGCGCCGGGGCGCGGCGGAAGCCATCGAGGCCATTGCCCATGGCGATGCCAAATCGAGCAAGGTGATCGGCAAAGCCATCGAAAACATCGGTTTGCCACCGGGCACCACCATCGGCGCGATCATCCGCGACGAAGAAGTGATCATCGCCCACGACGACACCGTGATCGAAACCGGTGACCATGTGATTTTATTCCTTGTGGATAAAAAGCATATACGCGATGTGGAGAAGCTGTTCCATGTAGGGTTGAGCTTTTTCTGAATGCTTTAGACCGCCATCGCTGGCAAGCCAGTTCCTACAGAGAAGCGCGCAAAACCTGTAGGAGTCGGCTTGCTGGCGATTCGATTTCGACAACGACACTGACCTGGAAACGCTCCTGTGATCGAATCCCTGGAAAAAATGCTCGCCAAGGGTGTGGATAACTCATTGCTGCGCTTCGGGCTGGGCAAGGGTTATCTGGACCTTGGGGAAAACGCCAAGGCCGCCGAGCATTTCCAGCGTTGCGTCGAATTCGATCCGAAGTATTCGGCGGCCTGGAAGCTGCTGGGCAAGGCCCATCTGGGGCTGGAGGATTTCGCGGCTGCACGTCAGGCGTGGGAACAGGGCCTGGAAGCCGCGCGCGCCCATGGCGACAAGCAGGCAGAAAAGGAAATGACGGTGTTTCTGAAAAAGCTCGAGCGTCAGGCCCGTTAGTCAGAGGTAGCGCAAACCGATGCCTTCGGCATCCACCAACACCACTTCCATGCGCACGCGCGGCGCACCTGTGGGTAAGTCCTGCACCTGTCCGTACACCACCGCGCCCTTTGGCAACGCTGACAAGCCTGGATGCATGACGTAGACGCCTGTCGTCGACAGGTTACGCGTCTGGCCCAGGCATTCGCCAAAGCTGTGGTGGCTGATCTTGATGCGAAACGATTTGCGGTGTTCGGACATCTTCTGCGCCCTTTCTTGAACGGTTGTGGATAACCCCGGCCCCTGGGTTATCCACAGATCATGCCAATCAACTCAGTACCAGCGTTCTTCGCCCGGCGGACGCTTCTTGAAGCGCTTCATGCTCCACATGTACTGGCTTGGATACGCCCGCACATAGCGCTCGACCACTTGGCTCATTGCGGCGCAGGAAGTCTCGGTATCGGTGCTGTACATCGCTTCCGGCGCCGCTTCGAGGATCACTTTGTACCCCGAACCGTCCGGCAACCGCAGGGCATGCAAGAACACGCCAACCGCTTTGCCACCCGCGAGCATGTTCGGCACGAACTTGCTGGTCAGCGCCTGCGTGGCGAAGAACGGCACGAAAATCCCGGCGGATTCGGCCGGTTCCGGGTCAGCGGGAATGCCCACTGCACCACCTTTGCGCACTTCCTTGATCACACTGAGGATGCCTTCCTTGGTGGAAGCGGCGACCTTGTTGCCCAATTGCACTCGCTGCTTTTGCAGCAACTCATCCACAGCCTTCAATTTTGGCGGGCGGTAAAAAATAATCGGTTTGCACTGGCTGCAATAGAAGTGATTGAGCACTTCCCAGTTGCCCAGGTGGCTGGTGATGCCGACCACGCCTTTGCCCGAGGCCAGTGCGTCCTTCAACACATCAAGGCCTTCGACTTCACGCACCAGATCAATGGAGCGCTGGGCCGGCCAGATCCAGGCGCAGGCGCTTTCGGTCAGGGATTTGCCGATGTCCTTCAGGCTCTGGCCGACCAGACGCTCGCGTTCGGCGGGGTCCATGTCCGGAAAGCACTTGGCGAGGTTGATCCGCACGACGTCGCGGGAGCGGTTCGGGGTTTTCCACATGACCCAGCCAATCGCCGAGCCCACGGCCTGCACGGCCCGCCACGGAAGCAGGGCAAACAGCCGCAGAGCGCCTACCAGCAAGGCGCCTTTAAACTTATCCACAGGTCACTCCTGATCTTGTGCTGTGCGCGAGGCGGACATTCTAACCGCCGTTCGCCAGCATCGCGTAGCGATCGCAATCCTGGGTGTGGTCCATGACCATGCCGCTGGCCTGCATCAAGGCGTAGCAAATGGTCGGGCCGACGAACGTGAAGCCGGCCTTTTTCAGGCCTTTGCTCATCTCCACTGCCTGGGGCGTGATGGCCGGCACTTCGCTGCGATCCTTGAAATGATTGATCACCGGTTTGCCACCGACGAAAGACCAGAGAAACGCCACCGGATCTTCAAGGGCCAGCCAAGCCTGGGCATTGCGCCGGGCCGCGTTGAGTTTGAGGCGGTTGCGGATGATCCCGGGATCAAGCATCAATTCATCGATTTCCGCATCGCTCATCTGCGCCACGCGCTGCACGTCAAAACCGAACATGACCTGCCGATAATGCTCGCGTTTGCGCAGCACAGTGATCCAGGAAAGGCCGGCCTGGAACCCTTCGAGCAAAAGCAACTCGAACAAACCCTGCGCATCGCGTAGCGGCGTGCCCCACTCCTGATCGTGATAAGCCATGTACAGCGGATCTTCAGAACACCAAAAGCAGCGTGGCATAAGGCTCCAGGGGGCGTGCGCAGCAATGAATCGGGTATACTCCCGCTCTTTAAATCGCAGCCCAAGAAACAGGTGAATTTCGTGAGCCAGCCTACGCCAGCCGTGCGTACCTTCCAAGACTTGATCCTCGCCCTCCAGCAATACTGGGCCGAGCAAGGTTGTGTGGTACTTCAGCCCTACGATATGGAAGTAGGCGCCGGCACTTTCCACACCGCAACATTCCTGCGCGCCATTGGCCCGGAAACCTGGAACGCCGCCTACGTGCAGCCAAGCCGTCGTCCGACTGACGGCCGCTACGGCGAAAACCCGAACCGTCTGCAGCACTACTACCAGTTCCAGGTAGTCCTGAAACCGAACCCGGACAACTTCCAGGAACTGTACCTGGGCTCGCTCAAGCACGTCGGCCTGGACCCGCTGGTCCACGACATCCGCTTCGTTGAAGACAACTGGGAATCGCCGACCCTCGGCGCCTGGGGTCTGGGCTGGGAAGTCTGGCTCAACGGCATGGAAGTGACGCAGTTCACTTACTTCCAGCAAGCGGGCGGCATCGAGTGCTACCCGGTGACCGGCGAGATCACCTACGGTCTTGAGCGTCTGGCCATGTACCTGCAAGGCGTGGACTCGGTCTACGACCTGGTCTGGGCTGACGGTCCGTTCGGCAAAGTGACCTACGGCGACGTGTTCCACCAGAACGAAGTGGAGCAGTCCACCTACAACTTCGAACACGCCAACGTCGACAAGCTATTCGAACTGTTCGATTTCTATGAAGGCGAAGCCAAGCGCCTGATCGAACTCGACCAGCCGCTGCCGTTGCCGAGCTACGAAATGGTGTTGAAGGCATCCCACACCTTCAACCTGCTGGATGCACGCCGGGCAATTTCCGTGACCGCGCGCCAGCAATACATCCTGCGTGTACGCACCCTGGCGCGTTCCGTTGCGCAAGCCTACCTGCTGGCTCGCGCCAAGCTGGGCTTCCCGATGGCGACCCCGGACCTGCGTGACGAAGTACTGGCCAAGCTGGAGGCTGCACAATGAGTGCTCTGGATTTTCTGGTTGAACTGGGCACTGAAGAACTGCCACCCAAGGCCCTGAACACCCTGGCCGAGGCGTTCCTCGCCGGTATCGACAAGGGCCTGCAAGCTGCCGGCCTGAACTACGAGACCAAAACCGTTTATGCCGCCCCGCGCCGCCTGGCCGTGCTGATTACCGCACTGGCCACCCAGCAGCCGGATCGCAGCATCAACCTCGATGGCCCGCCACGTCAGGCCGCGTTCGATGCCGAAGGCAACCCGACTCAAGCGGCACTGGGCTTTGCCAAGAAGTGCGGCGTCGACCTGAGCGAAATCGATCAGAGCGGCCCGAAACTGCGCTACAGCCAAAGCATCGCCGGCAAGCCGACCGCCAGCCTGTTGCCGACCATCGTCGAAGACTCGCTGAACGACTTGCCGATCCCGAAACGCATGCGTTGGGGCGCGCGCAAGGAAGAATTCGTTCGTCCGACCCAATGGCTGGTGATGCTGCTCGGTGACCAGGTCATCGACTGCACCATCCTCGCCCAGAAGTCCGGCCGCGATTCCCGTGGTCACCGCTTCCATCACCCGGAAAACGTGCGCATCGGTTCGCCGTCCAGCTACCTGGCCGACCTGCGTGCCGCTTATGTATTGGCCGATGCCAACGAGCGTCGCGAGATCATCAGCAAGCGCACCGAAGAACTGGCGACCCGCCAGGAAGGCACCGCGATCGTGCCGCCTGACCTGCTCGACGAAGTGACCGCGCTGGTCGAATGGCCGGTGCCGCTGGTGTGCTCGTTCGAAGAACGCTTCCTCGATGTGCCGCAAGAAGCGCTGATCACCACCATGCAGGACAACCAGAAGTACTTCTGCCTGCTGGATGCCGACGGCAAGTTGCTGCCACGTTTCATTACCGTGGCCAACATCGAAAGCAAGGACCCGCAGCAGATCATCGCCGGTAACGAGAAAGTGGTTCGCCCACGCCTGACCGACGCCGAGTTCTTCTTCAAGCAAGACAAGAAGCAGAAACTCGAAGACTTCAACCTGCGCCTGCAGAACGTGGTGTTCCAGGAAAAACTCGGCAGCGTCTACGACAAGGCCGAACGTGTTTCCAAACTGGCCGCGTACATCGCAGCACGTATCGGCGGCAACGCTTCGTGGGCTGCCCGTGCAGGCCTGCTGTCCAAGTGCGACCTGGCGACCGAAATGGTCGGCGAGTTCCCGGAGATGCAAGGCGTCGCCGGTTACTACTACGCCCTCAACGATGGAGAGCCGCAAGACGTTGCACTGGCGCTGAACGAGCAGTACATGCCGCGCGGTGCCGGCGCTGAATTGCCGTCCACCCTGACCGGTGCGGCCGTGGCCATCGCCGACAAGCTCGACACGCTGGTGGGTATTTTCGGTATCGGCATGCTGCCAACCGGCAGCAAAGACCCCTACGCACTGCGCCGTGCTGCGCTGGGCGTGCTGCGTATCCTGATCGAGAAAAAACTCGATCTGGACCTGAACGACGCCGTGGCTTTCGCCGTGACCGCGTTCGGCGCCAAGGTCAAGGCTGCCGGCCTGAACGATTCGGTGCTGGAGTTCATCTTCGATCGTCTGCGTGCGCGTTACGAAGACGAAGGCGTCGATGTCGCGACCTACCTGTCGGTACGTGCCCTGAAACCGGGTTCGGCGCTGGACTTCGATCAGCGTGTGCAAGCCGTAGAGGCCTTCCGTCAATTGCCGGAAGCCGCTGCCTTGGCCGCCGTGAACAAGCGTGTATCGAACCTGCTGAGCAAGGTCGAAGGTTCCGTTCCTACCGTGGTAGAAGCCAAGTACTTCGACAACGCCAACGAGTTCTCCCTGTACTCGGCGATCCAGCAGGCAGACCAGGCCGTTCAGCCGATGGCTGCTGCTCGTCAGTACAGCGAATCGCTGGCACGCCTGGCGGCGTTGCGCGAGCCGGTGGATGCGTTCTTCGAGGCGGTGATGGTCAACGCTGAAGATGCCAACGTTCGTGCCAACCGTTATGCGTTGCTGGCGCGCCTGCGTGGCCTGTTCCTCGGCGTCGCCGACATTTCGCTGCTGGGCTAAGGGGCTGCTGTTGAAACTGCTGATTCTCGATCGCGACGGAGTGATCAATTACGACTCCGACGCTTACATCAAGTCGGTGGAGGAGTGGATTCCACTTCCCGGTTCGATCGAAGCCATCGCGCAGTTGAGCAAGGCCGGCTGGACGGTAGCGGTCGCTACCAACCAGTCGGGCATCGCTCGCGGCTATTACGACATCGCCACCCTGGATGCCATGCACGAGCGCCTGCGCTCGCTGGTGGCAGAGCAGGGCGGTGAAGTCGGCCTGATCGTCTATTGCCCGCACGGGCCGGACGAAGGTTGCGATTGCCGCAAGCCAAAACCCGGGATGCTGAAAAGCATCGCCGCACATTACAACGTATCGCTGACCAATCTCTGGTTCGTCGGCGATAGTCTCGGTGACCTGGAAGCCGCCAAAGCCGTCGATTCTCAGCCAGTTTTGGTAAAGACCGGGAAAGGCGAAAAGACTTTGGGTAAAACCCTTCCGGTCGGCACATTGATTTTTGACGATCTGGCGGCGATTGCCGCAGAACTTATCCACAATTAGAGTGCTTCTGATATTTCCTGATAAAGGATTGATCAGGAGTGCGCTTTATACAGGCGGGTGCTGCCCGCAACGGTAAACGTCACCATGTCGATATTGCAGGCCATCAGGACCTTTCTCTTTTACCTGCTGCTGGGCACCAGCTCCTTGCTGTGGTGCAGCCTGAGTTTTTTTATCGCGCCCTTTTTGCCATTCAAGGCGCGTTATCGCTTCATCAATGTCTATTGGTGCCGTTGCGCCTTGTGGTTAAGCAAGGTGTTCCTGGGTATTCGCTACGAAGTGAAGGGCGAGCACAACGTGCCGGATCGTCCCTGCGTGATCCAGTCGAATCATCAAAGTACTTGGGAGACGTTTTTTCTCTCCGCCTATTTCTCTCCGCTGAGTCAGGTGCTCAAGCGTGAACTGCTTTATGTGCCGTTTTTCGGTTGGGCGATGGCCATGCTACGGCCAATCGCTATCGACCGTGACAACCCGAAAGCCGCCCTCAAGCACGTCGCCAAGAAGGGCGACGAGCTGCTCAAGGACAACGTCTGGGTGTTGATCTTCCCTGAAGGCACACGCGTTCCTTACGGCACGATCGGAAAGTTTTCACGGGGTGGGACTGCATTAGCGGTCAACGCCGACCTGCCGGTGCTGCCGATTGCGCACAATGCCGGCAAGTTCTGGCCGAAAACCGGTTGGGCGAAGAAGCCCGGCGTGATTACCGTGATCATTGGCGAGCCGATGTACGCCGAAGGTAGCGGGCCGCGAGCCATTGCTGATTTGAACGATCGGGTTCAAGCCTGGAACGAGCAAATGCAGCGCGATATGGGCTCGCTGCCGCCGGCTCCGAAAGCGCCGGTTACCACGGACTCGGTGGCTGTCTGAAATTCTGTGGATAAGCTGTGTACCGTTTCGCTGAAAAACGTCGTTAAATCTTAATAACTTTATGATTTCATTATATATTTCATAAAATGATAAAAATCATAAAACCGTGCATAAGTTTTTTATGGGCGTAAAAAAACCGGCTGATATAGCCGGTTTTTTTATGCTCGCGAAAACATCCGGGACTCACTCTTCAAGCAACGGAAAATCGAGGCGGAAACAGGTGCCTTTGCCGACCTCGCTGGAGCATTCAATTCGCCCCCCATGGCGATCCACCACGGCCTTCACCATCGACAAACCCAGACCCACGCCGTCGATCCCTTGGGCAGAAGAGAAACGTCGATACTGGCTGAATAGCTCTGGCAACTCTTCGGCGGCAATGCCTTTGCCTTGATCGGTGAGCTCACAGGTCAGCCAGTCGCCACTGTGCCTGACGCGCAAACTGACATGAGTGCCCGCAGCACTGTATTTGATCGCGTTCTCCAGCAGATTGAACAGCGCCCGGGTCAACAAAGCCTGGTCCGCCATCAGCAAGCTTTCCTGAGCGTCATCCTCCACTTCGTGCATCAGTTGGATGTGCTTTTGTTGCGCGATGGGCAGCGCCTGATCGAACACATCCAGCACCAGCATCGCAAACAAGCTGGGTTGAAAGTGATACGCATCAGACTCAGCTTTTGCCAGTTGCACAAAGCCGTCCGTCAGGTCCAAAGCCCTGCGCACCTGAAGCTCGATTTGATTGAAGAGCTGCGTGTCACCGCCCACTTGATGGCGATGCACATCGAGCAGCGCAAGAATGGCCGAGTGCGGTGCCCGCAAATCATGGGAGAGAAAGCGCAACATGACTGCCCGCTGCTCTTGCGCGTCGCGTTCAATACTCAGGTCCGTCAGGCTCCAAAGCCAGCCGGCCGGTGTTTCGCCGTCTGCCGGTATCAACTCAGCGCGTTCCAGGCGCAAGCTGCGTTCTCTTACGTCACGGAACTCCAGCAACGGCAATGTGGATAGATGCGAGCCCGGGGCAGGGTGCACACTCGGGTAACCGAGCCTCACCAGCTGTTCAAGCACACCATCCCCCACCAAACTGCCACCAAACAGATCCCGGGCCTTGCGGTTACTGAGCAAAATCTGCCCGTGGGGGTCACTGATCAAGGTGGCTACAGGCAAATACTCGAGCCCGTCGGCGATGAAACGGTGGGTATCTCGCGTCCGGCTCATGGCTTGCTCAAGGGCCATGACCTGCTTCTGCAAGCGATCCCCGCTCGGGAAGTGAGCACGCCGACGCTCCGGAAACACTTTCGGTTCGCTGTCCAGACGCGCCAGCTCCCAGCCAAAATACGTCAGCACCACGCTGAGCCGCCGCCAGTTCCAGATCAAATACGCTAACAGCATGCTCAGCAGCGCAGGTGTCGGTGACCACCATTTTCTCAACTCTGCGAGGCCGGCGCTCGTCAGCAGGGCACACAGCATGCCACTTAACGTCAGCCAGAGCGCCAGGCGCGGACGCCACAACAGCAGCCCGAGAACACAGGCCACCAGGGCCACCGACAGCAGCGCGCTCAAGCCTGGCGATGCATCGTTCAGATTCATCTGAAGTCGATAGGACAGCAGTGCAGTCAGCGGCAGGAGCACTAGACTGATCCACAACCACTCGCGCACCAATTGCCGAAATAATCGCTCAACCTGGCTCGGCTCACGGCTTTCCTGACGGAGTGGGCTATTCATGGGAATAAGGGCAGGGCAGCGTGAATGGTTTCATAGATCTCCGATCTGCAGACGTAGACTCAAGAATCATAGCGGACGCCGTCCACTGGCGGCCGCTTCCTTTAACTGCCCAGTAAAGGAACCACCGCGTATGCGTGTTGCGATATTGGACGATGAGCCCGCCGAACTGCGCCGGGTCGAACAAACCCTGCAGCAGATGGCGGACGCAGGCGAGCATCCCTGGTCGCTGCACAGTTTCGAGCGCGGGGAAGACCTGCTGCGACAACTGCGCCGGGAAACGTTCGACCTGCTGATCCTCGATTGGCAACTCCCTGATCTCAGCGGCCTGGAGGTGTTGCGTTGGAGCCGTGAACACATGGACGCACCACCGGCCGCGATCATGCTCACCAGTCGAGACGGCGAAAACGATATCGTCCAGGCCCTGAATACCGGCGCCGACGACTACGTCAGCAAACCGTTTCGCCCCAACGAACTGAAGGCCCGAGTGGGCGCAGTGCTGCGCCGGCACAGCCAACAGCGTACAGTCTCAGACGCCTTGAGCTTCAACGACCTGGTGTTCGACGATGCCGAACTGACCGTCACTCGCGAGGGAAAACCGATCGTCATGACCGAGCGCGAGTACCGCCTGGCACACTGCCTGTTCAGCAACCTCGGCCGACCGTTGTCGCGGGACTATCTGTACGAGCGATTCTGGCCCCATGAAGAAATGTCGTCGTCGCGCCCACTGGACACCCACATCTACCGCCTGCGCAACAAACTTGGCCTGACGGCTGATCGTGGTTGGCAACTGCTGACGATTTATGGGTATGGGTATCGGTTGGAAAGCGTGGCGCCGGTGAGCGAGTAAATGGCAGGTAATAAAAAAGCCAACGCAGATGCGTTGGCTTTTTTTGGCGTCGACCGGGATCAGAAGTCCAGGTTGGAAACCGCCAGGGCGTTGCTTTCGATGAAGTCACGACGGGGTTCGACCGCATCACCCATCAGGGTGTTGAAGATCTGGTCCGCGCCAATGGCGTCTTCGATGGTCACTTTCAGCATGCGGCGCGAGCCCGGGTCCATGGTGGTTTCCCACAGCTGATCCGGGTTCATTTCACCCAGACCTTTGTATCGCTGGATGGTATGGCGCTTGGTGCTTTCCGCCATCAACCACTCAAGGGCTTCCTTGAACTCGGTGACCTGCTTCTTGCGCTCGCCACGCTGGATGTACGCGCCGTCGTCCAACAGAGTGCTCAGTTGAGCGCCGAGGGATACGACGGTTTTGTAGTCGTTGCTGCCGAAGAAGTCGCGGTTGAAGGTGACGTAGTTCGACAGGCCGTGGGAGATCAGCTCGACCTCTGGCAGCCAGACGTTACGTTCACGGTCTTCACGCAGGCTGGCCTTGTAGACCAGGCCCGACTTCTCGACGGTGCGCAAACGCACTTCGTACTGAGCCAGCCAATCCTGCATCGCTGCGTGATCGGACAGTTGCTCCAGGCTCACGGCCGGCAGGTAGATGAAGTGCTCGGTCAGTTCCTGTGGGTACAGGCGCGACAGACGCTTGAGGGTCTTCATCACCAGACGGAAGTCATTCACCAGACGCTCAAGGGCTTCACCGGAGATCCCCGGGGCTTCCTCGTTCAGGTGCAGGCTCGCATCTTCCAGGGCCGACTGCGTCATGTACTCTTCCATGGCGTCGTCGTCTTTGATGTATTGCTCTTGCTTGCCTTTCTTCACTTTGTACAGTGGCGGCTGAGCGATGTAGATGTAGCCACGCTCAATCAGCTCCGGCAACTGACGGAAGAAGAAGGTCAGCAGCAAAGTACGGATGTGCGAACCGTCGACGTCAGCATCGGTCATGATGATGATGTTGTGATAACGCAACTTGTCGATGTTGTACTCTTCGCGACCGATGCCGCAGCCCAGCGCCGTGATCAAGGTGCCGACTTCCTGGGAAGAGATCATCTTGTCGAAGCGTGCTTTCTCAACGTTCAGGATTTTACCTTTGAGGGGCAAAATGGCCTGAGTCTTACGGTTACGCCCCTGCTTGGCGGAGCCGCCAGCAGAGTCACCTTCCACGAGGTACAGTTCGGACAGGGCAGGGTCTTTTTCCTGGCAGTCCGCCAGTTTGCCCGGCAGTCCTGCGATGTCCAACGCGCCTTTACGACGGGTCATCTCACGGGCCTTGCGCGCCGCTTCACGGGCACGGGCGGCGTCGATCATCTTGCCGACAACCAGCTTGGCTTCGTTCGGGTTTTCCAGCAGGAAGTCGGAGAAGTATTTGCCCATTTCCTGTTCGACCGCGGTCTTCACCTCGGAAGAAACCAGCTTGTCCTTGGTCTGGGAGCTGAACTTCGGATCCGGTACTTTTACCGAAATGATCGCGGTCAGGCCTTCACGGGCATCATCACCGGTGGTGGCGACTTTGTGCTTCTTCGCCAGGCCTTCAGCTTCGATATAGGTGTTCAGGTTACGCGTCAGTGCGGAACGGAAACCCACCAGGTGAGTACCGCCATCGCGCTGTGGAATGTTGTTGGTGAAGCACAACAGGTTCTCGTTGAAGCTGTCGTTCCACTGCAAGGCGATTTCCACGCCGATGCCGTCTTCACGCTGGATGTTGAAGTGGAACACCTGGTTGACCGGAGTCTTGTTGGTGTTCAGGTATTCAACGAATGCACGCAGGCCGCCTTCATACTTGAACAGCTCTTCCTTGCCGCTGCGCTCATCCTTGAGGACGATGCCGACACCGGAGTTGAGGAAGGACAGTTCACGGATCCGCTTGGCCAGGATGTCCCAGCTGAAGTGGATGTTCTTGAAGGTTTCGCTGGAAGCCTTGAAGTGAATCTGGGTGCCGGTGGTTTCGCTGTCACCAACGATTTTCATCGGTTCTTGCGGAACACCGTGAACGTAAGTCTGTTCCCAGATCTTGCCGCTACGACGGACAGTCAAAACCAGCTGTTCCGACAGGGCGTTCACTACCGAAACACCTACACCGTGCAGACCGCCGGAAACTTTGTAGGAGTTATCGTCGAACTTACCGCCGGCGTGCAGCACGGTCATGATGACCTCGGCTGCGGAAACGCCTTCTTCTTTGTGCACGTCTACCGGGATGCCACGGCCGTTGTCGCGAACGGTGATGGATTCATCCGGGTGGATAATAATGCTGATATCGTCGCAGTGGCCGGCGAGCGCTTCGTCGATCGAGTTGTCGACCACCTCGAACACCATGTGGTGCAGGCCGCTACCATCGTCGGTGTCGCCAATGTACATACCGGGACGTTTGCGTACGGCATCCAGGCCTTTCAGCACTTTAATGCTCGTTGAGTCGTACGTATTTTCTTCGCTCAATGCCTTCACTCCCGATGGTCGTGGGTCTGGGTGATACGGCCCTGTTCCACGTGGAACAGAGCGACTGGCGTTTCCGTCTGCCAGCCTTCCCTCAATAATTCGTGATCTACACAGGTGATGAACACCTGGCAGCGTAAGTCTTCCAGCAAGCGGCAAAGCGCACGGCGGTGCTGCTCGTCCAGTTCGGACGGCAAGTCATCCACCAGATAAATACACTGACCGCGTCGTGCCTGGCTCACCAAGTGCCCTTGAGCAATCCGCAGAGCACAGACCACCAACTTCTGCTGTCCACGAGACAAGATGTCCGCGGCATTATGAGCGCCCAGTCTGAGACGCAAATCAGCGCGTTGTGGTCCGGCCTGGGTATGACCCATTTGCTGGTCCCGCTGCAAGGACCCAGCGAGCACTGCGCTCAACTCACGGTCTTTGTCCCAGCCTCGGTAATAGCTGAGCGTTAAGCCCTCAAGCTCAACCAATTCGCTCAAGGTCTGTTCAAAGACTGGTTTTAAGGCTTTGATGTAGGCGCGGCGGTATTCATCGATTTCAGCGCTGGCCTGACACAGTTCCCTGTCCCAAACCGCTTGCGAAACGGCGTCAAGTGTACCATGCCGCAGCCAGGAGTTTCTCTGGCGCAGCGCCTTCTGCAAGCGCTGCCATGTCGACATGAATCGGGGTTCCACGTGGAACACACCCCAGTCGAGAAACTGCCGGCGAATCTTCGGAGCCCCTTCAAGCAGACGAAAGCTGTCCGGGTTGATCAACTGCAGCGGCAGTATCTCGGCCAACTGCGCAGCGCTACGGGCGTTCTGGCCATCGATGCGGATCTGGAACTCACCCTGACGATCCCGGGAGATACCTAATGCGCTCTGCCCACCCTCGGCAAGTTCGACCTGTCCGAATACTGTGCACGCCAGTTGCTCATACTGAATGACCGGTAACAGCCGGGTGCTACGAAACGAACGGGCAAGCCCCAGCAGGTGAATGGCTTCCAGAACACTGGTTTTGCCGCTGCCGTTGGCGCCGTAAAGAATATTGATTCGGGGGGAGGGGGAGAAGGTCACCGGGTGCAGATTGCGCACCGCGGTGACCGAGACGCGACTTAAGGACATCTAGGTTCTGCTGAGCATGATTACAGACGCATCGGCATGACGACGTAAGCCGAATCGTCGTTGTCGGACTCTTGCACCAGCGCACTGCTGTTGGAGTCGGACAGGATCAGACGAACCTGCTCGGTGGTCATCACGCCCAGCACGTCGAGCAAATAGCTCACGTTGAAGCCGATTTCCAGGGAGCCGCCGTTGTACTCAACGCCCACTTCTTCTTCCGCTTCTTCCTGCTCCGGGTTATTCGCCTGGATTTTCAGCTGACCGTTGGCCAGTTGCAGACGGATACCGCGGTACTTCTCGTTGGACAGAATCGCGGTACGGCTGAACGCTTCGCGAAGTGCCTGACGGTCACCGAGTACCAGCTTGTCGCCGCCTTTTGGCAGAACACGCTCGTAATCCGGGAATTTACCGTCGACCAGTTTCGAGGTGAACGTGAACTCGCCGGTGGTGGCACGAATGTGATGCTGACCCAGTACGATGCTGACGATGCCGTCCGGTTCGGTCAGCAAACGTGCAAGCTCAAGGATACCTTTGCGCGGCACGATGACCTGATGGCGGTCCGGTTGCCCGATATCGGCCTGCATCGAGCACATCGCCAGACGGTGACCGTCAGTGGCCACGGCGCGAATGATGCCGGCCGACACTTCCAGCAGCATGCCATTGAGGTAGTAACGCACATCCTGTTGAGCCATGGCGAAACTGGTGCGCTCGATCAGGCGACGCAGCTTGCTTTGCTCCAGGCTGCAGGTCAGAGAGCCCGGGCCTTCTTCAACAGTCGGGAAATCGTTGGCTGGCAGAGTCGACAGCGTGAAGCGGCTGCGCCCGGCCTTCACCACGAGCTTCTGCTCGTCAACCTTGATGTCGATCAACGCATCGTTTGGCAGGCTTTTGCAGATGTCCATCAGCTTGCGCGCAGGCACAGTGATGGAGCCGGTTTCAGCAGGCTCTTCGAGTTGAACACGACCGACCAGCTCGACTTCCAGGTCAGTACCGGTCAGCGACAGTTGCTGGCCTTCGACAACCAACAGCACGTTGGAGAGCACCGGCAAGGTCTGTCGGCGTTCGACGACGCCTGCGACCAGTTGCAGGGGTTTCAACAGGGCTTCGCGTTGAATGGTGAAATGCATGGTCTAGTCCCTTGCCTTAATAAGCTGCGCTGGTGTTCATCAAGTGGTCAGTGTACGCAGCAGGTTCTTGTAGTCCTCGCGGATGTCCGCGTCGGATTCCTTAAGTTCATTGATCTTGCGGCAGGCGTGCAAAACCGTCGTGTGGTCACGTCCGCCAAACACATCGCCGATTTCCGGCAGGCTGTGGTTAGTCAGTTCCTTGGACAATGCCATGGCAACCTGACGCGGACGGGCGACCGAACGCGAACGGCGTTTGGACAGCAAATCGGAAATCTTGATCTTGTAATACTCGGCGACGGTGCGCTGAATGTTATCCACAGAGACCAGTTTGTCCTGGAGCGCCAACAGGTCCTTCAGGGATTCGCGAATCAACTCGATGGTGATATCGCGCCCCATGAAGTGCGAGTGAGCAATCACGCGTTTCAGCGCACCTTCCAGCTCGCGGACGTTGGAGCGAATGCGCTGGGCAATGAAGAACGCTGCATCGTGAGGCAGTTCGACTTTGGCCTGGTCGGCCTTCTTCATCAAGATCGCCACACGGGTTTCCAGCTCCGGCGGCTCGACGGCAACCGTCAGGCCCCAGCCGAAGCGGGATTTCAGGCGCTCTTCAAGGCCTTCGATTTCTTTCGGGTAGCGGTCACTGGTGAGAATGACCTGCTGGCCACCTTCAAGCAGGGCGTTGAAGGTGTGGAAGAACTCTTCCTGGGAACGCTCTTTGCGGGCGAAGAACTGAATGTCATCGATCAGCAAAGCATCCACCGAACGGTAGAAACGCTTGAACTCGTTGATCGCGTTCAGCTGCAGAGCCTTGACCATGTCCGCCACGAAGCGCTCGGAATGCAGGTACACAACCTTGGCATTCGGGTTCTTCTTTAATAGATGGTTACCCACAGCATGCATCAAGTGGGTTTTACCCAGACCAACGCCGCCATATAGGAACAACGGGTTGTAACCGTGTTTAGGGTTATCCGCCACCTGCCAGGCTGCAGCCCGGGCCAATTGGTTGGACTTACCTTCAACAAAGTTTTCGAAGGTAAAGGTACGGTTCAGGTAGCTGGTGTGCTTGAGCGCGCCTTCAACCTGCACGGTGCGTTGTTCGGAGCGAACCGGTGCCTGTTGCGAACTGGCGCCGGCCATCGGGTCGAAGCTGTCACGGGAAGGTTCCTCCTCGGTGACTTCGGCGACTTTTTGCGTTGCACGCTTGGCTGGCGCTGGAGCCGGGGGCGGTGTGCTGACAGGTGCGGACGCGGCCTGAGCCTGGGACGCAGCTGCGGCTAGCGGAGCATTCGGTGCTGCACGCGGCGCCGAACTACGTTTGCTGCCTATTAGTAAGGAAAGCGCGGGCGCCATGCCATTGCCGTGCTCGTCCAGCAGCTCCATCACGCGACCGAGGTATTTCTCGTTGACCCAGTCCAGGACAAACCGATTGGGCGCATAGACACGCAACTCGTCGCCTTCGGCTTCGACCTGTAGTGGACGGATCCAAGTGTTGAATTGTTGGGCAGGCAGCTCATCGCGCAGAAGCTCCAC